>DFEB01000015.1 GCA_002368605.1 Treponema sp. UBA3813 | reverse complement strand
ACTCAAATCCTTAAACTCCTTGAAGCACGCCAGCTTGTTTTTCATCATCTTACGGAATGCAATGCCTTTGTCTATCTGCATAAAAATCATCCCTTGTCTCAAAAAGGATCGATTTCCCTTGACGAGCTTTCCGCCTATCAGTTCGTCACTTTTGACACTGACGATGTGAAATCTTTTTTCTCAGAGGAAGTTTTAAATCGGCATGAACTGAACAAGCCGATTATGGTGGCAGACCGGGCGACGGAACTCAATCTTCTCAAAAACCTGAACGGCTACACCTTTCTTTCGGGAGTTTTCGGCGAAGAGGGAGACGGAGATTTTGTCACGATTCCCTTGAAAAATCTTGATGAAAAGGCAAATTGCTCTTTTGAGCTGGGCTATATCACAAAAAAAGACGCGCGAATGAGCAATATTTCCCTGACCTACATCGACGATGTGCGCCGGATTCTACACATTGCGGGCTTTAGCTGTTAAGTCTTTTATCACTTCGCTTGCGATAATCAGTCCTGCCACGGAAGGAACAAAGGCACAACTTCCAGGAGCCACGCCGTTTCCTTTCTGCTCGGCTGATTTTTTTTCTTCTTCGGTCAGTCTGCTTTCAACCGGCTTTTCTTTGGAATAGACCACTTTAACATCTTTGATTCCCCGCTTTTTGCACTCCTGCCGCATGACTCTTGCCAGTGGGCATACGCTGGTTTGGGAAATGTCCGCCACCTCAAAACTCATAGGGTTAAGCTTGTTTCCCGCCCCCATGCTGGAGATAATCGGAACATCAGCCTCTTTTGCCTGTAAAATCAGCTGAATCTTCGCCGTCACCGTATCCACCGCATCGACCACATAGTCATATTCTGAAAAATCAAAGAGATTCCGTGTCTCAGGAAGATAAAAGCACTTAAAAGCCTTCGCCTCCGCGTCTGGATTTATGTCCAGAATCCGCTCTTTCATGACATCAACTTTTGGCCGGCCAAGAGTCGCGTGACTGGCAATAATCTGCCGGTTAATGTTCGTGAGACTTACAGTGTCATTATCGATTATGTCGATATGGGAGATTCCGCTTCTGACCAGGGCTTCGACTACATAGCCGCCCACACCGCCGACCCCAAAGACAGCCACATGAGCGCGGGAGAGAATCTTCATTGCCTCTTTTCCAAGGAGCAGTTCTGTTCGGGAAAACTGATTCAGCATGAAAGTATTTTATCCGCAAGACGAGGGGAAATCAATCAAATCAGACTGTCGAAAAGATGAGCTTGTTATAGATTTTTTCTATAACTCCTATAAGAAAATTATATTAGTAAAGATTAGGGAAAAATATTATAACATACTACATTACTAGGTTATTAAAGAGGTACAAATGAATCAAAAAATACAAGGTCTTGTAAGGCGACTGCTTCCCGCCTTGGGAATCGCCCTTGCAATTCTAGTGCAGGCAGCTCTTCCCGACGATTCAGCCCACCCAGCTGCGACAAAAAGCTATTACAATTTTCTGCTTTTTTTCCTCCTTGCTCTTTCACTTGCGGTATTTGCTTTTTCCTTTGCCTTCAAAAAGATTCGGGATTCCCTCACTCTCAAGGGACCGTTTTTCTTTGGTTCGGCTCTTCTCTTAACGCTGATAAATCTCGTGACCGCAAAATTTGCCCTCCTGCCCGTGATTTTTTTTCCCAGCTATGACAATATTCTAGCGGTTTTTATCGAGCAGACTCCGCTTTTGCTTAAATGTATCTGGTATTCTTTCCGCCTTTTGATTCTTGGAGTCTTCTGGGGAATCTTGATTGGCTTTATCACTGGCGTTTTTCTGGGATTTTCAAAAAAAGTCTATTATTGGATAAATCCCTACATCAAATTGATTGGGCCTATTCCCGCCACCGCATGGATTCCCCTTGTCCTGACCACTTTTCCAACTCCTTTCGGTGCCAGCGTCTTTATCATAGCCCTTGCAGTCTGGTTTCCGGTTCAGCTGATGACAAGTTCTGGCATTCAGAATACGAGCAAAGTCTACTTTGAAGTTGGAAAAACTCTTGGTGCGGGAACTTTCTTTCAGGTCTTTAAAATCGCTGTGCCAGCCGCCCTTCCCAACATTTTTCAGGGAGTCTTCAACGGAATCTGCGCGGCCTTCATCGCTCTTATGACGGCAGAAATGTTCGGCGCAAAATACGGAATCGGCTGGTACATAAGCTGGCAGAAAGCAATGATGATGTATTCAGGAGTCTACGCCGGCCTGATTATGATTGCCCTTTTCTGTACGGTAATCATAACCGCCCTCTTCAAAGTAAGGGGAAAACTCCTGAACTGGCAGAAAGGGCTTATTAAATGGTAAAAGGGCAGGAGATGCTATGTCTGGAGAAATAAAACTTAACAAGATTACGAAAATATTCGGCGGTGGCGAGGAGGAGGAAGTTGTCGCTCTGAACGGCGTGGACTTCACGATTCCAGCAGGCAGCTTCGTCTCACTGATTGGACCTTCTGGCTGCGGAAAGACCACTCTTTTGCGCTGTATCGCAGGTCTTGAAAGTCCCACGACAGGCTTTGTCAGCGTTGACGGCACGAAAATCACAAAGCCTGGCAGTGACCGGGGATTTGCCTTCCAGCAGGCCAATCTCTTTCCCTGGCTTACGATTCGGGAAAATATAGCTTTCGGACTCCGCGCCCGCCACATTTACAAGGAGAGAAAAGCTGATGTGGATGAATTTATAAATCTCGTGGGCTTAAAGGGCTTTGAAAAATCTTTTCCCCACCAGCTTTCAGGCGGCATGAACCAGAGAGCCAGCCTTGCCCGTGCCCTTGTGGGACATCCCAAAATTCTTCTGTTGGACGAACCCCTTGGCGCATTGGACGCATTCACCCGAATGACAATGCAGGACGAAATCTTGAGGCTCTGGAAGGAACATCAGACCACGATGGTCATGGTAACGCATGATGTGGATGAGGCGGTTTATCTCAGCGATTATGTGGTCGTTATGTCGCCCCGCCCCGCAAAGGTTGAAAAAATCATTCCCATTGAAATCAGCCATCCCAGGGCGCGGGGACAGGACATTTTCTTAAAGTACAGAACCCAGATTCTTGAAATCCTCGATTACGCAGGAAAAGTTCAGGAAGTGGAGTATTCGATATAAAAACATTTGGCAGATCAAGATTTTATCTTATGGAGGTATTATATGAAAAAATCACTTTTAATTACTGGGGCGGCCCTTGCGATTGCCTCACTCTCGTTCACAGCCTGCAACAAAAAGGCGGCAAATGCTTCTGAAAGTCAGAAAGTCGTGAGAATCAATTTTCAGACAGGAAACCTTTGCGGTGCTCCTGTTCATGTAGCCTGGAAGATGGGCTTTTTTGACGAGGAACTTGCCAAAATCGGTCATAAAGCCGAGTTCGTTCAGGTTGTTGAGGGAGGCGCGACTCTCGGAGAGATGATTGCCTCAGGCAAAGTCGACGCAGGCTACGGCCTGTATGCCACACAGCTTCAGGCAATCGAAAACGGTCTTCCCATTTCCTACACTTCGGGAATCCACATCGGCTGCACGAAATACTATGTGCGCGGCGACAGCCCGATTAAGTCAGTGGCAGATTTAAGGGGAAAGAAAATCGGCGTTCCGGGACTTGCAGACAGTTCTGTAATGAACCTCAAGCGAAAACTCATGGATGTGGGAATCGGCGTTACGGCTGACAATAATGAAGTGGAATTCGTCGCCTATGCCTCATCAGATTTGGCAATCGCCCTCAATAACGGTGCCGTTGATGTGATTGGCGCCCACGATCCCATTGCCACAAAGGGAGAACTTGCTTATGGATTTAAGAAAATTCTTGACACTGGCACTGATGAGAAATTCAGAAACGAATATTGCTGCCAGCAGTTCGTCACTCACAAACTCCTGCGGGAAAATCCTGAGGGGGCGGCGGCCGTAACGAGAGCCTTGCAGAAAGCAAGTGCCTTTGTGGAAGCAGAGCCTAGAGCAGCGGCCCAGCTTCAAATCGAAAACAATCTTGTCGCCGGAGACTTGGACTTCAATGCGGCCCTTTTTGAAGAACTCAACTTCATTCCAAGCCGCTCTCTGGGAAAAAAGACCTTCGACAATGCTGCCCGCCAGCTTCAAAAAGCGGGAATCTTAAAGGCTTCGACAAATATCGAAAAATACATCGAGCAGAGTTACATCGAGCTTTTCGGAGTTCCTGACGGCTACACCTACGACAGTGCCACAAAAACTTTCACCGAAATCAATGGCTCTCGTAGCTAAAAGCGTTTTCCTATTTTTATAGAATAATTTTTTATGCGGGTTCGGATTTTTCCAGCCCGCTTTTTTATTTTCCCGCTAAAGAAAAATGACGGAATTTGATTTTTATGCTATAATAAATGCAACTTTTTTCAGAATACTGTGTCTCATTTAATGAAGACAATGCCTTTTTATGGCAGATAATGAGGTTTTTCAAAATGAACTTTTATTCAGATTATGTAGAGAACGGAACAGTTTATACAAATTATGAGGACTTAAAAAAGAATTTCAAAATCAAAGTTCCTGAAAATTTCAATTTTTCTTACGATATTATCGACCGTTACGAAAAAGAAGCGCCGAACAAGCGCGCCCTGGTCTGGTGCGATGATTCTGGCGAAGAGCGCGTTTTTACATTTGCCGACATTGCCAAGGAATCACGAAGAACGGCAAATTACCTTGTCTCGAAAGGAATCAAAAAAGGAGACGCGGTCATGCTCATTTTGCGCCGCCGCTACGAATTCTGGTTCTTTATCACGGCTTTGCATCGAATCGGGGCCATTGCAGTTCCTGCCACAAATCAGCTTTTGCAGAAAGATTTGGAATACCGCACAAACGCGGCCCAAATCAAAATGATTGTCTCTTACGACGACACCATTCAGGAAGAAATCGAAAAGGCGCTTCCTGCCTCTCCCAGCGTAAAGAATTTAGTCACTGTTCAAAGTGACCGAAAGGGCTGGATTTCATATTCAAAAGAAATTTCTTCATTCGGAACGGATTTTCCCCGGCCTCAAGGAGAGATGGCCACTCACAACGATGATATCATGCTCCTTTACTTCACATCCGGTACTTCCGGCTACCCAAAGATGGTTCAGCACAATTTCGCTTATCCTCTGGGTCACATCGTCACGGCAAAATACTGGCAGAATGTCATTGATGACGGCCTTCACCTTACCGTTGCCGAGACGGGCTGGGCAAAATCTGTCTGGGGCAAACTCTACGGTCAGTGGATTTGCGGCTCGGCGGTTTTTGCCTACGACATGGTTCAGTTCAAGCCTGGCGTCATGCTGAAAAAAATCGAGCAGTACAAGGTCAC
>DFEB01000074.1 GCA_002368605.1 Treponema sp. UBA3813 | reverse complement strand
CTCTGCTTTTCTCTTGAACATGCGAACCTCCATTTAGTGCAGTTATTTCAGAATTTTATACACAAAATAGTGCACTTTTTTCAAAATTATTTTAGTTAAATAATGCAGTTTTTTCAAGATTTTAAAAACAAAATAGTGCAGTTTTTTCACTATTTTAAACGCCTGAAAGTGCACTTTTTTCAACATTTTACCACTCTATGACACCCCGTCATTTTATGCTATAATTTCCCATAAAAAGGACATCAAAAATTGAAAAACATATTCCGTATCGTAAAACAATTGCTCACTTCTGCCTTCTGCCTGTTCCCTGTAATTTCCCTTGCATCTTGCGGCTCTTCTTCCCCTGTCATAATTTGGACTGACCGTCCCGAAATCGTTTCCTATGTTGAATTTTTCAATGTTGCCCAGAACAAGGCTAAGGCCGTGGTCGTTTACAAGGACAAGCTGGCCGTTTCCCTTCCTCCCGCAAAGGACGAGCAAAGCCCGGACATAGTTATCGGCTCTTTTTTGCGCAATTCACGGGTCAAAAAGAATTTTGCCGCAGTTGACCGGGTTTTTAACCGCAGTCAGATAAATCCATCTTCAATTTATGCCCCTCTTTTGGAATACGGCAAAGTCAACGGCCGTCAGTATTTGATTCCTGTGAGCTTTAATTTGCCCACGATGATTTTCTCACAGAAAAATCATGCTCTTGTTAACGGAAATATGCTGATTGATTCTGATTCAATTCGTGATTCGGCCTGTAAATTCAATCAAAAATCAAAAGAAGACCTTTTTGTAAAGATGGGGTATGCGCCTTCTTGGGATGCAAATTTTATTTATCAGTTGTCAAAAACTTTCGGGGCTGAATTCGGCGAAAAAGGAACTGCATTTTCATGGAATGCCGATTCTCTTGCCTCAACAATCGAATATTTGAAATCATGGACGCTTGAAAAAAACGAAAGTACGAGTGCGGAACAGGATTTTTCATTCAAGTATCTTTATGCTCCAAAGCAAAAACTCGTTGATTCTGACCGTTGTTTGTTCGCTTACATTAAAAGTGATGATTTCTTTGATATTCCTGGTGAGCAAACTGAGTCGATTTCTTTCCGCTGGCTTTCAAAAAATGAAAAGATTTTCGTGAATGATGATATCACGAGTCTCGGTTTGTACCGCAAGACAAAAAATGCCAAAGATGCTTATGCTTTTATTGAATGGTTTTTCTTGGAGTCTACTCAAAAAAATCTGCTTGAGCGTGCCATGCGTATGAATCTTGAAACCCAAACATTTGGTATTTGCAGTGGATTTTCATCAATCAAAAGCGTGAACGAACGAGTTTTCCCCGCTTATTATAAAACTTTGCTCGGAAAAATGCCTCCTGAGGATTTTTTGATTGCTCCGCTTGCCCTGCCATCCCGCTGGGAAAGCCTCAAAGAGCGAGTGATAATTCCATACCTTTCGGAAGTTACAAATACTGATTCGCAGAACACGGTAAAATCTATCGACGAGCGAATTACTGTCTGGCGAAACCAGTTCAATTAAAAATATCTAATATTCTTTTTCTATTTACCGATAATCTAACTAGATAAAATGTTGGTGGGAGTCGTGAGGTGAGATTATGGTAAACGGAATTTCATTAAACGCAAATAATTTTAACTATTCAGGTATTGTTTCAAATGGCGGACACGGAAAACTTTATGTGCCGGTCGCTCAGTCTAATCTTATTTACGCTCACTTTGACCATGTAACTGGAGTTGCCGCCAAACCGAACCAGAAAGGTGTTTCAATCTCAAAGATTCAGATTCTCAATTCTCTTTTGAATCAGCTGATTTCTATGAAAAACCAGCCGAAACCGAATATTGCCCCGGAGAATATGGACGACTCTCAGCTTGACGCGCTCATTCAGAGCACACAGTCAAAGATTCAGACAAATATTCAGGTGGCGCAGGCCACGGGTTATGGACTGGCAGGAGCCGCCCCCGAAGCCGGAGCCGTTTTTTCATTAGATGTTTAGCTAGACGCGGATGCACGCAGATAAACGCGGATTTTAGTATTGTATCTGTGTCCATCTGCGTTAATCTGCGTCAAAATTTATGCCCACAAAAGCCAAAGGACGAGTGCGGCGGCGGCTGTTGTAATCAGCGTGAAAGTGCCGCCCAGTTTGAGCCATTTTCCGAAGCTCATGGGGTATCCTTCCTTTTTGACAATTCCCATTGCAACTACATTCGCGCTCGCTCCAAAGGGAGTGAGGTTTCCGCCCAGACATGAGCCAATCAAAAGGGCGAACAAGTACAATTCCGGGTTGATTCCCATAGATGAGGCCATATTGCCCGCAACCGGAAGCATGACGATGATGTATGGAACATTGTCCACGAAGCCGGAAATCAAAATCGAAACCAAAAGCACAAGAACAAAGCCTGCCAGCTTGCTGCCGCCAGTGATTTTTGAAAGGAAGTCGGCGAAGTCTTTTAATAGGCCGGTCTCACTGATTGCGCCCACTACCACGAAAATGCCGATTAAGAAAGCGATTGTCTCCCAGTCCAAGCCTTTGATGAGTTCCCAGGTTTCTCCGCCTGATTTTTTTTGCGAAAGAAGATACCAAAGGATTCCGCAAATGCCCAATACCATGACAAAAGAGCCTGAAAGGAAGGGAATTTCGTTTGGAAGGAAAGAAATCGCCGCCAGACCGAAAATCAAGGCCAGTAAAAGAATTGCCGGAACCACAGAGATGATAGGCTCTCCCTCAACTTCGGTTTTGTCCCGGAGTTTTCGGAATACAGTATAAAAGAAAAGGCAGCCTGCCAAGAGGCCTGTCTGAACTATGAAGAAAATCGAGAGTTTTCCTGAATGAATGAAAAAGTCGTTGAAAGTGTAGCCTGCATAGCTTGCAAAAATCATGCTGGGAGGGTCTCCCACCAGAGTTGCCGTTCCCTCAAGATTTGACATAACCGCAAGGCCGACCATGAACATGGTGGGATTCATCTTGAGCTTTTTGCAGAGGGAGAGGGCAATGGGAGCCATAACAAGAACCGTCGCCACATTCTCAACAAAAATTGAGATTATTCCGGTCATGGCAAGAATCAGAACGATTGCGATTCCCGTTGAAGGGCTTACGCGCACAATCCAATCGGCGATTTTGGCAGGCACCTTTGAGTACAAGAACAAGGCCGCTACGGTCATGCTGCCTACATAAATCATAAGGACATTCCAGTTTACGAGACTGGAAAATGCGTGGGTGAGGGCGTAAAAACGAGTGTCACCCGTCGTAAAAATGTAGCCCGGAAAAGCAATTCCCAAAATGATGACGAGAACCGCCGCACAAGTTGTGAAAATCACTTTCTTGTCCTGCTTAGCAATCACGAGCGCATACATAAGCACCGCAATCGCAAGGACAACATATCGAAGAAAAACAGGTAAAATAGTCATGTACTGATTATATCAAAAAATAAAAAAGGGGAGAAGTCTCTCCCCTGCGTCACACTGCGTTGTGCCGCACCCCACTCTGCGGGGACACCTGCGAGTTTGCATGGCAAACTCGACTACAACGCCCCTCTTCATTTTCTTTTCTTTTGTTCCGATAATCTCAATATGAAAAAAAAGTTCCGTGTCACATATAATGCGCCTGTAACGCTGACCTTTGCGATTTTGTGCGCCCTCATTCTTTTGTTAAATGATTTTCTCCTTGGAAAGCATCTTATTCCTGCGATTTTTACGGCACCAGCGCGAATAGGCTCAAACGGCGGCTTCAATTACAAATCTTTTCTGGATTATTTACGCCTTTTCTTCCATATTTTCGGTCACACAGATTGGAATCACTTGCTGGGAAATTTTGCCTTTGTCTTGCTCTTAGGCCCCCTTATGGAAGAGCGCTATGGCTCAAAAATGGTAGCCCTTATGTTCGTGGTTACGGCTTTCGTCACAGGCGTTATCAATGTCTGCCTGATTCCCCATCCTCTTTTGGGAGCCAGCGGCATCGTCTTTATGCTGATAATCCTTGCTTCAATCACCACTTTGGATAAAAATGTCATTCCTCTTTCCTTTATTTTTGTTGTGGCGATTTATTTGGGCAGGGAACTGATTAATGCTCCTAAGACTGAGAATATTTCTACCGTCGCCCATATTGCGGGCGGTTTATGCGGCTCTATGTTCGGCTTCCTAGTGGCACCAAAAGCCAAGCGCAATGTAAAAAAAGAAGAAAAAACTCTTTCAGAACGAAACTCTGGCAAATCTGAAGAAAAAAAAGAACGACCGTCACTCTTCAAACGAAGGGAAGAGCCCCGCGAAGAAGATACAACGGTCGTCGGTACACTGGAGATTTAGAAAATTGAAAACGGAAAATGCCCCGCAAGGACGCGGGGTAAAAGACAAGCGAGAAAATTCTGTTTGCCTTTAGGTGAACAGAATTTTCTCGTAAGAAACAAAAATACATGGAGGTATTTTTGTTTCTAGACATTGAATTTAAAGAAAATACAGTCACCGTCCTGGACGACATATTCCTTGCCTTCCTGGCGGTACTTTCCGTGAGCCTTGATTTCAGCCTCGCTTCCGTACTGCCGCAAATCCTCGACAGAATAAACTTCCGCCTTGATAAAGCCTTTCTCAAAGTCCGTGTGGATGACGCCGGCCGCTTTTGGTGCAGTGTCGCCCTCGTGAATCGTCCATGCGCGGCACTCATCCGGGCCGCCTGTAAAGAAGGTTCTTAATCCCATTAGGTGATATGCGGCTCTGGCAAGAACGGTAAGGCCGCTTTCTTTAAGGCCTACGCTTTCCATGAAGTCCTTGCGGTCATTTTCATCGGTGATGTCGGCCAAATCAGCCTCGAATTTACCGCAGATTACGATAACTTCGCTCTTTTCTTCAGCAGCCATTTTTTTGACCTGCTCGACATATTTGTTGGTGCCGGAAGAAATTGTGTCCTCGTCGATGTTGCAGACAAAAAGCTGGGGTTTAATCGTGAGCAAGTGGAGGTCGTAGATTCCTTCCATTTCCTCTTCGGTTAAGTCTGCCTGTCGGGCGCATTTTCCTTCCTGCAAGAGAGGGAGGATTTTATCAACTGCGCTTCGGTAACCGGCAAATTTCTTTTCCTCGGCCTTTCCCATAGCGCGAATCTGGCGGGTAACCTTGTCTTCCCGCTTGGTGATTGTGTCGATATCGGCCTGGCAAAGCTCATAGTTGATTGTAAGGATATCGCTTTCAGGATCGATTGAAGCGTCTGTTTTTGCGTCTTCACGGACATGCTGAATGTCAGGATTGTCAAAACAACGGACTACATGGGCGATTACGCTTGTCTCGCGGATATTTGCAAGAAACTGGTTCCCCAAACCTTCGCCCTTGCTGGCTCCCTTAATAAGGCCCGCGATGTCAACAAAGTCAACTGTTGCCGCAATCTTCTTTTTGGGCTGGAAAACGCTGGCCATAAAGTCAAGTCGCTCATCTGGAAGCTCAACCACGCCCACATTGGGATCAATCGTACAGAAAGGATAATTTTCGGCAGGAGCCGGAGATTTTGTCAAAGCAGAAAAAATAGTAGACTTTCCGACATTCGGAAGTCCGACGATACCACAGGTTAATTTCATGATGATTCCTCAATTCTCGCCAAAAGACGGCGATTTTTATGTAGGAAGATTCTAGCACAATTCAGGACTTGCTACAATCATAGAAAAGAGACAAAAAAAATCCCGCACCTCCAAAGAAGCACGGGATTTTATAGTCCACAGATTAGAAAGATTATCACAGATTAATATTTTAAAAATCTGTGCACATCTGTGTTAATCTGTGGATAAAAATTTACGCTTTTGTAATCAAAAGTGTTTTTGTGTCCAGCTTGAGACCGGCTTCAACATTCTTTTTGTCGTGAATCTTGAGAACATCAACAGCAACTGCGTCTGTTTTCTGATTCAAGTGAAGAACTGCTGAGAAGTAGCCTTCAAGATTTGCTGGAACTGAGTCAGCGAGTTTGTCGCCGTTTGAAGTTGATGCACCCCAAACTGTGACATTCTCTTTCTTTGCATATTCAGCAACTGCTTTTACATCATTTTCTGAAACTTTTGCAAAGTCGATTCCGTCCATTACAACGCCAGAAACAGCGATTCCGCCGGCTTTGAGAGCGTTGAGAGTGTTAACGACCTTTGAAAGAGAGAAGTTGTCGAGAGAGAAGTTGAGAATCGTTCGTTTTGAAACGATAGACTCTTTGAGCTCCTGTGCGTTTCCAACATTCTTCTTTTTTGCAAGTTCAGTGAAAATTCCGTCATACCAAGAGATGACATTTGAAGAGTGCAAGTCGAATGTGACATGAACAAGCTGCTTGTCCTGCAAGAGTGTATCCATACCAAATTGAACGAGCACAGAGGTTTTACCCAAGCCTTTTTTTGAAGTAACGAGACCGAGCTCGCCAGCTTTCAAGCCGCCTTCAGTAGCAGCGTCAAAAAGACGGATTGTGCTTTTATCGTAAAGATCCTGTTTGACCATTTAAGACTCCTTATTTCTGAGCTGCTTTTCGCTCTTCCTGATACTTTTTGATGAGTTCGTCAGCAACATTGTTTGGAACTCGTCCGTATTTAAGGAATTCCATTGTGAATTCTGCTTTACCCTGTGTAGAAGAACGCAAGATTGTAGAGAATCCGAACATTTCTGAAAGCGGAACCTCAGCGTTTACTGTTGACATGTTGTTCTCATCAGTAGACTCAAGGATTACGCCACGTCGCTGGTTAATAAGACCGAACATGTTACCCTGGAATTCTGTAGGTCCTTCGATAGAAACCTTCATGATTGGCTCAAGGATAACTGGCTTAGCCTTTTCGTAAGCTTCGCGGAATGCGCCGATAGCGGCAGTCTGGAATGCGATATCTGAAGAGTCAACCGGGTGGTACTGACCATCATTGATTGTACATTTTACGCCAACGATTGGAGCTCCGATGAGGGAACCTTTTTCCATTGCGCGTTTGAAACCTTTATCACAAGATGGAATATATTCGTTAGGAATAGCACCACCCTTGATTGCGTCTACGAACTCGTAGTCTTTGTCTGCCAATGGCTCCATGAATCCTGCAACACGACCGTACTGACCAGAACCACCAGTCTGTTTTTTGTGTGTGTAGTTGAACGAAGCCTGTGCTGTGATAGACTCGCGGTAAGCTACCTTTGGTGGAGTAACTTCAACTTCGCACTTATATTCACGCTTCATTCGCTCGACATAAACGGCAAGGTGAAGCTCACCCATACCCTTGATAATTGTCTCGTTAGACTCTGGATCCAATTCTGTCTGGAATGTTGGGTCTTCTTTTGTGAAGCGGTTGAGAGCCTTAGCAAAGTTAGCTGCCATTGATTTGTCTTTCGGTCGAACAGCCTGTGAGATAACCGGTGTTGGAACGAACATTGAAGTCATAGCAACATTGATTCCCTCGCCACAGAATGTATCACCTGAAGCACAGTCAACGCCGAAGAGAGCACAAATGTCTCCTGGTTCGCCTACTGAAATATCTTCCATTGCGGCAGAGTTCATGCGGACAAGACGACCAACCTTGAATCTCTTCTTTGTGCGGACGTTTGTAAGCTCTGCACCTTTTGGAAGGCGTCCCTGATAGATACGGATATATGTGAGCTGACCGAACTGACCGTCATCAAGTTTGAATGCCAAAGCAACAGTTGGCTTGTCAGGAACATTGAACAATTCAACCTGCTCTTCGTTTTTGTCGAGGTCAAGACCGTAGTTGTGAACTTCTGTCGGGTTAGGAAGATAGCGCTCAACACCGTCGAGAAGTGGCTGGATACCCTTGTTGACATGAGCTGAACCACAGAATACGGCTACGAACTGCTCAGAGAGTGTACCTGCACGGATAGCTTTGATAATCTGCTCTTCTGTAGGCTCTTTTTCTTCGAGAAGAACTTCCATGAGCTCGTCATCAAAGTTAGAAACAGCGTCGAGAAGTTCAGCGCGGTATTCAGCAGCCTGATCCTTCATGTTTGCAGGGATTTCTGCGATGCGGAGGTTTTCACCGTTTTCGCCGTCGAAGTAGATAGCCTTCATGCCAACCAGGTCAACAACACCTTCGAGTTTGTCTTCAAGACCGATTGGAAGCTCAACCATGTGTGAGTTGAGGCCGAGTTTATCGCGAAGCTGATGGCATACGCGGATTGGGTTAGCACCCTGGCGGTCACATTTGTTGACAAATGCGATTCGAGGTACATGATAGCGCTTAAGCTGGCGGTCGACAGTGATAGACTGAGACTGAACGCCTGCAACAGCACAAAGAATCATGATAGCACCGTCAAGAACGCGGAGTGAGCGTTCAACTTCGACTGTGAAGTCTACGTGTCCCGGTGTGTCGATCAAGTTGATAGTGATGTCCTTCCACTGAACCTGAGTAGCTGCTGACTGGATAGTAATTCCGCGTTCGCGTTCCAGTTCCATGTTGTCCATTACAGCACCGACACCGTCCTTACCACGAACTTCGTGAATCGCATGAATCTTGTTACAATAGAACAAGATGCGTTCTGATGTGGTAGTCTTACCAGAGTCAATGTGGGCACTGATACCGATATTACGTACTTTGGTAATATCAAAAGCCATATTGTTTACCTCTCAAAAAAGAATTTCCAATAATTGTAGAATTATAAAAATATACAGTAAAACAATCCCTTGTTCAATATCAAAACGGCATTGCAAGGCTAACTTTTATTGCTGTGCGGAGATATTTTTGTTTTCTGGAATAGGATATGCTCGCCGTAAATTCACCTGCGTTTCTTTCATGTTCTTTATAAGTCAAATCGATTCCTGTAGAGGCTGTGAGATTTAATCCCGTCACTGCGATTTTTAAATTTGCCGAATAAATCTCTTTTATCATGCCGTTTCCAGGAAGAGGCGGATAATAAGAATAACTTCCTGAAAATGAGTGTTTTGCAATTTTTCCGACATACGAAGATGATACTGAAAAAGTTTGAAATTCTTCGGGTCTGGATGATTTTGTGGGCGGCTCTCCAGAAAGCAAAATATTTGCGTGAGTCCAGTTGAATTGCGCAGAAAAGAAACGGTTTTCATATTCAATCCCGCTTCTTATTTTCATAGTGTTTAGCTGAACAGGAATATTTGTCGCCGTGACTTTCCAGTTTTCGAGGGCGGAGAATCCGATACGAAGTGAACTAGCATTTTTATCATCGAACAGAAATAAGACTTGCGGATTAACACTTGCCTGTTCGACTGTGCGGCATATTGAAGATGATGCGCTGATTAAGGGTGCGGCTTTTGGAGAGTCTTTCGACGAGGGGATTGCAAAATAAGAGATATTGAGCAAAAAAGCCTGAAAAGATGTCCTCCCGTCAAACCTGAACCACCATGAATCAGACTTATAGGGACTTTGCTGGATTCCCGAATAAAAATTAATTTTAAAAATGGGTGAAAAAAAACTTAATTCGCCCAAAGCGGAATAAAAAAAATCTCCCTTAAAGTCAGCATAATTTTTCTTTAGAACCGTTGCATTGTTTTCTATAAAGAACTCACCAAGCGAAAGCGCCGCTTGAATAAAAACACACCTTGACAGCCCATACTTTGCGGATAAAGATGAGAATTTCTCTTTGTTTTCTGTAAGGAACCCATCAAGACTGATTTGAACTGGAAAGGGAATTTCCTCGTTCCTTATAGAAATAGCCATGGACAGGGGTTGTTGACTTGAAGTCAAAGTGGGAAGACATGCCCCCATTCCTGTGGAAAAGGCAAAAGTTTTCGCCAGTGGATTTGCCGTTGTGCCTGGAGCCGGGTTTCTGATTTTTGAGACTGATTTTGAATATGAGTTCTGTCCGATTTTCACTGAGACGGGAAGCGTCTTTTGAAAAAGAAAAAATCCTGCCCCGTATCGAATTTCATTAAATAAGTCAGCCTTTTGTGAGAGGCCTTTGGTTTCCCTGATTTTTCCCAATTCTGTTTTTGCCAGTGTCACATAGGCGCGAGCGTCTGCGTCTCGAAATGAAAGCCTGACACCCGCGTTTCCTGAGACAGCTTTTTCTTTTTTTGTATTTTTATCTGGAATCGTCGCTGTTAAAGCGAATTTATATTCTGCAAAATTGAAAAGGCATTCCGAAAATCCTGGTGAAACGGTTGTGAACATGACATAAAAAATGAACATAAATTCTTGTTTTCGTAAAAGAATTTGTCTTATGGGAAAAAATCCCTTTATTCCTTTATTTTGTTTCATACCTTTATATAGGGAAAAATTATTACTTTTCGGTAATGCAGACAAAAAAAAGACTGGCATTTTCTGCCAGTCTTTAAATTAAGGAGGATTTTGTATGTTGTTTTATCGTATTAGTTTACTGCGGTATTGACGATTACGCTTTTTGCCGAGGCAAATTTGTCAATCATTCCGATTCTTGTCTGCCAGTATTCGGCTTCGCTTTTTGTTACATAAGGCCCGATTCTGACCCGATAAAAAGTCTTGCCGTTGGAATCTGTAAATGTGAAGACCTCGCTTGGAATCTTATTTGATTCAAGTGTTGTGCGTGCTTCATCGGCATTGCGTTTACTCGTGTAAGCCGCGGCCTGAACCCAGAATGAATCCGGTGCTTTTTTTGCCGTTGATGCAACTTTTGCCGCCGTAGTGCTTTTTGTTGTGGCAGGAGCTGCTTTTGCCACCGATTTTGTGCTTGTCGATTTTGAATTTGCTGAGGCGCTTGATTTCTGAGCGGTGTTTTTTGCTACAGAAGCCGGCGTATAGTAATTATCATTTGACAAACTGCTTTTTTCTGAATGTGATTCTGATTCTGTATTTCGGCTTGTACTGAGCTGGTTCGCTGTCATTTCATTCTTTGCAACAACATTTGAAGCTGAAGATGTTTTAAGCGAATTCAAATCGATTGTTGTTGTCCCGCTTGAATAGACCGTAGCATTATCTGAAATGACAGTTACCTTGTCTGTTCGGAACAAGTTTTCTGTTTCAGCCGCATCCTTCTGAATCTCTGAACTTGTAAACGGAGACTGTGATAAAGAATTTTTAGATTCTGTTTCTGCAGAGACTGGAGTTTCAGTATTAAAAGCAAGGCTTGATTCTGGAACTGGCGTTGCACTCTGGCTAGAAGAAGTCCATCCTGATGTCGGATTGTACTCTGCGAGCCGGTTGCCGTTTGAACGGCTCATAGACGGTGAATAAAGAATAGACGCCGTTACAAAAACTACTCCCAAGAAAAATCCTGTTGCAACAATAATCCATAAAGTTTTTTTCTGTTCCATATTTAAATCCCCTTTGGAAGCAAAAAAGATTTTCTCCTGCTTCCATTTCCATACATTCAGTATCGGATTTTGGGGAAAAATGTTTAGAGAAAGTGAAAAGATGAAAACGGAAAGTTGAAAGTTGAAAACTGAAAGTGGGCGCATCCCTACGCGGCAAGCCGCTTCGGGTCGCTATGTCCGCCCTTCGCTAACGCTCATAGCCTCTCTCACTTCGTTCCTTCGGCTACTTTGGGGCTACCAGCGCTTGCGCGTCAGGTCGGCCGGTCTTTTTCTAGTTTCTGATTATCTCGATTGGAATGCCGCCTTCTTCCGCGGCTTTTTTGTATTCGTCGAGTAAGTTTCTCTGATTTTTAAAGCGGGCGAGAATCTGCCGAAAAGGCATTTTATCTCTTTTTTTTGCCCGGATGAGCCGTTTAAAAAAAGGTGCCGTTACGAAAAGAATTTTCTCGCATTTTGAGAGAAGTTCTGGTGTTTTAAAAAGAACAGTGGCATTGAGAATTACAGATTTGTCACGATTTTCTTCCATATACTGATTCGTAAGTTCAATGATTTTTGGGTAGACAAGGGCTTCCTGTTTTGCCAGTAATTCCTTGTCCGAGAATACAATTTGAGCCAGAGCCCGCCTGTCAAGCGAGCCGTCTTTGTTTGTGAGGGAAATCCCGCGGGAAGCGGCCTCATTGCCGAAGACTTGGAGAATTTGCGGCGTGCAAAGAGAAATTGCCCTGTGAGCCGTTTTGTCCAAATCAAGGGAAATAAAACCCTGCTTTTCAAGCTGAGAGCAAATGTAATTCTTCCCAGCCGCCATCATTCCCGTGACGCAGATAATCATTAGTGGAAGCACCCCCAGTTTTTGTCACATTCGATTGAAACGCGGAGGGGAACCCGGAGTTTTACGGCGTGCTCCATCTTGTCTCGGATAAGGGCGATTGTGTTTGAGATTTCAGTCTCGTCATCAGGACACTCAAAAATCAGCTCGTCATGCACCTGGAGAAGGAGCCTTGCCTTTGAGCCAGTGGATTTAAGTGCACTTGTGACATCCAGCATGGCCTGCTTTACTATGTCGGCGGCGCTTCCCTGAATGGGCGAATTTTTTGCTACCCGGATTGCGCCTTCTTTTTCCATTTTGTTTTTGCTGTTAATCGCAAGAATTTTTCGCCTGCGGTCAAAAATTGTTTTGATATAGCCGTTTTCTTCGGCGTGGCGCACATTCTCGTCGAAAAAAGATTTAACGCCAGAATAAACCGCAAAATAGTTGTCGATGAATTCCTTCGCCTGTCCTCGCCCGATTCCCAAATCCTTCGCCAGAGAGAAAGCCCCCATTCCGTACATGAGACCGAAATTGAGGGTTTTTGCGTTGCGGCGCATGTCCGCCGTGACTTCGTTCATTGGAAGTCCGTAAATCAGACTTGCTGTTGACTTGTGAACATCGACCTCATTTTCAAAGGCGGAACAGAGATTTTTGTCTCCGCTCAAATGAGCAAGCACTACCAGCTCAATCTGGGCATAATCCGCCGAAATCAAGACCGTGCCTTTTTCTGCGGTAAATGCCGTTCGGATTCTGCGTCCTTCCTCGCTTCGCACAGGAATATTCTGTAAATTCGGGTCTTTTGAGGAAAGTCGCCCGGTTGCCGTTCCTGTCTGCATGAAAGTTGTGTGGACTCGGCCGTTTTCGTCTGCCAGAGCGGGGAGCGTTTCCACATAGGTTGAGAGGAGTTTTGTCTTCGCCCTGTATTCGAGAATTTTAGCGGGAAGTTCATCCAATTCAGAAAGTTCCTCAAGAACGCTGGTGTCCGTTGAGAATCCTGTTTTTGTTTTTTTGCCTGCAGGCAGCTTTTTCTCTTCAAAAAGAACAGTGGAAAGCTGCTTTGGCGAGGCGATGTTAAATTCGTGGCCTGCGAGATTATAAATTTCCTTTTCAGAAACCTCTATTTGATTTTTGAGTTCTACGGCGTAATTCTGGAGGTAGCGTGAATCGATATGAATGCCCGTCGCCTCCATTTGAGCCAGAATCGGGAGCACTTTCATTTCCATATTGAAAAAAAGGTCATAAAGGCGTTCATCTTTTAATTTTTGCTCAAAAAGATTCCAAAGCTGGAGGGTAAAATCAGAATCCTCGCTTGAGTAAGAAGCCGCCGTTTCCAAAGACACATCAGCGAAGGTTCCGTTTTTGGGAACGATTTCTTCAAATTCCGTACCTTTCAAGTGCAAGTGGGTTTCTGAAAGATATTCCAGCGCGTAGGCAGATTTCCCGCTTCGGTCAGGCTCTAAAAGCCATGAAGCAATCATGGTGTCGGCGATTTTTGCAACTCCCTTGTTTTCGCCAATCCAATCTTCCAGAGAGATAAAACCCTGACTGTCCAGCACCTTCATGTCGAATTTTGCGTTGTGCATTACAATCGTGCATTTCGGATTGTAAAAAAGCCTTCTCAAAGCATCGAGCGCTTCTTTTTTCTGCAAACCGATTGCCGCAGAGAATAAATCCCCGCCAATCGCAATCGGCACATAAATGCCGCTTCCTTTTTCGTAAGAGATGGAAAATCCCAAAAGATTGGCCGAAGCCGTTTCAAGGGAATCTGTCTCCGTGTCAAAGGCAAAAAGCGGATTTTCCGCTACACAGATTTCTTCAATATACTGACTTAATTCTGTCGGATTAGTGATTGCTTTGTAATCCCCATGATTTTTCCGCAGGGGAGAAAACTCTTCCTTGATTTTTTCCGTCCCGGTTTTTATATCTTTTTTTCCACTGCTACCATCTCCATCGGCAAACAATTCCCCTAAGTCCGAATCAGCATTTTCTGTCGGGCTTCTGCCTGCCTCATTTCGATAATCCCGCGCAATTGCCCTGATTTCAAGAGCCGCCATTTTTTCTGCCGCCGCCGTAAAATTCAGGTTTGCCGTGCAGCAATCTCCGATTCCACACAAATCAGGCACTTGAGTGCAGAGAGTAATAAGTTTCTTTGAGAAAAAGGCATTTTCCTTGTCAGCCCGAATTTTTTCGCCTAAAGCACCTTTAATTTCCGCTTCATGTTCGTAAATCCCTTCAAGAGTGCCGTATTCAGAAAGAAGTTTGACCGCAGTTTTTTGCCCAACGCCTTTTACGCCGGGGACATTATCCGCCGTGTCCCCCATAAGGGAAAGCAAATCCAAGAGTTTTGAGGCCGGAACCCCCCAGTCCTGTTCAACCCCCGCCTCATCAAGCTCTGCCCAAATCTGAGTTTTATCAGGTTTCATGCAGTGAATGTAACTATTGGTCAGTTGCTGTAAATCTTTATCTGCGCTCAGAATGATACAGTGCCGGCCTTCTGACTCAGCTTTTTTTGCCAGCGTCGCAATCACATCGTCAGCCTCGTAGCCATCTCTCCTGATTACGGGGATTCCCAGCTTTTCCAGGATATCTTCAATCCACGGAATCTGAGCATGCAAGTCCTCCGGCGTTTTGGGGCGAGTCGCCTTGTAGTCAGCATACATTTTGTGACGGAAAGTCGCTGTTTTAGAATCCATGGCCGCGACCATGTAGCGAGGCGAATAATTTTTCAATATAGTAAGTAAATTTCGGAAAAAGCCGAAAACCGCCGAGACATTTTCTCCTTGCGAGTTTGTGAGCGGGCGTGAGATAAAAGCAAAATACTCACGGTAAATCAATCCATAAGAATCCAAAATAAAAAGCGTATTTTCATCAATAAAATTTGCCATGAAATAAGTATAAAGATTTTCAGGGCGCAAATCCACCGTCAACCGCCGTTGCGCGGCTCGGTAACCCTCGGTGCCTCTGGCACTGGCGCTTCGCTCCACCGCTCCATGGCGGGCGCGCATTCTCTCGTTAAAGGAAATTTTTATCACAGAGGAAGGAGCATAAAAAAAACAAAAAAAAGCGAAAAAAAGCGAAAAAAAACAAAACAAAGTGTTGACAGAAAAAAGAAGGCGTGATATATTCATTGTCACCCG
>DFEB01000056.1:2552-4866 GCA_002368605.1 Treponema sp. UBA3813 | reverse complement strand
AAATAGAGCCTTCATAATCCAGAATAGTCTGAGTAACAGTAGCCCGATGCAGTTTAGATTTCAAAACCTCGATATTCATACAAACTCCTATAAGTATTTAGACGCAGATGCACGCGGATAAAAAAAATAAATCTGCGTTAATCTGCGTTTATCTGCGTCGATTTTTATTTATTCAGTTCCAGTGCGATTCTCAGGCCGTCCAGAACAAGCTGGCTTTCGATTCGGTCGAAAAGCCCTGATTCCCGGAAGAGATTGGCGAAGCCGCCGGTGGCAATTACCGTGGGTTTTTCGCCTTTGAAGACTTCCTCCGTGAAGCCTCTGATAAGCTCCCTGATTGACCCCAAAGTGCCGTAATAAAGACCCGACTGAATGGCCGTGACGGTCGAGTTTCCGCAGGCCTTTTCCGGCTCCACAATCTCAACGCTGGGAAGCTGGGCCGTTCCCGAAGAAAGGGCGTGCATCATCATGTTGATTCCCGGCAGAATCGCGCCACCGAAGTATTCCTTGTCTTTTGTAATCACATCAACCGTGGTAGCCGTTCCCATGTCCACGACGATGATGTGACTTTTGAGCTTGAGGGCGCTGGCTCCGATTGCCGCCGCGATTCTGTCCGCACCGATTTCCTTGGGATTCGAGTAGCGTAGCTTGAGCCCGGTTTTGATTCCAGAGCGAATCATCAGCGGTTCGATGCCGAAATATTTGACGCAGGCACTGGTGATGGCGTAGTTCAGGCTTGGCACCACTGAGCAGATGGCGATGTCAGAAATCAGCTTTGAGTCGATTCCGTTTTCCCTGAGCACCGACCGCAAAAAAATCCCGATTTCATCGCTTGAAGTGCCGTGGGTCGTGGCACAGCGGAAAGTGAGAGTAATTTTGTCATTTTCGTACACACCCCCAGAAAGTTGAGTGTTTCCGATATCAAGTGTAAGTGTCATAAAACCTCCTCCAGCTTTTCAGCCAGCTCTGCATTTGTCGCCCCTTCCGCCATGCAGACGCCCTTGCCGTTCAGAATTTTGAAGGGGTGCTTGCTTGGCGTGATTTGTGACAAATCGTTGTAAACAACAAAATCTGCCTTGCTGTGACTAAAAAGACTGGTGACGGCGCGGTTTTTCTCGGTTTCGTCAGCTCCGCTGGTCAGCTTAAAGCATACGACCTTTGCATTTGCTCTGCCGCCCTCTGCCGCCCATTGGTGAAGGCTGTCGGCGATTTTTGGGCTTGGACGGAAGGTTACGGTCATTTCTCCGCCTGAGTGGAGCTTTCCATTTTTGCCCGCCTTTATTGTTTCGCCTCCGACAGTCACTGTGTCGGGAACATAATCGCTCACCGCTGCCGCGTGAATCACAGCGTCATAGGGAGAAGAAGTCAGCTCAGCCTTGATTGCCTCAGAAAGTTCCGCCCCTGTTTCAAAAAGAATCGTATTTATGGAAGATTCTTTTGCTTTTATGGCAGAAGAAGCCGCAATCAGCGTGATTTCATGTCCTTTGGCCGCCAGCGAGTCTGCAATCTGGGCAGAAGTACGCCCGCTGGAAGAGTTGGTGACGAATCTGACGCTGTCAATGTATTCCCGGCACCCGCCGCCAGTGATTAAGATTTTCATAAAGCTTCCTTTATGTATTCCAGAACTTTTTCTGGCGAAATCAGCTTGCCTAAGCCCACGCTTCCGCAGGCCAGACGGCCTTCCTCGGTGGGGAGGATTTTTGTTCCCCAGGACTCCAGCTTTTTGAGGTTTTCCTGAAGGGCTGGATGGGCGAACATGTTTGAGTTCATGGCAGGAGCAAGAAGCACCGGCTTTTCAAAATTGTTGGCAAGGAAAGTCGAGCCGAAAAGGTCATCGCACAATCCGCCTGCAAGCCGGGCAATGCAGTTTGCGCTGGCCGGATAAACGATAATCAAATCCGCCCATTTTTGCGCAAGGGTAATGTGGGGAATACAGTCAGGCTTCCAGGCGAACATGTCAGGCGTGAGAGCTTCGCGGTGGCTCAGGCCTTCAAAAACGGCGGGCTGCAAAAACTTTAAGGCTCCCTCGCTCATAGTCACCTGAACTTCAGCCCCCTCTTTGACGAGAAGGCTGGTAAGCTCGCAGGCTTTGTAGCAGGAGATTGAGCCTGTCACATGAAGTAAAATGTGCTTGTCTTTCATAAAATCGTCTCCTTCAAAAAACGGCTCCCAGTCGTGAAAACGGCTTATCGAAACCTAGGGAACGACGGCGTAGCCGGCAAAATGCTCCAGTGGAGCATTTTGAGTGAGTCTCCGAGCGGCTATGCTGCGAAGGCCCGCTCGCCTGCTACACGCTGTTTGTGCTTGTAACTATATA
>DFEB01000056.1:0-2482 GCA_002368605.1 Treponema sp. UBA3813 | reverse complement strand
TGCCGCTTACGCGGCAGCACAAACAGAGTGTTTTCGTAAGCCGTTTCGCTCCTTCGCGCCGTTTTTTGCATTAGCTGTGATTATTAAAATCAATCACTTTTCTACATTATCAATCAAACGGACATCTTCGAGGAAGACGGCGGCGTAGAGTCTGTTTTCTTTTTTTGTCACATAATCTACCTTGAAGCCGGCTTCTTCCAGCTTCTTTGTGATTTCTGCTTCGCTTCCGCCACCGGTCAAAATTTCGTGGAATTTCGGTGCTTTTGCAAGCCCTTCTTTGCTCAGCTTGCGGTTGCGGCTGGAGATGGCAAGGCCGTTTTCTTCACGCACGATTGGGCAGGGAACGAGAGTCACATCCATAAAGAAAGCCTTTACCATGCCGTCTAAAAGCTTGTACTGCTGGTAGTCCTTTTCGCCGAAGTAGGCGCGGGTGGGGCTGACGATGTTCAGAAGCTTCATTACCACGGTAAGAACGCCGTCAAAGTGTCCGGGGCGTTTGGCTCCGCAGAGTTCCTTTGAAAAATCTTTTTCGGTGAGCATGTATTTGTAATCGTCCGGGTACATGACCGGGTAAGTTGGAGCGAAAAGATAGTCAACTCCAGCCTTTTCAAGCAAGGCGCAGTCGTCATCAAAGTTCGCCGGGTAAGTCTCCAAGTCCTTTTTATCGTTGAACTGGGTTGGGTTCAGGTAAACGCTGACTACGCTCACATCATTTTCGGCAATCGCCCGCTTAATCAGGGAAAGATGCCCATTGTGCAAGCCGCCCATAGTAGGCACGAAGCCGATTGATTTTCCCTTCAAAGTTTTGCGGATTTCTTTAAATTCATCTGGAGTTTTTATAATTTTCATAGTTTTCTTCCTTACAAATTCGACGCAGATTAACGCGGATATAATTTAATATAATCTGCGTAATCTGTGTTTTGTTTTTATTTAATTTCATCTCCCGCGGGAAATGAGCCTGCGTGAACGTCTGCGCTGTACTGGTTGAGCGCGCCCTTGATAAGCTCAAGACCATTCAGATACTGGCGTACAAAACGCATCTTAAAGCCTGTCATGCCAAGCATGTCCTGCAAGACGAGAACCTGGCCGTCACATTCAACTCCGGCTCCGATTCCAATCGTGGGGACAGAAACAGCTTTTGTGATTTTTGAGGCAAGCTCCGCCGGAATACATTCCAGGACGATTGCAAAACAGCCCAGCTTTTCCGCAAGTTTCGCCTCTTCGATTATTTTTTCTGCGGCCGCCTCGGTTTTTCCCTGCATTTTGTGGCCGCCGAAAGCGTTGTAAAACTGGGGTGTAAGCCCAAGGTGAGCCATTACGGGGATTCCGCTCTGAACGATGTGGGCGATGATTTCTTCTTGCCCGAAAATACCCTCAATTTTTACGGCATTTGCCCCTGCAACCAGAAGCCTGCCCGCGCAGTCGGTAGCGTGCTCAAGGCCTTTTCGCGTCGTCAAAAAGGGCATGTCTGCCACGATGTATTTGTCGGGTGCTCCGTTTCGGACGCTTCGGGTGTGCTCTTCCATCCACTCCATTTTTGCGGGAACGGTGGTCTTTTCGCCGTGCATTACCATGGACGCGCTGTCGCCGATAAGGATGCAGTCAATGTCTGAGTCGTTGATGATTTTTGCGAATGTGGAATCATAACAAGTCACCATTGAGATTTTGCGGTTTTCGCTTTTGAATTTGTGAAAATCTAGAGTAGTCATAGTACCTGCCTTCTGGTCAAGTCTAAAATTTTGAAAGGAGATTCCGAAACATCTTCGGAATGACATTTTTGTGGTCAATGTTCTCAACGAGAATCACTGCCAATGCTCCTACTATACTGAAAGGGCGGAAATTATACAATAAAAAAAGAAGACTGTCTGCTTCATTGCAAATTTTTCTCTAAATGCCTATAATATTTTTGTATTTTTTAAATCTTACTTTATAGAGGAATTTTATGGTAATTCTTACTTTGAACTGCGGTTCTTCTTCCGCAAAGTACCAGGTTTATGACTGGGACAACAAAGATGTTTTGGCAACTGGCGTTGTTGAGCGCGTTACTCAGGACGGTTCTGTAATCACACACAAGCCAAAGGGAAAGGACAAATTCGTTCTCGAAAGCCCTTGTCCGACTCACAAAGAAGCTATCGAATTGATTCTTAACGCTATTACTGACAAAGACCACGGCGTTATCTCTGACATGAGCGTTATCGGTGCTGTAGGCCATCGTGTTCTTCATGGCGGCGACAAATTCACAAAATCTGTTAAGGTCACTCCGGAAGTTTTGGAGACATTCCGCTCAGTTCAGGATTTGGGACCTCTCCACAATCCTGCAAACATCATGGGTATCGAAGCTGCCCAGAAGGTTCTTCCAAATGTTCCTCATGTTGCAGTCCTCGACACAGCATGGCACCAGACAATGGCTCCTGCACAGTTCCGCTATGCAATTCCAAAAGAATGGTACGAAAAATTCGCAGCACGCCGCTACGGTTTCCAC
>DFEB01000060.1 GCA_002368605.1 Treponema sp. UBA3813 | reverse complement strand
CAATGAGCGTGAGCGAAGGCTGGAAAGCCCGTAGACAAGAAATATGCGCCCTTAAATTTCTCATTGCCCAAGTCTCTGATTTTCACTAAAATGGAGTCACTCTTTACATAGAAACAGAGGTTAAAAATGATTAAATTGCGCGGTGCTCTTACGGCTATGGTCACACCGATGAACCAGGACGGTTCGGTGGACTACGAAGGATTCAGAAAGAATGTGATTTTCCAGCTTGAGCAGGGAATTGACGGTCTTGTTCCACTGGGAACGACTGCCGAGACTCCAACTTTGGACGAAAACCCCGGCTCAGAAGAAGACAAACTCATTGAGATTGTCATGGAAGAAGTCAAAGCCTTTGAGAAAAAATCCGGCAAAAAAATCCCTGTTATCCTCGGTGCGGGAAGCAACAACACAAAAGACGCGGTGAAATACTGTGAGCGGGCAAAAAAAGCCGGGGCAGACGCAGCACTGGTCGTCACCCCATACTACAACAAACCTTCAAAAGAAGGAATTTTCCGCCACTTTGAGGCTGTCTCAAAAGTCGGTCTTCCAATCGTCGTATACAATATTCAGGGCAGAACCGGTGTGAATATTCCCACTGATTTGCTCGTTCGAATCGCAGAGTTGCCGAATATCGTTGGCGTTAAGGAAGCCAGCGGAAACATCAACCAGATGGGAGATGTAATCGCGCAGATTAAGAGCAAAAAGCCTGATTTTGCCGTTTTGAGCGGTGATGACGGTCTCACCTTGCCTTTGATTGCCTTGGGCGGTGACGGAATCATTTCCGTGGTGTCAAACCTGGCTCCGGCTCTTGTCACAGAAATGGCAAACAAGGCTTTGGACGGTGACATTGCGGCGGCTCGAAAAATTCACTATCGTCTTCTTCCTTTCTTTAAGGCCGCATTCGTGGACGGAAACCCCACATCTATCAAGTACGCCATGAATGTAAAGAAAATGCCGGCCGGCCCATGCCGCCTGCCTTTAGTGGAAGTCACCGATGAAGCAAAGAAGATTATAGAAAAAGCACTCAAGGACTGTGAGCTGTAAAATTCCTCACAGAGCTTAGGAGCGCACAGAGCCTTGTTATGTAAGAAAGAACGGCATAATCTTTTTTAAATTATGCTGTTGAAATGCAATAACTTTGTTTTGTGTGTAGCGGAATCGAGGTTGCGGCAAAAAGTCGCTTGAGCTTGCTCACCGCGACTTTTTTGACGCGTTCTCGATGGGAGCATACACAAAACACATTTAGATTAAATTTTACAGGAGCATATAAATGGCAGATAAGATTAATGTTGGTGTTTTGGGCGCTACTGGTATGGTTGGTCAGCGCTATATTAAATTGTTGGAAAATCACCCCTGGTTTAAGGTGACTTATGTTGCGGCTTCGCCCCGCTCGGCAGGAAAGGCTTACAAAGAGGCCGTCGCTAACCGCTGGCTCATCGGAGCTAACATTCCTTCTGATGTAAAAGACTTAATCGTTCAGGACGCAAACGACCCTAAGGCCGCTTTGGGTAAATGCCGCTTCGTTTTCTCTGCTTTGGAAATGGGAAAGGACGAAATCAAAGCTTTGGAAGCCGCCTACGCCGCAGAGGGAATCCCGGTTGTTTCTAACGCGAGCGCAAACCGCTGGACAGAGGATGTTCCAATGCTCATCCCTGAAATCAACTATTCTCACCTGGATGTAATCGCCGAGCAGAAAAAGCATCACGGCTGGGACAAGGGCTTTGTTGCCGTTAAGCCAAACTGCTCATTGCAGACATACATGATGCCTCTCTATGCTTTACAGAAGGCCGGATACCCGGTTAAGCGCATGATCGTAACGACTTTGCAGGCAGTCAGCGGAGCCGGCTATCCTGGCGTTCCTTCTTTTGACATGATTGACAATATCGTTCCATATATCGGTGGCGAGGAAGAAAAGACAGAAAAAGAATGCCTGAAGATTCTGGGAAGCGTAAAGGACGGAAAGATTGAGAATGCAAAAGGTCCAATTGTCTCATCAACCTGTACCCGCGTTCCTGTAATCGACGGACACACTGCAAGCGTAAACCTTGAGTTCGATTTGCCGGAAGACAAAAAGCCGAGCCTTGAAGAAGTTTTGCGCGTATGGCGAGAATTCACTTCTTTGCCGCAGGAGCTCAAGCTTCCAAGCGCACCGGAGCATCCCATTGTTTACCGCGAAGAAGAAAACCGCCCTCAGCCAAACCGCGACCGCGACACTGAAAAAGGTATGGCCTGTGTCCTCGGCCGCCTGCGAAAGTGCAATGTATTCGACATCAAGTTCGTAGCATTGAGCCACAACACAAAGCGAGGAGCCGCCCTGGGTGGAATCCTGAACGCAGAGCTGCTCAAAGCAAAAGGTTTCTTTGATTAATTAGACGCGGATTTACGCAGATACACACAGATAGATTTTTTCTGTGTGCTTACGAAAACACCTCAGTCTTATTTTCTTATCTAAGAAATGGGACTGAGGTTATTTTTTTTTGAGCGAGGAAAAATAATCTGCGTTAATCTGCGTTCATCCGCGTCGATTTTTATTTATTTGTTGCCACGATTGTTTCCAGTGCGACTTTCATCATATTGGTGAAGGTTGTCTGACGCTCTTCGGCTGTGGTGGCTCCGCCTAGCAAAATGTGGTCGCTGACGGTCATGATGGCCATGGCACGGCGCTTGTATTCTGCGGCCAAAGTGAAAAGCTCGGCGCTCTCCATTTCGATTCCCAGAACTCCGTATTCAGCCCACTTTTTCCAGTTGTCGTTTTTGTCGTAGAAGAAATCGCTGGAAGCAACAGAACCTACGGAATAGCGGATTTTCATTTCAGAAGCGATTTTATCTGCCGCGCGGACGAGATCGAAATTTGCCGTGGGGGCGAAGTGAAGGGAGCCGAAGCGCTGGTTCAAGAGAGAAGAGTCTGAGCAGGCCGAATTTACGATAATCGTGTCACGGAGTTTTGTGTTTTCGTTGACCGCGCCGCATGTTCCCACCCGGATTGCGGTCTGAACGCCGTAGAATTTAAAAAGCTCGGTGGCATAAATCGAAAGGGAGGGCTGCCCCATGCCGGTTCCCTGAACGCTTACGGGAACGCCCTTGTAAGTGCCGGTAAAGCCGAACATGCCTCGCACTTCGTTATAGCACTTGGCATTTTTCAAAAAATTTTCTGCAATGAATTTTGCCCGCAATGGGTCGCCCGGAAGCAAGACATTGGGAGCGATTGCGCCTTCTGGCGCGTTAATGTGTGTACTCATGCTTTAATTATAGCACGAGATTGTGAAAAATCTAGCAGAAAATCACGCCGAAAAATGCCCCTGCCGCCACCAGAAAGACCGGATGCACTTTTGTCTTAAAAAGAATGAGCAGGCACAATCCGTAGAAAATCGCGCTGACTCCGTAAATCTGAAAATTGTCGTTCCAAGTCGAAGGAGAAGAAAGCAAAAATCCTTCCCGCACTACAAAAAGAGCGATGATGACGATTTTAGCCGCCGCAACCGCAATAACGCCGGAGACCGCCGGACGCAGAGTTGAGAAAGCCGCCTGCACTCCCTTCTTTTGGGCAAAAGCACCGAAGAAGCGGGCAATAAGGATAATACAAATGAGGGATGGCAAAACCTGCCCCAAAGTGGAGAAAAAACCGCCCCAGACGCCATAAAGTTCAGTTCCCAAATAAGTCGCCATATTGATTCCGATTGGCCCCGGCGTGCTCTCAGAAATCGCGACCATACTGAAGAAAAATTCATTGTCAATCAAATGGAAGCGCTCGACCAAAACCTGCTGCATGACTGTAATCGCCACCTGTCCGCCGCCAATGGTAATCAAGCCGATATAGAAAAAGACCGCGATAAGGCATAAAAGTCCTAGTCCGCTCTGAGATTGAATCTGGGAAATCATAAAATCAGTCATGGACAGCCTCCTCTTTTCTGAATTCTCCCCTGCATGATGCGAGAATCACGCCCAGAATCGCGCTTCCGAAAATCACATAGGCCGTGCCCACATTAAAGACAAAAATCAGCAAAAAGGCGATTACGAGCAGAAGGAAGCCGAAAAGATTTTTCACCGACTTTTTTGAAAATTTGTAGACTGCGCTGGTGAGGATTGCCGCCACCGCCACATTGATTCCCTTGAGAGCTTTTTGAACCCATTCAATCTCGCTGAAATTCGAGATGAATTTTGCAATAAGGGTGATTATGATGATTGATGGAAAAACCATACCGAAAGTAGCCACACAGCCGCCAATCAAGCCAGCCCGCTTATAGCCGATAAAAGTCGCCACGTTCACCGCGATAATGCCAGGCGTGCTCTGGCCGATGGCAAAATAGTCCAATAATTCGTCGCTGGTCGTCCAATTGCGTTTTTCGGCAAGTTCCCGCTCCAGGATAGGCAGCATGGCGATTCCGCCACCGAATGTACAAGACCCGATTTTAAAGAAGATTGAGAATAAATCCCAAAGAGTACGAAGTTTTTCTTTCATTTAATGTCCCTATCTTGCGTAGAGAACGCAGAGATTTTTTAGCCAGGCGGCAACTTTTTCGGCTTTTTCGCCAGAAATCATGTTTTCACCTGCCCGCCAGGCCCAGTTTGCCCCGCTCGTGCTTGGCATGTTCATGCGGGCCTCGCTTGAAAGGGCGTAAATGTCCTGCAAGGGCAAAACCGCGATTTCTGCCGTGCTTGACAGGGCGGCCTTTACCATGCAAGCGCAGAGTTTCTTTGACTTGACAAGTTTTTTTGCCGACTCAAGGCTGTTCTTTTCGCCAGTGAAATAATCGGCGACCAAGACGACGCTCTCATCGTCAAGGCTTTCAAGCAAGCCCTGAGTGGTGTCGTTGTCATGGGTTCCAGTGTAAACTACGCAATTCGTGGTCTCGTAATTGTGGGGAAGGAAGACATTTTTGAGAGCGCCTGCATTTCTTTCGTTTTTGTCGAAGCCGAACTGCAAGACTTTCATGCCGGGAAAGCCTGTCTCGTCACGCAAGGCACGCACTTCATCTGTGATGACCCCCAAATCCTCCGCGATGAGAGGCAAGACTCCTTTTTCACCGATAGCTGCTTTGATTGCGTCGAAAAGCCCGATTCCAGGGCCCTTTTCCCATTTTCCTTTTATTGCGTTTTCGCTGCCGAAAGGAACTGCCCAATAGCTTTCAAATCCCCGGAAGTGGTCGATTCTGACATAATCCACCAGGGAAAGCATTTTTTTTACTCTGGCAATCCACCAGGCATAGCCGTCTTTTTTCATGTTCTTCCAGTTGTAGAGAGGATTTCCCCAAAGCTGGCCTGTGGCAGAAAAATAATCCGGCGGAACGCCAGCGACTGCGCTGAAATTACCGTCTTTTCCAATCTGGAAGAGTTTTTGGTTAGCCCACACATCGCTTGAATCTGGAGCGACAAAAATCGGAACATCACCGATGATTTCAATTCCCTTTGAAGAAGCGTATTCGTGAAGAGCCTGCCACTGTTTTGCCGCAAAGAACTGAATCACTTCGGTCTGCAAGAAGTCTTCGCTGTGCTCGTTAATCCATTTTTCAACGGCGGCCTCGTCGTGCCTGGCAAGTTTTTTCGGCCAGTAGACATTCCAGCTGCCGTTTACATCACATTTTTTTTCTTCCCGCTCTTCCTGCGCCTTTTGGTCATAAAAGCTCTTGATGCTCATAAAAGCCGCATAGTCCCGGAGCCAGAAAAGATTTTCCCGGCAGAAAGAGAAGAATTCCATCTTAACGCTGGGGTCAAAATTCTCCCCCGCCCCATCGGGATTGGTCATCAATTCAAGGAAATATTTTGCGATTTCTTTGAGGGCATGGCTCTTCCACCAGACGACAGCGCCAAAATCCACCGGGCCTTTTGCTTTTACATAAGAAGGCTTTTTTATGAGGGCAGAAGTCGCCCAGCCCCGCTCTGCCAAATCATCAAAATCAATAAGGAGAGGATTGAGGGCAAAAGTCGAAAATGACTGGTAAGGGCTGTCACCGTAGCCAGTAGGTCCCAGAGGAAGGACTTGCCAAAGTTTCATGCCAGCCTTTTCCAAAAAATCCACGAAGGCAAAAGCCGATTTTCCCAAAGTACCGATTCCCGCACTTCCCGGCAAGCTCGTAGGATGAAGTAAAATTCCTGCTTTTCTCATAAAATCAATCTCCTTAAACACAAATTAAAATTGGTGTCACTTCGTGTAATTCGTGTCTTTTTTTTTATAATAATTCGATTCGTCGGTCTTTTTTCAGTTGTTCGACGACTTTTTTTACATCCTGAACTTTGTTTTTATCGCAGACCAGGACGGCATCTTCGGTTTCGATAACGACCACATTTTCAAGGCCAATAGTAGCAATGAGGCGGCCGCTTGAATAGGTGATACAATTTTTGGTGTCCACATTGATTTGGTCGCCGATTTTAATATTTCCGTCGCTGTCGGCTTCATGAAGAACACCCATCATGTCAAAACTTCCCACATCATTCCAGCCGAATTCACCGGGAACCACATAAACATCGCCAGCTTTTTCCATGATACCGTAATCAATGGAGATGCTTTCGATTTTTGGGTAGATTTTGTCGATGACATTATATTCATCATCGGTTTTCATGGCCTCGCCGATTTTGCACAAATCTTTGTAGATTCCGGGAAGAAATTTTTCAAAATTCTTGAGAATCGTGCTGGCCTTCCAGATGAACATGCCGCTGTTCCATGCGTACTCACCAGATTCCACATATTTTTTTGCTGTCGCTTCATCGGGCTTTTCTTTAAATTCAAGGACTTTAAGAACTTCATCCGCTGATTTTTGGAATTTAATATAGCCGTAGCCAGTGGCCGCAAATGTGGGAGTGATTCCAACTGTAACGAGAGCGTCTTTTTCTTGGGCAGCTTTCACAGCCACTCCAAGGACGCGGGTGAATTCTTCTTCATTTTTGATATATGCGTCACTAGGAGTGATTACCATGATTCCGTCGCCATATTTTTTGACGATTTCCATCGCCGCATAACCGACACATGCCGCCGTATTTCGTGCGCTAGGTTCCGAGAGAATGTGATTTCGCTTTACCCTGCCTTTCGTAGCTTTAAGCATCTTTGCGACTTGGGATTCATTCGTTACGATAAAAATATCCTCACTTGCCGCAGTTTTTGCAAGACGGTCAATCGCCTCGTTCACCATTAAATCTTTGCCGCTTAAATTGAGAAGCTGTTTTGGTGTCGTCTGTCTGGAAAGAGGCCAGAATCGAGTTCCGCCGCCACCTGCCATAATAACGCCATAAGTTTTCATATTATTCCCCCAAAAGGTATATTCAGATTCTTGCAGAGACTTTCGTATTCGGAAAGTTCCTGTTTGTTCGCTTTTGTGACAAAGAATGTGAGGTTCTCTACAGAACTTTTTTCTGCATTAGTCCTTTCGATTGCACTCGGCGATTGCTCTTCGTGGATTTTTCGGATTGCCTGATTCGCCACTCCGTCACGGCTGTCAACCACAGAGATTCCTTCTCCGCAAGCCTTTCGCATTTCACTGGCAATGTGGGTGAAGTGAGTGCAGCCTAAAATCACCGTGTCACAGCCTTGGCTTTTGAAAAAATCAGCCGCCTCTTTTACAGCCTCAAGCCGCTCATTTTCGCTGGCATTAAAATATTTTTTTTCGATGAAGTCGATTAACTTTGGGTCAGCCCGCATAGAGACAGAACAATCGCTGGCAAAATCCTGAATCAATCGCTGGCAATAAGGATGGCGAACTGTGGCATTCGTGGCCAATAAGCCGATTTTTTTGTTCTTTGTGACTTCTGCGGCAAGTTTGATTGCAGGAACCGTGCCGATTATAGGAAGAGAAGGAAAACGCTGTCGCAAGTCATCCAGTGCTGTAACAGAAATTGTATTACATGCCACAACAATCGCCTTTGGAGCCCACAAATCTATGATTTTTTGAATGGCCTTTGACGCACAGGCTGTAACCTCTTCGCTTGATTTTTCGCCATAAGGAAAATGCTCCGTATCCCCAAGATAAACTGAGACCGCGGAGGGCAATTTTTCGTTCAGAGAAAGCATATAAGGAATTCCGCCAGTACCACTGTCAAGGAATGCGAAGTCAACTTGCATAAGAATATTCTAGTCCTTTTTCACATTTTCCGCTATAATAAATTCATGTTTTCTTTTTCAAAGTGTATGCATCAAGGATGCTCTCATTTTGCAATTTCCGACATCGACTCAAAAGGCAATCTCATCGAAAGCAGCCAGTATTGCTATGCCCACACCGAAAATAAAGATGAGATTCAAAACAAAATTTACGACTACATCCGTTCACACGACAAAATCATCGGTATGAACGCAAGCGGCATCACCTTCACCAATATCGATTTTACAAACAAAGGCTTTTTTGGCTGCGATTTTTCTCACTGTTTTTTTGTGGGCATCAAAACTAAGGGGATGCGTATCAGAATCAGCAATTTCGCCTTCTCAATTTTTTCTGACTCTAACTTCCTTGAAAGCAATGTTCACTTCACTTCCTTCGCAGGGGCAAAATTCAGCCATGTCCTTTTTACGGGCAGCGATATGATTCAAAATAATTTCTGCGGAATCTCATCATTCCAGTCATCTTTCGACGATTCCGATCTCTACAGCTCATATTTCATCAATGCAAAATTGATTGATACCTCATTCCGAAACTGCAACATCAAGGAGACAGTTTTCTACGAAATCACCCAGCAGAATATTTCATTCCGCCAGTCAAATACAAATGCTGCGGTCTTCGACAAACGAGGAAGCGCTCTCTTTACAGGTCTTGAAGAGCTTGATGTTCCCCGCGGCGTACAAAAGGGGCCCGGCTTATGAAAATTTACCTTCACCTCGATTTTGAAAAACTCACAAACTGTTATCTCGTAGTCAATGAAGTATCCAAAAAAGCAATCATCATTGACCCTTGCAAAATTTCAACCATTTTGATTAAGCAAATTGAAGATGGCGGTTATGATTTGTGCGCCGTTTTAATCACCCATAAACATGAAAATCACTATCGCGGCTTAAAAACACTTCAGAAGATTTATGACTTTCCGGTTTATGCCGCCGACAACGAACTGGCAAACGCTCAGAATATTCTCAAAGGTGACGGAATAAAATCCATCGGAGGGCTTGAAATCGAATACTTTTCACTCCCTGGTCATAGCGCAGATTCCATCGTATATAAAATCAACAACGCAATCTTTACCGGAGATGTTATTTTTGCAGGTAAAATCGGATCAAGTTCATGCGCCTACACACAGAAATACTTGGCCAACGGAATAAAATCAAAACTCTTCACGCTCAACGATGATACGGTAATCATGCCAGGACATGGACCAATCACAAGCGTAGGGGCCGAAAAGCAGTTCAACCTCGACCTTGCATCCCTCTCAAAATAAAACTATCTCGTAATAAGCCAGACCCGCCCGGCATTAAGATTCCAGCGGTCACTCACATATTCATCAAGAAGACTTGCCGCGCTCTCAAAGCCGCTTCCTGCTGTTTCAATGATGTAATCCGCCTCGTATTTTGCCATTTGCTGGGAATGCTCCCTTTTTGCCATATTAACAAAATATGTTGCCGTCGAAGAAACAGGCTGCTGCAAAAGGTAGGCCATAAATTCGTTTTTCATTAAATAATCATCGCGGACATCATAGTTAAGGGTCGGAGTCACCTGAAAATATTTCCGGAGATAGGCCAGGGTTTTAGGATCAATGGTGTAATAAATTGAGGCCACAGTATTGCGGAATTCCTCATCAATAAAGAAAATTCCGTGCCAGCCTTCATGGGCGATAAAAGTCGTGCGGAGATAAGTCGGAGATTCCTGTGAAATAGAAATAGCCGCTCCCTGCCCCGCCGTAACTTCACCGTTTGAAGAGATTTTAATCACGCCGTTATAGGCAAGAATTTCTTTAAGCAAAAGCTCTTTGTCGTTAAGAGGAAAATTCTCAAGCCGAGCCTTTTCAAAGAATCTGGCCAAATCATCAGCCTTGTAGTCATGGGCATTGTAACCGTGCTTGCCTTTAAGTTCTGAATCTGAAAGCAATCTTCCCTTGTAGCCAGCCTTTTCCACAAAAAAAGCGAGGCGGCGGAAAAAATCATCCTGAACCGAGTAAGTTGAAATATCAAAAAAGAGAACTCCGGGAAATCTGTCCCACTCAAAAAGCTCGTAATCGTTGCCCCGCCAATTATTTCGCGACCATTTCATAATCAGACCGGGATCGACTTTAATGGGAACAAGGACATTTTTTTTGCCTTGAGCGAATGTGAGAAGATTTTTGTCAGAAGCGGTAAGCAAAACCGAAAGAGGATAAGACTCTTCATCTGGGTAAGTGACAACTGAAAAAGGAGATTTGAGGGCAGCCGTCGGGATTTCCACAGGTTCGCTCGTACGCCGGATATAAAGCACTTCACCATCAAAAGCGAGTTTTTGCCTTCCCTTTGTGTCGGAAAATTTTACGGTAATCCTAGGCATGAGCCCTTCACGGGAGTTGATTGAATTGAAAGCAAGGGAGGCACCGCGGAAATCATCAGTACCGTTGTTCGTGCCGCCGTTCGGAGCAAAAGCATATACTGGAATTTCACCTGAAAAATCATGACCAACAAAAGCCCTGAGAATCTGGGCAGAGTCAATTCTAACCTTTGAAGCCGATTTTATGAAAAATCCTGCCGGACAGCCCTTCTCGCTTGAAAAACAGAATGAAAGGGCAAAAGAAGAGCCTTCGTACTTTTTGAGAAAATCCGTAATCACGGGAAGAGACTGAATTTCACTCTCTCTGGAAGCAAAATCATAGAAAAAGCCGAAAGAAAGGCTGCCTTCCGTATCGACAGCAGAAGTACGGATTTTGAGAGGACTAATCTGAATTAAAAGAGAAGCATCTCCGTTCTTTTCAAAAAAATTGGAAATCGCGCCCTTTTGATCAGCCGTAAAAGCAAAATAGCGGACACCGCCGGAAGAAGATTCCAGAACTTCACTGGGATAAAAATCAGGAATATCAAGGGTAAAAGCGGATTTATGGCTGCAAGAAAACAAGAGCGGAATCAATAAAATATATAGAAGAAAAATCGATTTTTTAGAAAAATGTAAACTCTGCATGAATAAAATCTACCACAAAACAGAAAAAGTAACTATCATATAAGGGAAAAAAATGAAAAGCGAGACCGTAATTTTTTTGAATCCAAACCAGATTATTCTCATACGAAATTTACAAAAAGAATTATGCGCCGTCACTTATGAGAAAATTCCCGAAAGAAAAAGCATAATCTGCCTGCCGCTTCTACCGATTTGCGTAAAAAACGAAGAATTAAAAGAAAAAGCAAAAATCACGAAAGCCCAACCATTTGGAATCTATATAGAAGAAAATAAAATTTTGCTGAAAATTGAGATGAGAATCGATGGGAAAGAATCTTTCGGAAGAATCGAAGTATGCGAATTTATTTTAAAAAATAAAGATTCTGGCGAAGATTTCCGTCTTAAAAGCGAGGATTTTTCTGAAATCTGGGAAAAATTCGCGCCAAAAATCAAAAAAATCTCTCCTTTCAGGCTGGTTCAAATGGAAACTGAAGAAAATGAAAATGGAATCGTCTGGCGAGTCCTAAAAGAAAAATGGGAGAAAATTTAGTTACATCACCTGTATTACTTCAGGATGGGTGATATGAATGTCAGTGCGGCTGATTAGAAAAACGATAAGAGTTGCGGCTACGAAAAAAACGCCTACCAGCCCTGCCTGAGACTGCTGAGTGAGCGTAAAATTAAATCGCTGGGAAAAGCAAGGTGCGAGAAAAAATCCAGTGGCAGCACTGGCTATGGGAAATAAAAGCGAAATTAGGCCGAGAATTCCGTTCAGAATGCGGGGAAAACCGATTCTTACGATATTATCTTCTTTGAGAGGAAGATTTTTTTTGTTGATTACATGAAAACTTTTACCCTGTTTGGCACAATCCATGTTGTTGCAAGTAACACAGGCATCAGAAATAAGAGAGACGACTTCGATTTTTTGACCGTCAATGCCCTTGACGATGGCAAAATCACGCATCGCTGCCCTCTCCCTCAAAATCATTCTCGCCCAACTGAATATTCTTCATCTGCTGAACACACATCTGATAACCTGTTTTATTCCCCAATTCCTCGTAAGTATCCCGAAGATTAAAAAGCGCGTCGTAATAATAAGAATTAATCGTGACGGCATTTTCAAAAGCCTCGCAAGCAAGGTGGAATTCATTCGTATTAAAATAGATGACGCCGATTGTATTCCACAAATGAGCATTTTGGGAATTTCTTGAGAGTCCTTCAAGACAATAAGCAAGAGCCTCTTCATTACAGCCCTGATTAAAACAGATAAGGGCAAGAGTCTCAATGATTTCGTCATCTTCGTCATCGATTTCGTGGGCGCGAAGAAGGGCAGACTTTGCCGCCAGAAGATTTCCCGCATCGCGATAGGTGATTCCCAGATTGTACCACAAGAGATGATTGTATGTTTCAAGGGAGATTGCCCTTTTGAGACAGGCTATTGCTTCAAGATACTGTCCGCTGGACGCAAGTTCGATTGCCTGCGAATTTAAGCTAGATGCATTTTCTTTCATAGTGCCTGCCTATTTTGTCTTTTTTTGCAAAGAATCGAACAAATCTTTGATGAGTAACGCCGATTTTGAAGAAGAATTCGAGAAAAGTGAAGCAAGAGCCTCGCTGTTTTTGGCGATAATTTCATTACCCTTCTCTTTTGCCTTATCTACAGCCCCGCTTTTTGTGAGCAGCGAAATTGCCTCTTCAACGGCAGGAGAATCGATTCCCTCTGCCCTTGCTTTTTGGAAAAGAGAAGTGAGTCTTTCGCTGTCTTCCGGGTGATTTTCAAGATGAATGAGAACGGGAAGACTTTTTTTGCCCTCTACGATATCATCACCCCGCTTTTTGCCGGGATTTCCCGTGGTAAGATTTATGACATCATCGATAATCTGAAAGCCAGTTCCAACATCCTCGGCAAAAACGCCGGCCTTTTCTAGCTCTTCAAGGCTTGCTCCGCCTGCAAGAAGCCCCAATTTTACCGCCATTCGGGAAAGGGTGCCTGTTTTGTTGCGGACCATTGCCCTATATTCCTGAACCGTGGGAATAAGAGAAGGATTTCTGTGCCAGAGGATGTCCATAGCCTGCCCCAGATGCAAGCGGCGGAGTTCAGTCAAAAAAAGCTCGTAAAGCCGGAGTTTTTCTGAGTCAGAAAGATTTGAATCCTTTATGCAGGAAGCCGCCTCAAAATAAAGCCAGGAGCCGGCGTTAAGGGCGACATCAAGGCCATAGGTGATGTGAGCGCAGGGCTTACCCCGGCGAGTGTCGGCAGCATCTTCAATATCATCGTGGATAAGGCTTGCCGTGTGAGCGAATTCTACAAGCGGCGTGATTTTGTATGCTTTTTCCACGGCGAGATTTATTTCGGTCTGGGAAGATTTTTTTGTCTCCGCTGCCATTTCAGCGCAAAGAACCAAAAGGAGTGGCCGCCAGCGCTTACCACCAAGTTCCACGAGATTTGTGCATGGAGCGAGCAGGTTTGCAAGATGAGAGCCATTTATGCAGGAATCAATGTTCCCGAAAGAAAGACTCTGCCAAGCCCCGTTCGGCTGAGAAGGAAGGTATGTATGCAAAACGCCCTCAATCTTTTGAAGGCGCGAAATAAATTCTGAATTCATATTATATAAATATACAACAGAAAGGCGAAAAAGGCTAGAAAGATTTACGGCAGGTATTCCTTGTTGATGTTTCGCAGAGCCGCAAACATTTTCTCTTTGGCGCGGCGGTCTCCGTGAGTGAGGGCTTCAAGTCGGGCGCGGGCATCCTTGCGGCCAGAATTGTCCTGATACATGCAGGTACAGGTAGTGCTGATGTAGCCAGAGTCTTTTGCGTGCTCTTTAATCGTCTCCACATCGGCATAGCAAAGGGGACGAATAAGCGAAAGAGGATATTTTTGATAATTCAGCCGGGGCGGCATCGTAGAAAGTTCGGATTTTACCAGCATGTTCATCAGAAGAGTTTCAAGGATATCATCCATGTGATGACCAAGAGCGATTTTATTGTAACCGTGCTTGAGGGCAAAGTGGACAAGCTCGTTCCGACGCTGATTTGAGCACCAATAGCAGCTCATCTTGAATCCTTCTTTGATTCGGTTCTGAACATCGACGAAATAGTTGATTATGTCCACATTCCATTCCTGCATTTGAGCGCGAAGACGGGGACTCATGGTACAAGCTTCAAAATCCGTCTCGATATGAATGGCCGAAAAAGTAAAATTTGCGTCCTTTCTTTTTGCCCGGTTGGCAAAATATTCGACCAGAGCCGTAGAATCCTTACCGCCAGAAGCACCGATAAGAATTCTGTCGTCAGGCTCAATCATCTTGTAATCATAAATCGCCTTATCGATAATGCTGAACAATTTTGGCTGAGACATAATTTAGCCTTCTACAAGAGCCTTGTTTCGCTTTAGTCGTAAAACCTGCAAGGCAAGGAGAGCGACAAGGAAAGCGATTCCGAAAACATCAGTCTTTGGATTTGGATCGATACAGCACAAGCCCGCCGCAAGGAAAGCAAGACGCTCAACTACCGAAGCCGCTTTTTTGGCAGGAAGAGCAAGATTGAAATTATTGAGGAAGCCAGTGTGTGCAAAGGCATAGCCCTCAAGACCGACTGAAATAGCGAACATTCCCAGCAAAGCCGTGACCGTAATACCGAGGATTGAAAGGGCATTTGCTCCCAACATCAGCATTTGCGGATTGTAGATAAACATGTACGGAACGATAAAAGCCCCGATTGCAAGTTTTGTGGCATTGACCGCAGTGCGCATAGGACGGGCTTTTGCTATTGCCGCTCCCGCTATGGCCGCAAGGGCAACCGGTGGCGTAACATCGGCGATAATTCCGAAATAGAAAGCGAACATGTGGGCCGGCAAAAGCTGCTCCGGGCTTGGACTTCCCGCACCATAGACGCAACGCACAATCGCACTGGCCGTAATCGTTGATGTGATGAGGTAATTGGCCGTGGTTGGAGCGCCCATTCCCAAAATAATAGAAGAAACCATAGTCAAAATCAGGGTGACAAAAAGTTTTCCGTGAGCAAGGGCAACGAGGCCTGCCCCAAGTTTTAATCCCAGCCCCGTAAGAGTGACCACACCGATAATGATTCCCGCCATGCCACAGGCAATTGCCACACTGATAATTCCCCTGGCAGCAGCACAGAGAACCTCAACCAAGTCTTTAAGAGCAAATCGGGGTTTATTTCCTTTTGCGACATCAAGGAGAGATACCGCAATTGCAATAATAATAATCGAGAGGATTCCCATAAGGGCTGAGTAAGTGGCCGTCTTTCCAGAACAAAGGAAGTAGATAATAACGACTAAAGGAAGAATCATGTAACCGCGGGAAAGGAAAAGCGGCAAAAAGCGGGGAATTTCTTCTTTTGGTAAGCCCTTCAAGCCCAGTTTGTGAGCCTCAAGATGAACAGTGATAAAAATGCCCGCAAAATAGAGCAAGGCCGGGATAATAGCAGCCTTTACGACAGTAAGATAGGGAACTCCTACACTCTCTGCCATAAGAAAAGCAGCTGCACCCATAATCGGAGGCATGAGCTGACCGCCAGTGGAAGCCGCCGCCTCAACCGCGCCAGCAAATTCTCCGCGATAGCCCAGTTTTTTCATCATCGGGATTGTAAAAGAACCAGAACCAACCGTATTTGAGACAGAGCTTCCCGAAACCGTTCCCAGAAGAGCCGATGAAAGGACAGCGACTTTTGCAGGTCCGCCGCTGGCCCCGCCCGCAATAGCGTTACATGTATCGATAAAGAACTGACCGATTCCAGTTTTTTCAAGGAAAGAGCCGAACATGATGAAAAGGAAGATGAAAGTTGAGCAGGCTCCAATGGGAGTGCCCATAATTCCCTCGGTGGTGTAATACAAATGACTGACAACGCGGGTGAGTTTGTAGCCTCGGTGATTCAAAAAGCCCGGAAGATATTTTCCGATAAAAGCGTAAATTATGAATGCCCCAGCGATAATCATAATCGGCAAACCCACGATTCGGCGGCAAGATTCAAACAAGATGATGATTCCGATGATTCCCACAATGATATCAATCGCAGTGTAAGCACCAGCCCTCATGACAATCTCATGAAAATTGATGATGTAATAGCACCAGCAGCCCGCCCCCACGAAGGCAAGAATAACGTCGTAGAGAGGAAGGGTGTTTTTCGGCATGGACTTTGTGGCAGGAAAGAGCAAAAATGCAAGGAACTGCACGAATGCCAAATGAGAGGCACGCACAAGCTGAGCCGGGATAGTGCCGCTTAAAGTCGCATATAACTGGAAGAAACAGAAAACAACCGAAACGATGACTGTAATGCTCTGTCGCCAGCACTTATGCTCACGGTAAGCCTGTTCCTTGTCCAAATCTTGCATGAGTTTTTTCATCTCATCTTCGTTTGTAGTCGGAAGCAAACTCTCCACAAGGGGATTTTCTTTCGTGTTCTCAACTTCGTCGCTCATTCTCGTGCTCCTTTTTTTATATCTTTTTCGTCATAAAATAACTCACCAGCGAGACTCGTCTTACCTCAAAAACAAGGCTCGTCTGAGGTTTGAAAAAATCTTTTAGAAAAAATTCCTTGCTGAAATCCGTATCAAGCAGCTCGGAAGTGTCCGGGATTGCAAGAGAATGTTCAGCCACCACGCCCACAGCCATCAAAAGCCTGGGAAGGACTCTGTGCAAATTCTCAATCACATAGCCGTTTTTTGTCACACGGAAGCGGGCGCCCTCGGTCTCAGAACTTTCTGGAATTCCCGCCCCGTAAGAGACAAATTCCGTCATTGAAAGCTCCATTTCCCCAGATTTAAGAGGGAAATAAAAATCATGCACCCTTCCCTTGTTCACAGAATGTGTATAACTGATGACAAAGCCCCGCGCCATTGCAGAGCGTGAATAAATTCTTTCTGAAAGATTCTTGCGATTAGAAATCGACAGCACCCGCACCGCCGGCAAATTCACTGCCAGCAAAAGCGCAAGTGCCATCAGTAAAAAAACTTTTTTCATTAATTGCGCTTAGTTCAAAACGCCGATTTCTTTGTAATATTTTGCAGCACCAGGATGGAAGGGAACAGAAATACCTGTAACAGCAGATTTTGCCGAAACTTCCTTTCCTTTTGCATGAGCGGAACCAAGTTCATCAAGATTCTCAAACAAAGCCTTTGTCATTTCATATACTGTAGCTTCATCAAGATTAGCGTTTACAGCCAAAGTTGCTTTGATAGCGAGAGCTTCTGTGTCAACATCAGTGCCTTTGTATGTGCCAGCTGGAATAGTTGTTTTTGTGTAGAAAGAATATTTGTTGCAGATTGAATTTGCTTCAGCTCCGCCAACAGGAATAAGTTCAAGACCTGCCGTGAAAGCAAGTTCCTGCAAAGCAGAGTTTGGAACGCCGGCTGTTACGAAACAAGCGTCAAGAGTGCCGTTCTGCAAGCCTTCTGCTGATTCTTTGAATGAAAGATTGTTCTTTTTGATGTCGTCGAATGTGAGACCATAGCCTTCGAGAATCTGTTTTGCGTTGAATTCTACGCCAGAGCCTGCGTCACCAACAGAAACACGCTTTCCACGCAAGTCAGCGATTGATTTGATTCCGCTTGTTTTTGAAGCCGCAATCTGAACAACTTCAGGGTACAAAGTACCGATGGAAGCAAGATTTGGAAGTTTTTGACCTGCAAACATGTCTGAGCCACGGTAAGCGTAATCCATTACATCGTTCTGAACGGTAGCAAATTCTGCGTCGCCGTTTGAGATAAGACGCAAGTTCTCGGCAGAAGCACCAGTTGCCTGAGCCGTTACATTCATATTCTCGATTTTTGTGTTCCAGATGTTAGCGATGGCACCACCAAAAGGATAATAAGTTCCTGAAGTGCCGCCAGTAGCGAGAATGTAGTTCTTTTTTTCGTTACAAGAAGTGAGTGCAAGGAGTGCGCCCAAAACAGAAGCGAAAACAAAAAGTTTTTTCATGATTAAACCTCTTCATTAAATAGTATGTGGTATTTTACTATAAAAATGGGTGTTGTTTCAACGCTTTCAAAGTGCTAGAATCAACAATTATGAAAACAGAACTTATCAAAGACCTTCTTACTTCAAAACCAGACGGAAGAATCGTTACCGTCTGCGGATGGGTTCGCACTATTCGCGACTCTAAAAACCTCGTCTTCATTCAAGTGAACGACGGCTCATGCTTTGCAAATATCCAGCTCACTTTTGACCGCTCAAATCCTTCAAATAATAATACAGCCGCTTCCATCGAAGAGGCGATTTCCAATATCTCTACAGGAGCCTCCCTCAAGGCCACGGGAAAACTCATTGAGTCACCGGCCTCAGGTCAGGCTGTGGAAGTCAACCTTGAGACACTTGAAGTCTTGGGAAAATGTCCTTCTGACTACCCAATTCAGAAAAAAGCCGCCACAATGGAATTCCTTCGTGAAAACGCACATCTCCGCGCGCGCACAAACACTTTCGGAGCGGTTTTCCGTATGAGAAGCCAGATGGCTTTTGCCCTTCACACATTCTTCCAGGAGCGGGGCTTCTACTACATCAACACTCCTGAAATCACCTGCTCTGACTGCGAGGGAGCCGGCGAAATGTTCCAGATTACAACTTTGAGCCTTGAAAAACTTGCCGAAACTGCCATCGAAAAGGGAGCTGCAGGCATGAAAAAAGAAGACGCGGCAAAACTCGTCAACTACAACAAGGACTTCTTCGGAAAGCAGGCTTCCCTCACCGTTTCAGGTCAGCTTGAAGCCGAGACTCTGGCAACGGCTCTGGGCCGGGTCTACACATTCGGGCCTACCTTCCGCGCCGAAAACTCAAACACAACCCGCCACCTGGCAGAATTCTGGATGTGCGAGCCGGAAATGGCCTTCTTCGACCTTAACGACGACATGGACATTCAGGAAGAATTCATCAAATATCTATTGAACTGGGCTCTTACAAAATGCTCAGAGGACATGGAATTCTTCAACAAACGAATCCAGCCGGGAGTCATCGACACTCTCCGCCATGTGGTGGAAACGCCATTCAAGCGCGTCAGCTACACAGAAGCCGTGGCCGAGCTTGAAAAACACGCCGACGAATTTGAGTTCAAGCCTTACTGGGGCTGTGATTTGGCGACAGAGCACGAGCGATACTTGACCGAAAAAATCTACAAATGCCCGGTCATGGTCTACAACTATCCTAAGGAAATCAAGGCCTTCTACATGAAGCTCAACGACGACGGAAAAACCGTCAAGGCAGTTGACGTTTTGGTTCCGGGCCTTGGTGAAATCATCGGCGGAAGCGAGCGCGAGGAAAGCTACGACAAGCTCTTGAACCGAATCAAGGAACTGGGCTTAAAACCAGAAGATTATTCTTGGTACCTTGACCTCCGCAAGTTCGGAACAGTCCCCCACTCAGGCTTCGGCTTGGGCTTCGAGCGACTTTTGCTCTATGTAACAGGAATGCAGAACATTCGCGATGTAATTCCTTACCCACGGGCACCAAAACTGGCAGATTTCTAAAGTATTAGACGCAGATTAACGCAGATAGACGCAGATATAAATTTCTACAAGAAAAGTCTTTCGTGATAATACGAAAGGTTTTCGTATAACAAAAATCTCATCTGTGTTCATCGGCGTCCATCCGCGTCAAATTATTTATGAGCAAAAAAAATCCGCGCAAAATCACATTCGTCACTTTCTCTCAGAGTATTTTCTTGACCACGAAATACTTCTTGCAGAACCGGCTTTTGTCTTTTGCCGGTTCATGTGCTTTCAGTTTTTTGTTTTCGGTCATTCCCCTCTTCATCATGATTGTCATGGTGTTGGTGCGTTTTCTTCATGCTTCTCCAGATACAGTCACTGCTATTATTTCGGCAATTCCAGAACTGGAGATGTATTTTAATTCTGCCGCTATAATTCACTCCGTACAGGCAATCCGAACAGTAAGTTCTTTTGAGATTATCGCTGGAATTTTTATTTTGTGGATTGCCCGCCGATTTTTTGCCTCCATTTTTGACTCCATGCAAAATATTTTTCATACCCAAACAAAAAGAAAGGCCTTTTTCAACCAGATTTTATCTTTCCTCACAGAACTTCTTATAGTCTTAATTGCTTCAGCTGTTATTTTTGCCTATATTTCACTCCAGACAATTTCATCCATCGAAATACTTAAAAATATCCCTCAACTTTCCTTTATTTACGAAGAACTTCTCTCAGGAAAACTCGTGAATTTTCTTCCAAATATTATGATTTTTATAGTCATAAGCGTTCTATTTAAATCTGCCTCTGGCACAAAGCCGTCACTTCTGCTCTGTATATTCATAAGCATTCTCTGTACAGCTTCATTTTGGGTATTTCGTTTGCTTCTCCATTATTTTCTGGATGTCAGCCGCTACAATCTTATTTACGGAGTTCTTGGTCAGGCAATCATCCTTTTCATGGATATTTTCTTCTTCTTCGTATTTTTCCTTGTATTTGCTCAGTTTATTTATGTGATTCAATTTTTCGACGAACTCTTGCTTGGTGAACTTTATATGCTTCCAAAAATCGAACAAAAAGGTTTTGCCGCGGATTTTAAAAGAATGTTCTTTATCCGGCCGGACTTTTTGATTGCCAAAAACAAAAGCAATGTCTTTTCTTATCATCCTGGGGACATAATTTTCGAATCTGGGTCAGAAGACAATTACGCTTACTATATAATCAAGGGAACTGTTAAATTCGTTTCTGAAGGCGAAAGCGAAGAGACTCAGACTCTCGCACACCGGGGAGAATTTTTCGGCGAAACCTCCTGCATTCTGGATCAAAAAAGAGCCACCACCGCCGTAGCCGTAATTTCCACCCGAATCATCAAAATCGAAAGCGAGAGATTCCGCTTCCTCGTGCATCAGAATCCCGAAGCGGCAAAGAAAGTTCTGAAGCAAATCAGTCCTTTCTTTTAAAATCTATAGAAATCCCTGCCAATCTGTGCTAATCTGTGAATACTATTTTTTGGAGAATATATGAATCGTTCTAAAATCGTCGTTCTTGACTTTGGCTCTCAGTATGCCCACCTTATCGCAAAAAGATTCCGCGCCTTGGGTTATTATTCAGAAATCGCCCTTCCTTCAGCTGATTTAAGCGTTTTTGAGGGAGCGAAAGGCGTTGTTTTTTCTGGCGGGCCTTCTTCTGTTTACGAAGACAATGTGCCTGAATTCAACGAAAAGATTTTGGAACTTGACATCCCGATTTTAGGTCTCTGCTACGGCCACCAGCTTTTGTCTTATTCTTACGGCGGAAAGGTCGGCAAGGCTGAGGTGGGTGAATTCGGCTTTGCAGAATTGAATTTAAACGAGGCGGGAAAATCTTCCCCTCTTTTTAAAGGTGTCACGCACACCACTCAGGTTTGGATGAGCCATCAGGACGGCGTTCTTTCTTTGGGAGAGGGCTTTGAGGTTATCGGAACGACAAAAGACTGTCCTTTCGCCGCCTTGCAAAATCTCTCAAAAAAACGATTCAGCCTCCAGTGCCACTGCGAAGTAAAGGACACCCCGGAAGGCAACAAAATCTTCAAGAACTTCGCCGACATCTGCGGCATGGAAGTTAACTGGGACGAAGACACGGTTCTCGCCCACATTCTTGACACAATCAAAAAAGACGCCCGCGACAAAAATGTCCTTCTCTTTTTGAGCGGCGGCGTTGACTCAACCGTGGCCTTTGCCCTTCTTAACAAGGCTTTGGGGCAGGAGCGGGTTTTGGGTCTTCACATCGACAACGGCTTCATGCGAAAGAACGAGTCAAAGAATGTCGCCGAAGCCTACCACAAATTCGGTTTCAATAATTTTATCGTTGAAGACGCAAGCGAAAGCTTCCTCGCCGCCATCAAAGGCCTCACCGACCCGCAGAAAAAGCGCATGGCCGTGGGAGAAAACTTCATCACCGTGCGCAACTCGGTCGTTTCAGCACAAAAACTCAACGAAGACGACTGGATGCTGGCTCAGGGAACCCTTTACCCGGACATCATCGAGTCAGGCGGAACCAAGAATTCCCACACAATCAAGACCCACCACAACCGCGTTGATGGAATCCAAAAGCTCATCGCAAAAGGCTTGATTATCGAGCCGCTCAAAGATTTGTACAAGGACGAAGTTCGCGCCATCGGAAAAAAACTGGGCTTGGACTCAGAGCTTGTGATGCGCCATCCTTTCCCCGGCCCCGGACTTTCAATCAATGTTCTCTGCTCAAATGGCATTCTTTCAGACGAGGACAAAAAAGAGCTGGAAGCAGCCCAGAAAGAGCTGGATTCTATCAAAATCTCTCACTTCTGCGAGCACTGCACTGCCACAATGCAAAAATATGTGCTTCCTGTAAAATCAGTGGGCGTTCAGGGTGACTTTAGAACCTACCGCTTCCCGGCTGTTCTCCGATTTAAGAAGGACGAAGAAAACGGCTTCTGCCACTTCCCCAAGCACTGGAAGAAAATCGAGGACGAGTCAAGCAACATCACGAATTCTGCAAAACTCCTTAACCGCTGTGTAATCGCCCTCTGGCAAAACCCAAAAATCAAGGACGAGGACTTGCGCCTTCAGGAAGGCTACTGTGACCGCCGCCGCCTTGACCAGTTGCGGGAAGTTGACAACATCGTGCTCAAAAATTTACATGAGTCCGGCTGGTACGACAAAATCTTCCAGCACCTCACCATTGATTTGCCGTTCGCTTCTGCCCCAGACAGGGCAAGTTTCGTTTTGCGACCGGTCTGCTCTGAAGACGTAATGACTGCCCGCTTTGCCCAGCTTGACCGGGATTTACTCAACAAAATCATCTCCGAAATCGCAGCCCTTCCATTTGTGGATGCCCTCTACTACGACGCCACAAACAAGCCGCCTGCAACTTTCGGCTGGGAATAATACAAGAAATTTGTTGTGTTATCGCAATTTTCCTTGTATAATTAATATTGCTTTAAGCCTACTCCACCTAGCAAACTGATACACACAATGTTTATATAGGGGAGGCTGAAACAGAGGTGTAATATGGCAGAGGTAGAAAAATCAATTTATGGTCGAAAAGTCTTTTTCGTCAACCCAAGCACGAGTTTTGAAGCTTCAGTTATCGGCAGACTTCGCCTCATGGAGTATGAAGTCTATGCCATCGAAGATTACCGTAAAGTAAAGCCTCTCTTGCGAAAAAACGCAGATTCTATCTGTTTTTTTCTTATCGAAAGCCAACTCTCCCTTAAAGGTTGGCATAACTTCATAAAATCCTTTGAAGAAGAAGGTGTATTTTCTCCTCTCGATATAGGTATTTTGATTCCTGTTTTACCAGATGATAAACAGTCAAACTTCCTTGCAGAATTACAATACGATGCAGGGCTCATCAAACTCAACCAAGACCAAGAATCCATGTTTCATGAAATCGTAAAAGCTCTGGACGCAAAAAATGCAAAAGGCATGCGAAAATATGTGCGGGCAAACTGTCTCAACGATTCTCAGGCTGATTTATTATGGCTCAAAGACAACAAAATGTTCAAACTTAAGATTATCGATATTTCTTCAGTAGGAATCGCTGCAAAACTGTCAAACGGTCAGGCAAACGCTGTATTTATCAACCAGATTATTGAAAATGTCACTCTCAATCTTAAGAATGTTCAAACCTCAGTAGATATCAAAATTTCAGCGATAAAAGCCGCTGGTGACTTTCTTCTTGTCGTCATCATGTTCAATACATCAACAAGTCCAGAGGCAATCAATAACATCCGTGGCTACATTGCCAATAATCTGCAGGAATCATTGCGTTCCTCACTCAGATCTATAGACCTGGACAGAATCGATTACGAAAAACTCTAAATCCCGCAAGAATCAGGCTTTTCGCAATCAATAACATCCTAAAAATCATATTTTTCAAGATTTTCTTCGCCGTCCACTATAATCCATTGGGCGGCATTTTCTTTAACAATAGGGACAACATATTTTTCGTAGGCCGCGACAACCTCTTCTTTAGTAACTGACTCAATGATTTCCGGTCGTTTCAAATATGCGCTTTCGGAGCCAAGGAATTCCCAGCTTGAAATTACAGAAGATGCAAGGCCTGCTGCCGTCTGCGAAGAACTGAACACAGTCGCAATATATTTATTCTTGTACTGGTTCAGTTTTTTTTCAAGCGTGTCAGCATCAAAAGAAGAAATAGCGTCAAAAATCAACTGTTTCAGGTTCTCTTTTTTGCTCGCCTTGTAAACAGAAATCGCACCGAGCAACTCTCTTCCTCCGATGACACCAGTGTTAATAGAGTAAACGGCTCCTGCCTTTTCTCGAACTTGAGAGAAAAGCAAATCATCAAGATACATCAAAGAAATTGCAAGGGGAACACATTCTTTGGAATCACGAGATGGATATTCAAACAAACCGACGACATAGCCCGTGTTTCCAGCCTGCTCGTTAGCGACAGCGACTTTTCCAGACTTCACGGTAATTTTCGGGATTTTTGGTGCCGTATAAGCTTTTCGTGGAATATCACCGAATTTTTCTTCAAGAGATGCTGTGAAATCATCGATTAACTCTGAACTGAAATTTCCGACAACAACAATTTTAATTCTCAAGGCATTCAGAAGACTTTGATGAAGTCCGTTTACAAGAGTTTTTGTAATATTTGAATATGATTCTTCGGTTACGCTTGTAGTCGTTGCATAAGGGTGATTTTCGAATGCTGCTTTTGAAAGCGCAAGGGAAAGAGCTCCGCTAGGGTCAGACTTTTGCTGAGAGATGGAAGCGGAAAGTTCCGTCATTTTTTGATTAAAATCTTCGTCAGAAAACTTCGGATTTTTTACACACTCAGAAAGCAAATCAAGAGCCTGAGACATATCTCTCTGGATACAAGTGAAACCGACGGTGGAAAACTCTTTTCCAGATGATGAATAAAGGAAAATACTCTTTTCGTACTCAAGTTGTTTTATTGTCTCGTAGGAATATTTTTCTGAACCACGAAGAGCCAAGTCTAAAGTCAGATCTTCAATTCCGCCCAAACTCTTGTCTATTGCGCTCGCTCCCCCCTCAAAAACAAGTCTAAAAACAATGATTTTACTTCCGCGATTCTGTTTGAAAACAACAGGAATTCCATTTGAAAGATGTTTTTGAGTGAATGCATCAACGATATCAATCTGCACTATATCTTCAACTTTTGTCGAACCACAGGAAACTACAAGAGAGCAGAAAGAAACAAGAAAGATTGAAAAAAATGAAAAATTCCGAAAAAATCTTTTTATATTATTTATTTTTTTTGATTTAATTGATTGCATAGCCTTCCCCTATTATTTTATATCATTCTGCCAAAAAGCATTTTCCGCAGAAATTTGCTCATATCCTGAAGCTAAGAACAAATCCTTATATTCATTCCAAAGTCCCGGACTCACAGAAACTATGAAAGCTCCTTTTTTATTCTGCATGTATTTTTTTACAAATGAAACTACATCATCTTCAGTAACTTTTGCGATATTTTCGTCATAAGAGAAGAAATAATCTGAACTACAACTAGACCAAAAGAAAGAAAGAGAAGCAAGAACCGACTCAGCACTCTCCATCTCATAAATTCTCGCATCTTCAAGCTGCTGGATAACAAAACCGATTGATTTGTCTTTAAAGAAAAGAGATTTTTTTGTCATTTCTGGAATAGCTTTCTCTTTAAGAACGGAAAGAAATCTCTCAGATTTTTCCACAGGATTTAAGTTCGTCTGCTTTGCGACAGGAGCATTTCCAAAACCAAAATTGAATTTTTCAGAACTTTTGTAATCGTTAACCATGGCAGCACTAAAGGAAATAAGACCACTGACACGCCTTGTTGGATAGTAAGCCCCTATATATTCGCTTTCGGGAATTCCGAGTGAAGAATCAGAAACAAATGTTTTTACGAAATTTCCACTAGGACTGTTGGCAAGATTGACCCAGACATCTGCAGAATAAGTGTCCTTGATATCAATTTCACCGTCAGGTCCTCTAAGATAATATGAAACCTGAATAATTTTGTCAGAAAGCCCCGGATTCACAAAAATCAGTTTTTTTTCTGATGAAAGGGGATTCTTATTAACAGTGCGGGCAAAAGGAAGTGCTTCCGAAGGATTTTCCCAATCAGAGTAAATTTCTTTTACATAGGCAAAAACTTCATCATGTTTTACATCGCCGCCGACAAAAATTGCAGAATTGGAAGGAATGTAGTAGTTTTTCTGTATTTCACGCAAAAGTTCTGGGCTTGCATTTTGAATAACCACAGGATTTCCAGACGGATCAAGTCTCCATGGACAATCAGGAAACATGGTTTTATAAATCGCAGCGGCTCGAATGTGATCAGGATCTGTAAAATCAGCATTTATCTCAGAGAGAACAACAGATTTTTCGTTCTCAAGCTCTTGATTGTCAATTTTTGGAGTACGGATGGCATAAGACCAAAATTCAAGGCCTCTGCGAACAAGCGCAGAAGGAATGGTAAAATAATAATTTACTCGGTCAATGCCAGTCGAGCCGTTCTGATCTATCTGCCCCATTTCATTTGCGGCCTCAGTGAAAGCGTCCTGATCTGCATACATTTCATTTCCTTTGAACATCATGTGCTCATAAAGATGAAAAAGACCTGCATTCTGAGGATTTTGAGTAACGGCTCCTGCCCTAACGGCAATTTCTATGTAGGCAAGAGGTGCTGAATCATTCTCAGCGACAAACAATTCCAGGCCGTTTTCGAGTTTATAGCGATAAAGGCCTTCGACAGGCGTTGATTCTGAAAAAAGAGGAAGAAAAAACGCCAAAAAAACAGGAAGAAAAAAATATTTTTTTAAATTGGTGAACATATATGTTCATTGTACCACAGATTATTAAAAAAGCTAGGAAAAAAAAAATGCGTCACAATGCTATCCAAAATGTCATTGAGACGCAGATTGTAATTTATTCAATGCAGAAATTATTGGTTCAAAGCACTTACAACAGCACCAATACCAGCTTTGCCGACATTAGATGACTTTCCGACACCCCAGCGCTGAGAGCCATCCTTCATCGTAATCTGAACATAAGCAACGGCGTAAGTGTCGCTACCGATACCCACAGAATGTTCATGGAAGGCAGAAATATTGAATTCCGGAACCGGTGTTGTGGCAAGGGCTGAAACGAATGAATCCAAAGGACCGTTTCCCCGGCCGCCGATGGAAATTTTCTCGCCCTTGTAGCAGATTACGGCACGACAAGCTACATGCTCGCTCTCGTCTGCGCTCTCCACTTGAGTTGAAGCCAAATCAAGGACAGAAAGTGGCTCTTTTTTGTTAATCCACTGCTCTTCAAAGAATTTGAGGATTTCTTCAGGCTGAAGCTCACGCTGGGCGGCATCGCTCTTGGCCTTGATAAGGTCACCGATTGCAGGCTGCATTGCCTTTGGAATGGCATAACCGTAATTGTGCTCCAGAATGAAGCTGGCCCCACCCTTTCCACTCTGGGAATTGATTCGGATGATTCCCTCGTACTTGCGGCCAATGTCGTGGGGATCGATAAGAAGATAGGGAACATCCCAGATTGCGTCCTCGCTCATTTTTGCACGGGCAGCAAAGCCCTTTGCGATTGCGTCCTGATGACCGCCAGAAAGAGCCGTGTAAGCCAAACCGCCTGCATAAGGAGAGCGGGGATTGATTTCCATTTTGGTGTATTCCTGATATGCGTCGGCGATGTCCGGGAGATTTGAAAAATCAAGTTCAGGATCAACTCCCTCACTGAACATATTGAGGGCAACCGTTACGATGTCCAGGTTTCCAGTGCGCTCGCCGTTTCCGAAGAGACAGCCTTCGACACGGTCAGCACCAGCCAAAAGACCAAGCTCACATGAAGCAACTCCAGTTCCCCGGTCATTGTGGCAGTGAGTTGAGATAATGACGCAATCCCGGTGAGAGATTTTTGAGGCGAAATATTCGATTGAGTCAGCGTAAATGTTGGGAGTGTAGCACTCGACAGTAGTCGGGAGATTAAAGATGATTTTATTCTCGCGTGACCAGCCCCACTCGTTTCCTACGGCCTCACAGATTTCGATGGCATAGTCGATTTCAGTCATTGAGTAGCTTTCTGGAGAATACTCCAGGCGAATCTTTTTGCGGTCTTCTTCGCTCAAATCCTTCATGCACTCTTTGATGCATTTTACGCCGTCAACAGCGATTTTGATGATTTCTTCTTTTGATTTGTTGAAAGTGTATTTTCGCTGAGCGGGAGAAGTTGAGTTGTAAATATGGAAGATTACGCTGGGCGCGCCCTTGATACATTCCATCGTGCGGCGGACGAGCTTTTCCCTGGCCTGACAGAGAACCTGAATCGTCACATCCTCAGGAATGCGGTTTTCGTCAATGAGACGGCGGATAAAATCGTATTCAGTGTCGCTGGCAGAGGGGAAGCCGATTTCAACTTCCTTAAAGCCCAATTTAACAAGAAGTTCAAAGAAAGCAAGTTTTGTCTCGATACCCATTGGGTCAATCAATGCCTGATTTCCGTCACGAAGATCGACCGAGCACCAGATTGGCGCTTTTGTGATTCTCTTTGAAGGCCATGTGCGATTCTCAATCGGAATCGCCGGAATCGGTCTGTACTTTTTTGCATTCATAAGAAACTCCTTAAATACGTCGAGTCAAGGCACACTTACGCTTAAAGCCTTGACTTCGCCGTTTTGAGGGTTTGTAATAAACCCTCAATAAAAAAAACCTGCCGCCAAAAGCAACAGGTCTTGTAATGTACGAAAATTAAAACAATACCACCACGCTTTCAGCTATTTTACGAGAAAATTATGCAAAAGTAGTAGTGATAGAGTCATCATGCTTTTAGTATCCCTTTTTAAAGCCTTTTAGTCAAGAGATGTGTCCGTTCCAAATACATTTAGGA
>DFEB01000045.1 GCA_002368605.1 Treponema sp. UBA3813 | reverse complement strand
CGTTGCGGATATTCTGCTCGGAGCCGCCAACATATTTGTCGAGAATGTCACTTGCCCGCTTCAAAAGAATCTTTTTGCCAAGACTTTCTGAAATGTAGCGCGCGAATTCGGTTTTGCCTGTGCCGCTTTTTCCGTAGAACAACATTCGGATTCCGTTTTCGCTTCCACTAAGATTCTGCGAGTTGTTCTTTGAAAATTCCTCGGCGTTCTGAACCATCCTCACGATTTTTTCTGGTTCCATGCTTGCGTTCAATGCTCTTGTGTCGTAATTTTTTTCGACATTTTCCCGCATCCGCTTTTTGCCGTTAATCAGGAGAGAATTTTCTTTGAGAATGGCCTGCACGGAATCAATAAAATCTGAATCTGTACTTGTGATCTGCTCTTTTTGCAAGGAAGAACTTTCAAGGCTTTTGATTGTCTTCACAACGTTATCAACCGAAGCTCCTGTCACACTGTATTTTTCCATCAAGCCCAAGATTTTTTCGTTCATGTTCTGCGGGAGATTGAGAGGGCTGAGCTTACTTTGTGCGATTGATTTCAGCTGCTCACGGCTCATTGCGTCGAATTTGTACGAAAAGTTGAAACGCCGCAAGGTTGATTCGTCAATCTGCCCCGTGAAATTCACAATCCAGATGATTTTATTCTTGTTTGCTTCGAGCATTTTGTTGATGGTGCCCTTTGTTTTTGACGGCGAACTCATGCCGAAAAAAGATGAGTCGCGTGTTTTTAAAAGTGTGTCGGCCTCGTCGATAATCAGAACCGTGTCCGGGCGGCTTATCGAAAGAAAAAGATTCAGCCTGCTCAAAACACAATTTTCGCCGGTTTTCTGCGAGACATTTAATTCGGCTTCGTTTTTGAAAATCAGCGGTTTTAAGCCGGAAGCCTTCGCAAGTGATTTAGCATATTCTGTTTTTCCGCTGCCGGGCTTTCCGTACAAGAGAAGCGAGATGTTTTCTTCGCCGCAAAGCATTCTGGTCATAATATTGGTGACATTTTTGTTCACATTGAATGATTCAAGCTTGTATGAATTCTTGCAGTCAGCTTCCTTTACCAAATCCGTGAAGAATACGTCAAAATTTTCGTTCGTGATGCAGTCGATTGTGTCTTCGTGCGGATCTCCTTCATCGTCAATGAATCCGTATGTTCTGAGGGATGAAGATGAGCGTAGAATCGCGCTGTAGTCATGTGGCGAAATGTTCAGCACTTCTGAGCGGAACCGTGAATTTTCTTCGGCTGAGAGGGAATTCAAAAGATTTTTTAGCGGCGGAAAGATTGAAGAGCGGTACAAATAGAGAAGATATGTTTTTTCCTCTGTTGTGAGTTCAATCGCATCGCTCAAAAAGTCGAGTCTGGAAAAATCTTCGATTGCGTTTTTGATTTTTGCAGGAAACCTTGTGAGTTTGGAGATAGGCTTTTGAATCTGTTCCGAGCCATTGCCAGGAGATTTGAGCAAAAAATTGGCAATGAGCCGCGGTAAAAATTCATTGTCCACATAAAGACAGCGGTAGAGATTTACGACTGTCTGATTGATTTTTAATTCGTGGTCGCCGAAGTCGCCTGGAATGCTTCTGTCAACATCTTTGTCTTCATCGTAAACAAAGGGAACAGTTGAGTAATCAAAATACATCGGCTTGATTGTGGGCGCATCTTCCGGGAACAGGAATCTTGAGAGTTTTCCCTCTTTTTCTGCTTTTTCGACCATTTTTTCAAGATAATCAGAAATCGCCTCTGTCCATTTTAGACGGGAAGCAAGTTTGAAAAAAAGTATGACCTGATATTCAAATTCAGCTTCAGAACCGGCGAGCATTTCCGAGATTCTGTACAAATAGTATGCCGAAGCATAGCAGTCGGTTGTTGTCAGCTCGCCCATGTACAACACAGTTGGTTTAATGTATCTGGATAATCTTCCTCTTCGCATTTTATACCTCGTAGAATAATATATGGAGATTTTTTGAAAAGTTAAATTTTTCGCGAGTTTTTTTGGGATTTTTGTGATTATCCGAGAATTTGAAAAAAACGATATTTGACCGATTTAAAAAACTGTACTATGTTAAAAGCAGGTCAAGTTTAGAAGGAGGAACGAATGTCATTTCCACGATTTCTGACAAAATTCAAATTAACCGATTATATTTGGGTTGAAGCCGCAAGCACACCTGGAACTGAATATAAAATCTATAAAAAGGACAATTACAGCGAACATCCTGTTAATACATCGCTGGCTGAAATCTGGATTCCGTATTTTTGCGGAGAGGCAAAGGTAAAGCTCGGTGCTTTTTTGCCTCAGTTCGACAAAATTATGTGCGAGCTTCTTGCCGTGGCTGACCGCGAGATTGTGAGCCGCTTGTTCTCAGAGACGATGAAAGTACTGTTCCCCGAAGAAGCCGATAATTTTGAGCTTGAAATTTACGAGGAATACGGCGGAGTTTATTCTACGATTGATTACTCAAAGGAATATTTCAAGCGTCATTTCGGGCATGAGCGCGGAGAAAGCATGGCCCAGATGAAAATGTATAACTTGTTTCCACCAAAGCGGACGATGTTCCAGGAGCGGGATGAAATCTGGGAAAACTACAAAAAAGCATTAGACGCCAGACGCGAAGCCGGAAAAAGGCGTAGAACAAGCTTGCGGGAATATTTTGACGGTAAAACCGATGAAAGCAAGGGAGATGCAGGGGAAGATGGCCGCGAAGAGAAAAATGGAAGAGTCTGAAGTTCAACGATTTGCCAGTTTTGCTCTATGTTATTTGCATGAACAGATTCTGGAAATTTGATATTTTGAAAAATTCTTATGTTCCTTCGGACGAGCCGGCTCTTTCTGCTTTTCCTACCATCGTGAACATGAAAAACAGGCAAGTTTTTTGCAGGCTTCACAAACAGTGGGAAAATATT
>DFEB01000034.1 GCA_002368605.1 Treponema sp. UBA3813 | reverse complement strand
CTGCTTGAAGACGCGATTGGTTCCATAGGCTCAAACATTTACAATTTTCCTCCTGCAATTTTCTTTTTTACTATCTCAAAGTCCATGAACTCAGCTTTGTTCGTGCGTACTCTGTTTGTTGTTCTTTTTACGCCGTAGTGCCTTGAGCTTTGCGCGAAGAGACGGATATAAATCAGAGTCTCAAAATCCTTCCTGTTTTCTATTTTAATCTCCGATGCAAGGAATGAATTGCGTGAGCCAAATCTTTCGCTGACAAAATCTTCTATCTTCTTCCGGTAAATCCTCAGCTGCTGCCTGTCCTGCAAAAGTTTTTTTCTGAGCTCCTTTTCTTCCCTTGTCAAGCTTTCAGCCGCTTGAATGGAAGCGACCGCATCATAGCTTTTCTTTTCGGGAACTTTCTTGACGGATTCTTCGCTAATGAATTTTTGGGAAAACACGTCGAACAAATCTCCGTCAAGTTCCTCATCATCATCTGAAAACTCGGAGAGGTAGCGTAAAATCGAATTGATTTTTCCCTCCTGATTTGTTCCGCTTGAAAGCTCAAACTTTGCCCGGGCAGCAGCATTTTTCATGTAGTGATTGTTCTTGCGGTCAATGTCAGCGATTATCTTGTCAAGATTTTCAAACGCGCTTTTTACATCGACAATGATTTCCACAATCTTTTCCCTTGCAATGTCCTTGTTTTCCTCCTGCTCAATCTCCATGTAGCCGCTCACCAAATCGTTCATTATCTGCGGGGTTGAAAGCATCTTGTCCAGATTTATTTTTATGGACTGGCGGAAGCGGCCAACGTTCTCGCTGGTCTTAAGGCGGTAGAGCGATTTAGACACAATCTCATCGTTGTAAGTCGCGAAGAGTTCAAGCACCGCATTCAGCTCCTTGTTTTTGGTCTGCCGGTCGATGTGCTTTTTGATTGAAATGCTTAGTTTTTTCAGGCTGGAAACAAGCTGTTCGGTGCTCGCCGCCACGTTTTTCAAAATGAACTGGTAGGGCTTTGAATACAATTCCTCGTTCTGCAACACCGCGTGAATCTGGGAAATCAGTCCCTGGTATTCTGTCTCCTCGTTTCTGATGACCTCATTCATCGTGCGGATAAAGGAAACGGCATTATCAGTCAAAAGGACATTTTGTACGTAATTTTTTTCATCCTCAAAATCAAGCCATCCGCAGTTTCTAAGATAATTGATTGTCCCCTGTGCCTTGCTTCTGGCATCCTTTTCGAAATCCCCGTCGTCATCCCCAAAACTGATTTCATCCGTCCGCGAATTGAAATAGTCGGTAAGGGTCGCAACAATATTTTCCCTGTTCACGCCATAAGAGATTTCTGATTTATATGAACTGTAGATTGCCAAAAGACAGTCCGCATACTGGTCCCTGTATCGGCTTACGAGAGGCTTGAAAAAATCCTGCGGCAATACGGAAAAAAGGTTCTTCATATTGATATTATATTGAAGAAGATTTTATCATATTCTGCAAAAAGTTTCACCCACTTTCACTGTTGTAGGATGAGGCAGACTTTATTTCAACCATACTTAAATTGGTGTGTAAAACGGAACAAAATGCAAGTTGAACTTGCGATTTGTACCAAAAATCTAAATCATATCACTTCCTTACACCTTCAGAACCGCTTTCCATTCACCTTCTTTAAAGCCCGTGCAGACTGCATCGTCGGTTACAAGCAGGGGTCTTTTTACCAGCATGCCGTCACTTGCCAAAAGCTTAAACTGCTCATCCTCGCTCATGCCCGGAAGTTTTGCGGAAAGTTCCATCTCTCGGTAAAGGATTCCGCTGGTGTTGAAAAACTTTTTGAGCGGCAGCCCGGATTTTTTATGCAGCGCACGCAATGTCTTTTCGTCCGGATGTTCACCCTTAATGTCGATTTTCTTGTAGTCCACATCATTTGCATCAAGCCAGGCAAGAGCCTTTTTGCATGTGGAACATCGGTCGTAACAATAGACTTTGATCATAGTTTTACTCCTTACATCGCAGTATTTTAAAAATCCAAAATCCTTTCTAGAATCCCTTTACTCTTTTTCATTTTGTTTTCCTATTTACTTATCAAGTTGCAATTTTCTTGCTGTAGAATTTCCGTTTTGTGAAAATCAGTAAGAGAACATTCTGAAATAAGACGTTTTAGGAATTTTTGGCTCATAACTATTTTATAAAAACTTGCCATAATGGTTCTGGCACAAATCACTTACAGACAAGGACTTAACTTATACTCTATCACAGTTTCAGCACAATTACCAGCGACAGCGACCTGTACCACGCCTGTGTCAGTTCTCATATCACGAGGGCGAACCTTGCGCATGCAAATGAAAAGCGTCCCTGCGAGCTGTTCCAGAAATTTTATTCAAGCAGAGGGTTCAATACCTCCGCCGCTCTGCGTCGAGTGTTGGTGATTTCCACATGATTGAGCATTACAAATTCCTCTGCAGAAAGGGAAGTAGGAAGGAAATGAAAATCTGAAGCTCATCGACGCGATGACAATTAGCCTGAACATGAACGACTTCAGATTCTGCTCAGAAATTTCCGTAGTTCTTTTCAAGCAAAGGAATCTTAATAAATGGTTTACAAGGAACTACAAAAAATCGCCTCCCAAACCACCGCCTTCATTATGCCAAACTAAGTCCGTGCCACTACGATATCCGTTTTCTTACCAAGTCACAAAAATATTCCAAAGAACCTTTGCCCTGCACTAAAAGCGATGCTTCTGATAAAAATTCAACGTCAGCATTTGATTCGTTCATGCGCGGAGCATAATCTACACAGGGAGTAAAAAAGGATTCGTAAACAAAATTTCCATCATCATCCAGGCAATCAACAGGTACGGTTATGTCACTCGAATCGCGGCAACGCTTGCAGATGTTTTTTAACTTCCCGTTTTTCTCTCCTCCAAGATGATTTACGACACCAATTTTTCCGCTCGACAAATCTTGAACAAGGTCGCCGTCATTAAAAGGAAATGGAATTTCACAATAAAAATTATCCAGCCTGTTATCTGAATCAAAAACTTCTGTTCCAACAAAAGAAGAATCAA
>DFEB01000016.1 GCA_002368605.1 Treponema sp. UBA3813 | reverse complement strand
CCTGCCCCCAAAGGATCGGTAACAGTGCCGAATACAATTGGAATGTCGTCGATGGTGTTTGCCATTGCAAGGGCTACAGGAGTGGCGATTCCCACGGCAACATCAACCCGCTCGTCCTTGTATTTGAGGGCGATTTGACTGGCAGTGTTGGGGTCGCCATTGGCATTTTGCAAGTCGTAAGTGGCATTAATGCCGTTTTCTTTGAGCACATCGATGACTCCCTGCTCAACCGAGTCAAGGGCGACATGCTGAACGATTTTTGCAATGCCGATTTTATATGTTTTCTCTCCGATGTCGCCTGTGGCGGCAGTTTTTTTGTTGCAGCCGGCAAATGCAAAAAGCGCAAGGGCTGATGCAAAGACGGCCAGTGATTTTGTTGCTTTCATTTTTAAGTACCTCAAAAGATTATTTTCAGAAAGATGTTACTATAAAAAGAAACAAAATGTCAAGATGCGCTAGGCTATGGAAGCCCGAAGTAGCCGTAGGCTATGAGCGGCAGCGAAGGCTGGAACAGCCGACCTGCGTAAGCAGGGAGCGCCCAATTGCTCATTGCTCATTTTATCTATATTATAGAAGTTATGATTCAGGGAATTCTCATCGAAGGATTGATTTTTGGCATTATGGTTTTGGGCGTGTTCATGACTTTCCGCGTCCTGAATTTCTGCGATATGACGGTGGACGGCTCTTTTCCAATGGGAGCCTGCGTGCTTGCCGCCTGCCTCACCCACGGCATTTCTCCGGCTCCTGCCCTTCTGATTGTCTTTTTGGCGGGGCTTGGAGCAGGGCTTTGCACCACGGTGATTTACACCAAGCTCCGCATCCCCGACTTACTGGCGGGTATTCTGATGATGACCATGCTCTATTCGGTGAACCTGCGGGTCATGTCAAATCAGGCAAATGTGTCTTTTTTGCGGATTCCGACCATTTTTTCTTCGATCAAAGAATTCATGAAAGCGAATCTTCCAGCCCTCACTCCTGACTGGGGAATCGTCTTTTTTCTGGTGATTTTTGTCGGGCTTCTGCTGGTGATTTTGAACCTCTTTTTCTCCACGGATTTCGGCCTCACCATGGGAGCTTTGGGAAGCAATCCTCAGATGGTAATCTCTCAGGGAGTTGATCCGCGGATTGTGAGGGGCGTTGGAATCTGCTTCGGCGACGGACTTGCGGCTCTTTCTGGCGCTCTTTTTGCCATGTATTCGGGATTCGCCGATGTGGGAAGCGGAAGCGGTGTGGTGGTTTCGGGTCTGGCATCATTGATGCTCGGAGAATTTATAATCCGCTCGAACAAAATCGGCTGGCAGACCTTCCGCGTGATTTTAGGCTCAATTCTCTACCGCGCCCTCATGTTCATAGCCCGCCGATACGGCTACAACATCGGAATGAACGCCAACGACCTCAAGCTGATTACGGGCCTTATGATTATCGTCTGCCTGATTGTTAGCAAGCAGAATGTAGTCGGCTACTTCAAGGCGCATTTGAAACGAGCGGAAAAATAACCGCTTCTCAATCAGCAGAAAGTGGAAAAAACTCGTAAAAACTGATATATTTTAGATATGGCTCAGAACAAGGATTTGAATCAGGCTAAAGCTCAGAAAAACGACGAATTCTATACTCAGCTTTCCGACATCGAAAACGAGATGAGGCATTATCGCTCTCATTTCAAGGGAAAGACCGTTTTCTGTAACTGTGATGATCCGTATGAAAGCAATTTCTTTAAGTACTTTGCCATATACTTTAATTCATTGGGCTTAAAAAAACTGATTGCGACCTGCTACCGCGGAAGCCCGATTTCTTATACCGAATTGCCGCTCTTCCCGGAACTTTCGCCAGAGGTAAAGGAAATCCGCCCGCCTTACAAAGCCGTGATTACGGAAGTTGCCGACTATAATAATGACGGTGCCGTAGATTTGGCTGATGTGGAATGGCTTTTACAGAATAAAAAAAATTCCTGTGAACTTCTGAAAGGCGACGGTGATTTTAGAAGCGATGAGTGTATTGAACTTCTTAAAGAAGCTGATATTGTCGTCACGAATCCGCCTTTCAGTCTCTTCCGTGAATTTGTCGCACAGCTTATGAAATACGATAAGAAATTCATAATAATCGGAAGCCAGAACGCGATTCACTATAAAGAGATTTTTCCGCTCATTCAGCAGAACAGGCTTTGGCTTGGCTATGGATTCAATGGTGGAAACGCTTATTTCTCCATTCCCAAGAGTAAGTCGCGGGATTTTGCGCAGGGCGTATATGACTCAGAAAACGGACTGGTAAAATTCCGAAACTGCGAGTGGTTTACAAATCTGGATGTCGCAAAACGACACGAAGAAATGATTCTGACAAAAAAATATGTTCCGTCAGATTATCCCAGATACTTTAATTATGACGCAATTGATGTCAGCAGAATAGCAGATATACCGGAAGATTATATGGGAGAAATGGGTGTTCCCGATACTTTTTTGGAACAATACAATCCTGACCAATTTGAAATTATCGGGATTGGAACTGATGTCCCCAAAACAATGGTGCATACGGTAAACGGAGATGAAATCCAATATATAAAAGATGGCAAAGTCATTTGGTCAACTTCATATACAGTTACTGAACGCAAAGCCGGCAATTCTTTGAGGCTTGATGATAATGGAAAACCTGGAAAAATGCCGTTTTCGCGTGTAATTATCCGACGAAAACAATAAAATTCAAAAATTTTTCAAAAAAATTGATTTTTTTCCGTTTACATTGCCGGAAATCACTTTTTTTCGCCTATATATATGTAGAACGAAAAAAGGAGCATAAAAATATGAAAATTGAACTTCATGAAATCACTGTACGGGAAGTAGCTGAAAACTATTCTGACAATGCCGAAAACGGAGTTATCGGTTATAACGGACGGCTGAATATCCGTCCTGCATTTCAGCGGGAATTTATCTACAAAGAAAAGCAGAGAAATGAAGTCATAAAAACTGTGCAAAAAGGCTTTCCCCTCAATGTCATGTACTGGGTTAAAAATGATGATGGTAATTTTGAGTTGCTTGATGGTCAGCAAAGAACAATAAGCCTTTGTCAGTATGTGAATGATGATTTCTCTCTTGACCACCGGGCATTCTCGAATCTCACAAAAACTGAGCAGGAACAGATATTAAGTTACAAACTGATGATTTATATCTGCGAGGGCAATGACCGTGAAAAATTAGACTGGTTCAAGACAATCAACATTGCCGGCGAACAGCTGACAAACCAAGAGCTTCGCAACGCAATGTACACAGGCGAATGGCTTTATGAGGCAAAACGCTATTTTTCAAAAACAACTTGTCCTGCATGGCAAATCGCCGAAAAATATCTGAGCGGGTCTGCAATCCGTCAGGACTATCTTGAAACGGCTCTCCGCTGGATTTCTGCCCGTGACGGCATTGAAATCGAAGATTATATGTCCGCCCATCAGCACGACGCAAACTGCAACGAACTTTGGCTTTACTTCAAATCTGTCATCGACTGGCTGCAGGTAATTTTCCCGAATTACCGCAAGGAAATGAAAGGCCGGGACTGGGGCATTCTCTTCAACAAATACGGCAAAAATCAGTATGATGCAAAAACTCTTGAAGCACGAATCGTTGAGCTTATGGAAGATGATGATGTCACCAACAACGGCGGAATCTACGAGTATCTTCTGGGCGGAGAAGAAAAACTCCTTTCAATCCGTTCGTTCACTCCAAAAATGGCAAGGGCAGCTTTTGAGAGGCAAAGGGGCATTTGTCCTAAATGCGGTAAAAGTTTTAAAATCGAACAGATGCAGGCAGATCACATTACACCGTGGAGTAAGGGCGGAAAAACACTCGCCGAAAACTGCCAGATGCTTTGCGCTGACTGCAACAGGCGAAAAAGTAATGTGTAATCATCTCCATGACGGAAAGTGAAGTTGTGGCGGACTTGTTTTTAGTTTTCAGAAAAGTGAGTCTTTCAAAATCCCCGCCCCCACGCATTTGAAACTTCACCGAATATCCACTATGATTTAATCATGCTTACACTTTCAAACATCGGAATCACTTTCAACGCGAAGACTCCTGACGAGAACACCGCGCTTAAAAACATAAACCTTCACATCAACCGGGGCGATTTTATAACGGTAATCGGCTCCAACGGTGCCGGAAAATCCACGCTTTACAATGTAATTGCGGGCACATTAAAGCCCACGACCGGCACGATTCTGCTCACGGCGAAAGAGGGAGAGGAGCCTAAAAACATCACCGGTGACGCTGAGTACAAGCGGGCGCGTTACATCGGCCGTATTTTCCAGAATCCACTTTTGGGAACGGCTGGCAAAATGAGCCTTGAAGACAACATGATGATTTGCTACAAAAAAGGCTTTAAGGGCCTGAAGATTTCACTCAACAACAAAATGCGGGATTATTTCCGGGAGCAGTTAAAAGTACTGAACATGGGCTTGGAAAACCGCCTCAACGACAATGTGGAGCTTTTTTCTGGCGGGCAAAGGCAGGCTCTCACCCTTTTGATGGCCGTTATGAGTAAGCCTAGTCTTCTTCTCCTCGACGAGCACACTGCCGCCCTTGATCCGACCAACGCCGCAATCATCATGGATTTGACCCGCCGCTTTGCCCAGGAATACAATCTTACGGTCATGATGGTCACTCACAACATGCAACATGCCTTGGATTTCGGTAACCGCCTGATTATGATGGACAAGGGCGAAATCATCAGCGACATTTCCGGCCAAGAAAAAAAAGAGCTGACGATGGATTCAATCGTCGAGCTCTTCAAGAAAATCAAAGTGAATAATGATAATATAATGCTGAATTAGAACAGCTTTCTTGCTTCCACATAGAAGCGCTTTTCGCTGGCCTCACCCATTGAGAATGATTTTCGCGGGAGAGGGCCACGGCCGTTAATCGTGGCGAAGAAGCTGTCTTTTGCGATTGGCGGTAAGAGGATTGAGACGGCATTTTCTTTATGACCAAGTTTTACAATGTCTTCCGTGCCGTGAATGTAGTCGATGTCATTCTTTTTGTCCTTAGATTTTGCGTCTAAGTATTCATCAAGAACCGGCTGCAGGGCGGCGATTGCCAAATCGGTGATTTCAGTTTCCAGAACGCAGAGTTTTTCCTTTCCGCCTTCCGTAGCGATAAAGCCGTAGCGGGCACCCTTTGCTTTTTTGTCAGCGACGAAATCTTCAAGTTCTTTTTCAGAGGCAAATGATTTTAATTCACCGCCAAGTTTTTCTTCGATAAAGAGAATGAGTTTTCCCGCATCCTGATTGAAAATGACACGGTGAATCGGCTCGAAAGTAAGCCCTTCATCATAAATATTCACGATTTCGACCAGAGCGTAGCGGACAGGGGAATTAATCAAATCATCGCCTGAAAGAGTCTTTTTGTGCTCGTCCCAGACAGCCTTCGCCGTGGCAAGGGAGTGGTTTCCGTCGCCCACGGCAAAAAGGAAGGTATTTCCGTCTTTGTCAGTGCCAGCTTTGGCAAGTGAAGAAAGCGCAGTTTCCAGAAGAGATGCAGTCTTTTCGCCTTTTACAGCCCAGCCCGTGATGTGGCCGGAATTCAACATCAGCTCGCCGTCGTAAACAGGATTTTCGCCCTTGGCAAGTTTTCCGGCTCCGCCAACAAGCTCATCTTTAGGGTCGTTTGCAAGCAGCATGATGTGGGGAAGTTCCAGAGCCGCGCCAGTGCGGATTTTCATTCTCGGAGGAATTCGCTCAGGCACTGTAGCTTCCGTGGCACGAATCAGAGCCTTTGAACCGGGCTTCCACTCGTATTTTTCCAAATCCACAGCCAAAACAAGGCCTTTTCGGGTGCGTCCGTACTCTGTTTTTCGCTCGATGTAAATACATTCCTCGCCGGAAGCAAAAATCCCGGAGTCAAGGTAAGATTTCATGGTCTCATGGATTTTTTTGATTCGCGCTTCCCCGTCACCGTCATTCAAATAGACTTCCGGGAAAATCAGATTGAGCGTGGAGAGATTTTGCCCGGCAGCTTTTGCCGCATTTGCCCAATATTCTTTATCCTGAGTGTACTGATCACAGGCAATCACAGACCAAGATTTCAAATCAACAGTTTTTGGCAGCAAGATTTCAGGAATCTGCACGCCGTATTTTTCAAAAGTTTTCATAATGAAAGAATTATAGCACACAAAGCGGGGGGAAGTCTCCCCTTAAAATCCCCATTTTCAATTTTCTGTTTTCCGTTTATAATTTTCTCATGGCCGATTTCCCGCAGATGTCTTTTCAGCAGCGCACTTCTCAAAATATGGCTCAGACACAAGTCCAGAAGATGAGTCAGACTCAAATCATGTCGCTGAATCTGCTGGCTATGTCTTCTGCTGACTTACGGAAGGAAATTTACGCTCAGGCGGGGAAAAATCCTGCCCTGGAGATTGTGCGTGACTCTATGGAATCAGGCGTTTCTTCTTCACGCAGGGAAGTTTCGGCTTCTTCCAGATTTTCGGACAACACCCGCTACGGCTCTGCAAGCGCAAGCGGTAGCGCGGCAAGCGACAATTTTCAGGCCGCCCTTGAAAGCACTTCTGATGAACGGGAGCCGCTGACCGACCATCTGGAACATCAGCTTAACGCCATGAACATTTCAGAGGAAGAAAAAGCTCTCTGCCTCAAGCTGATTTACAACCTTGACGAAAAAGGCTTTCACATTCTCTCTCCAATTTCCTTTTTGAATCCAGAAAATCCCCTTCATACGCAAGAATTTTTGGATAAATGCCTTTGCCTTGTCCAGCACCTTGACCCGGTGGGAACTTGCACCAACAATTACAGGGAAAGCCTTTTCGTTCAGGCAAAAATTTCGGGTACTGCCAGCAATCTTGCCCTTTTTCTTCTGGAGACCAACGAGCATTTTGACTTTTTGAATCCGCCACAAATCCCAAAAATTCAGAAAAAACTGGCGGATTATCTTGGTCAGCAGAAAAAACTTAAATTCACTTCCAAAGATGGAATTTCCCTTACAAAAGACGATATTTCAAGCGAAGAAATAGAAAGCGCCCTTGATTTTATCAAGACCCTGGACCCCTATCCCGCCCGAAATTTCGGCACAAATACCACGAACTATGTCGCTCCCGATGTGATTGTCACAAAAAATCCCGAACCAGAGGAAGGAGAAGCGGAATTCACGGTTACTTTTGCCAGGGAATTCTTACCCAAAGTAGGCCTTTCAAAAGATTACACCGCCCTAATCAATTCAACAGAAAATATTCCCAACGACGGAAGCGAAAAATCCGAGCGGAAAAAGGCCGAGCTTAAATTCGCGAAGAACAGCGTAAACGAGGCAAAAGTCTTTATCGACAGCGTTCTCTACAGGGAAAGCACCATCCTAAAAGCCGCCCAGGAAATCGTAGCCGCCCAAAGCGAATTCTTCAAAAAAGGCCCCCGCTACCTTGCCCCACTTCGGCAGAAAGACATTGCGGAAAAGCTTGGCGTTCACGAAACCACGATTTCCCGCATGGCAAGCTCCAAATACTTAGCCTGCGAGTGGGGCATTTTTCCCATCAGCTATTTTTTCACGAATGCGGTGAAAGCAGAATCGCCTTCAAGCGAAAATCCTGCCTCCCTTTCAAAAGAGGCCGTCAAATACGAAATCGCGGAAATCCTCGAAGAACACAAAAAGGACAAAAAAGCCCTCTCCGACCAGAAAATCTCAGACCTGCTGGCAGAAAAGGGCATAAAAGTCGCCCGCCGAACCGTAGCCAAATACCGTGGCGAGCTGAATATTAATTCAAGTTACGAGCGGTAATTATTCTTCAAACCAATTTTCCATCATGAGGGGCGAAACTTCCTGAATCGGCTCGAAGTGCTTTGTATTCCTTGTGACAAGAATCATGCAATTTGACACAGCAATCGACGCGATTTGTGAATCGGGGAACTCAACCGACCTGCCCTTTTCTTTGAGCCGGGAACGGATATCCGCATGAATCCACGCCGCATGATTGTCGTAGTGGATAACACCGTACTTTGCCTGAATGTCATTGACTAAATCTTCAAATAAAGCCTGTTTTTTCTTGCCTTCCGCCATTATATTCACGCCGTAAAGCAATTCATTCCAGACGGTTGAAGGAATGGCACAAAATTTTTCGTTTTTATGAATCATCCGAACGATATTTTCATTTGGTTTTGGCTTAAAGACCTCAGAAATGATATTCGTATCCAGCAAATAGAAAGGTTTTACCATGCTCACACCTCATCAAAGATGTGCTCATCGCCAGCACGACCGAAACAATCTCGTTCCCGAAGAGAATCGAAATATTCAGTATAATCAAAATCATCGTCATCAAGACCATATTTCTTGTGTCGTTCCCGAATTGTCTCCACGACACTTTTTGGCTTTGAGACCGACATGGCTTCGTAATCTTCTTTTGAAATGATAAAAGCGACTTCCTTGTTACGACGGCTGATGGCAACAGGTCCTTCAGTTTCGGCTTTGTGGATAAAAAATGGCAGGCGGTTTTTCGCCTCAAAAATAGGCACTGCGTTCATAAGCTCCTCCAGAATCAGAATCTAAAGGAAGTATAAATGCCTTATAGCTATCTGTCAATTAAATAGCCATACACCGCATTATGAATTATGCATTATAAATTATGCATTGCTCTTACACCACTCCGTTTCACGCCAGTTAAAATCTCCTAGATGAGGCAGAAGTTCTTCAAAATAAAAGCGGTCTTCTATCTTGCGGTCTCCGCTTGTTTTTCCCAAATGCCGGTCTGCCCTCACTCCCTTTCCGTGAAAGTCACTCCCCGCGGTGACGAACATTCCCAGTTTTTTTGCAAGTTGTTCTAGTTTAAATCCCTCATTGATTCTTGCCGCCGGATGCCATGCTTCCAGACCTTCGACTCCGTGATTTTTGATTTTTTCGATTGTCTCGTCCATTTTGCCCCATGAAACATAAAGCGAGAGAGGATGGGCCAAAACCGGAACTCCGCCCGCCGAACGAATCGCTTCCACCGCCACATCCAAGTCCGCGCCTTCGTGAGTCGCGTAATAAGGCCGCCCCTTTCCCAAAAAACGGTCAAAGGCTTCCTGCCTGTGCTTAACCTTACCTATCTTCATTAAATAGGAAGCAAAATGAGGACGGCCAATCTGACTTTCCGCAAAAAGCCCTTCAATTTCTTCAAGAGTGACTTCAATTCCGTCCAGATTCATTTTATCGACGATTTCTTGGTTCCGATTACGACGATATTCCGTTAAATCAGCGACTAAATCTTTTAAATCCTGTGAATATCGCCTGAGGCCCATTCCCAAAAGGTGAAATTCTCCGCTGGGCCAGCGCACATTGATTTCGATTCCCGGAAGAAAAATGATTTGGCTTTCACTCTGAGCGCAAGTTTTCGCCGCTTCATAAAGTCCGTCAACCGTATCGTGGTCAGTGAGTGCCCAGACTTTTAGTTTTTTCCCAATAGCGTATTCTGCGGCTTCTTTAGGACTGAAAATGCCGTCCGAGGCTGAGGAATGAGAATGAAGGTCAATCATAAAAAAAATAATAGCATATTTTCAATTCTTGTGTTATACTTATAATGATTTTCTTTAATTTTTGAATCGGGAGCACAGAAAATATGCCAAAGGCGATTTCATACACAAAAGGTTCAATAATTTACTTTGAAGGTGACACAGATGACCGTGTTTTCATTCTCCAAAAAGGTCGCGTTGTTATCACCACAACTGATGTCGAGACAAAACTCCAAACAACGGAGCAGGTCAAACAGGGTGAATTTTTTGGCGTAAAATCAGCAATCGGTCATTTCCCCCGCGAAGAAACCGTTATGACCTTGGAGGACTCAACTTGTATCGCCATGTCTTCGCAGGAATTTGAAAATCTTTTCAGCAATAACAAGCAACTCATCATGAAAATGCTCAAAGTTTTCTCGAACCAGTTGCGCCAAATTCACAAAAAGACAGAATCCGTCCTTAACAAAAACGATTCTGTCAATCAAATGAGCGGTCTTTACTCTGTCGCAAAAGCATTCCAGGAAGACAGTAAATGGCAGAGTTGTCTTGATGTTTGTAAAACTTATCTCAAATTATACCCTCTCGCACCTCATGTAAAAGAAATAAAAGAAATGCTTCTCAAGGCGAATGCTTATGTTAAAAAGGGTGTTTCTTCTTCTGACGGCTATGATGAGGATGCGGCTGAAGGCGGAAATTCAATCAAACTTTTTGAACTTCCTGCATTCAAACGCTTTGAAAAACACTACGAAAACGGTCAGGTTATCATCACAGAATTTGAACGAGGCGAAACATTCTATCTCATTCAGAGCGGTACCGTTCAGCTCACAAAATGCGTAAACGAATCAAACAAAAATCTCGACATTTTAAAGCCGGGTGAATTTTTCGGTGAAATGGCTATTCTCGACAACTCTCCTCGCTCTGCTACTTGTGTGGCTCGTGGTCATGTCGAATGCCTTGAATTCAATAAGGCAAACTTTGAGATGCTTATCACTGGTAACCCGCAACTTGCCCTTATCCTTTTAAAACTTTTCTGCAAGCGAATTTACGATCAAAAACGCCGCCTCAAGATTCTTGTTATCGCAGATCCACAGGCTCGTCTTGCTGATGTATTCTGTATGTTCAACGAAATGAATCCTGTTCCTGTGAGCGCAGACCGACGAAGAAAATTTAATGTTACAGAATCAGATATCGTGCATTGGTCAGGCTTACCGCAGAACATCGTAAGAGACGAAATGAAACATTTCACAATGTCACGCAAAGTCGAAATCTTTGACAATTATATGGTAGTCAACAATATTGCCGATATGCAGCGAATCGTTGATTCCCGCACAAACTCAAAAAAATAGATAAAAAAAAAGGGCTGTCCTAGAAGTTATTCAAAACTTCACAAAGGACAGCCGTTTTTTTTTGCTCTTTTTTAATCCTGTGTCTGCAAATCTTTGAAAATCGCTTTAAGCTCGTAGACGAATGAATACAAATCGTTGAAAAGCATTTCGTTGTCGCTGGCGCATTTTACGAAAAGCTGAAGATTCTCTTCATTTACTCTCTCATTTGCTTTTACATTCTTGATGACATCGTTGATTCCGCGCACATTGTTTTCGATTACGGAGCCGATTCGCCCAATGTTCATATTTGAAGAAGCGTTTGCCTCCCGCACCTGAGTGAATGTGTTGAGCGTGTTTTCAGTTTCACTTGCAAGATTTTCAAGGTCAGCAGAGTTTTTCTGTGTGATTTTTTCGAGACTTGCGATTGAATTTACGAGATTCTCGACATTGTGGTTGATTTCTTCGGAAGTTTTGCTCGTATCATTTGAAAGTTTTTTGACTTCATTCGCAATAACACGGAATCCTTTACCCGCATTTCCAGCACGCGCCGCCTCAATTGAAGCATTGAATGAAAGCAAGTTCGTCTGAGCCGAAATATTCTGAATATCAGCAATTTGACCAGAAATCACTTTTGCCTGAGAGATAAGATTCTCAAACTGAGCCGCATATTTTCGCTGCTCTTGCTCGATTTCATCAACAGAATTGCGGAGAGCCTGAATTGCCTGAGCAATCGTGCCGAGTCGCTGAATGTTTCCTTCAACGCTCTCGGAAATCTGCCGGTTGCCGGCCTCCATTTCATTGGTATCTTCAAGCAACTTCTGAAGAGCAAGCTGCTGTTCCTGTGCCGCCTGTGCTTGAGCCTCCCGGCTTTCGAGATATTTTTTAAGGAAGTCGCCGCCGATTGCATCTTTTGCAAGATATGTAATCAAAGTCTCAACGGTATCGATTCCACTTTTTATAAGATTAATTGAATCCATTTTTAGTCTCCCATTACCAAACTGACAAGTGTCTGATTACAGTGAACGCGCCCAATCTGCTCGCCGTAGCAAGAGAAGCCGCAGAATGTGGGGAAAGTCTGCTGATATTTTCGGATAATGTTTGATGCGATGCGCATACGGTCAAATGCCATCGTTCGGGTGATACATGTCATGAGAAGGGTGAATTTCGGGCTTGGAATTGCCTCTTTGATTCCTGCACAAGTCTCATCACATTTGGCTTCTGGATCGCCGATGTGCATCATCTCCAGAGTTGAGTTTGGAACGACCCGAGCAAAAAGAGAGCATGAGCCGTCAGCAGCAAAGCCTGCAAGCGCCGCAATATGGATTGAGCCGTTGATGTGACGACCGAAAGGATTTTCGAAAGTCATGCCCTCAGCCTCGCTTTCTGAAACACCAAGCTGCTGGGCATAGACAGATTTTGCGCTCTGACCGTTGAGGCGGAAAATCGTACGGTTGATTGTATCCGACTGGGTGACATAAATCGTTTTGCCAGTAGGATTGAAGATGTCTTCCTGACGGATGTCGAATTTGCAGCCGGTTTTTACGAACAGGAAAGCGGCTCCGTCCTGGGTGGTTTTACCGTTGTAACTTACGAAAGTTTTTGCCTCGCTGCCAGTAAAGCCAGCCGTTCCACCTGCAAGAGCGAATTTGTCGTTCTTAATGATTGAGTAGAAATTTGAAAGAATGGTTTCTTCAGCATTAAAAACACCGTTGATAAAAGCAATAGCAAATGCAGAACGATGAGAAGATTGGTCGCCACAAGAAATTCCCGCCGAACGGAGAGCAGCTTCGATGTCAGCCTTGTTTGCCACAGGATATTTACTGCCGTTTTCGACAAGCACGCCCTTTACTTTTGTGCGGCTGTCGCTCATTGTCGTAAGAACGACGGAATCATTTTGGAAACCGTTTAAGTCAATTTCACCGGCTGTACTCGCACCGATGACTTCACAATTAGGGAATTTTTCTTTTATTGCCACAGAAAGAGCAGCAAAATCATATTTGATTGCGGCCATAAAGATAACCGCATTGTATGAATCGGGGCTTCCGTGCAACTGACGAACCAAATCATCCGCCGCTCCCTGAGCATCACCGATTTTTGTTGAAACTACTTCTTGTACCATATAAAGTTTCTACCTCGACCGTTTTTAGTCTATCTATTATAGTACGAAATTAAGATTTTTGGCAAATTTTATTTATAAGAAATTTTAAAAGCAAATGAAAGGATCATGGCGTCAATTCCATTTCCGTTTATGATAGAACCAAGCGGGATATAAGAACGGACTTCACCGCCAATTTTCCAAACATCTGAAAAAATGTATGAATAGGAAAAGGCAAGTTCAGGATAGAGAAAATTCAAATCGCTGTAAAAATCACTGTTGATACTTGAAACATCCTCACTCGCAGTGCTTTTTCCGTCAGAATTTTTATCATCAGGGTTTACTCCACCAGAAAGAACACCGATTCTAACAAAGAGTCCAAGCCCTCCCGTAAGCGAAAAGTGATGTTTCTGAGACTCTCCGCGCTTCCATGTATAACCGCCAGTTAAATCTAACATGGCTGAAAGAGCCGTAGCCGTACGATTCTCAGCTTCAGCAGGCTGCGCCCTTTCACCGTCCCAAAGATAATAATTTGTAAAAAAGGAGCCGTGTGGCTGAAGCACAACATTGTCTTTTATAAAAAAATCTCCACCAATGCCAAAGGAATACATGACTGGAGAGGGAGCCGACTTTGTAGAATCATCCGTGTTGAGCATGAGTTTTGGTCCAAGAGTGAAAAACAGAGACTTATCAAGCCCAAAAAGAGAGAAAATTGAAAGCTGAAAAATAAAAAGTGAAAAAAATATTTTTTTCATAATCGATGCGTTAGGGATTGTAGGGGCGCGATAGCGTTCGCGGAGCGAATGGAGCATTTGCGGAACCCGCGAAAAGCCCGACCCTGCGAAGCAGGGGAACGCCCCTTAATTCTAACTTTTATAGAACAATTTTTCCATATCGACTGTAAGGAATCCGCTTCGTCCAGTCTTGTAGAAATCACTTTCTTCCCAGGCTACGATGAGGTATTTTCCGCTCAGGGCAAAGGCCTGATATGAATACCGGGATGGAAGTTTTGGAAGACGGAAGGCTACGGTTTTGCCGCCGTTGATAAGTGGAAGCCCGTCCAGAGAGCCGCAGAAATATGTCGTGCCGTCTCCGAAAACCGCGCAAATCCAGTTGTCTTTGATGATCGCGTTTGCGACCATGCCGTCTTCGTCCAGTCCGTTTGAAAAATAGCGGGGAGATGAGCCGCCTGCGTCTCGGCAAGTAAGCACGAAATCAAAATCTTTGGGAATGGATTTCAGAAGGAGCTTGAGCCGGAGAGGTGCTTTTGAAAAATCTTCGGGAGTAACAAGATTTCGGTAGCTGGATTCTGAGATTTCCGAGACAGAGATGCTGCCAGTTGATTGAGTCGATGCAAAAGGCTGGACGCTTGCCAAATCAACGAGGGATTTCCACTTAATATAATGGAAAGTAACTTTATTGTTTTTGGTGGATTTGACCGAGCTGAACCAATCAGTGCCGTCAAAAAATGTTCCTGTGACTTCTCCGGTCTGCTCAATGTTCAACTCGCCGTAAGTGACGACAGGGAAAAACATTTTCTGTTCGGTTGAGAGCCTAATGATGTGGCTTTGATTAGGATTCTGGCTCGCAGTCTTATTGAAGAAAGAATTCTTGACCAGGGTGAAAAAAGGAATACCGCTCTCAAAAACAAGATTTCCGGCAGTTGAGTCAGAAAAAAGCTGATAATCCTGAATCAGAGCAGGGGTATCGCTTTCATCAAAATAAAGGGCGCCAAGATGGTTCACGAGAAGAATTGCCTTTCCGTCAGCGGTGATATTTCCGTCGCACACGCGAATGCTTTCCGTCCAGGGTTTGAGTGAATGAATCGGTGAATGTTGCGGCAAATCAGTTTCAGCATAGGAATCATTTGAAAAGTAAAACCATTTGTGATCGCTGGATTTTTGCTCCATTTGCATGGGTTCGGAGACAGTTTTCTTTTTTCCGCAAGCCGTAAGCAGGACAGAAAGAGTTAATATAGAAAGAATAATTCTCGACAATTTCATGAATTTATTTTCGGAGGAAAGCCTACTTTAATTTACTCATTTCGATTTGGCAGAGCTGATCGCAACGCTCGTTGTATTCCACTCCCGCGTGTCCTTTAACCCAGTTCCATTCCACATTGAGGGAAGAATTGAGAGCGTCAAGTTTCTGCCAGAGTTCCTGATTGAGGACGGGCTTTTTTGCCGCAGTCTTCCAGCCGTTTTTTTTCCAGTTGAGAATCCAGCTGGTGATGCCGTTTTTGACATACTGGCTGTCGATGTTCACTTGGATGGGATTGTTGCGGAGCCGCTCTGTGTTGTAGATTGCGCTCAGGGCAGAGATTGCCGCTGTGAGCTCCATGCGGTTGTTGGTGGTGAGTTTTTCACCGCCGGAAAGTTCACGGGCCTCTCCTTCTGCGATTACTACGCAAGCCCAGCCACCTACGCCGGGATTTCCCCAGCAGCCGCCGTCAGTGTATACGATTATTTTTTCGCCGGATGATTTCGGCTTCATTTCGTCAAAAGAAAATTCAGTCTGCATGAAAGAGAGTATACAAGAAAAGGGGAATGTACTCAAACCGTCAAGTTTCTTGAAAAGATGCGAAAGGAGATGCTTCACTAAAAACGGACAGCTCCATGGCCTGTTGTTTGTAAAAAAAAACTTGTCGATTCTCCTTTTTTTTATTATTTTTATTGCATAAGAAATTAAATGACGGCTCGGATTTTTCAGAAATCCAGCTGATAAGGAGAATAAAGTATTATGGCTAAACAGTTGATTTTCAATGAAGAAGCTCGCAAAAAGATGCTTTCTGGCGTTGAGCAGATTGCCCGCGCTGTAAAAGTAACTCTCGGACCTTGTGGCCGACTGGTTATGCTCGACAAAAAATTCGGCGCACCAACAATCACAAAAGACGGTGTTTCTGTCGCAAAGGAAGTTGAGCTCAAAGATCCTTATGAGAACATGGGTGCACAGCTTGTTCGTGAAGTTGCCTCAAAGACAAACGATGTTGCAGGTGACGGAACAACAACAGCTACAGTTTTGGCTTATGCTATCGTCCGCGAGGGGCTCAAGAGCGTTTCTGCCGGAATGACTCCAATTGAAATCAAACGGGGTATCGACAAAGCAACAGCAGTTGCAGTTGAGGCCATCAAAAAGAACAGCCGTGCAGTCAAAGGCAGCGAGGACATCACTCATGTCGCTACAATTTCTGCAAACAACGATCCTGAAATTGGTAAAATCCTTGCAGATGCAATCGAAAAGGTCGGAAAAGACGGCGTAATCACTGTTGAAGAATCAAAGAACATGGACACAACTGTTAAGACTGTTGAAGGTATGCAGTTCGACCGTGGATATATCTCATCTTACTTCGTAACAGACCGTGAGCGCATGGAAGTAAACTACAACGATGCTTACGTTTTGATTCACGACAAAAAAATCTCTACAATGAAAGACCTTCTCCCTGTTCTGGAGAAAGTTGCTCAGACAGGCAAACCGCTGGTAATCATCTGCGAAGACATGGACGGCGAGGCTCTGGCAACTCTCGTTCTCAACTCAATCCGTGGAACACTCAAGTGCGTTGCTGTTAAGGCTCCAGGCTTTGGTGACCGCCGAAAGGAAATGCTTCAGGACATCGCTATTTTGACTGGCGGTACAGTTATTTCTGAGGAATTGGGACTCAAACTTGAGACAACTGAATTGAATCAGCTCGGTCAGGTTAAGAGCGTCAAGATTGACAAAGACAACACGACTTTGGTTGACGGTGCTGGCTCTAAAGATGCAATCGCTGCCCGCGTCGCTGAAATCAAGGCTCAGGTTGAGAAATCAACTTCTGAGTACGACAAAGAGAAGCTCAAGGAGCGCCTTGCTAAACTCTCTGGCGGTGTAGCAGTAATCAACATCGGTGCTATCACAGAGACTGAGATGAAAGAGAAGAAGTTCCGCGTTGAGGACACACTTGCCGCAACCCGCGCTGCTCTCGAAGAAGGTATCGTTTGCGGTGGTGGTATCGCTTTGATTGAGGCTGCAAAAGCCCTCACAGACGACGCTGCAAAAGATTTGACTGAAGAAGAGAAAGTCGGATTCCGAATCGTCCGCCGTGCTCTTGAAGAGCCAATCCGCCAGATTGCTGAGAACGCAGGTGTTGACGGTGCAGTTGTTGCAGAAAAAGCAAAGAACGAAAAGAAAGGCACTGGTTACAATGCCCGCACAGGCAAGTGGGTTGATATGATGGCTGACGGTATCATCGACCCGGCTAAGGTAACACGAAGCGCATTGCAGAATGCCGCAAGCGTCGCCGGAATGCTCCTCACGACAGAATGTGCAATCACAGATATTCCAGAGCCACCGGCACCAGCAGCCGCACCAAACCCTGGAATGGGAATGGATTATTAAGGTAAATCCCTCACAGAGTTTTGGAGTACACAGAGAGAATAATGAAAGGGAAAGACTTTCGTAATTCTGAAAGCTCTCTGTGGTCTCTGTCCCTCTGTGAGAAGTTTTATAATCAGCTAGATATTCAAGGCTCGCTCCTTTTGGGGCGAGTTTTTTTGATTTAGCTTTTAGTGACAGTTTTTTGTTTCAATGTTATACTATTTTTTGATGGAGGCGTGCTTATGTCTTTTGCGCTTTTAGAAAAACAAGTACAAAGTTTACCACAAGAATTACAGAACAGCATTGAAATGTACGCATTGTTCGTAATAAATCAGTTTAAAAATGCCTCTAAAAAAAACGAAAAAAAACGCTCTGCTTCGGAAATTATCGAAAATCTTACAGGAATATTGGAAGAGCATGCACCTTTAACAATGAAAGAAGTTCGTGCGGAACGATTAAAAGAAAGATACGGAGTCTGATGTGACAGTTTTCTTGGATTCAAATATTATTCTTGATATTTTCCTTAAAAATAAAGATTTTTACGCAGAGAATCAAGAACTTTTCAAACTCCTCGACACACATCACAACATAGATTATTTTGTATCAGCAGCTTCTGCCACAGATATTTTCTACATTGCAAGCAAACATCTAAAGGATAAAGAAAAAACAAAAGAATACTTAAAATCCCTGTTTGAAATTGTTTCTATTGCAGGCATAGACGAGGCTTGTATAAAAAATGCACTTAACTCTTCTTGGAGTGATTTTGAAGATTCCGTGCAGCATGAGTCCGCACTTCAAATTGGGGCTGATTTCCTCGTTACAAGAAATGTAAATGATTTTAAGACAGCTTTCGTTGAGGTAATAACGCCGTCGGAATTTTTGAAGAAAGTCAGCCGATAAATATCGAACTTCAGTGGCTAAGTAAAAACTCAGCACAGCCCAATTCAGTGGATTCTGTCATACTCGCTCCGCAGGAAAGAAAGAGGTTTATAAATTCATCTAGTCGATTTGCAATTTTTAATCTTTCATCAAAAGAAGCTGAAAAAAATTTTTGTCGCTGACTGGCAATAAAAACAACTAATGGTGTTACTTCAAAATTTTCCTTGTGCATTACCGTTTCGGCTTT
>DFEB01000003.1 GCA_002368605.1 Treponema sp. UBA3813 | reverse complement strand
TTATGAAAAAAATCGTAAGTGCAGTTGCTTTGGCTGGCGTTGCCTTTGGTGCTTTCGCTGCTGACTTGACTGTAAAATCAGAAATTAAGTATAAGCCGACAATCGCTCAGTTCGACAGCACGGAGGACTTTAATGACAAGTCTTATATGACACAGGGGTCGGGACTCACGAACGACGCTACCACTATCCAGCTCAAAGAGGGTCCGGTCACGGTCTACGGAAAATATGACTTCAAGGACTCTGGTCTCTCTATGAATGCCGCTTACGGAAAGCTCACTTGGGGCAACTTCAACATAACTGCGGGATATTTTGAGAGCCGATTCTCTGACCGAGTCACAACAGACCAGAACGACCTCTCTTTGATTGAGCAGAACCATGCGGTTAAATATCTCACTCAATCACAGAATTCGGCTAAGGCATATACGAACCGAAAACAAGTTGCTGTCGTTGGCAACAAAAAGCTCGGTATCAATCCGAACGCGGGTATGCCAATCAAGGCTGGTCAGGATGCCGACAATGTTACGACCTATCAGGGGTCAAAACTCAACTCTTTCGTCATTGACTACACTTTCAAGGACTTGGGACCTGGCTCTCTCCTTTTGAAGGCTGTCGCAAAGACGAACGCCGGCGCATGGGTCTCTGCAAACGATGACTACACTAGCACTACGACAAACAACTCTGGCTACTCTTTCGAGGCTGCTTATACTCACGAGGCTTTCAAGGGTGATTTCGTAGCAAACCTTGACGCTGACAACATCGGTTCTTGGGGCTTGTATGTCAGCCCGACGGCTGTTGACGGACTCAAGGCAACACTCGGCTTCACTTATGCTTGGGCCAGCAAGGCGACCGTCTCATCATCAGATTCATATAAAACAGTTACCGGTGACGGCGTAACAATTTCTGACGGATATTACTACGATATGACTGATACTGCAGTAACTAAAAATGATGTCTTGTCTGAGGGAACTCTTTATTATTACTACAAGAAGGGTTCTTCAGATGTCTATGATGTCAACGCATGGGCAATCGACGCTCGCGCTCGCTACGCAATCAACGACGCTTTGGCGGCTGGCGTTTATGCAAATGTCACATCTCTCACAAAATATGAGAAAAACGGTACAAAACAGATTGATGGGGCAAACACAGCTCTCGATGTCGTGTTGAATGTAAACTACAAGCTCAACGACTTGGCTAACTTCTTCGTCGAAGGTGAGTATGCCGCGAAGTCTATCTCTAACAAAGAGAAAAAAGGCGACCAGGCATCTGCAGTCGGTTCAAAATACGGAACAACAGCACTCGTTGGACAGGCCGGTGTAGTCCTTACACCAGCAAAAGGTGCTACAATTACAGGTGCAGTTCGCTGTATCATGGGTGGCTTCGGTGCTGACTCTGACAACAAATACAGCAAAGGAACTACAATCGTAATTCCTCTCTCATTCAAGACTTCACTCTAATCCAAGCTTAGGCTAAACACTTTCCCCGCCTTGCCGCTGCAGGGCGGGGATTTTTTTTACAGACAGCTTGTCATGTACACGGGCAAATATGTCACGGCGCCTTCTTTTTTAAAATCCTTTGTGTAAATGATTATGCCTTCTTTTGTACGGCGAGAGAATTTCTTTAGGAATTTGTCGAGAGAGGAATGTTTCTGGTAATATGCGGATTTTGCCTCGACCGGGCAGATGCCAGCCCCTCGGCGGATGAGAAAGTCAATTTCGATGCGGTTCTCGGCGTTCTGATTGTCAACCCGCGAATAAAAATAAAGAGAATGCCCGCCTGCGGAGAGCATTTGTGCGACCATGTTTTCAAAGAACATCCCCTCGTTTATTTCTAGCTTGTCAAAAAGAATCGCTCGGTACACATCTTCCTGGAGTGCGGTTTGGTCTGCGAAGGCAAGGCTGAACAATAGTCCCGTATCAAGGAGGTAGCATTTCAGTGTGCTGTGTTCCTCATCCAATCCAAGTCCAACATTTGGGTCGGTGTTGTTGAAGCAGATACTCGCAACTTTCGCATCATCGAGCCAGAGGAAGGCGTCCTCATAATCGCGCATCCTCGCTTCCTTTTTTAGAGAGGCGAGCATGAATCTCTTTTCGTGCCTTGAGAGCTGCGACGGAATCTGACTGAAAATCGACCTGACTTTTGCCGCATACACTCCCGCGTATTTTCCGATATCGTTCTGATACAGCTTGAGAATGTCGCGCTTTATACGATCGGAATTCTCGAAATTCTTCGTCTGAACATAGGTAAGAACGGACTGCGGCATCCCGCCAACGAGCATGTACTGCCTGAAATAGTCCATCGCGGTTTTGTGCAGGGAACCGAGTGGATGCTCTTTCTCAAAGCATTCCCGGATAAAGTCTCCGAGAGTATCGTTTCCCATTGCCCATAGAAATTCTTCAAAATCGAGGGGATGCATGATTACGCTCTCTTCCTCCGATGGAATCACGATTTCAGAGACATTCCGTTTTATAGAGAGGAGGGAGCCAGTCTCAATGTAGTCAAACCTGCCGTCTGCGACAAGATATTTTATAAGTTGCCGTGCGGGCGGAAAAAGCTGAACCTCATCAAAAATAAACAGTGAATTGCGAGGATAAAGTTTGACTCCGTACAAGGCGGAGAGCTTATTGAAGAAAAGATCGAGGTCTGATGAGTCTTCCTCGAAAATCTGCCTGACACTTTTCTTTGCGTTGGCAAAATCAATCAGAATATATGATTTGTAAGCCGACTCAGCAAAAACCTTTGCTGCATAGCTCTTGCCCACACGGCGAGCACCCTCGATGAGAAGTGCGGTCGTTCCCTGCCTGTTTTCCTTCCAGTTGTGGAAATAATCCAGAATTTTTCTCCGTAGCACCATGGCTTCACCTTTTTGACCTTTATACAAAAGAGAATTTAACACATTTTTGACTATAAGACAATATGGAAAATCTCACTTTTTTGACTATGTTCGGGCTGTTTCTTAAACAAATCTTAAAGAAATTCTCAAAAATTCAAAAAATCCTCTTTTGTCCCAGGCAAGCATGCACGGAAAAGTCC
>DFEB01000077.1 GCA_002368605.1 Treponema sp. UBA3813 | reverse complement strand
ATGGCAGCGATTACTAAAGTGGTAAAAGACTAGATTTTAATGCAGTCTTCCTTTTTTTATGCGTAATTAGCAAAAAGTTACTTTTAGGCTTGGAGACTGGAAAAAACTCTTTCCAGTCTCTATTTTAAATTTTCAAATGAAAAAATCCGTCAGACGGACGAGGGCGAGACAATCCTTGACTACCTTCTGGCAGATTGTAGCCCCCCCTGCTATACTATCATTCCGAAAAATTTAACCCAGATTTAACACTTCCATCCCCAAAATCTAACATTTTTAAACTATAATCTGTATTGATATAATTGATATAGAATGAAGCGGTGCCAATACTCTGTCTTATTGCAGAACGGCCCATTTTTTCGATTATTGGAGACAGAAAATGAAAATCAAATCATTGACTTTACGAATTTTTATAAACACAATGCTAGTTGGCGTGGCGGTTTACTTTGCCTGTGCGGTGATTTTCATCGACTCCTTTTACAAGTATTTTGAAAATCAGATTTTTTCGGAACTTGAAAACGAATGCGATTATCTTTCGCTTTTGCCAAACTTTACGGACGTGAAAACCGAAAACAGAATCACTATTATTGATTTTCGGGGCAAAGTGATTTTTGACAATCAAACAAATCCCGCCAAAATGGAAAATCACGCTTCAAGAGCAGAGTTCATCGAGGCGATGGAAAAAGGCTCTGCAAAAGTTTCGCGCTATTCTTCGACAATGCTAAAAAAGACGCTTTACTTTGCAAAAAAACTCCAAAATGGCACGGTTCTTCGCATTTCCTGCCAGCAATACACGTCGGGCGTTCTTATTTTCGCTTTAAGTCAGCCGCTTTTGTGTCTTCTCTTACTTGCGCTGATTATTTCGGGCGTGGCAGCGTCTAGCCTTTCAAAAAAAATCGCAGATTCAATTGAAAAAATCGACTTTGACAATCCTGAGAAAAACGAAACATTCAGTGAGTTCAAGCCCTTCATAAAGCGGATTAGCGACGAAAACTTTGAGAAAAAGCAGCGCGAAGAAATCCGCCGTCAGTTTTCCGCGAATGTTAGCCATGAGCTAAAAACGCCTTTGACAAGCATTTCAGGCTTTGCAGAGATTATGAAAAGCGGCAGTGTTGACGAAAAAACGATGCGCAATTTCTCACAAGATATTTACAATGAAAGCCAGAGACTGATTCTTCTTGTGAACGACATTCTAAAACTCTCGAAACTCGACGAAGAGTCAATCACGATGGAAAAAGAAGAAATCTGCATAGAAGAAATCTGCCGCGACGTAATCAAATCTTTGAAAATCTTTGCGCAGAGAAAAAATGTTTCGATTGAGCTTGAAAGCCTCACGAAAGATTGCATAAAGGGCGTTCCGACGGTCATTCAAGAGATGATTTTTAATCTTGTGGAAAACGCAATCAAATACAACAAAGAAAACGGAAAAGTGTTCGTTAAAATCGAAAAGGTAGAGAGGGAAAAGCCTTACTTAAAACTTCTTGTCAAAGACACAGGGATAGGAATCTCCGAAAATCAGCAGGAGAGGATTTTTGAGCGTTTTTACAGGATAGACAAGAGCCGAGCAAAAGACACAAAAAGCGTGCGAACCACAGGCACAGGGCTTGGTCTTTCAATCGTAAAGCACGGCGCAAAATATCACAATGCAAAAGTCAGCGTAAAAAGCAAAATCGGGGAAGGAAGTGAGTTTTCCCTAATGTTTCCGATATAATGTAATAATCATATAACATAATTTTCAAAGCCGACAAACCAGTCAAGCCGGTTTGCGGTTTAAAATATTGTTCGTCTTCACGAAGAGTGATGTCAGAGCTGGGCGGCTGACCGTAGATGTTCACCAAATAAATATTACAGAGCGGCCGACAAGTCGCTGGGAGGAAGAATCCTGCGCAAAAACTGCTTCGTCCTCTCTTCTTTCGGATAATAAAAAATCTCCCTTGGACTTCCTTCTTCCACCACGTAACCGCCGTCCATAAAAAACACCTTGTCCGCCACTTCCTCGGCAAAGCTCATTTCATGGGTCACGACAATCATGGTGTGTCCTTCCTTCGCGACCTGCTTAATCAAGGCGAGAGTTTCACCCACGAGCTCCGGGTCAAGGGCGCTGGTCGGCTCATCGAAGAGAATCACCTCCGCATCCAAGGCCACCGCCCTCGCGATTCCCACCCGCTGCTGCTGACCGCCAGAAAGCTGGCTGGGATAATAATTTTCTTTGTCACTAAGTCCCACTTTTTTAAGCTCCAGCTTTGCCCGTTCAATCGCAGCTGCCTTTGGAAGGCCGTGGCCTGTTACAAGAGCCTCCACGATGTTTTCAAGGGCGGTCTTGTTGGCAAAGAGATTGTAATTCTGAAAGACCATGGCCGTTTTTCTTCTGACCGAAAGCACATCTTTTTTCTTTGCGCCGTGCAAATCTACTCTGGTGTCGCCAATCGTAAGACTGCCTTTGTCCGCCCTCTCCAAGAAATTTATCGAACGGAGAAGAGTCGTTTTTCCGCTTCCGCTCGGCCCTAAAATCACCACGACATTTCCGTCATCAACAGTAAGCGAGACATCATGCAGGACTTCAAGATGTCCGAAATTCTTTTTCACATGCTCAATTTTTATCATTTTTCCCTACCTTTTCTTCGAAAAATGCTTTTCCAGCCGAACCAGAAAGAATTCGACCACCGCATTTATCGCCCAGTAAATGATTGCCGCAGCCACATAGCTGTAAGTGTCAGCGCAGGGAATCGTGGAGCCGTTCAGGACATCCACCAGACCAAGAACAAGGACAATCGAAGTGTTTTTGATGGCTCCAAGCGTGTTGTTGGTAAGATTTGGAAGGGCGACAGGAATCACCTGAGGAATTATGATTTTTCTCAAAGTCTGAAAGGTTGAAAAACCGCAGGAAAACGCAGCCTCATACTGACCTTTTGGAATCGAAAGAAAGGCACCCCGCACTGACTCGCTCACCAAAATCGTCCTGCTCAAAGTGAATGTAAAGTAGGCCAGCATCATCGTTCCGTTTTTTCCCGGCTTGAAGCAGCTCAGGTAAATCAGATGAAAAATCAAAAGCGTAATCATCAGCGGGATTCCCGAATAGACTGCCACAAAACCTTTGAAGACTTTCTCTACCACGGGAACTTTGAAAATCCTCGCCAATGCAATCAGCGTGCCTAAAAAAAGCGCGATAAAAAGGGGAATCAGGGCAAGGCGCAGCGTGACTGGAATATAGACTACGCCCGAAAGCAGGCACTTCCACAAATACTCAAAACTGAATTTCATACTGCCCCCACTCTCACAGACTGACTGCCGAAAGTCAATTTTTTGTCGATTTTCGTTGTGATTGCCGTAAGAATGAAATTTATAAGAACGAAAATCACGGCGATAATCACATAACTTTCAAGGCTGTGCCCCGTCGTAGCCCCAAGAGCACTGGCCCGCCCTATGATGTCAATCACGCCAATCATAAAGACAAGGGAAGTCTCCTGAAAAAGGCCGATAAGCGTGATTCCTGTAGAAGGAAGGGCAACCCTCACTGCCTGGGGAAGAACAATCCGCACAAAAGCGTTAAACTCGCTCAGTCCGCAGGCAATGGCCGCCTCCCTCTGACCTTTTGGAATCGAGCAGATTGCTCCTCGGAAAATCTCACCCAAAAATACTCCCTGATTCAGAATCAAAGCCAGATCCACGAAGATGATTTTTTCCCACCGCCTTGAATCGATTCCGAAAAGCGAGTGAAGCACAATGGGAAAGGCATAGTAGACCACCAGCATCTGAACCAAAAGAGGCGTTCCCCGCTCAAAGGAGATGAAAATGGTCAGAATCTGGTCAAGCAGGGGAATTTTTTTGATTCTGGCAGTCGCAATCAGAAGGGCAAGGAAAAATCCCAGACTAAAGGCGACTGCGACAATCTCAAAAGTTACCGGCAATTTAACAATCAGAACCGGGAAATTTTGAACCAAACGCTTCCAAGAAAACAAATCACTCATAGGCTACTTGTTGATATTCTGGGTCGTATCTGAACCCAAATCACGGATTGCGATTTTTGCAAGTTCACCCGAATCAATCAGCTGTTTCAGAGCGCCGTCAACATCTTTTTTAAGCTCAGGGTTGTCCAAATTGAAGATGAAATATGAGGCACTTGTGGAAATCGGCTCTTCCACAAGGCGGAAAATTCCACCGTATTCTTTTTGAAGAAGGTTGAAGCTGGGAATATTCGAGAAAAAGGCGTCGTAAGTGCCGTTTTTCATAGCCGCAACGACCTGCTCATTCGTGAGCGCGCTGGTCAAAACGGCGTTAATTTTCTCATTGGGGTGGTCTTCGTTCCAGTGCTGCAGAATCGCGCCCGTGGCAGAGCCGGTGGAAGCCTGAGCCGTCTTTCCCACCAAATCCTTGAGAGACTGAACATCCTTGTTCTCTTTCAAAACGACTATGTATTTTGAGAAGTCGTTGTAGCCCAAATCAGTGAAAAGATAATTCTTTCGCCGTTCAGGATTAGACTCGTACATGTGCGCTCCGATGTCGATTTTTCCCGCAGAAAGAGCCAGAAGAATGTTCTTAAAGTCGAAGGTCTGAAATTCAAATTTGTACTGGGGCAAAAGCTCGCCAATCGCCTTCATTACATCAATCTCAAAGCCCGCAAGCTCTCCTTTTTCGTCCAGATAACAGTAAAGCTTGCTGTCCGAGCCTGTGCCGACGATGACAGTCTTTACATCAGATTTTTCTTTTTTGCAGGAAAGCATACCAAAAGCCAAAGCAAGAGAAAGGGCAACAGAAGCGATTTTCAAAAGATTTTTTTTCATAAATACCTCCTCGTAGGCTTAAAACCTATCGACATAGTAGGTATATAAAATTTCAAAACTTATGCCTAATACAATTTTTTTATGAGAGTTATAAGATTTTTTTATGGAAAAGCCGAAAAGAAAAAACGGACTGTCGAAAGACTTTTCCATTAAGGAGGCTGTTACAGTCTTTCAGCAGTCCGCACAAGGCACTGATTAAAATATCATTGAAAAAAAGTCAGGGTTTACCCCTCGATTTTTGTTACATTCGTTCCGCTATAAATGTAGCCGACCGGCTCGACGAGCTCAAAGACCTCGAAAATGCCGTCATCGGCTTTGTAGATTTTCTGCAATGTCGGTCGAAGTTCAAGGTATTTTTCTTTGAGTTTGATGTCGTCTGTCCTGCGAACTCTTCCCGAAACGCGAATCCACGAGCCGTCCTCGTAAATTCCGGCGAATTCGATTTTCGGGTTTGCGATGAACTGACGGAAAACAGCTTTTTTGTTCCCCGTCACGAGGTAGATTTTGCCGTCAATTTCTTCGACTGCACCGAACGGTCTGACATGAGGCTCATTCCCGTCCGCCGTTGCCACGAAAAACACACCAGTCTTTTTGATTGAATCCAGTAATTTGCTCATTTTTTTACTCCTGTGCACTGTCCGCCCACGCGAAGGCATATTTATCTGCCAGAGCGTCATAAATTCTTGACAAACTACATTAAAATAACCTATTTTGTCAATAGGTAATAAGGAGACCACAACAAATGAAAACAATCGAAACAAAATCCGCCCCAGAGGCTATCGGCCCCTACTCACAGGCAATCGTCGCGAACGGCTTTGTCTACACCTCAGGCCAGATTCCGCTGAACCCTGAGACTGGCGCAATCGAAGGAAGCGGAATTGAGCAAGAAGCCGAACAGGCCATCAAAAATCTTGGTGAAATCTTAAAGGACGCCGGCACGGACTTTTCAAAAGTCGTCAAAACTACCTGCTTTCTGAAAAACATCGCCGACTTTGCAGCCTTTAACACTGTCTACGAAAAATATTTCATCTCAAAACCTGCCCGCAGTTGCTTTGAAGTCGCCGCCTTGCCAAAAAACGCGCTGGTCGAGATTGAGGCAGTCGCTCTTTTGTAGGAGACGAAAAAAGCCGGGCCTTATGTCAAAAGCTCGGCGTAAAGTATCGGATAAGAGATTTTATTTAGATTGAGTAGTTTCCTTCCGGCTCCATCATGCCGTTCTCAATGAGGATTTCCTCAAGGCGTTCCTGGGTGATTGGTGTCGGAATCGTGAAATTCGTGTTCTCATCGATTGCCTGGGCCAAATTCCGGTAAACCTGAGCCTGTGAGCTTTCAGGAGCATATTCAATTACGGTCTTCTTTCGGATTTCCGCCTGCTGAACGATGTTGTTTCGCGGCACGAAGTAAATGAGCTGGGTGTTAAGCTCTTTCGTGAAGGCACGGAGTAAATCAAGCTCGCGGTCAACGTTTCGGCTGTTACAGATGATTCCGCCCAATCGCACGTCTCCCCGCTCAGCATAGCGGGCAATACCCTTACAGATGTTATTTGCCGCATACAAAGCCATCATCTCACCAGAAGCGACGATGTAGATTTCCTGAGCCTTGCCCTCTCGGATTGGCATTGCAAATCCACCACAGACGACATCACCCAAAACATCATAGAAAACATAGTCCAAATCTTCCGTATATGCGCCAAGATTCTCCAGCATTGAAATAGAAGTGATGATTCCCCGTCCTGCGCAACCAACTCCCGGCTCCGGTCCTCCCGACTCAACGCAGCGAACGCCCTTAAATCCGATTTTCTGCAAATCTTCCAGCTGGATTTCAGTCTTGTTGTCGCGGATTGTATCCAAAACTGTTTTCTGATGAAGACCGCCCAGCAAAAGTCGTGTTGAGTCTGCCTTCGGGTCACAGCCGACTACCAGAACTTTTTTTCCAAGTTCCAGAAGTCCTGCCGTAAGATTCTGAGTGGTGGTGGATTTTCCGATTCCGCCCTTTCCGTAAATCGCTATCTGTCTGAGTTTCTTTGCCATTGCACGTACCCCTTTTTTATAATTACCTAGTTATTCAATAGGTAATCGTATTATTATGATTATTACCTACTATGTCAATGGGTAGTTGTAAAATTTTTACCTATTGCAAAACTAGGTTAAATCTGTTATTATGATTATTACCTAGTTAAAAGATAGGTTTTATTTTCAACAGGAAGGATCAAATGCTAAAAATTTCGACAAAAGGACAGTACGCGCTTCTCATCATGACGGAACTTGCCGAAAGCGAGCAGGATAAATTCATTCCCCTCAAGCTTCTTTCCCACCGTCATAATCTTTCCACAAAATATCTGGAGCAGATTCTCATTCAGCTCAGTAAGTCAGGGCTTGTAATCGGTCTTAGGGGAAACAACGGCGGCTACAAGCTGGCAAAAAAAGCAGAGGACTACACGGTGGGAGAAATTCTTCGGGCAATGGAAGGAGATTTAAATCCCCGCTCCCCAAGCGAATCAAACACTCTCAGTTCCGTGGGCAACGATGATTTTTGGAATGAATTCAACGATGTAATCAACAATTTCGTGGATTCAAACACACTGGAGCATATCGCCGAAAAAAACCGTCAGTTCAACGGCTACGACTATTGTATCTAACGAATCAAAATTACTTCCGTGTAATTTTGATTCGCACGAGAAAATTCTGTTCACCTGACGGCAAACAGAATTTTCTCTCCTTACATTTATCCCGCATCCATGCGGGCATTCTGGAGATATTAAATGGCTGAATACAAAATCGACACTCTTTGTGTCACAGGAAAGCCAGATTACGAGGCAAACGACAAAACCGGCGCAATCGCCCTTCCCATCTACCAGTCAGCGACATTCGCTCACCCGGAACTGGGAAAATCCACGGGTTACGATTATTCCCGGCTCAAAAACCCGACGAGAGACCATCTTGAAAAACTCGTCGCAAGTCTGGACGGAGCGGAATTCGGTTTTGCCTTCAACTGCGGGCTTGCGGCAATCACAGCGCTTTTCGACGCAATCATCCTGAACGAAAAAAAAGGCCAGGTCTTTCATGTCATCTGCTCGGACGACCTTTATGGCGGCACGGAGCGATTTTTAAACACAATCGGGCAAAAACTTGGCTTTGAGACCAGCTACACCGACACTTCCGAACTATCAAACATCAAGGCGGCAAAAAAGGAGAACACGAAAATCATCTTCGTCGAGACTCCGGGAAATCCCCTGATGAAAGTCACGGACATTGCCCTCACGGCAGAATATGCCCGCTCAATCGGCGCTCTTTTAATAGTAGACAACACCTTCCTCACGCCATATTTGCAGCATCCCCTTTCCCTCGGAGCAGACATAGTTGTCCAGAGCGGAACAAAATTCCTCTGCGGTCACAACGACACGCTGGCAGGCTTTGTCACCACCAACAATAAAAAAATCGCCGAAAATCTTGAAATCATCACGAAAACCACAGGCTCTGCCCTTCCCGCCTTTGACTCCTTCCTTCTCGTTCGGGGAATCAAAACTCTGGCCGTCCGCATGGAGCGTCACTGTGAAAACGCCCTCAAAATCGTCGCCGCCCTGCAGAAAAATCCCCGTGTCAAAGGAATCCTCTTCCCCGGCCTTCCCCAAAGCAAGGGCTATGAAATCAGCAAAAAACAGGCAAAAGGCTTTGGCAGCATGATTTCTTTCTATGTGGATTCCGTAGAAACCGTGGAGCGGGTCTTAAAAAGCGTAAAAGTCATTCACTTTGCCGAAAGTCTTGGCGGAGTGGACACCCTGATTACCTATCCCGCCACCCAAACCCATGTGGATGTGCCCGAAGAAGAGCGAAATGCCAGGGGAATCACGAATACCCTCTTGCGCCTGAGCGTGGGTATTGAAAACTCAGAAGATTTGATTCAGGATTTAGAGCAGGCAATAGGATAATTATTCTCTTATGTGACAAAGTTACTTTTTTTCTCGGATAATTTTTATTATATTTATAAAAGAAACAGTCAGGGAAAATTATGAAGCAATTTAATGTCACAGGAATGAGCTGCGCGGCTTGTTCGGCTCGTGTGGAAAAGGCGGTCTCAAAGGTGGCGGGAGTTTCCTCTTGCTCGGTGAGTCTTCTTACAAATTCCATGGGAATCGAAGGAAATGCCAGCGACGAGGCAATTATTGAAGCCGTGGTAAATGCGGGCTACGGAGCAAGCCTAAAATCTCAGGCAAAATCGGATTCTTCTTCACGCACTTCAAGCGGCTTTGGCGGGCAAAGCGGGAAGTCTGCAAGTGCCGAAGACAGTCTTCGCGACCTGGAAAGCCCCATCCTCATAAAAAGGCTTCTTTCTTCTATTTTATTTTTGATTCCGCTCCTCTATTTTTCCATGGGCCATAGCATGTGGAATTGGCCGCTGCCTTCTTTTTTCGACGGAAATCATGTGGCAATGGGCCTGGTTCAGCTTTTGCTTTCTGCAATCGTCATGATTATAAACCAGAAATTCTTTGTGAGCGGATTTAAATCCCTTTTGCACAGGGCGCCCAACATGGATACTCTGGTGGCCCTAGGCTCGGCCTCGGCTTTTATTTACAGCACCTGGGCTATTTTTGCCATGACAAGCGCAGTTGTCGCCGGGAATGAAGAAGCCGTCATGAATTACATGCACGAATTTTATTTTGAGACTGCGGCCATGATTCTCACCCTGATTACCGTGGGAAAAACTCTGGAGGCAAAATCAAAGGGAAGGACGACCGATGCCTTAAAAGGGCTGATGAAGCTCGCACCCAAAACAGCGGTCATTGTCGAAAATGGCGAAGAAAAGACCGTTCCCATTGAAAGCGTTAAAAAAGGAGACATTTTCCTTGTGCGCCCCGGCGAGAATATTCCAGTGGACGGAATCGTGCTTGAAGGAAGCAGCGCGGTAAACGAATCTGCCCTCACAGGCGAAAGCATTCCTGTGGATAAGGCGGCTGGGGACAAGGTTTCGGCTGCCACGACCAACACTTCTGGATTTTTAAAATGTCAGGCCGTGCGGGTGGGCGAAGACACGACTCTTTCTCAGATTATTCAGATGGTAAGCGACGCGGCGGCAACAAAAGCCCCCATTGCAAAAATCGCCGACAAGGTTTCTGGCATTTTCGTTCCTTTTGTGATTTCCATTGCCATTCTTACATTCATCGTCTGGTCGCTTTTGGGAGCCGATGTTGGAACAAGCCTCACTCGTGCGGTGGCGGTTCTCGTAATCAGCTGCCCCTGTGCTTTGGGACTTGCCACCCCGGTGGCAATCATGGTGGGAAACGGCATGGGAGCCAGAAACGGCATTTTGTTCAAAACTTCGGCAAGCCTTGAAGCGGCGGGAAAAATCAACATCGTCGCACTGGACAAAACCGGCACGATTACAGAAGGCTCTCCCCGCGTTACGGATATTTTTCCTGCAGAAGGCGTGAGCGAGGAAGAACTTCTGTCTCTTTCCTATGCCCTTGAAAAAAAGAGCGAGCATCCCTTGGCAAAAGCAATCGTTCAGAAAGCAGAAGAAAAAAATCTCAGGGCAAAAGATGTGACTGATTTTGAGGCTTTGAGCGGAAAGGGACTTAAAGCAAGGCTGGACGGAAAAATTCTTGCCGGGGGAAAGCTGGATTTCATAAAAGAAATGCAAAAGGAGCTTCCGACTTTCGCCGGAATGACAATGGAAGAAAAAGCGGCAGCCCTTGCAGAATCAGGCAAAACGCCTCTCTTTTTTGCCTGTGACGGAAAAATCCTCGGCATAATCGCAGTGGCGGACACAATCAAGGCCGACAGCCCCCGTGCCGTAAAAGAATTGCAGGAAATGGGAATCCGCGTGGTCATGCTCACTGGAGACAATGAAAAAACAGCTCAGGCAATCGGAAAGCAGGCCGGACTTGACCAAGTGATTGCAGGCGTTCTCCCCGACGGAAAGGAAAGCGTAATCCGGGATTTGCAGGAAAACGGCAGTGTTGCCATGGTGGGAGATGGAATCAACGACGCGCCAGCCCTTACCCGCGCTGACATTGGAATCGCCATCGGAGCGGGAACTGATGTGGCAATCGACGCGGCGGACATCGTTTTGATGAAAAGCCGTCTTTCAGATGTGCCGGCTGCAATCCGCTTGAGCCGGGCAACGCTGAAAAACATTCACGAAAACCTTTTCTGGGCTTTCTTCTACAATGTGATTGGAATTCCCCTTGCGGCTGGAGTCTTTACGGCGGCTTTAGGCTGGAAACTCAATCCCATGTTCGGGGCGGCGGCAATGAGCCTTTCAAGTTTCTGCGTGGTCACAAACGCCCTCCGCCTCAATTTTTTCAAAATGCAAAAAAACAAAATTAACCATAAGGAGTCAAAAATGGAAAAAACAATCGAAATCAATGGAATGATGTGCCAGCACTGCGAAATGCATGTGAAAAAAGCCCTGGAAGCCTTGGATGGCGTAGAGTCAGCGAGTGCAAGCCACGAGCAGAAAAAGGCAATCGTCATCCTTAAAGACGGAGCAAGCGTCGATGAAGGAAAAGTCAAAGCCGCAATCGAAGAAGCTGGTTATGAATTCGTCAAAATGAATTAAGGGAAAATCATCTGAGCCCACTTTTCCCCATTGACCAAATAGGTAAAATCAGGATAAACTATTACCTAGCAATTCACTAGGTTTTATTTTTCAGGAGACTCAGATGACTTACAATTTTAACAAAATCACCGACCGCAAAAACACCAACGCCATAAAATATGATCTTGCCGTCGCGCGAGGGAAACCCGCCGACGTGCTTTCACTTTGGGTCGCCGACATGGACTTTCCCACCGCTCCGGCGATTCTTGAAGCCCTGCACGAAAAAATCAATCACGGCATTTTCGGCTATTCCGTCCCCGACCAGCGTTTTTACGATGCCGTGGCAAAATGGATGAAAGAAGAGCATGATTTTGACATAGAACGCCGCTGGATTGTCACAACTCCTGGAGTAGTTTTTGCCATTGCCTGCGCAATCAAGGCTTTTAGCAACGAAGGCGAGGCCGTGCTCATTCAAACGCCAGTCTATTATCCCTTCAAGAACATGATTGAGGCAAACAAACGCAAGCTGGTAACATCTTCTCTCTTTGAAAAAGACGGCAAGTGGCAGATTGATTTCGCCGACTTCGAGCAGAAAATCATAGACAATCAGGTAAAACTTTTCATTCTCTGCAGCCCCCACAATCCTGTGAGCAGGGTCTGGACGCGAGAGGAGCTTACAAAGCTTTCTGAAATATGCCTGCGCCACAATGTCATCGTCTTTGCGGACGAAATTCACAATGATTTTATAATTCCGCCCCACAAGCACATAGTTTATTCGACGATTTCAAAAGAAGCGGCATGGAACTGCGTGGTTTCAACCTCTGCCAGCAAAACTTTCAATCTGGCAGGACTGCAATTCTCCACGAATTTTATCCAAAATCCCGCGCTGAAGAAAAAATTCCACGACGAGCGGGATAAAACCGGCTATGATGAGCCAAGTCTCATGGGCTTTGTCGCCGCACAGGCCGCCTACGAAAATGGAAAAGAATGGCTGACCGCCCTCAAAGCGCATCTGGCAGAAAATCTTGCCTTCTTGCGCAATTTCCTCAAAGAAAGGCTCCCCCGCGTGCGCTTGATTGAGCCTGAGGGCACATATTTAATCTGGCTTGATTTTTCGGCATACGGCTACAGCGACGCCCAGCTTGACGACATCATCGTGAATAAGGCGAAAGTCTGGCTTGACCGGGGAACCATGTTCGGAAGCGAGGGCGAAAATTATCAGAGGATAAATATAGCCACTCCCCGCCCGCTTTTACAGGAGGCACTGGAGCGGCTGGCAAAAGTTTTCAATTAAACACTACATGAAGTAAGTCTTTATTGGCGGGAAGCCGTTGAACTCTACGCTGGCGTAGGTGCTGGTGTAGGCCCCCGTGGTGAGCCAGTAGAGCTTGTCACCTGCTTTAAGGGAGAGGGGCAGCTTGTATTTGATGTCCTCGTACATGATATCCGCGCTGTCGCAGGTGGGGCCGGCCAGAATTACTTCCCCTTCTTTTACTCCGGGACCATCCTTTGAAGAAATGACCGGATATTTTACGGCTTCATCCAGAGTTTCGATAAGACCGTTGAATTTTCCAGAATCCTGATAGACCCATCGCTGCAGGGCCGTGTTGTTCTTGCGGCTTACGAGGATTACTTCGCTGGTAAGAATTCCGCAGTCGCCCACCAAAGAGCGGCCTGGCTCCAAGATAATCATAGGGATTTCGTCTCCGAAGTCATCGTGCAGGTAGCGGGTGATTTCTGAGGCGTAAGTTTCAAGTTCGTTGGCTGGCTGGATGTAGTGAGCCGGAAAGCCACCGCCCATGTTAATCATTGAAAGACGAATGCCTTCTTCTTCTTCAAGAGATGAGAAGAGATATGAAGCTTTTGCGATTGCGTCGTTCCAGGCTCCGATATCGCGCTGCTGGCTTCCTACATGGAAAGAAACGCCATAAGGAGTGAGCCCCAAGTCTCTGGCCATAACAAGCAAATCGTAAGCCATGTCCGGGTGGCAGCCGAATTTGCGGGAAAGAGGCCAGTCTGCACTCTGGGTGTTTTCCATTAACATGCGCACATAAATGCGGCTTCCTGGAGCGTTCTCGGCGATTGCCTTGAGGTCATCCTTTGAATCAGTGGCGAACATGCGCACGCCTTTTTCGTAGAAATATTTGATGTCACGGGCTTTTTTGATTGTGTTTCCGTAAGAGAGACGGTCACCGTCCACACCTAAAGCCATGATTTTATCAAGCTCATAGCGGGAAGCGACATCGAAATTTGAGCCCAGCTCGGCAAGCATTTTTAAGACAGGTTCACCCGGATTCGACTTGATTGCGTAATAAATATGCGCGTAGGGGAACGAATCACGCAGTTTAATAAAATTGTACTTAATCTGTTTGAGATTAATCACAACATTCGGAGTCTTCAAATCCTTTGAAAACTCAAGAAATCGATTCCATTCTGAATCAGAAATGTAGTCCTCACGATTGAACATGAAATACCACCTAAAACTGTGATTCCGCAAGTCAAAAAGCTTGCTAGCAGCAAAAAATAATAATGTTGTAAAAGCGAATATAAAGGAATTCTTCGATATGGTCTATAGTTTTTGAGGATTTTTTTTGTAAAATAAAGAAAATATTCTGATATAACGACAGAGGTGCAGAGGGTGATAAGTTTTTTTCGAAATGTCGATTTTTTTGGCGATTTCCGGGCGGCAATTTGGGTCATTGCCGTGCATAGTCGCAGCTTTTATCGTCTCGTGATTATCCCCGCGATGGAAAAGCAATTGTCGCCCATCTTTTCGATTTTACGCACTATATCGATGTACAAAAGCTCGGCTTTTACATTCTTCCCTTGCTCAAGTCGGTGGCGGGCCAGGCGTTTCAGTTCTGTCCGTTCTGAATCAATCATTTCTTCAAGGCTGTTGGCAAAATCATGCTGGCTGGTCGTCAATTCGTCCCCGATGTGGCGGTAAACAAAGTACAAAAGCTGACGGACAAGCTCAATATATGGAAGAAGTCGCTCTTTGTCTTCCTTAGGAACAGAAAGATTCTTTTCTTCTGCTCTCTTGATGTAAACTGCAAGGGAAAGGCATTCGTCAGAAAGATTTTCAAGTTCCTCGACAATCGAAATAAGCGTCTGCATTTGAGAGAAAAGCTCTTCCGTAACTTCAAGGCTGTGGCAGCGCACCAAAAATGCGGTCAGCTGCTCTTTCATCTCGTCAAGGTAAGCCTCCCTCTTTTCGATTTTCTCGTATTCTCCTGAAAGAAAAGCCTTTTTGTCGGAAAAGCCCCTCTGAATGCTGTCGAACATTTCCACTGTGTAGTCGGCCATTGTCTTGATTTCAGTATGAAGCTGCATGAGGGGGATAACCGCCGATTCACGGACGGCATATTCATTGAAAGGAAAAGAATAATGCTCCGGGATTTCTTCTTTTTTGTCAGCAATAAGTTTTTCTGTAAGGGATGCAAGCTGTTTTGTAAAGGGGAGAAAAATAAGCGTTCCAAAAAGATTAAAAAGGGTGTGAAGCATTGCGATGTGATAAACTATAGCGCTTTCTGCCTTGCCCGGCGTAATGAAATCCACGAGGCGGGTAAGATATGGCAGGAAAATCAGCGCGAGCAGAGCCGTGGTACAGTTAAAAAGCACATGAACAAGGGAAGCCCTGCGGGCATTTGTCTTTGCCCCGAAAGAAGCCATGATTGAATCCACCGTTGAGCCGATGTTGCTTCCGATTACGAGGGCGGCGGAAAAATTCCAGGTCAAAAGTCCGTTGTAGGCCATGGCGATAATAATGGCAGTCATGGCAGAAGATGAATGAATCAGGGCAGTGGCAATAATTCCTATACAGACCGCGATTGGGTAGCTCCAGAAGCCAAGAGCTTGAATCTTTGTCAGGAAGGACATGTTTTCAGAATTAAGGGAAATTGCCTCAGAAAGCCAGCCCAAGGCGATGAAAAGCAGGGAAAAGCCCATGACCGCAAGCCCCATGTTTGCGTAGCGATGATGACTGATTACCGAAAGGATGTAGCCCAAGGCAAAAATCGGGATGGCAAAGGCCGAAACCTTAAAGTCAAAGCCGAAGAGGGAGACAATCCAAGCCGTAACGGTGGTTCCGATGTTGGCTCCGAAAATAACTGCCACCGACTGTTCCAGAGTCATAAGGGCGGCATTCACAAAGGAGACGACCATTACCGTGGTTACTCCCGATGACTGAATCACCATAGTAAGAATACAGCCAGTGAGGAGTCCTAAAAAGCGGTTTTTTGTCATAAAGCCCAGAACGCCCTGAATCCTCGCACCGGCAGACTTTTGAATTCCGTCGCTCATAAGCTTCATTCCGAACAAAAGAAGGCAGAGACTTCCTGCGAAGTTAAAAAGGGCGAAAATCACATTCCCAAAATTCATATTTCCTCCAGAAAATCCGAATTACCGGATAATTGCGAAAGTCATTGAGGCGGCGTAGCAGAAGAGCATGACGATTCCTTCCAGCCGCCCAATCTGACGCTTAGTAATTGAAAAAATCCATGCCAGTAAACTCACGAAAATTAAAATCCCCAAATCATAAATTGAAGCCACATTCATACAGACCGGATTGATTGCAGCCGACACTCCCAGAATAAAAAGCAAGTTGAAGATATTTGAGCCCAGAACATTTCCCACGGCAAGGGAAACTTCGCCTTTTCTGGCGGCTACGATTGAAGTGACAAGCTCAGGAAGGGATGTTCCGATTGCGACGATTGTAAGGCCAATGAGGGTTTCGCTCATGCCAAAGAAGCGGGCGATATTCTGCGCACTGTAGACGACGGCTTTTCCTCCCGCGATAATCAGAATCAGTCCAAGAGCAATCAGAAGAAGACATTTCCACAAGGGAAGCATTTTTCCGTCATTTTCTTCTGCGGGATGACTTTTTGCGTCAAAAATGAGATATACGATGTAAGTCACAAAAAGAAGGAGAAGGATTATTCCAAGCCAGCGGGAAAGGAGTCCTGAATCAGCACTCATAGGAAGGGAAAGAAAATTCCCGTTAAAAAGGGATGAAGCGGTGCTTGCCAGCAGAACGAGAATTGTGGAAAAAAGAGTAATAGGAAAATCCCGTTTTAGGATTCCATTTTCTACAGGAACAGGATGAATGACAGCACACAAGCCAAGGACTACAAGAAGATTAAAGATATTTGAGCCGACCACATTTGAAAGGGCAATTTCATTTGCGCCTGCGAGAGCCGCGCTGGTACTTACGGCAAGTTCGGGCATACTGGTCCCCAGAGCAACAACAGTAAGTCCTATCACAATAGAAGGAATTTTGAAAAAGCGGGCCAAAGCTGCGCTTCCGTCCACAAAAATATCCGCCCCTTTGACCAAGGCCACAAAAGCAAAGAGCAGAATCACCACATTCAGAAAAATCATATTTCCTCCAGAAATTCGTTCGCAGAAAAAAAAGAGACTTTCCCTACAAACATAAAAATTTGCAGTAAAAGTCTCGCTACATTAGAACATATTCCGGGGAAGTGATTCCCGTGGTGACGAAATGATGTTACAGCTTTTTGCGCTGCCAGCTACTCCCTTGTTACTTATGAAGAGAAAATAACATGAAGAGAAGAAAACTTCAAGAGGGATTTTTATTTCGCTCCTGTATTTCCCAGCCATTTTTCCACATCTTTTGAAAGAGTGCCGACCACTATGAGACATGCAGGATAGGACTTTCCAATGATGTGCTGGACTGGCTCTTTTCGGAATAGAAGAAGGTGCAGAGCAATGAACACACCACAAATTCCCCGATATGTTCGAGAGCGTGTAGGTTCCGATTCTCCGCTCATTCCTTGTGTCCGCTGTTCCATGCTCTGAGCGCTTTTCCAAGCCAGTAGGACGCAGTGGCAATCAAAACAAGAATTGAAAGATAATCCAAGGCAAAAATCAGATAGCCCTTTTCCAAATCCAAAAAGAAAAACTGCTGTCGCAAGAACATGTATTTTCCCACACCGCGTACAATAAA
>DFEB01000002.1 GCA_002368605.1 Treponema sp. UBA3813 | reverse complement strand
AACCTGTCTCACAGGTTTTGCCCCTGCGGGTCGCTCCCTACCTCCTTCCCTCCGGCATTAAGATGTAGCTTTTGCCAGTGAATTTCGGTTTTGCCGGTTCGCTGGCTTTTTCGTTCTATTGACTAGATTTAGCAGAATTTGATATAATCTCGTACTTATATTTTAATTTTAGTCGTTAGAGTTCCGTTACACTTTGCGGCGATTAAGAGGTTTTACATGTACGCACTTTTTGAATACAAAGGCAAACAGTACAAGGCTGAGAAAGACGCTCTCATTCAGGTCGATAAAATCGATGCTGAAGATGGAGCAAAAATCGACATCGACTCAGTCCTTTTGGTTAGCGACGGCGACAAAATTTCTGTCGGTACTCCGTTCGTTAAAGGCGCAAAAATCAGCGCAGTTGTTGAAAACAGCATCCGCGACAAAAAAGTTCTTGTCTTCAAATACAAGAGCAAGAAAGACTATCACCGCTTAATCGGTCACAGACAGGAATACACAAACATTCGTGTTAAGGACATCACTCTTTAATTAGAATGACGACCGTAACACTTTCTTATGGCAAAAATGGCGCGTTAAAAAAATGTCAAGCTAACGGACACGCTCATTTTTCTAAGAAGGGAAACGATATTGTGTGTGCGGCGGTCACAGTGCTTATCCGCACGGCAATGCAAGTCCTTTCACATAATGAAAATGTTTTAATGATAGCAGACGCTTCAACGCGGGGGAATCTTTCTTTTAAGGTTGAGGCAAAATCTGAGGATTCTGTAACAGAAACTCAGCTTATTTGTATCGGAGATTTTTTAAGAACTGGTATTTTAGCTCTTACAAAAGAATTTCCTGAGAATGTAATTCTTACGGAGGATTAAAATGGGACGAAGTAAAGGTGGTAGCGGCGCAAAAAACGGCCGTCAGTCAAATCCTAAATACTTGGGCGTAAAGGCTTACGGCGGAGAATTCGTAACAGCCGGCTCAATCATCGTTAAGCAGCGTGGAACAAAAATCTTCCCGGGCGACAATGTAAAACGCGCGGGAGACGACAGCCTGTTTGCAACAGCAGACGGAACTGTAAAATTCCATGAGCGCATGAACAGAAAGTACGCTTCAGTCGTACCTGTTGAAGCCTAAAACGATGAAAGCCCGGATTCAGTCTACTGTTTCCGGGTTTTTTTTATAAAGGAAAATTATGAAACAGTTTGCTGATGAAGCGATAATCGAAGTCACCTCAGGCAAGGGCGGAAACGGATGTGTGTCTTTCCGCCGTGAAAAATATGTTCCTATGGGCGGTCCCAACGGTGGTGACGGCGGAAAGGGCGGTGATGTCATTTTCTGCGTTAAGCGCAATGTAAAAACCCTCGCTAATATCCGTTTTAAGCGATTTTTCAAAGCCAAGAATGGTGGCGACGGACAAGGCTGGAACAAATACGGAAAGGACGGCGAGGATATCGTTATCGCAGTTCCGCCAGGAACGGCAATCCGTGACGCCGAAACAAAGGAACTTATCAAGGAATTTACCACTGAGAGCGAAGATGAGCAGTTTGTCTTCCTTAAAGGCGGTAATGGCGGTTGGGGTAATGTTCATTTTAAGACCTCAACTAATCAGGCCCCTCGAAATGCAAACCCCGGTCAGCCAGGCCAGTACCGAAAGCTGCTTCTTGAGCTTAGTATTATGGCTGATATCGGTTTGGTTGGCTTCCCCAATGCTGGAAAATCTTCTCTCCTTGACGCATTTACGAACGCGCGGCCAAAAATCGCTCCTTATCCCTTCACCACGAAGATTCCTAATCTCGGTGTCTTGCGTGCCGATGCTGAGCGGGATGTAATTATCGCCGATATTCCTGGCATCATTGAGGGGGCCAGTGAAGGTGCGGGCTTGGGAATCCGCTTTTTAAAGCATATTTCCCGCACGGCAGGCCTTCTCTTTATGATTGATTGCTCGGACGAAAATTGTCTGTCGGCATATAAAACTCTCTGTGGCGAGCTTGAGGGCTTCTCAAAAGACTTGCTCAATAAGCCTCATATCGTGCTTTGCAACAAAACCGACATTGAGGGCGCCAAGGAAAATGCAGAAAAAATCGCCGCAGAAATCAAAAAGAGCGAGCCTGACACAAAAGTCATTCCTGTTTCGGTGGCGGCTCACTGGGGCATGAACGAAGTGCGGATCGCTATCCTTGAGCTGGTCACGAAAATGGCGGGCGAGGGCACATTCACTTCCACTGGTGAGCGGGTTTCTGACGGTTCCTTCCTTTCTTCAAAAAAGAAGGGCACTAGCTTGAATCCGAATTTTCTTGCCAGCCGTTCAGTTGATGACTTTATGGAAGAACAGTTCCCCGGTCAGGATACTTCGGAGTCAGATTCGTGAAAATCGCAATGCTGGGCGGGAGTTTTAACCCCATTCATATCGGGCATTTGATTCTCGCTGATTCAGTCTGCCGCAATCTTGGATACGAAAAAATTCTCTTCGTTCCTACGGCCTGCCCGCCCCACAAGGAACTTTCCTGTGCCGTGAGCGCGGAAGACCGCCTGGAAATGGTTCGTCTTTCTGTCATGGATGACCCGCGCTTTGAGGCTGAGTCTTGTGAAATCGACCGTGGCGGCATTTCCTACACCTGGGACACAATCTGCTACTTGGAAGAAAAATACAAATCAGTTCTAACTGGTAAAATCGGCCTTGTTTTTGGCGAGGATTTGCTTCCTTATTACGACAAATGGGATCATGCCTCAGAACTTGCTCAGAAAGCTGATTTGATTCTTGCCTGCCGCCCTCAGGATACTGGCTTGAAGGCAGAGTACCAGAATTCTCCAGTGGGCGAATACGGAAAATCTCCCATGAAAGGCGTGACCCGTGAGAATTTTCCCTATCCCCATAAAATCGTCCAGAACCCAAAAATGGAAATCTCTTCTTCCGAAATCCGTCAGGAAGTAGGTGAGGGGGGCGCATGGCGTTATCTTGTGGAGAAGCGAGTTTTTGACTATATTAAACAAAGGAATCTCTATGCGAAGTGAACTCTTTGAGCAGATTAGCCAATATACAAAAAGCGTCGTAAAAGAAAGCAGGTTCGCTCACTCAATGCGCACTGCCGAAATGATGGCAAAACTCTGCGCCAATTATGGTCTTAACGAAGAAAAGGGCTGGCTCGCAGGCATTGCCCATGATATGTGCAAAAACTCTTCCAGCGAAGAAATGCTTACCCTTGCCAAAAAAGACGGAAAGGTGATTTCAGACTTTGAGTTGTCTAATCCGGACTTGCTTCACGGCCGGGCGGCGGCGGTTCTTATTCAGGAAAAATTTGGTGTCACCGACAGTGAAATCATCGACGCAATCGCAAACCACACTTTCGGTTCGGCTGATTCCTGCGATTTTGCTCTTTTGCTTTTTGTCGCCGACAAAATTGAGCCTGGCCGTCCCCAGTCAACTGACGAATACCGGGCTAAGCTCATGGCTAAATCCCTGCATGGCCTGGTGCTTGCTGTCCTTGAGGAGAATATCGAATATCTTGAGGCTCACGGCAAAAGTGTAGCCGAGCCATCTTTAAAACTTGCAGAAAAATTGCGGAAGGAGAAGTAAAACATGAAAAATTCAAATCCGAATTCAAACAAAGGCGCTTTTCTCCTCCTTCTCATTTTTGTGATTCTTATTTCTGTTACGGTGGGGCTTGCCCTTTCCCTGCGGGTCAGCACAGTTGATGAAAACTTAAAGTCAGACCGCGTTATCAAGACTCTTGTAGTCATGGAAGATAAAAACCGAGTCTTGTTTACAGATGTCTTTATCTATTATCCGATTTCTCAGCGAGGGGCTCTTATCAACATCCTTGAGAATACTGGTGCGATTTTCTCAAGTTTGGGGCGCGTTGACTCAATTGACTCTGTCTATCTTGAAAAAGGAATTGACGCATATAAAAGTGAAATAGAAAATCTGGTCGGGCAAACGATACCCTTCTATATCATCTTGAACCTTACCAAATTCGGCGAGCTTACGGATATGCTCGGCGGCATGAAAATTTTCGTTCCTTCACCGGTTGATGTAAAAAATGAAGACGGTTTGCGTTATCTTCTTCCCAGTGGCGTTGTCTCTTTGGACGGTGATAAAATCCGAACTTACCTGAATTACGAAAAATCTGACGAGCCGGAGGAAGATTTGATTGAGCGTCGTCAGAATGTACTAATGGCTTTTTTCTCAGCTTTGTCACGAAATGAAAAGATAATTAAGAACAAAAAATCATTTGAAGTTATCAGTAAAAAAATGACCTCAAATCTTGATGACGATGAGTTTTACCGTCTAGTAAGTGTTATTTCGGCAGTTGATTCAGAACATCTTGTTCCTCAGACTATTACAGGTTCAAAGCGTGTCGTTGACGGAAAAACGCTCCTTTTCCCTTATTACGACGGTCAGTTAATAAAAGATGTCTTCAAACAGGTTTCTAACTCCCTTATTTCTCTGGATAATGCGAATGTGAACCGAACTTATGTGCTTGAAATTCAGAATGGAACTACCGTGCAGGGGCTGGCTCGCAATACTATGGCATTGCTCCAGAGTGCAGGCTATGATATCCTTACGACGGGAAATGCGGATTCAAACGATTACGATAAAACTGTAATCATAAATCATATTGGAAATGCTGAGATTGCAAAAAGTCTTGGTGATTTTATTCGTTGTGAAAATATCGTCGATGAATCAGTCTCGGCGGACGCTGACAGTACCAGCGCGTCTAATGTCGATTTCACGATTATACTCGGAAAAGATTTTGACGGACGATATGTAAAAAAATAGGAGTTGTTATGGCAGAAGTAAAAACAGCACAGGAACACGCGCTTGAAATTGCTCAGTTGCTTGAGGATTCAAAGGCTGAAAATGTAAGCGTAATTGATGTCTCGGAGTTGAATTCATGGACGGATTTTTTTGTAATCGCTACGATTCATAGTTCTGCTCACTGGCAGGGCTTGGCAAAACAGGTCAAGGATTATGTAAAAGCGAATGATATGGAAATTCATGTCACCCACAACAAGGCAGCTTCTGGAGATGACTGGAATCTAATTGATATTGGTTCGGTTGTTGTTCATTTGATGAGTGCGGATGCCCGTGAATTCTATGATTTGGAAAAACTCTGGCATGGCGGAAAAAAATTAAGGTAAAAAAAAATCGCCACAGGATGTGGCGTAAAAGACAGAGAGAATTTTTGGAGCAAAAATTCTCGTACGAACCAGAAAAATACATGAGGTATTTTTCTGTTCGGATTACTCTTCTGAATCAGAATAATCTTCTGAAATTTCATCGTTGTAGTCTTCGGTATCTTCGGAATCATAAGTGACATTCATGTCGTCTTCATCAATTGTTTCATCAAAATCATCATCAAATTTGTTAAGCGTGTCGTCGCTTAACGAATCGAAATCATCTTCTTCGCCTGAATCTTCATAGCTTTCGTCAATTTCGTCGGTATATGAAAAGCCGAGAGCCATAACCTTAACATCGTTCATTTCATCGTTAATAAACATATTGATTCCTTGTCAAAGACAAGAAAGTGTAAATTTATAATCGTCTTCTGTCAATAAGAATTTCAAATGATTTTTGATTAAATTCTCTAATTTCTCCATTTTTTTTTTTCTATCTTCGAAGTTAAAAATAATTCTTGACTTATCCTCCTTTTTGCATATAATGTTTAACTATGTCTTTTGATGTTTGTGTCAAAGCGCCTGCAAAAGTTAATATAGGGCTCAAGGTTCTAAAAAAACGGGCGGACGGTTTCCATAACATTGAAAGTATTTTTCAGACACTAGATTTTTCCGATGAGCTACATGTTCGGCGCATTCCACAAAAAGAATGTATCGTTCGTTGTACTCAAATGCAGCTTCCTCTGGAAAATACGCTGACGAAAACTTATTCGGCATTCTGTTCTGAAACGAATATCGATTTCGGTATAGAAGTTTTGCTTGATAAATTTTTGCCTGCCGGTGGAGGCTTGGGCGGTGGTTCTTCTGATGGAGCTTCTCTGTTAAAAGGACTCTCTGACCTGGCGGAGATTCAGTTAACGGATTCTCTGGCTGATGCCGTCGCAGAAAAAGTCGGAAGCGACGTATTCTTCTTCTTGCATTCAGGATTTTTCCAAAAAGGTCGTGGGTGCGCCTTAGTTTCAGGTCGCGGCGAAGTCGTCAAGGCGATTGAACCAAGAACTGACTTAAGTTTTCTGCTTATCTTTCCTGGAATTCACTCTTCCACAAAAGAGGCGTATTCTTTGGTAGATCAAGCATACGAATCAGGTTTGTATGAATCCAAATACAAGGTTTCGTATCCTGATTTCTCGGAGTTGAAGCGTTTATATTACGGTTTTGCTGGTGCTTGGAAATTTACAAATTCCTTCACTCCTGTTCTTATAGATAAATATCCTTTGATTGGCGCAGCCCTTAAGGATATTTTGGAATGTGGAGCTGACTGGGCAGATATGTCCGGCTCAGGTGCTACAGTTTTTGGCGTTTTCAAGTCAGATGCTGCTGCAAAAGAGGCTTGCTTGAAATGCCAAAAAAAATGGAAATGTGTTGTTGCACATTGAAAATTTTTTTGAGTTCAAAAAAGGAATTTGTAAACTATGGAAGTCACAGAATTGAGAATCCGAAAGGTAACGGCTGAGGGCAAGTTAAAGGCCTATGTTACCGTTACTTTTGACAACTGCTTCGTCGTTCATAATGTAAAGATTATTGAAGGACAGTCGGGGCTTTTCATCGCAATGCCAAGTCGCAAAACGGCAAATGGCGATTATAAAGATGTAGCTCACCCGATTAGCGCGGATTTCCGAAATGCCTTGCAAGACAAGATACTTTCAGAGTATAATGCAGGTCATTTCGATGAATCTTCTGTCGAAGATTAATTAGTTTGTTTTTTTTTGGGCCGTCGTCAAGCGGTAAGACAATGGCTTTTGGTGCCATCATTCCACAGGTTCGAATCCTGTCGGCCCAGCATATATTTATGGAAAAGCTCTGGCGTGACGAACGATGGGGCGGATTTCAGAATCAAAGCAACTTCTTTGCTTCACACAAGCTTTTCCAAAATTTTAGGAGTTTTTAAATGGAACAGTTTGTTATTGAAGCAAAAAAACGCTCAGAAACTGGTAAAAAGGCTGCACGCTTGATTCGTGCTGAAGGTCGAATTCCTGCTGTTGTTTACGACGAGGCTGGAAAGTCAACAGCAATCACTGTAGAAAGCGTACAGTTCAACAAGGCTTGGCGCTCAATCACATCTACTACTCTTATCACACTTGATGTTGAAGGCAAAAAATGTGATGCTTTCATCCGCGATACAGAGTACAATATCATCAAAGACGAAGTTCTTCATGCTGATTTCTTTGCTGTCTCAAACAAAAAGCCTGTTGTCCGCACATACAAAATCCAATATCAGGGTACACCTGCTGGCGTTCTCAAAGGTGGCTTCATGGTAAAACATGTTCCAGAGATTAAAGTAAAGGCTTTGCCTAAAGACCTTCCTGCTCGTGTTGTTATTGATGTTTCAAATGTCAACATTGGCGATGTTTTCCGCGTAAAAGATATTGACTTGGGCAAGGGTGTTACAATCCTTACAAACGGTGAAGATTCACTCGTTAGCGTTGCTCCAGCTCGCTAATCTTTCTTAAATGCGTAAAATCCCCTGCATGTCGGGGGATTTTTTTATTTATCGGAATACTATTGGAAAATGCTCGCTGATACAGGCAGATTGCTTCTTTCTCAATTTGAAAAAAAAGTTCTTTCGGGTTTTGCTTTGTGTGGAATTCCTGCCGCTTCCCTTTCTGAAAATGCGCCACTCGGACTGGCGGTTTCAGGCGGAGCAGATTCTCTGTCGCTTTTGCTTGCTGCCCACTCTTTATTTGGGCCGTCCTTGCTCCGTGTGATAACGCTTGATCACGGAATCCGACCAGAAGAGGAGAGCGGGGGAGATGCGCTTTTTGTAAAAAAATTGTGTGAAAAATTGGGAATCTTTTGCTTTGTGGAGCGTTTTGAATATGGCAAAATTGAAAAAGATGCCGAGGCGAAGGGTTTGAGCCTTGAGGCACATGCCCGCAATCTTCGATATCAGTCTTTTGAATCTTTTATTCAAAAAGAGGGGCTTTGTGCCCTTGCTCTTGCCCATAATCAGAATGATCAGACGGAGACTCTTTTAATGCGTTTTTTGCAGGGAAGTTCTCTTGAGGGGATGGGGGGAATCAGACGAAAACGGGGAAAAATAATCCGTCCTCTTCTAGATATTCCCCGGAGTGAAATTGAATCTTATTTAACAGAAAAAAAACAGGCATGGCGTACTGATGCCACTAATTCTGACACCTCTTATCTCAGGAACAAAATTCGTAACATGCTTGTTCCTCTTCTGAACCAGCAGTTTTCTGGCTGGGAAAAGGCTGTTCTTGCTGGCGGAAAAAAGGCTCTTGCTGATGATGATTTTTTTAATGAGGAGACACTTCGTCTGACAGCTGGTATAAAAGAGCCAAAAATCAGCCGTTCTTTTTTCTTTTCTCTTCCAAAGGCCCTGAAACGGCGAGTCTTTTTTTACCTTCTTAACAAGGCTGGGTTCGGCTCACGCTTTCCTTTCGCGCTTTTTGAGGAAGTTCTTTCTTGGGAAAATGAAAAAACACGAAAAATCTCTTTTGAGAATGTGCAAATCCTCCTTGATTCCGATTCGCTGTTTTTTTCTGTTGGTTCAGATGGTGCAGGACAAAAATCTTCTTCTGACTCTTGCCTTGAGTCCGGTTTTTCTTTTTTGTTCAGAAAGTATGGCGACAGCACGGAATTTAAAAATTTTCTCATTCGCGTTGAAAAGGCTGGTGACCAAGAGAAAGTCCGACTTGTGATTAAAAAGAAAGATGAAAAATCACCTGAAAAAACAATTTCCCTTTTTCTTTCCCTGCCTTTTCTTCTTCGTTCCCAACTTCCCGGAGATTCTGTCCGTACGGCAGATGGAAAAAGCAAAAATCTTTCGGAACTGTTTACTGATTGGAAAATCCCCCAGTCTTTGCGAAATAAAGTCTTTGTTGTGGAAGAGTTTTCTCCGTCTTTCGGAAAAACTTCGTCGATTCGGGCAGTGCTGGCTTCTTTTTCAGGAGCGAAAAATTGGATTGTAGAAGAAGCTAAATTATAGTAGAATAATAAAAAAGGGAATTTTTAATGACAAAAAAAGCACTTTCATTTATTTCGGTTTTTGTTTTTTCTGCTCTTTCTTTTTCATTCGCACAAGGGCTTTCAAATTCCGCTTCAGTGGCAAACAGACGCACTGCCCTCCGTTATCTTCAGCTTGCGAAACAATTTGCATCCGAAAAATTATGGAACGAAGCTGACTCTAACGCTCAAATGGGGCTTGCCTACGACGATAACATTGCTGATTTGTGGTATCTCCGCGCTGTTTCCCAAATAAATAAGGGTGAAAAAAAATCACAGGTGCTTCCACTTGTCGTTACGGCACTCACTGAGGCCGAATGGGTTGACTATAACCGTGATGGCGCCCGCATTCTATATGCTGATATTTTATGTGCGACTAGACAATTTACACAGGCTATTGCTGTCCTTGATTCTGAGCCTTTCATTTATTCTGCTGATGCTGAATTTATTCGTGTCAAGGCTTATTACTGTCTTGGAGATGACGAAAGCGTGGCAAAAGCCCGTTCCCGCATTGATTCTGCTCGAAGAGTCTACCCTGCCGATGCACGCTTCGCGGAACTTTTTTACAGCTACGAATATCATATTTTCAGAAAAGAAGGAGTTTTTGCATCATCTTCCCGCGCTTTGGCTGATGCTTTTGCGCTTACTCTTCCTCTATATAAAAATGCAAAAGAAGATTTAGAAATTTACGCTGCAATTTTTGCTTCTGACGAAAAGCCTGCAAAAGGGGACTCCAAAAAAGTCCGTATGCTTAAAGCATTTGACTCAAAAAACAGAAAATCACCGCTTTATGCAATTGAGGCTCTCAAATCAGGATTGATTGATGAAGATGCTGCCCTTGATTATTTTTATTCATTTTCTGACAAAGAAATTTCTCTTCATTTACTTGAGGATTTTGCAGCGCTCCTTAAAAATGATGATGTAAAAAAAGAATTTTCTGAGTATCTTAATTCATATAATGGTACGATTTCAATTGATGTCGATGGTGATTTATATCCTAATCTTGTAGTCAGCTATAATCGTGGCAGACCTCAAAGTATTTCATACGATGAAAATCAAGATGACGAAAATGAATGGACTGCCGAGTGTGATTTTGGCGTTCCTCTCAGGCTCTCCATGTCCGAAAATGCCCTGGTTCTTGACTATTCTTCATGGCCATATATTTCAGGAGCAAGCTACAAAATGGATAATCGCCATGCTGATTTGCGCTTCACCCTCATTGCTGAGACGCTCTCATGGACGCCATTTACAGTCGAGGCAGATGCTTCAATAAAAGCAAGTTTGAACTCGGATTTTTTTATTCCTCTTCTTTCCCAAACTACAGAGTCTGTTTCTGGAACGGAATTGCTCAGGGCTGCTTTAAGTTATTCAATTCCCTCGCAAGAGAGAGAGGGTGCCATTATTCAGGTGAGCCTCTTGAACGGTGTCGCACAGCTTGCAAGCTATTCTGTTGGCGAAAAGATTTATGCGATGGCTCAATTTGAAAAAGGAATTCCAGTCTCTCGAAAACTTGATGTTGACGGTGACGGCCTTTTTGAGACGACTGAATATTATGGATTTTCCAGAGACGGGGAGACTAATTTTATTTCAACGAATGATGAAATGCAGATTGTGACAAATCTCTTCGGCTCGCCGGCTCAGGGAACAGGCTTTTATGTTAAAAAAATCACTGTGGATCGAAACGGAGACACGATTCCTGATTTTACCGAGGAATATCTTCCTGCAAATGCCGGAGCAAAAATTCCCGGTAAAATTTCTTCATGGGATACTGATGGAGACGGCAAGTGGGATGTACAATATACAAAATTTCCGTCAATGATAGACGGAAAAGTTCGTGAAGAAGCGAAATTCCATCAACCGCTTACAGATTCTCTTGTTACGGTCTCTTCCGAAAATGGAAGTCCTGTTTTTGTCCAAAAGGGAAGTGAGGTTCTTACGGTTTCAAATGGCAAAAACAAGAGTTTCTACTGGATTTCTCAAGGTGGAAGTCAAAAAGATGAAGAGAAAATTCTTATAGAAATTAACCAAATCGGTGAGCAGGGTGTTTCTACTATAGTAGAAAGTGAAGGAAAACGATTCCTCGCTGTTCGAATTGAAAAATTAATTTTCGCCCTTCAGGTTGAAAATTAAAATGGAAATTAAAAATTGAAAACTGAAAATCTGATACTTCACTTAAAAAAAATTTTTTTCTGCTTCTCTTTTGCATTATTGCTTTCTTCTTGCTCTTCGGTTCGTGATCCAGATAATATTTATTCTGACATTGACTACACTCAGGAAGATGCGCGGCGTGAAGAACGAAAAAGAATCCTGGATTTACTTGAGAAAAATCCGGTTCAAGCCTTGTGGCGTGCCTTCCTCTTAAATGATTCCGAAACGATATCCGATTGCGAAAAAGCCGTACAGGAAGAATTTGATTCTGCTGTTGAAAAATCTGACTGGTACACGGCTTTGCGCATTCAAAAATCTCTTTCTACTCTCAAGTCTTCTCTTTCTGCTAAATTGTCGAAGTCTCTGACAGAACTTGAGTCACTTTCAAAAAAGGATGTTCCTGGTCTGAGTGGTGAAAAATCTACTGCGCAAAAAAAAGTCTCTTCTTATATCAATGGCACTGTTACGATTTGGGTTGATAAAGGAATCAAAGTGCAGAATGGAATGGGCTTTGCAGACCGTGTAATTGGCTCAGGTTTTTTTATTTCAAAAGACGGTTATATCGTTACGAATCACCATGTAATTGAAGATTTGGTTGATAAAAAAAGTGAAGGATTTTCTCGTTTGTACATAAAACTTGCAGAAGACAGTGATACGCGTATTCCCGCTAAAGTTATTGGTTATGATTCCCAAATCGACCTAGCTCTAATAAAAACCGAAGTTGATGCGCCTTTTGTTTTCAGTCTCGGTTCAAGTGCTGATCTGGATGTTGGAGACAAGGTTTATGCCATTGGCTCTCCTGTCGGGTTGGAACGCACTCTTACGAGCGGAATTGTGAGTGCGACTGATCGAAAACTATTCACTCTTGGTTCTGTTATGCAAATTGATGCTGCAGTAAATCAGGGAAATTCAGGTGGACCATGTATTGATTCAAACGGAAATGTGCAGGCCATTGTCTTTGCCGGAATGCTTCAGTATGAAGGCTTGAATTTCGCAATTCCTGTTGAATACTTAAAATCTTTGTTACCTGCTCTTGCTGCTGGTGGCAAGGTTTCTCATCCTTGGATTGGCTGCTTTGGACACACAAAAAAAGAACTGGGAAAAGATGCTGGTCTTGAAGTTCAGTATGTGTTTCCTGGTAGCAGCGCAAGTAGAAGTCATATTTCTGTTGGTGATGTGATTATTGAATTAGACGGGCAGAAAATTACTAATCTTGAGGATATGCAGAATGTTCTCATGAAAAGTTCTGCAAAGTCTATCGTAAAAATCAAGTATCGTCATGGAGATGATACTGCCAATTCCGAAGTTGGCGAGGCTTCGATTTATCTTGGTGTTCGTCCAGAAAATCCTGGCTATAACATTTACAAGGGAGACATTATCGCCAAGTCTTTTGTTCCGATTTTTGGCATGAGGCTTATTTCTGTTTCTACTTCAAGTTCCCGAAAGTATTCTATCGAAGAAATTATCAAGGGGTCGATTGCTGATGAATCTGGTTTTTCTGAGAATGACCCTGTTGAAATCAGAAATATAAAACTTAACGAAGATAATTCCGCGATGTATGCAGAGATTTATGCGAAAAACCGCAAAAAAGGCTATTTGGACGGCATTATGGCAATTGCAGCCCCCCTTGATAGCCCTTACTATTTTTAGTTTTGATTACTGAATAAAATGGAGAATATATGACAGAGATGAAATACAAGCGCAATTTTTGTATCGTTGCGCATATTGACCACGGAAAATCGACTTTGGCCGACCGCTTGATTCAAAAAGCCCAGATTATCGATGACCGCCAGATGAAAAATCAGATTCTTGATAACATGGATATTGAGCGTGAGCGGGGCATTACGATTAAAAGTCAGGCCGTAACCATTCCCTATCATGCCAAAGACGGCCACGATTACGAACTGAATTTCGTCGATACTCCTGGGCATGTCGATTTCTCTTACGAGGTTAGCCGGGCAATCGCTTCCTGCGAGGGTGCCCTTCTTTTGATTGACGCGAGCCAGGGCGTTGAGAGCCAGACTGTCTCAAATCTTTACATGGCTATGGAGCAGGATTTGACCGTCGTTCCTGTCATCAACAAAATCGATCTTCCCAGCGCGGATTTGCCCAATGTAAAAAAGCAGATAGACCACGACTTGGGCTTGGACTCAGCTGACGCTGTTCCTGTGAGCGCGAAAACAGGCGAGGGCGTGGACGACTTAATGGAAGCCATTGTCACGAAATTCCCGGCTCCAAGTGGCGACCCTGACGGCAAGGCTCAGGCTTTGATTTTTGACTGCCACTACGACGAATACAGGGGCGTTATCATTCATATCCGGGTCAAAGAAGGCAGAATCAAGAAAGGCGATGTGATTCGCTTTATGTCCAACAATACTGACTACAAAGTAGACCAAATCGGCATCTTTAAAATCAACTACGAGGAAACTCCTTACCTTGAGGCAGGAGATGTGGGCTACATTATCTCTGGCGTAAAGACCGTAAGTGATGTCCGCGTCGGCGATACCGTAACGCTGGCGGCTGATCCGGCTGCTGAGCCTTTGGGGGGCTTTAAAGATGTCAAGCCGGTTGTTTTCTCTTCGATTTATCCCATTGACTCAAACGACTACGAAGAGCTTAAGGAGAGCATGGAAAAACTCAAGCTCAACGATGCCTCTCTCATTTACGAAAAAGACAATTCCCTTGCTTTGGGAAACGGCTTCCGCTGCGGATTTTTGGGACTTTTGCATCTGGAAATCATTCAGGAGCGCCTTGAGCGGGATTATGATCAGGCCGTAATCTTCACCGCACCCAGCGTTCAATACAAAATCAAGCTGACTAACGGCACTGAGCAGATTATCGATAATCCTACCGAATTCCCGGAGACGAAAATTCAGGAATCTTGGGAACCATACATCAAGGCGACGATTATCACGCCTACGGACTACATCGGCGCAATCATGAATCTCTGCACTGAAAAGCGGGGCGTTCAAAAGAACATGACTTACCTTGACGAAAAGCGGGTTGAGCTTACCTACGAAATGCCATTGGCCGAGGTTCTCTTTGATTTTTACGACAAGCTAAAAAGCTACAGCCGGGGCTACGCATCCTTTGATTACGAAGTCACTGACTATCAGCAGACAGAACTTGTCAAGGTCGATATTTTGCTCAACGGAAAGCCGGTTGACGCATTGAGCCAGCTTGCCTACAAGCCGGAAGCCGCCGTCCGGGCCAAGAAGGTCTGTGAGCGGCTGAAGGGCGAGATTTCAAGGCAGCAGTTTAAAATCGCCATTCAGGGAGCAATCGGAAGCCAGATTATCGCCCGTGAAACCGTTAATCCAGTGCGAAAGGATGTCCTTGCCAAGTGTTACGGCGGCGATGTCACGCGAAAGCGAAAGCTGCTTGAAAAGCAGAAGGAAGGAAAAAAGCGCATGAAGATGATAGGAAATGTCGAATTGCCGCAAAGCGCTTTCCTGGCAGTCCTCAAAGAAAAGGAAGAGTAGAATCGAAGAAAAATAAAAAAATCTGTGTAATCTGTGGTTTATTTTTTCAATTCATTTTTAATATCTTTCAAAAAGAAATCGATTTGGCTTCGCAGCCGCTTTAAGAAGCTTATGTCGTGACTTTCGCATTTGTAGCCGTCGGGGAAGTGCAGGAAAAGATATTCCCTTGGCGAAATGAGGGCTGTAAGCTCGTCTTCGACTGAGCAGGAGCAGCTGGCCACATCATTTCCGAACATCAAGAGTTCTTTTATGCGGTTCAAGGCTTTTTCTTCGCTTTCAAGGAATGAATGAATTTCACTTTGATTTGATTTTCTTTCTTCTGGGGCTGAATCTTCTTCTGCAGTGAAGGCCGGCCGCTCTTCTTCGATTGTCTCAAGGTACATCCTTGTTTTTTCAGAAGAAATTTCCTGTATTGAAAGGGGAAGCCCTTGTTTTCCGCAATCATAGAGATTCGCCATACCCTTAAAAAAATCAGCGAAACTTAGCGCGTAGCCGGAAAGGGCTTGGTCCGTGATTACGGGAATTGCGTTTTTTCCTGCAATGGCTTTAGCTCCTGCCCTGAATGCGGCGGCGTAATTTTCGGCAGGAGAAAAACGGTTTGTGGCAGAAAGTCTGGCTATATGAGCCGGCGTGTTTTTTCCGTGAGTACGGCCAAGGGAGAATGAAAAATCAAGACCGCTGACAAAAATCGGAACATTCTGATTCTTGCGAAGAAGGCTTGCAATATGAATTGCTGTCAGACCGACAGAACCCAAAGGAGGAATGACTGGCGGAAAAAAAGCCTTGCCGGAGAGATTTTTGAAAAAAGAAGAGTCTGTGTATTTTGAAGCGAAGAATGTGAGCGCTTTTTTTCTATGCCGTGTAACTTGCGGTCTGGAAGTGATGTCTGCGATTATGAGAGAATCTTTCCCGCTGGCACCGATATAGGCCTTTTCGATGGCAAGCTGGCCTTCAACGGCGATAATCGCGTCAATTCTGAGACCAAAGGCCTTTAGGGCAGGGGCGGCGGCATCCACGGCAATGATAAAGCATTTTTCCAGCTGAGAGCGGGAAATATTCTGAATCGTCTCTTCAATGCTTTCTCCTGCTCCAAAAACAAAAATCGGCTGGCTTACTGTTCGGAAAAGTTTTCTAAAATCGATTGCGCCTGAGAGATTGCCAAGATTTTTAAAAAGATTCCTTGAATAAAGGCGGCCAAGTTTTGTAAGGGTGATTCTGTTTTTCCAAAAAGATGCGATTGTGTTTTCTGCCTGAGAAGCAAAATCCCTGTATTTTTCTTTGTTGAACTGACTTCCCGCGCTCATCTCCAGTGGAATTGCTCGGCGGAAAGTAGAAATATGGGGAAGAATGGAGAAAGCTTCATTTTTTGAGGGAAAATCTTCTCCGCTGAGAATGTTTACGATGTAATCATTGTCTGAATAGGGGAGAAGGGCGACTTTCGAGAGCAAATTTTCTTTTTTTGCCGAATCAAGATTTTCCGTGATTTTTTTTAATTCAAAATCCGCAAAATCGTGAAGTTTTTCATCGAATTCCACGCCGAGAAGAAAGCAATTTTCCGGGAGTTTTTCTAAAAGTGAATCAAGCCCCAGCCAAAGGGCAGGGGAGACAGCGATAATCAGTGTGCCAGGCAAAAGAGTAAGATTCTGAATCGTTCCCAAAATCGCGCGGTCGGGGGCGTATTTTGAATAGAGAAACCTGCCTTGATAAGAAAGTGAAAAGCCCCGCTCGGTAGAAACCAAACAGGGCTTTTCTGGGGCAATTTGCTGCCCCTCTTGTAATTCAAGCACTTTAATATCCTTACTGTGGAAGGAATCGTTCTCGATAAGTCTTAGACACTTCGTTCTTCAGTTTTGGACTTGTGAAGAGAACTGTCTGTGCCGATGACTGATCATAACCTGCAAGATCCGTTTTGATTGTTTCAAGCTTGCTTTCATCTGCTTTTTCGGTTTGGATGTCAGTAAGTTTGAATACTGTGACATAATTTCCCATAATCATTGGTTCTGAAATATCATTGAGTTTCATAGAAAATGCTTTTTCAAGGAAAGACTCGTTTCGGCTTGCATTAAGGAATGCCTTTGCGTCTTTTGCGTCAAGTTTCCCTGCTACAGAAGCCTCTCCATAGTTGAGGGGGAATGCCGGAATTGAAAGTTTTTCTACGCCAGCTTTAAGGGCAGCTTTATCAAACCCTTCGAGTTTTGCATTTGCGATGAAAGCCTTCGCTTTTTCCGTGAAATAATCATCGATAAGAGATTGCTTGTTAATAGTGATGTAGCTCTTTACCGCATCAAAAGTTTTTTCATCAGAGATATCTGCCTTTGTTTTTCCGCCTGTGCATTTGTAAATTGAGTAACCGCGGACATTTTTAATGACTTCGCTGAGAGAATCTTTTGCGAGAGAGTCGATTTTTTCAAAATCTGCCTCGTTTTCAAGCGTATCTTTAATCTGATATGCGAAATTCTGTTCAACAACTCCGTATCCATTTGAGAAATATTTTTCTGAGTAAGTTGAAACACCGTCTTCAAAAGTAACTTCGTTGTTTGTGATTTGTGAAAGAAGTTTTTTTGCCTGAGATTCGTCTGTTACAGTGATAACTGAAAGAGCGTAGCTGTCAAAGAGAGAACTGTTTTCGTTTCCGAATTTTGTAACCTCTGAGTCTGGATAAGTCGCTTTGTCGTAGGAAATTGCATCGAAAGCCCGCATTTCTGAACCGATGTCTGCGAAGAACTGTGACTCTTTTTCACTTGTTTTCAATCCGTAAAGAGCAGATTTTCCAACTTCTTCTTTTGTGTTGATGTAGAATGCTCTCGTGTAATCAGAGAGACATGCGATGATATCGCCGAAATCTTTTGAGCCTCCGAAAAGGTCATTTTCAAATCGTCTCCATGTGAGCATTGTTTCAACTTCTGCCTTGAGTTGTTTTTTTGTTGCGTCAGAAATTAAATTTGCCTGAGTTGGATCATACTTACCCTCTTGATTGAGGAAAAATGGCAACATTGTGTTTGAAACGATTTTTGAGCTTGGTTTATAGCCAGATTCTTTAACAGCTTTTTTGTATGCTTCTGACTGAACTGCTGAATTGAAAGCATAGTTGTAAATATAAAAGTTGTCAGATTCATCAAGCTCGCTTTTTTGTGAGCGCATGAGCGTTGTGAAATTGTTGATTGCATTTGCAAATTCTGTGTTTGGTTCAAGGACTATGTTCTTTCCATCAAAGCTTCCGAATTTGATTTTGTTTGCATCGCCGGTGAAAACTCTGAGAAGTTCAGTGCCAACTCCAAAAACGACGAAACAGATAATAGAGAGAATGAGGATGATTACTGAGCCAATCCAAAGCATTTTATTTTTCATAAAACTTTCCTTATTTTATAATAATAAATAGTGTCATCTATTTTATCATTGTGGATTTTCACTGTCAATGTAGATTCAAGGGACTTTGCAGAATTGAAGCGAAATAAATATTCTGATAGAATGACGGGCTATGAAGCGTTTGATTCCGGTCGCCTTTTTGCTTACGGCGGCTGTGCTGGCTCTTTTATTTTTTAGCCGAAATCTCTTTGTAAAAGACAGCTCAATTTCTCGTGCCCGTGTCGTAATTCCACTTGTTGGTAATTCTGTGGATGGAAAATCCGAGGGCGAATACTCTGACGGTTTGGAGCATACTTCATTCATACAGCTTTCAAACGGTGAGACATTAGTCGGAACTCTGGAGACTGATATCGACAGCGACGGCTATGACGATCAAATCAGCATGGTAAAAACTGCGGCAAGCCCCTATATCGTTCTTATCGTAGGTTTGTATAATCCGAAAAGCGGAGCTTACGAACGATCAAATTACATTGCGACTGAAATCACTCAAATGAAAACTTTTGCCTGCACAAGTCTTGATGTTCTTGGAAATCATAAAAACTCTCTCGTTTATCAAGGAGTAACTGATTCAGGAACAGTTATATTAAAAATCTTTGATGGTAAGAGGAATAAAAATAATGAATTTGTTCTTTCGCTTATCGGAGATTTTGAAACTGACGGAACCGTTTTTATTCAGCAGACACCTCGGTCAGAAACATACGAACTTTCTCAGACAAAAGGCGAGACTTTCCCTGTTTGGGTCTACACTTCGGAACAGCAGGCTGTCGGCTCTGATTCCTCACGGCTTGACCAGATTCAGACAATGTATGACTGGAGTGAAGAAGCAGGCTCTTATATCGTGTCGAAAACTCTCAGAGTGGCGGGAAATCGCGTGGCTCAAAAAGAACTTGCCAGAATTCAGGACGGCACAGTCGCTACATTCGGAAATTTTTTGGACGGATTGTGGTATAAGACAGAAAATGCAGGCTCAAGCATCCGTTACATCTCATTTGATTACCCTAATGCGGAAATCATTTTTGAATACGAAGACAGTGAGGAAGTCTATTCATGGCTAAAAAGCACTCTTCGTCGAAACGGAATTTATTTCTCTGCAGTGAACAAATCAATTGAAAACCTTCAGCGTCGTTTTGACATTTCTCTCGTAAGCGTTGATGAAATAAAAATCAAATTGCAGGATGATGTCCGCATGTTGATTAACGAGAGTACGCTTTGGGATGGAAATTACAAGAAAATTACCTCACGAGAGCCTGAAAAGCCCAAGAAAACAAAAGAGAGCGCCTGTATTGACCGCCTTGTTGAACAGAGCACATGGGAAGCCAATGACGGAACGATTCTTACTTTTGCAGATAATAAATATGTTGCAAAAGGAAAATCATCCTATGATTCAGGACGCTTTACTACGAATGAGGTCACAGATTCTACACTTCTGCAATTTCGTTCTGTCCACGAGACGCCATTCTTTAAGTCCTCGTATATTCCTTCTTTCCAGTCCGAAAAGAATTTAGACGCCATTGTCCTGACAGAGGTCCTCTTGAATCCTGAGGGGTTCTACTTGGAACCATCTGCCCCAATTCTCCTTAAAAAATATACACCTCCCAAAGAAGTTGACCTTGCTCCTGAAACGGAAATTCAGTCCTTTACAGAGTCTGTTTCTTCGAAAAATACCGCTGAGCCAAAACTTTCCGTTGGAATTTCTCCTCAATATTTTTCTCCTGATGGTGACGGTGAATACGACGAACTTTTTGTTATGGCAAAGGCCGAATGTGAAAGCCCCATGAAATCATGGTCTCTGGTAATCGAAGACCCCGCCACCCTCAACCCATTCTGGTCTACAAAGGGAACAACTGAAATCCCGCCAAAAATCGTTTGGAATGGCATCAGTTCCCGCGGCGAGGTCGTTCAGTCGGCTACGGATTATCCCTATGAATTTACGGTCACGGATTCAAATAATCTTTCAGCGACAGTAAAAGGCTTTGTAAAAGTTGATGTTCTCGTTATTCGTGAGGGCGAGCGAATCAAAATGCAGGTTCCTTCTATCATTTTCCGAAGTGATGCCGCAGATTTTAAGACTACGGCTGAGCTTGAACAGAATCCGAATTATGATGGAAAAACAAAAGGTCTTGATCAGCGGACTCTTGAGAACAATGTGAAAATTTTGAGCCGAATTTCTGAAATTCTTAAAAAATTCCGTGATTATAATGTCACAATTGAAGGAAATGCAAATAACCTTTCGGGAACTCAGGCCGAGGAAGATGAGGTGAGACTATTGTCTGAGCAGCGTGCAGAATATGTGCGAAACTGGCTCATTAAGGATGGTGTCTCTTCTTCAAATCTGAAGGCTGTTGGTAACGGAAGTAAAAATCCTGCAACTCTTTCAACGGCTCTTGAAGACCGCTGGAAAAACAGGCGTGTAGAATTTATTTTAAAAAAGTAGTAAGGTAGGTGCACTATGACTGCTAATGAATTACGCTCAAAATACATTGAGTTTTTTAAATCTAAGAATCATGTTGAGATTTCTGGACAGTCGCTGATTCCAGAAAATGACCCGTCAGTTTTGTTCACTATGGCGGGAATGCACCCGCTTGTTCCTTATTTGCTGGGCGAAAAGCACCCGGCTGGAACTCGCCTCACAGACTACCAGAAGTGTATCCGTACTGGCGACATTGAGGAAGTCGGAGACCCAAGCCACCTTACCTGCTTTGAAATGCTGGGCAACTGGTCTTTGGGCGACTACTTCAAAAAAGAATCAATCGCTTTTTCTTATGAATTCTTGACCAGCCCGAAATGGCTTGGCCTTGATCCAAAAAAGATTTCCGTAACTGTCTTTGCAGGCGACGAAAACGCTCCCCGCGATGAAGAGGCTGCCGGCTACTGGAAGGAAAACGGTATGCCGGAAGACAAAATCGCATATCTTCCTGCAAGCGACAACTGGTGGGCAGCCGGTCCTACAGGTCCTTGTGGTCCTGACACCGAAATTTTCTACTGGGTTGGCGAAGGCTTGCCTCCTGTGGGAAGCAACAAGGGCACGGACAGCGCAAACTGGATGGAAATCTGGAATAATGTTTTCATGCAGTACAACCGCGTTGACGAAAAGACCCTTCTTCCTCTCGAAAAAAAGAATGTGGATACCGGTATGGGCTTGGAGAGAACCAACTGTATCCTCCAGGGCAAAAAATCAGTCTACCTCACAGAGGTTTTCCAGCCAA
>DFEB01000001.1:3427-3655 GCA_002368605.1 Treponema sp. UBA3813 | reverse complement strand
GATGTAAGTTTAAGTTTGCAATTGCAGATGAAGAATATAAAACTCTTATGAAAAAGCGTTCCACTGAATGTGAAACTGTCTTTGGTCAGACAAAAGGCAATTTAGGCTTCAGGCGATTTCATCTTCGGGGAAAAGAAAAAGTAGGAACTGAATGGGGATTACTGATGCTGGGATATGATTTCAAGCAGCTGATTCGATTAATAAACGCCTAAGAAAAAAAACAATAAA
>DFEB01000001.1:0-3306 GCA_002368605.1 Treponema sp. UBA3813 | reverse complement strand
AACTTCTAGGACAGCCCCTTTTTTAAAGGATTTTGCCTAGCAAAATCGTATCCGTGTGGCACTATTTAATTACTTTTAGTGTATGCCTTCCATGTAGTGCTTACCAGGGTTTCTACATCGCTGTATTTTGGCTCCCAGCCTAAAAGTTCCTTTGCCTTGTCGTATTTTGCGTAGAGGCTTGCAGGATCTCCCGGTCGGCGGGGAGCTTCTGCGGCCGGGATGGGCTTTCCTGTGATTCTTCTGGCGGCATCGATGATTTCTTTTACGGTCGTTCCCTTTTCGGTTCCCAAGTTGAGCTTGAGGGATTTGCCATTTTTGGCGATGTAATCCAGTGCCATGACATGAGCGCGGGCAAGGTCTGTGACATGAATGTAGTCGCGGATACAAGTGCCGTCGCGGGTGTCGTAGTCAGTTCCGAAAATTTTAAGCTGTCGCTGCCCCAAAGCTGCTTCCATAACACGAGGCAAAAGATTCTCTGGCTTCTGCTCCAATCCACAGACAATGCCTTCCGGGTCATAGCCTGCCGCGTTGAAGTAACGGAGGGCTGCGAATTTGAGACCGCGGAGCTGGTCGTACCAGTCCATGAAGCGCTCGATTTCAAGTTTTGTGAATCCGTAGTAGTTGATTGGGTTCTGGGGATGATTTTCGTCAATAGGAAGATACTGTGGCTCACCGAAAGTCGCCGCACTTGAAGAGAAAATCATGATTTTGCAATTATGTTTGACGGCCGCATTCATGATGTTGAGGGTGCCGGTTATGTTGTTGATTGAGTATTTTTCCGGCTCCACCATTGATTCGCCGGCAGCCTTGAAAGCCGCAAGGTGAACGAAAGCGTCAAAGCCCCGGGCAAAAGCCAGATCCAAATCCCGCTCAATCAAAATGTTTCCGTAAATAAAATCATTTTCCTTAAAAAGATTTTCCCGCAAACCACTGGAAAGATTGTCGAAAACTGTGACTTTGTGGCCATTCGCCATTAATTCCTTAACAACATGAGATCCGATATAGCCCGCGCCACCAATAACCAAAACATTCATATTGAATCCTACCTTAGAGATTATTTTACTGAATCCCGTATTTTTTCGCAAATTCTTCGGCGGGAAGCGGTTTTGAAAAATAATAACCCTGAAGGAAATCACAGCCGATATTTTTCATGGACTCAACCATTTCCAGTGTTTCTACTCCCTCTGCCGTAACCGTGAAATTCATCTGCTTGAAGGTCTGAACCATCGTGGGAAGAATCTTATCAGGAGCATTGAAATAATCCCGCACTATTTCCATGTCCAGCTTGACATTTATAAAAGGACATCGTTTAAGCCTGCTTACATTGGAATAGCCGCTTCCGTAATCGTCAAGGACAAACTGGAAGCCAGAAGACCGCATACTTTGAATCTGTTTTTGAAGGAGTGCATAGTCAATCATGGACTCTTCAGTAATTTCAAGGTGAATTTTTTCGGCAGGAACCTTGTATTTTTCAAGGATTTGAGAAAATCGTTTGTTCAAATCAGGGCGGAGGAACTGAATCGGCGAAAGATTCACATTAATCCATGAAATCCCCATTTTGGCTATGTCGTGGTTATGGATAAATTCACAGGCTTTCTCAAACATCTGCTCGCCCATGCTGTTTATGCGGCCGTTTTTCTCTGCGATGGGGATAAAAAGACCTGGCGGAATCAAATTTCCCTTTTCGTCACGGATTCTGGCCAAAGCCTCAGCGCCAGCCAGTTTGTAATCTTTGCTGTCCATGAGGGGCTGCAGGAACATCTCCACGGAATTGTTCTCAACGGCATATTCTACGGCTCGCTTTATCCGTGTAGTTTCTTCGATTCCTTTGAGAGTCTCATCTGTGATAAGAATGTTTACGGATTCAAGATTTTCGGCCTCTTTAAAGGCAGCAAACAAGGCAGATGAAATCTTTTTAGAATTAGAAAAATCAATCCCATCGGCAAACTGCACGAATTTTGGCTCAAGATAGAGATCAACATCAGAACCAGCTCTCCAGCCATGAGAAAAACGCATGGAAATTTCTTCGCGAATCTTGTCGGATTCGCGAATCTTGTCGGATTTAGAATTGTCCTGCCCCATCAGCACAAAGCGGCCGTCCCTAAGATAAAAAAGCAGCAAACGAGGATATTTTTTCATTAAGAAGAGAGAAATAAGGGAAATTCCCCTGTCCATTTGGGCGGGGCTGTAAATCTCTCGAAGTTCGTTGTAATTGCGAATCACGAAGGCCAAGACCAGAGGACTTCTTTTGCATTCATATTCTTTGAGGATTGCATGAAGCGCGCTTTTGTTGAAAGCCTTTGTTTTTGAGGAAAGAAAATAAATCGGATTTTCGAAGGTAATGAAAATAATGATAATCGACAGGAGAGCAAAAAAATTCATCACAAGATACTGAGGAAATAAAATTCTGAAAATATAACCGACGGAAAGCACGAGATTAAAACTCAGAAGTGCCACAAAGAGTGGAGAAGCGACTTTTTTTCTGTGAAAGAGGATTTGTAAAAAAGCGAGTGCCAAATAATAGAAAGCGCAGATGTATATTAAATTATAAAAAGAGCCTCTGGTATAGATACAAGTTGCCGAAATCGAAAAAATCGTATCAAAAAAGAAATTTGAGAAAGCAATCAACTCGGAAAAAATGAAAACAAGATGCTTTATCAGGCTCAGCAAAGACTTTCTTTTTGAATGTAAATCAAGGACATCCTCGATAAAAAGAAAGAAACATAAAGAGCGGAGAATGAAGAAAAAGAAAAAAATCGTATTAAATACACGCAAGGCACAGGATGAAAAATAAGAAGCGTTTTCAAGAGCAAGTGATGAGACGACATCAGAAGTGATAGTGATAATATTTACAATAAGGATAAAAAGAAATCTTCTGTTTAATTTTATCGGAAGTCTCGGATGTGCAAAGTAGTAAACTAAAAAAGTAAAGAGAATGATAAAATCAGGGAGAATGAGACTGTAATTCCACATATCAGTACCTCTCGATTTTTATAATATCTTTTAGGTCAAATGCCGAGTTTTGCACTGTTCAGCAAATGCAAAACTCGGCATTTTTCCATTCTATATCTAAAAAGCCGTTGAATGGCGAGTTTTGAACTTGTCGAATATTTCAAAAAACGGCGTGAAGGAGTGAAACGGCTTACGAAAGCACTCAGTTTGTGCTGCCGCGTAAGCGGCAAATGTATATAATTACAAGCACAAACTGCGTGCAGCAGGCGAGCCTGCGGTTTCGCTAAGCCGTTTCCACGACTGGAAGCCGTTTTTTGATACAGCCTGTAAATTTCAAAACTCGACATTTGACTT
>DFEB01000046.1 GCA_002368605.1 Treponema sp. UBA3813 | reverse complement strand
GATGCAGATATTGAAGATTCACTAAGGCAGTTAGGCCTTACCTATATCGACCTTTGTCTTTTGCATCAGCACGGCTCCAGCTCAGGCGACGATGCAGTTTACAAGGCTATGATTCGTGCAGCAAAAGACGGAAAAATCCGCTCAATCGGAATCTCAAATTTTTACACAGAAAAAACAGTAAGCCATTTTATAAATGATTTTGAAATTCCTCCAGCTGTCATACAAAACGAAAATCACCTCAAATATCAGAACAACTCTTTTAGAGACTGGGCTGCAAAAAAAGGAATCTACATAGAAAGCTATTATCCTTTCGGCGGTCGAGGTCATACAGCAGAGCATCTGAAAAATCCGCAGGTTCTTGAAATTGCAAAGAAACACAATACGTCGAGACAAGGCACGCGTACGCTTAAAGCCTTGACTTCGCCGTTTTTAGGGTTTGTAATAAACCCTAAATAAAACCGCCGCTCAAATAATTGTACGCTGGCATTTGCAGGCAGGATACATCGCAATACCGGGCAGCAGCAATTCTTCCCACATTGCAGAAAATTTTGACGTCTGGGATTTTGAGCTGACAGATTCTGAAATGAAAGAACTTACAAAACTGAATACTGGAAAACGGTACGAAAACTGGTAAACAAAAAGAGCATCTCGAAAAGTCTTACTGCCGATTCCTAAATCCCTTCATCCCATTTTCAAGCAAAGTCGTTGCAAGCTCAATCATTTCTTCCATTGGAATCTTACGGCCGTCAGAAACCCATTGGCGGTAGAGTGTAAGAACCGATGTTGAATAAGCCCTTACAATATTCTGGATATAGGTGCTTTTGTCATGGAGGGTTTTAGTCTGCTGATGGGTATGCGCCGAAACTTTTTTCTGCATTCCTTCGCGGATATAATCAAAACGGCTGTCGCAGGTAACCTTCTTAAAAAAATCATCCTGCGCTTCGTTGTATTCAAAAAAGCTTCTTACAAGTTTCGGATAATCTTCTGTGTAGGTAAGGTCTTTTACCTTTTCAATATATTCGCTGATATGCCTGCTTTGAATCTCCTTCAAAACATCATCCGTAGTTTCATAATGCAGATAGAAAGTGTTGCGGTTAATTCCGGCCCTGTCCGCAATGGCCTTGACCGTCACCTTTTCATAAGGCAGTTCGCAGACCAGTTCCTTAAAAGCCTTTTTAATTGATTCCTTGGTTCGTGCAATTCTTAAATCTTCTTTTTTCTCGGTCATGATTTTCCTCTTTTTCTGGGCGCATCCCTCACTACGTTCGGGTCGGGCTATCCGCGGTCGCTTGAAACTTCGCACATTCGTGCTCGTTGCGAAATCCGCTATCGCTCCAGCCTCCTCGCTCCGCCTGCGACTCCGTTGCGGTGGCCGGCTTCGCCGCCGCTACTATCCCTTGCGCATTTCTAGGCACATTTTAAAAATCTGTCGCATATCTCACACTTTGCCACATTCTGCCCATTGAGCTGGCGGAAATTCATGCTATGCTTTTCAAGAAAATTATAAGACACTTGCCCATTATTTTGCAAGTGCTGAATGAAAAACACAAAGGAGCGGCTATGGCGGTTACTATGACAGATTCAAAGGAAAACATAATGGGAACGATGAGCGAAGGGAGGCTTTTGTTAAAGATGGCTCTTCCCATGATTTTTCGGTCTTGGTTTCGTCGCTCTACAACATTGTGGATTCGATTTTTGAGGGGCGGCTCGGTTCGGCTCGGCGATGCGAAGGGGCGCGGCGACGAGGAAGCGGCAAACGCTTTCTTCACGGCTTCCGTCCTCCTCATGATTGTGCTTGCATCTCTTTTGTGGGTGCTGTTCGCCCTGTTCCACGATGCCGTGTTCATTTTTTTCGGCGCATCTGAGGAAATTCTTCCGAAAGTGATGGAATATGCGAAGTGGATTATCCGCTTCTTCCCGATTTTCATCGCGCCCACATTCATCGGCTCGTTCGTGCGGAACGACGGGAATCCGCGGCTTGCAACATTTACTGTGTCGCCCCAAATATCGTAAATGAATTTTGTCTTGCCAATTACTCCAGCAACAAGATTTCCGGTATTTATTCCCATCCGTATCTGGATTTTTACAGCAGAATCCTTATTAAATGAATTTATATCATCTAAAAGCCCCCGTGCAAAATCAATCATTTTTACAGCCCCGCCGTTGTCATAATCTTTTGTAAGTCCAGCGGCTGCCATGTATGCATCCCCAATCGTTTTGATTTTTTCAATTCCTTCGCGTCTGGCCCTTTCGTCAAAAAGCGAAACCATTTTATTGAGCATGTTTACAACTTCATCAGCCGTCATATATCCGCTGATTTTTGTAAATCCGACTATATCAGTAAAAAGAACCGTAACATTCGGAAAATTCTGGGCAATCGTTTTTCCCGGATGCTCTGTAAGCTCGACAGAAACTTCTTTTGGCAAAATATTTAAAAGCAGATTTTCTGACTTTTCTTTTTCCAGCTTCAGCTAATAAGTCCGCTCTTCAACTTTTTTTTCAAGTTCCTCGTTATATTTCTGCATTATCTGAATGCGCTCTTCCTGCATCTTGTTTATGTCAATAATATTTTGAACTGTATTTTCTGTCATTTTCAAAAAGGAGGCATACAAATTTTCAACTTCATCGCCAGTGCGGATGTCGAGCTTCTTTATTGCAGAAACACAGGCATTCATGCCGTCAACATTTCCGTTTTTTCCCATAAAATCAATTGCATGGCGTGAAATACCGTTTATCGGATTAACAAGAAATTTTGTCGAAATCCAAAGTCCCAGTCCCACAACCAAAATGACCGCAACAAGCGAAAGAATGATTGTCCTAAAAAGGAATTTCAGTCTGTATGTTCGAAGAAGCACCATGGAAATATCAACGCCAACATAGCAGACGCATTTTCCGTTTGAGTCAAAAATCGGATGATAGTGCGTCAAAAAGCCATCCGTAAGAATCATTTGACTCAAGCGCCGGAATTTGTTTTCCCTCAAGCAAATCAGGAACATAAGGCAAAAAAGTCGGATCAAATTCAATCAGCGCATCAACGGCATAATCACCGCTTCCTTCATCAGTGTCAAAAATTACATGGCAGCCGTCTTCCCGAATTTGGTACACATAAAGATATTAAATATCCGGAACATTTTTTTGAAGATTATTTAACCGGCTTAAAGTTTCCTCGTATCCTAATGCAGTCCGTCCTTCTGCTTTATAACGCAGGGATTTTTCATTTTTTTTCGATGCCGATGCCATAAATGGTCTTCCAGTCATTTTTCATGGAGATGGGGATCCATCCGTTTGCAGCACAGTCCGATCGCATCTTGTCGGCTTTGGTTATATTGCCGTACTCACGCTCAATGTCATCGCAACAGAGCATAAAGCCAAGCGACTTGTATTCGTTGTTGTGAATGGTGTAGTTCACCATGCTAGCATCTGTAAGGCTGTTTCCAAAAGCAAGAACCGGTTGATAGCCGATTTCCTTTACAATTGTGGAAACCTTGTTCATCTGCAAGTTCTTGATAATATTCACACCGCCAAGCAAAATGTCGTCATCTTTACTGAAAGTATAATCCAACCCATCCTTTCCATCCTGATTCATAGCAACAAGCACATTATCGGAGCCTATAACCTGCTTTGGCGGCAGTCCAAGGGCATCGCATACTAAGGCTCGAAGGATAAGGCGGTTCGTTCCACTGGAAACATACACAGTGAATCCGTTCTGCACAAGATAGTTCACAACTTCCACCATCGGCTTATAGAAAGCGTCCGCCCGCTTGAGGTTCTTGTAGCCAGGCTGATCACTCTGCATGAATGAGCGCACATAGGAATCAAATTCTTTGAGTGTAAAGCCTTTGTACACACTTGCAAGCATCCGCTCATATTCCGCTCCTAAAGGAGGCACTCTTCCCGTCCTTCGGAAATCCTCAGCCAGTGCACGCTGCTCCTGCGAAGGTGTGTAATTCGGATCGTCAAGCACGCGATGAATAAAGAGCTGGAAATCAAAGTAAGTGGGATTTGTCTCGCAAAAAAGAGTTCCGTCAAGGTCAAACGTAGCGATTCTGCGCTCAACAGGGATAAAGTCAGGAGAGTTTTTGGTGGTGACAGCAGACACATAAGAAAAGAGAGCCTTCTTTGCAGGCGCGTCATCATTCCAAAGTGAGAGCGCACCTTTTCCTGTGCGAGGAGTACTTGCACAGGAAACAAAAATAAATGATGCAAATGTTGCGAGTAAAACTAACATTGCAAAACGAAATGTTTTCTTCGTTGTTTCCATGAAAATTTCTCCTTATGTTTTTTCTATTTTACAGGATAGTCAAAGTAAGTGTCGGGATACGGCTCGTCTTTGAGGGTAAAGTGCCACCATTCCTCTTCGAGAGGCTTGAAACCATGGCGGAGCATAGCTTCTCGAAGAATCATGCGGTTTGCATACTGTTCCTCGGAAATTTGCATGTAGTCGGGATGGCTTTCAATTCCGAACCAGTCGAAAGTGCCACCCATATCAACCTCTTTTTCACTCTCCATATCGAACAATGTCAAATCCACCGTACTCCCACGACTGTGCCCCGATTTTTCTGCAATGTAGCCCTGAGTAAACAACACTGATTTATCAAGGTTCGGATAGAAATACTGTTTCATCCTAGTGTCCGAAGTATCTTTAGCCCAATTTATAAAATGCGTTACTGCACGCTGAGGTCGATATGCATCGTAGATTTTGAGGCGGTAGCCTTGAGCCTTTACATCATCGCTCACAGCTTTCAAAGCCTCTGCCGCTTCGGTGGTAAGAAGTGCAACAGGCTTTTCATAGCCGTTAATGCGATCTCCAACAAAGTTGTAGGTGGAATAGTAGCGGATTTCAAGAATCGCATCGGGAACAGCTTCTGCAAGATAGACAAAGCCTTTCGGTGCGACATCACTTTGTTTACATGATACGTAAAGTACCGAAAAAGCAATTGCTATAACAGTGGCAAAAATAATAGATTTTTTCATTTGAATTCCTCCAGATACTCTTCAAGCACAAGTCCTGAATCGGTAATTTCCTGTGCAACTTCTACACTCCCCACATAACGAATGTGCCACGGTTCATATGAATACCCCGTAATTTTTTCTTTGCCTTTTAAGAACCTAAGGATAAAGCCGTGATTTGGGAGTTCCTTGTGAATTCTAGAGAAAAGCTCAGGAAGCTGCATCATATCCTCATTCTCCCACTTCCATTCTCCGTTAACCTTTGGCACTATGTCAATTGCAAGCCCGGTATGATGCTCACTCGTTCCTGGAACCGCCACGGTGTTGCGGGCATACTCTTCACCGTATTTTTCAGTAAAATCGAGCATTATTTGCTCCTGATATTCCACGCTACGATACGCCGAGTCAATACCAATTTCAATTCCCTGTTTTTCAAGAGCAGATTGCAACGAAAGGTATGCTTCGTAAGTAGCTTTCTCGATTTCGGCAGTTTCGTCATCATAAACGGTATCCACCGTCACAAGGTCAAGGCTTTTTGCATAATCCACACTTATAGGGTGCGTCTTGTTTACCAACACAAGGTAATCAGGATGTTTTCCCTTGTAACCGTAGTTTTTTGTACTTTCACAGCCAACGACAAAAAATCCAAAAGCAAATATCAAAATTGTGCTAAAAGCTTTCAGTTTCTTCATTTTTTCCTCCTTTAGTAAAAAGTGAGAGCCTCTAAAAACTTCAGTTTTTGAGGCAACACTGTATTGCTAGCATAGCTTAAAAGCAATGGCTCTTGACTAGTATCTTTTCAGAATTTTAGTCAGCTCCTTGTATAAATCATCGTTGCGGTGGTTGTATCGCAACTCGCACTCCATCAAATGTATCACAAATTTGTCGGAATCACAACCGTTGAATTTGGCGAAGCTCCACGCAAACAAAGTTTGCACGTTCTCGATTCCGTTCACATGGTATTTCCCTCTTGCGAATTCGTTTTCACTATGGAAAACCCGGTAGTGGTCGTAGCCGTTGAGAATCAAGCCGTCATAAGCCTTCCAGCCGTCAGAATGAATCGTCGAGCCTTCAAGCACAAGGCAAGAGTATTATAGGCATTAAGCTCTCTTTTGAGCAGACAGGGACAATCAGGACGATGACTTTCCCGCTCGCGGCAGGATTGCTTTATATTTTCTCCGCACAAGCGTGGATTTCCTGTTACTTCTTCTCGCTTATCCCCGCTTTCCGCATTGTCCATTCCACCGCGCGGGTAATCGTTACGGTCATCGCGAGGTAAATCACGGCGGCGATGAGGTAGGCGGAAAGGTAGCGGTAGTAGAATCCCGCGACCGTGCCTGTGGCGAACATCAGCTCCACGAAGCCGATGATGTTCAGCACGGAAGTTCCCTTGATGTTGTTCACGAGTTCGTTTCCGATTGCGGGGAGCGCGTTCTGGAGTGCCTGCGGGAAGATTATGCGCGTCATCGTCTGCCAGTGGCTCGCGCCGTCCATCTGCGCGGCTTCCACAGGAGAGCGGTCGAGCGACTCCATTCCCCCGCGCAACGCTTCGGCAAGGTAGGCGGCGGTGTTCATCGAAACGGTGATGAGCGCGGCTGCGAAGAAGCTCCACGCGCGGTTTATCTCGCTTAGCGGCTGCCCCGGCATAAGAGCGCGGGCGACCTCGAAGCCCGCGTAGTAGATGATGCACGACTGCACCATCATCGGGGTTCCACGCACGACGGCGACATAGATTTTTTCCGCTCGGACTGCAAGGCGTTTTGCGGCGCGGACGATGAGCGGGTCTTTTTTCTGCGCGGGAAGCGCACGGCAGAACGAGAGCAGAACGGCGAGCGCAAAGCCGATGACCGTCCCAAAGACCGACACGCGGAGTGTCCCCCACGCGCCGCGAATCCAAGTGGCGCGGTTGTTCACGAGCATATACGCCATCGACGGAAGGAGCGAGTCGGGGCAGGAATCGAGTGCGGCGGCTCGGCGGCAATACGGCACGACGAACGCGAGGAACGCGGCGGCAAGGATGGCAAGGATGGCAAGG
>DFEB01000065.1 GCA_002368605.1 Treponema sp. UBA3813 | reverse complement strand
TGCAAAAAAACATGGTATAATCGGAGAGAAAATGACTGAGACTGAGAGAAAATTTTATCAGAATTCCTCAAAAAGCTGGCTTTCGGCCGTGCGGAGCATGGAAACACGCGGGAAAAAGCAGCTTCTTCCCTCAAATGGCAATTTGTATGCCTATGCCGCAAACAATCCTGTCAAGTATACAGACCCGGATGGGAAAGTTGTAAACTTTGTTATAGGGGCTGCCATTGGCTTTGTTACAGCTGCAGTTTCTGAAATTGGTGAAAAAATGATGAGTGGGCAGTCGCTCTCTGAAGCTGCTAAAAATACATTTACAAGTGGAAAATCATGGGCTGTTATGGGAGCATCTGCCGCAATAGGGGCTGCGACTTCTGGTGTTTCAGGAATTGCTGTAAAAGCAGCAACATCGACCTCAAAGGCTGTTATTTCACTTGCAGCAAAAGAAGGTACAAAAGAAATTGCAAAAGTGGCCTTAAAAACAACTTTGATAAATACAGCTTCAGGTGCAGTTGATGCAGGATTAAAAGATGTCGCAACTAAAGGTATAAAAGGACAAGAACAAAATTTTGGTGATACATTAAATAAAATGACCGATGGCGCAACAACAGCCCTTTTATTTACAGGTATTACAGAAGGTTGCATTGCTGTAAATACTGCGACATCAGGACAGATTACAAATGTTTTGACAGGAACAAAATCGAATTTTAATATGCATCAGCCAAAATGGGCGGGGTCTGTTGGTGTGACTGGAGAATCGATTGTACCTGCAGCCTTAGATATAAAAAATGAATTAAAAAAATCAACTGTGCATTATGGTGATTGACATGAGAAAATTTCCTTCTTTCATAAAATGGCTAACAATCACGCTAATCGCTCTTCTGATTTCTGTTTTTATTTCAATAGAAATTGATAAGATTCATTTATTTAATGACAGGACAAGTTCGATTATTTTCAAGGTTATTTTTTTTGTAATTTATGCTATATTGCTATTCTTTTGGGTAAGAAATGATAGAAATTGGTGGAGGTGACAAAAAATATAAGTTTAAAACGGTTTATTCGTATAGTCTTTCCCAAATCCCGCTGTATAGTGGAATTTTCGCCCTGTCTTAGTCACAACAATAGGCGTTTGCGGGAGTTGGGGCGATAGCCGAAAAATCTAAAAATCTTTCAAGCATCTGTCAAAAAACATTCGACAGATGCTTTTTTTTTTGCTATAATCATGTTAGGTGGGTAAAATGACAAAAAAGTTTCTTTGCCGCAAGCGGGTTTTGGCTTCGCTTTTGGCTTTTTTGCTTTCTTCGGCGCAATTTTCTGTTTTTGCGCAAAATTCAAATCAAACGACTGATTCTTCTGCAATGACCGAGATTTCTTCATCTTCGGTGGAGTCTCAAGATTTTTCTTCAAATTCTTCAAATCAAAATTCAAATCTTTCGGCACAAAACTGGAACTGGTCAAGCGGTGGCGAGCAGAGTCAAAGTCAGCCGTCATCAATCGGCCTTTTCTTCCGTATGGTATTTGCCCTCGCTCTTGTTCTTGCTGCCGCCTATCTTGCCATAAGGGTACTGAAGCGTGGAACTAAGCTTTCAAATTCTGACGACCCGTTTTTGCGCCATGTCTCCCATCTTGCTTTGAGCGCAAGCCGTTCGGTCGATGTTGTCACGATTTTAGACCACGCATACATTCTTGGCGTATCGGATAATGCTGTCAATCTTGTGGGAGAAATCACGGATCAGGAACTTGTGAATTCCATGAATCTTTACGCCGACAAAAAAGACAATACCAAACGACCGCGCTCATTCAATGATATACTCAATATTTTCATGCCTGGCGGCGGGGCGCAAAGCAAGGGCGAGAATGTATTCGGCTCTAGCGCATGGAACGCCTCAGAGTCGCTCCGCCGTCAGCGCGAGAGGCTCAACGAGAATGAGGAAGGGGGCGAGTAAAATGAAAGATGCGATTTCAATCTCCTTTCACAAATGGCTTCCGAAAATCGTGCTCGCCGCTTTTATCTCAGTTTTCTGCCTTTTCCCGGTAGCTTCTCAGTCAAGTCAGAATAGCAATTTCCCTCAGGGCTCGACGAATGGAAGAACTGAGATGAGTGGGCAGGTTCGCGGACTTGACTTTCCCAACATCGATGTGAATATTACCCGTCCTCAGTCGGGCGAGCAGATTGCCTTTTCGGTACAGCTCCTTCTTTTGCTCACGGTTCTTACTCTTGCTCCAAGTCTTCTGATTCTTACCACATGTTTTTTGCGTTTTTCAATCGTGCTTGATTTTATTAAGCGTGCTCTTTCCCTTCAGCAGGTTCCGCCGACATCGGTTTTGAACGGAATCGCGCTTTTTATGACGATTTTTATCATGTTCCCGACCTTGCAGCGTGTTTACAACAACTCTTTCCGCCCGCTCTCGAACGGCGAGCTTACTATCGAGCAGGCTTACCGAGAAGCAGAGGCTCCTCTCCGAGAGTTTATGCTACGGCAGACAGTCGTTGAGCAGCCTGATGGAAGCATGGGCTCTCGTTATATTTCCACCTTTCTTACTATGGCGAATCTTCCGGCTCCAAACGGACCAGAGGATATCCCCACTTATGTGATTGTTCCTGCTTATATTCTTCATGAACTTACAGTGGCCTTTCAAATAGGTGTTTTCCTGTATATTCCATTTATTGTCATAGATATGGTTGTTGCTAGTATTCTCATGAGTATGGGCATGATGATGCTCCCTCCAGTTCAGATTTCCATGCCATTTAAACTCATGCTTTTTGTCATGGTTGATGGTTGGGGCTTGCTGACGCAACAGCTTTTCTTGTCTGTGATTCGTTAGGAGGTAAGAAGTGTCTATAGGGCTTATCGTAAATCTTATGAGAGGGGCTGTTTTTCAGGTTTTTATCCTGTGCGCTCCTGTTCTTGGGGCGGCTCTCATCGTTGGTCTCATTGTCGCAATTTTTCAGGCGACTACTTCGATTCAGGAACAGACGCTTACTTTTTTACCTAAAATGCTTGTGATTCTTTTGATACTTGCGCTTTTTGGTGGTTGGATGTTCTCTATGATGGGCAACTATACGGTCAACTTGTTTTCTCAAATTCGGAACATTTCTTAGCAGAAAAGTGGTGCTTGAATTATGTTAGAGCGGATTCTAACGAATGCTCCGATTTTTCTCCTTATTGCGGTGCGTTGCTTTGCTATGATTATGACGCTTCCGCTTTTTTCTATCCGAAATGTTTCTCGCGTTGCAAAAGTGGCTTTTACCGGCTATATGGCATATCTTATTTTTCCCCATGTGGATCTTTCTGTATATGCGCCCTATATTGCCTATGACGGAGCTTTGTCGCTGCCTTATGTCGCCCTGCTTGTTGGTGAAGGTCTTATCGGTATTCTTACTGGTTTTTATGTGACGATTATTTTTGCTGCTTTCAGTTCTGCGGGTCAGTTTTTTGCCTTTCAGATGGGATTTTCCGCCTCTGAAGTTTATGATGCTCTTTCTCAAGTTGAGAATCCTTTGATGGGGCAGTTCTTTAATCTTGTCGCCATGCTCATTTTCTTGCAGAGCGATTGGGCTCTTATGCTTTTTTCAAAGGCCTTGCTCTCAAGTTTCGATTCTCTCAATGCGCTGAATCTTGTGTTGCAGCGTGAGAATATGATTCAATTTTTGCTCGGTGGACTTACGAAATTGTTCGCTGATGCTTTTGTTATTTCTCTCCCGATTATGGGAACTCTTCTGCTTATTTCGGTGACTATGGGAATCCTTTCGAAAGCTGCTCCTCAAATGAACCTTATGAGCGAAGGTTTTCCGATTATGATTCTGACTTCATTCTTTATAATCACTGTTGTTTTTCCTCAAATTTGTGAATTCTTCATTCATTCTTTTGAAGCAGGATTTGCAAGCCTTCAGCGTTTGTTTACGATTGTCGGAGGTGGAGCATGAGCGGGGAAGAATTCGAATTCATTGATCTTCAGTGGTTTGCTGCTGAAGACGAGGGACGAACGGAAGAGCCTTCCGAGTATAAACTCCGTAAGGCGCGTGAAGAGGGGCGGGTTGCAAAAAGTCAGGAGCTTTGTTCTGCGCTTGTTATGCTCGTAACGGTAATCGTGCTTATCATTGCCGCTCCTTATTTCTGGCGCTGGTTTGAGGAAATCCTTGTTTTTTATTTTACCCATGCGACTGAAACGGAGATGCTGCAAAAACGCTTCTTTTATCACTTTTTGATTTCCCTTGCAAAAATGGTTCTGCCACTTGCTTTGTGTGGTATTGTCGCTGGAGTTCTGGCTAATCTGATTCAGAACAGGGGTTTTATTTTTTCAACGAAGCCCATTGAGCCTCAGTTTTCTAAAATTACTCCGCGAATTGGTCAATATCTTAAAAAGACACTTTTTTCATTTGAAGGTGGGTTTAATGTAGCGAAATCATTTGTTAAGGTTGGAATGGTAGGCTTTGTTTCCTTTATGATAATTCGCCTGAATATAAACATAATTCTTGAATTTATAAATGCTTCCAGCGTTCATCACGCTGTGGGGAAAATTGCATGGACAGCGGCCCAAATTCTTGCTGCCTGTGCAATCATTTTCCTTGGAATTTCCATTCCTGACTATCTTGTGCAGCGCAAGCAGTTCATCGAGAGCATGAAGATGACCAAGCAGGAAGTTAAGCAGGAGTACAAGGAGATGGAAGGTGACCCTGAGGTAAAAGCTCACTTGCAGGCTGCTCAACGGGAACTTTTGCAACGGAATATGCCCCAGCAGGTCGCAAAATCCGATGTTGTCATCACGAACCCGACCCATTTTGCGGTCGCGCTCATGTATGATCAGGCCGTTTCCGACGCACCGCAAGTTATGGCGAAGGGAAGCGATAATCTTGCCTTCAGAATCCGTGAGATTGCAAAAGAAAACGATGTTCCTATCGTAGAAAATCGTCCTTTGGCCCGCGGGCTCTATGCAGAAACTGAAATCGGTGATATAATACCTAGTGACTATTTCTCTGCTATTGCAACGATTTATAGTCATCTGGAAAAATTTAATAAAAAGTAGTGAGCTATTTCGGGTGGGGATTTGAATGGCGAGCCGTTTTAATTTAAAAAATGTTTTGGGGAACATTGAGAATCATGCTGTAGCCGCAGCTGCAATTGCTGTCGTGCTCATGCTTTTGATTCCCGTACCGGGAGTCCTTCTGGACTTCCTTATGATTATAAACATTTCAATTTCTGTTATAGTTCTTCTCGTTGTTCTTTATACGCCCAAATCTTCTGATTTTACATCTTTTCCCCGCGTTTTGCTTTTTGCCACTCTTTATGGCCTTGCCCTTAATGTGTGTTCCACGCGATTGATTCTCACAAAGGCTTCTGCAACCGGTTACCGTAACTTTCCCGGCAACATGCTGAAAGCCTTTTCTTCTATTGTAACTGGTGACAATCCGATGAGTCCGTCAACGACAGGTTTGGTCATCGGTATGGTGATTTTTATCATCCTCATTATCATTCAGGTCATCGTCATCACAAAGGGTGCCACCCGCGTTTCTGAGGTCGCAGCCCGATTCAGTTTGGACGCCATGAACCAGAAATTCTTCGCCGTCGATTCTGAACTCAATTCAGGCTATATCACGGACGAAGAGGCTCGTGACAAAAAAGCCGCCATTCAGCGGGATATCGACTTTTACTCAAGCATGGACGGTGCCTCAAAGTTCGTCAGCGGAAATGTTAAGGCCGGTATTTTCATTACGGCCATTGACTTGATTGCGGGAATCATTGCCGGCGTCGCTATTGGTGGAATGCAGTTTGGGGACGCGGCAAGCACTTATTCACGACTTACCATTGGTGACGGCCTTCTCGGTCAGCTTCCGTCGCTTTTGCTTTCTTTTGCCACAGGTCTTATCGTTACCGGCAATTCAAGTGACGAAGTCCTTGGTGATCAGCTTAAAAAACAGCTTACGGCAAGCGGTTATGTCTACATTATTACTGGCGTTACCCTGGCTCTAATGAGCCTTATTCCCAACTTTCCCTGGTATCTTTTGCTTCCTGTTGGTGCGCTTTTTGTCTTTTACGGTTATCGTCTTGTTCGTAGTGAGAAGGCTTCCTTTGCTAAAAAGCTTGAGGAAGAGCAGAACGCAAAAAACAAGAAAGCGGCCGGAGAAAATGGTGAGGTCAGCCCTGTAGTTCCTCTCGATGCCCTTTGCCTTGAACTGGGCTATGCTCTTATTCCTCTCGTGGACAAAGAAAAAGGCGCGGAACTTCTTGAGCGAGTCACTCGAATCCGCCGTGAAGCAGGCCTGGATTTGGGCTTGGTTGTTCCGAAAATCCGTATCATCGATAATATGACCCTTGCTCCTGATGAGTACAGCTTTAAAATCAAGGGAATTGAGGCTGGTCGTTCTCGTATTAAAATGGGTTATTATATGTGCATGAATACGGGTTCTGTTACCGAAGAGCTTAAAGGCGAGGCTACGACCGATCCTGCATTTGGTGTTCCTGCTATTTGGGTTAGTGAAGAGCAGCGTTCTGAGGCAGAAAATGCTGGTTATGCCGTTGTTGACCCTCCGACTATTATCGCAACTCACATCACTGAGATTATTCGTTCTCATGCGGCAGAGATTCTTGGTCGTCTTGAGACAAAGGCTATTATCGACAAAATTAAAGAAACGAATCCTGTTGTTGTTGATGAAGTCCTTAATACATACAAATACACTTATGGCGACATTGAGCGTGTTCTTCAAGGCTTGCTTAAAGAGCAGGTTTCTATCCGTAATATCGTCGCTATCCTCGAAACTTTGGCAAATTATGGTAACATGCCGCATAATAACTGGCTCCTTGTGGAGAAAGTGCGTGAAGCCCTCGGTCTTCAAATCTGCTTGCAATATGTAGACAGCCGTGACCCGAATAAAAAACTCAGTGTTCTTCAGGTCTCGCAGTCTGCCGCTGAGAAGATTATGAGCCATTGTGTGGTTCCGAATGACGGCGGACAGCCTTTCGTGGCTTTCGATCCTGTTGACGGACGCAAGTGGATAAGCGCCGTTAGCTCAGCTATGGCATCGGTTCGTGAGCGAAATTACCTCCCTATTTTGCTCTGCGGTACTGCCGAACTCCGTCAGCTTGTGCACAATTCACTTTGCAGGGAAATGCCAGGAACTGTCGTGCTTTCACTGAATGAAGTTGTTGCGGCTGGAAATAATGTTAATTTGGAGATTCTTGGAGAAATAAATGTATAACGACGGTTTTGCTTTATCTGCTGATAAGAATAATCCAAAAACAACTCCTGCATATTCTGGTATTACCGGATATGCCCGAAATGACGAAGAGACTCAGGTCATTGTTGGAAAGAGTGTTGAGGAATGTAAGCAGAAATTGTTCAATTTGTACCAGCATAATTACAAAATCTGGGGACAGAGGCAGGTTCTGAAACCCGGTATTCTCGGTGGCCTTTTTGGACAGCGTGAATATTACGAGGTTAGGTATACGATTGGTCAGCCGAAACCCTTGTCATCACAGGAATCTTTTCAAAAAAGCCGTGATGAGATTCTTACGAAAGCAGGAAGTAGCGTTACTAATACGCTTCAGATTGCAACGCTGGATAAAAAACTCGATGAAATGAAAAAAATAATGGAAGCGAATATGAAAAATATCGCTGCCGCCACAAACGCTGGTGATAAACCTTTGTCTATTCAAAAAATCGAGGATTTGCTTCAAGAAAATGAATTCACATTTGCATATATAAATAAAATTACCACAAGACTGCGTTCAGAACTGTCTGTCGATGAACTTGAGGATTTTGACTATGTGCAAAAAAAAGTCGTTGACTGGATTGGTGAGTCTGTTAAAATTGCTCCAAAAATTCCCCATACATATCCCCATGTAGTTATCGTAGTTGGTCCTACTGGAGTTGGAAAAACGACTACTATAGCAAAATTTGCCGTTAATCTTATCAAAGAGGCTCATGAAAAAAATGAACCTCGTCCCCGTGTAAGAATGCTTACTACTGATCACACCAGGGTTGGTGCCGTTGAGCAAATCAAAAGATACGGTGATGTCATGGAAATTGAAGTTGACAAGGCTGAGACTGCCGCCGATGTAAAGAAAATCTTTGAAACCTACAAGGATAATCTTGATGTTCTTTTTATTGATACGCCAGGATACAGTCCCAAAGATTTTGAAAACCTCGGAAAAATGCGAAAAATGCTGGAAGTGCAGGGGATTCATCCTGATGTTTACCTTGCTGCCACGGCTTCGTCAAAAGCCCGTGATTTAATTTCAATCATTCAGAATTATGAAGTCTTTAATTTCTCTTCTGTAATTATTACGAAATGGGACGAGACTTCTGCAATCGGAAATGTAATCAGCGTTCTTTCTGAAAAAGGAAAGGCTGTTTCATATATCACTGACGGACAAACTGTCACGAAAAATATTGAGCGCGCGTCTGTCGTTCGATTCTTAATAAATTTACATGATTTCACTATTGACCGCAAGCATATAGATGAGACATTCCCGGAGGATAAATAATTATGGAAGATCAGGCACAGGAACTCAAAGAAATGATGTCTAATAACCGCAAGACAAGGATTATCGCTATTACGAGCGGTAAGGGCGGTGTCGGAAAGTCAAATCTTTCCGTTAATATGGCGATTGCCTATGCCCAGCAGGGAAAGAAAGTCATTCTTATTGACGGTGACTTGGGAATGGCCAATGTAAATGTTCTTATGAACATCGTCCCCCAGTATAATCTCATGCAAGTCATCAACAAGCAGAAGACCATGCAGGAAATCATCACCGACACAGAATTCGGGATTAAATTTATCGCAGGAGCCAACGGTTTCTCAAAAATCGCTAACCTCACTGTGGATGAGCTGGATTATTTCGCAAAGCAGTTCGCTATGCTGGGTAACGCCGACATCATCCTTATTGATACAGGTGCTGGTATCGCAAACAATGTTCTCCAGTTTGTCGCTGCCGCCGATGAGGTTTATGTCGTCACGACTCCGGAGCCAACGGCAATTACCGACGCCTACGGCATCATCAAAATCATTACCACCGAGCTTGTTGACCGCGAGACGAACATTAAATTGCTTGTAAACCGCGTTCACTCTGCTGACGAAGGAAAACGCATTTCAGAGCGAATCATAAACATCGCCGCTCAATTCCTTAACTACAAGGTGGATTATATCGGCTTCGTATATGATGATCCGGTCGTTCAAGCTTCGGTTATCCGACAAAAGCCATTTATCGTTGTAAATCCGACTTCAAAGCCTGCCCAGTGTATTAAGCACATCGTCGGACGAATCGAGAAAAGCGATAATGGAACTTCAGAAGGAGTTTCCAGCTTCCTCAAAAAATTCTTGCGGAAAAACTAGTTATTTCAGTTCTTTTTCAGAAAAGTGGCGGCAAAAATGATAAAAAACTTGACCGAATGAATTTTCTGATTTAAACTCTTATATGGGAGGAAAATATGATAAACCCGAAAAATATATGCGTCTCGGCTTGTATCGGGTTTTTTCTGTCTTTTTTTATTGGATTGCTTTCCGATGTCCGTTTTTCGCATGTTTTAATCCGTGCTTTTTCCTTTGCGCTGGTTTTTGCTGCTCTCTGCATCGGCGTCACTTTCCTGTATCAAAAATTTCTTTCCAATGATAACGGCGGTTTTTCTGCTGAGGCTGAAACTGTTTCCCAAAAAACGACTTCTGGCGGTGTCGTAAATATTGTTGTTGACGATTCAAATCTTTCTGATGATGGCTTGGCTCCAAAATTTACGATTATGAGCAAACATGTCGGTGATTTGGCTAAATCTGATGAAGCTGTAAAAAAAGAAGAGCCTGTCAAAGCCCAATCGAAAAGTCCCGAAAGTATTTCTGCGGCTCCTTCACCACAGGAAGCTCCTGCAGTGCAGCCATCTGCTGCCGTAGATAATAATTCTGGTCAGAATGATTCTTCATTTAAACCAGTAAGTTTGGCTGATACACAGGCGCAGTCAAAGCAAGAACCCGCTCCTGCTTCGGCTCCTGCTGCTGATTCAAATTCGATTGAGCAGTTGGACGAATTGCCTGATATCAGCTCGATGAGTGAGAGTCCCTCTGATTCCTCATCAGATTCTGTTCTTGATTCTGTAAATGAGGTTGTAAGCGACTCGGAATTTGCTTCGGGTGGAGCTCCTTTAAAAGAGCAGCCTGTTAGCGGAGATACAAATGTTATGGCGAAAGCTATTCAGACATTATTGGCACAGGATAATTAATACAAAGGTGTGAATATGGATAATACAAAAACGCAAATTATTAATGATGAAGAAGAAGACGCACTTTGGGAAGAATTTAAAAAGACCAAATCTGCGGCTCTGCGCGACAAAATCATCCGAAAGTATATGCCTTTGGTAAAATATGTTGCCGGTAAGGTTTCGGTTGGTCTGCCAGCGAGCATGGAATTCGATGATTTGGTCGGTTTCGGACAGTTCGGACTTCTTGATGCAATTAGCAAATACGATTTAGATAAAAAAGTAAAATTCAAGACTTATGCTGTTACCCGAATCCGTGGTGCGATTTTTGATGAAATGCGTCAGCTTGACTGGGTTCCTCGTTCTGTTCGTCAGAAATCCCGTGAAATCGAAGATGTCATTGCGGGTTTGGAGTCACGGCTTTCTCGTCCTGCAACTGATGAAGAAATAGCAAAAGAAATGAATCTCTCTTTGGAAGAGTACCAGCATACGGTTATGAAGGTTAGCGGTACATCTGTCCTTTCTCTCAATGATGTCTGGTATTCAGGAGATGATTCGGATCATCTTTCAATCGGAGATTCAATTGAATCCCCCCAGAGCCTTAATCCTGATGTTCAGGTCGAGCGTGAGGAAATTCGAAAGGTCATCATACAGGCAATTAACGAGCTTCCCGAAAAAGAAAAAATGGTCATTGTTTTGTACTATCATGAAGACTTAACATTTAAGGAAATCGGTCAGGTTCTCGATGTGTCCGAGTCTCGTATTTCACAGCTTCATTCGAACGCAAACTTGCATCTGCGTGCAAAACTTACTAATTTCAGAAAGGGAATTTTCTAATTTTTTATGATAACGCTCGAAATAATTCGCAAGGATATGGCAGACTTTCTCTCAAAAGACAAAGATATTGAGTGTGTTGAGGTGCGTGCCGATACGCTCGACGAGGCTTTGGCTGATGCTGCCGTGCAGTTTGATACGAAAGTTTCTAATCTTGAGTATGAAGTCATCGAGCGAGGTTTTGATGGTTTTTTAGGAATTGCAAAGAAACCCTGGTTTTTGAAAGTTTATCAGAATCCTGACATGGTTAAAAAAGTCGTTGTGGGTAAGAACGGCGAGATTATCGAATCAGAAGACGAAGAGAATATCGAAAAAATTGTTTCAAAAAACGGCGAATACTTTATCCATCATTTTGGTCCAGAAATCATGCTCAAGGTTACTTTGCCTGTGGGTGAAGGAGTTCCTGTCATTGAGGATGTTGTCATTGAAGATTTGCAACGCCCTGATACAAAGAGTTTTGATGAAGACCTTGTTCGCTCGCTTGTCAAAAACGGAACTGATGATGAGTATAAAGCTGTCGGAGAGTACAATCATGAGGCCTCTGCCGACGCGATTTTCGTTATTGACATTTCAAGCGATGAGTTAAAGGCAACGGCAACAATCAATCCTCCGTCTTTGGGCGGAGCTGATGTAACGGCCGAAGCAATTGAAAAGGCCCTTGGGCAGCAAGGAGTTGTCGCCGGCATCTCAAAAGAGAAAATTCAGGCTCTTGTCGATCGCCCGATTTATAATGAACCAGTCGTTGTTGCTGAAGCAATTTTGCCGATTGACGGAAAAGACGCTTATATTACATACAACTTTGAGACAGACCGATCAAAACTTCGCGCAAAACAGGCGGCGAATGGTCAGGTCGATTTTAAGGAACTTAACCTTATCCAGAATGTAGTCGAAGGACAACCGCTTGCGCAGAAAATGCTTGCAGAGCAGGGAAAGGCTGGAAAGACGCTTTACGGTCGTTATCTTGAGGCGAAAAATGGCAAGGATATCCAGCTCCCTCTTGGAAAAAATGTCCGTGTCGATACGGATGGACGCACGATTCTTGCAGATGCCAACGGTCAGGTTCTTCTTATAAATGATAAAATTTGTGTTGAGCCAATTATGGAAGTCGATGGCGTCAATATCAAAACAGGAAACATTACCTTCCTCGGAACTGTTATTGTCAAAGGTGCGGTCGAAGATGGATTCAATGTCAAGGCTTCTGGAAATATCGAAGTCTCTGGCACTGTCGGAAAGTGTACGCTTGAATCGGACGGCGATATCATCGTTTCTTCAGGTATCATCGGTCGAGACGAAGGAAAAATCGTCTGTGGCGGCTCTCTTTGGGCAAAATTCATTCAGAATACAACTGTTCAGGTTGAAGAAAATGTCATTGTAACAGACTCAATCATGAACAGTGAGGTCTCGGCCCAAAAACGCATTATACTTAATGGAAAACGAGCCCAGATTACGGGCGGAAATGTTTTTGCTACAGAGGCCGTTATTGCTAAGAATATTGGCTCTGAAGGCGGTGGTACGGAAACAACTATTTCTGTAGGTTTCGATCCGAGGGCTAAAAAGAGATTGGAAGAGTTGCTTGAGATGCAGAATAACAATATTAAGCAACTTGATGAACTTGAGCTTAATATTTCAACTCTTGAAAATATGAAAAAGGTACGAAAGTCTCTTCCAAAAGAAAAAGAAGAGAGTCTTGTATCTCTCAATGAGCAGAAGAATGAAATAATTGAAGAGAATATTAAATATAATGAAGAAATTGAGCAGATTCAGGCTCGGCTTCGGGAACTCAAAAATATCGGAAAAGTTTATGCGTCAGGAACTGTTTATTCCGGCGTGAAAATCTTTGTTCGTGACGAAAAAGACGAGGTTAGAGCAGATACGAAGAGTGTTACATTCTTCTACGAAAACGGATTTGTTCGGCGCGGAAAATATGAGCAACCTAATATGGATGATATAAAAGGTCCGGAGGGTTATAGCTAATGAGTGTTTCGCCGCTTGATTTGCAGACAATGTATGCAAATATGAACAATGTAGCCCGAACCGTTTCTCATCAGCAACAAGGAGTGGTGCTTGCGCAGCAGCTTCAGGAATCAAAGATAATTCAGCAAAATGCAGAGAAAGCGGCTCAAGTTCATAAGGCTGCAGATAATGAGGCGAAGTCAAGCGGAATAAACGATGAGGGGCATCAAGGAAGCGGTGGCGGAGCCTCTTCAAAGAAAAAACAAAAAGATAATCAGGAAGAGGGGCTTCCGCGGCGAGAGTCAGAAATCCGCGAGTCTTATCTAGGCATTCATATTGATATTGAAAGGTAATAACTAATGGCAGTTGTTTTTATTGCGGCTTTTTTTTGTGTATTGAATATAAGCCTTTGGATTACGATTATCCTAAAATTCAAGAAGCTTTTTTCTACAGATGATATCATCGCTTCGACCAGGGAAGAAATGGATAATATGATTGCTGATATGAACAGAAATGCCGGCCGAAACATTGAACTCATCGAGGATAGAATCAAACAGCTTAAACTTGTTGTTGCAGAAGCTGACCGGCATATTGAGACGGCAAAACGAGAAATAGAAAGCCAGAAAAGTGCTCTTTCTTATCAGCAAAAAATCGATTCAGTTGTTAATGCGAAAAAATCATCTCAGTCTGGATTTTCAGCTTCTGAAAGGGCAGCTCAAAAGTATCTTCAAACTCAGAATATTTCAGCAGGCTTGCAGTCGGGAAATCGTTATGAGATAACTGATGAAGGAAATCGGCATGTTAAGCATGGTCGTGATGTTCAGGGTGATTTGTTTGAACAGGCAGAGGCCGATGATAACAAGAGCATTGTCTCTGATACAGGTACTACTTTTACCGTTGAAAGTGACGGCTCTTCGTATGCCAGTGTTCCTGTTATTGGTGGAAATGTGAGCTATGCGGACGATCCTATACATCCGCAAAAGAAATTCGGTGAGCTTGTCAGGGATTTGCATTATGCCGGTCATTCAGTAGAGGAAATTGCGCGTGAATTGAATAGTTCCACGACAGAAGTGCAGCTTGTTATTGATATGGACTTAGGATTTTAATTTTTTTGCTTTATTTGATTCGTACCAGTTTTCGATTAGTTTCCATTCTTTTAAGAGTTGTGCAGTTTTTTCTTTCGCTACTTTTTGTAAAACTGGATTATCGTTTCGCCTGTCGGGATGATAATACATTAATTTTTCGCGGTAGATTCTTTTTGCCGAGTCAAAATCCGCCTCTTCGCTTATTCCGATAAAATCAAATGCCGCCTTGATTTCGGCAGGAATCCTTTTTTTTGTTTTTTGAGCGGGCGGGGGAGATGCTTTTTCTGCTTCTTTTTGTATAAAATTAAAATCCGAGAATGTATTCTCAATTCTTTCGTTTTGAGAAGTCTCCCCGGATTTTGGAAGTTCACCCTTTTCGAGGGCTTCGCTGAGCAAATCGCCCAGCTTGTCGAACATTGTCATTAAATTACTGTGCCAGACGGGATGACCGCGCCTTTTCGGATGACGATGATTCCCTCTGAACTATAGAATGAAACTCCGTTGTCGAGTTTGTTTTCGCCGTCAGGGTAGACTTTGCCGCTTACATTGATGCTACAGTTGTCACCGATAGCCGCGTCTTTGTCGATGATGGCTTTTGCAATCTTACAGTTCTTTCCGATTCCAATGTTTGGACGACCTTCCTTTTTGTTGTCGGCTTTTGCCTCTTCGTTTTCGTAGAAATCTGCGCCCATAGTGATTACGCCGTCAAGCTCGCTGCCTTCTCGGATAATCGTCCTTACGCCAATGACAGATTTTGTGATTGACTTTGCGTTGATGATCATACATCCTTCTGTGAGAAGGGAATTTTCGATGTGCGGAGCCCCGTTGACTTTTGGCGGCGGAAGGTTTCGCATGTGTGTGTAAATCGGTGCGTCCGCGTCGTAGAAGTTGAATGGAGGATGGTCAAGGGTGAGATCCAAGGTTGAGTTGTAGAAGCTGCGGATTGTACCGATGTCTTCCCAGTAGCCGTCGAAGATGTATGAGTTGACCTTTTTGTTTTTGATTGCGCGGGGGATAATCTCTTTGCCGAAGTCAGTGAATTCGTTGTCCAGCATTTCTTCCATTGTTTTTGCGTTGAAGATGTAGATGCCCATTGAGGCGAGATATTCCTTTTCGGCCGGCAAGTCTCCGCGGGCATTTGCGGGAATCTTCCAGTTGCCGCTCTTTAAGACATCGACTGATGGTTTTTCGATGAATTCAGTGATGGCCTGCTTGTTGTCGATTTTCATGATGCCGAAACCAGTTGCGTCCCGTTCGTTTACGGCTGTGGTGGCAATCGTGATGTCAGCGCCGCTTGCGATATGACTGTCCATGAAGGCCTTGAGATCCATGCGGTAGAGCTGATCGCCAGAGAGAATGATGTAGTGGGTCGGGTTCTGTGAGCGGAAGTGAACCATGTTTTTTCGGACTGCGTCTGCCGTGCCCTCAAACCAGCCTGAGTGTTCCAGTGTTTGCTCTGCTGCCAGAATCTCTACGAAGCCCTTTGAGAAATGGTCGAAATTGTATGAGCTTGTGATGTGGTGGTGTAGTGAAGCCGAGTTAAACTGCGTGAGAAGATAAATCTTGCGGTAGCCTGAATTGATACAGTTTGAGATTGGAATGTCAACGATTCGGTATTTGCCACCGAAAGGAACTGCCGGCTTGGAGCGTTCTTTTGTAAGAGGGTAAAGCCGTGTTCCTTTACCGCCGCCCAAGATGATTGCCAAAACTCGTGGTTCTTTTGAATTTGCCATAATGTATACGCTCCTGAAAATTTAATTGTGTATTTTTAATGTCTATTCAATAATCATAACCCCAAAAAAAGGAGATTGCAAATTATTTCTAGCAGAATTTTGTGGTTTGATAAAAAAAAGTGTGCTATTATAGTAAAAGCCTCTTCGGACGGCTTTTTTATGCTAAAAAAAATCGGATTTTTGGTCTCTTCTTATTTTGTCTCTCTGCCTTATCTTTTGGGATACATCGGAAAGGTCTTTGTTGGTACGACCGGATTTTTAAAGAGAGAAAAGGCTGCTCGAAAAGTTCTTGTCATGCAGCTTTTGTTCACTTTTATTGAAGCCCTTCCCATTGTCGTAGTCCTTTCGGCAGCCTTTGGTTCTGCCATGTTCATTATCGGTTATTCTTTCTTGCAGTCAATTGGTCAGGAATCTTTGATTTATGGGCTTTTATCCCTTTTGATTATGCGGGAGCTTGGACCTGTCCTGGTTGCCTTTGTAGTCATCGCCCGTTCGGCAACTGCTATAGCCACCGAACTTGGAGGAATGGTCACTTCGCATCAAATCGAAAGCTATGTCGCCTGCGGAATTGACCCTATAGATTACCTTGTCGCTCCGCGTTTTTTAGGAGTGACACTTTCTATGTTTTTTTTGAATCTTTATTTTTCTCTCTGCGGACTCCTTGGCCCGGCTCTTATCTCACAATTTATTAGTCCCCTTGGTTCGGCCGGCTATGTAACGAACCTGTTGAAAACGGTCTCTGCCTTTACGATTATCACTTCAATGCTGAAAAGTTTTATTTTTGGCATGATTGTCTCAATTATTGCGACCTACTATGGTTTTAATGTCGAGCGCGCCTCTACCGAAATTCCTGTCGCTGGAATTCAGGCTGTTTCAAAGTCTTTTGTCGGAATTATTCTGGCTGATGTCGTTATCATTGTTCTTTCTTCAATGTGAGGCTAAAATGGCTCTTTTTACTCTGGAAAACCTTTACTTCAAGTCTCGTAACCAGGAAATTATCAGGGGCGTCAATCTTGAAATCGAAAAAGGCTCAGTCGTTGGATTGACGGGAAAGTCTGGTGGCGGAAAGTCAACCTTGCTAAAACTTATCGCCGGAATCCTCGTTCCTTCTTCTGGTAAGGTCTTGTATGAAGGCGTTGACATTCAGTCGATGAATAATATAAAAAACAAAGAGTTCCGGCGGAAATGCGCCTTCGTTTTTCAGGATTCTGCCTTGTGGGCGAATCAGGATATTCAGCAGAACCTGAATCTTCCTCTTCAAACCCACAATCCGGATATGACTTATTCCCAGCGTCTCGAAAGAATCCATGAGATTTGTTCGATTGTAAAGTATGACCGGTCCCTTCAGCTCAGACCCGCAGATTTGTCTATGGGAGAGCAAAAAAGAATTGCATTTGCAAGAGCACTTATAAACAATCCTGAAGTGCTTTTCCTGGATGAGTGTACCGAGTCACTTGACCGAAAAGGAGTTGAGGTTATTATGTCCCTGCTTAATTCTTTTGTGAACGAGGGAAAAACCGTGATTTATGTAAGCCATAGCTCTGTATTCATTACTTCTCTGGCTGGCAAGGTTCTTGTTATTGAAGAAGGTCAATTAAGTGAGTAAAATAAAGGCAAAAGTATGAAATTTAAAATTCGTTATGCTGATCAGATTGTCGGATTATTCTCATTGATTGGACTTGTCGCGCTTGTTCTTTTTATTTTTTTAATCGGTGCCAAGCAGAGTTGGTTTGCCAAAAAAAACAATTATTATACTTATTTTACATCAGGCTCCGGCTTTTCGACTGGTATGGATGTCACTTACAAGGGCTTCTCAATCGGTAAAATCAAAAAGGTTGAGCTTGACGGCTATGATGTTCGCGTTGATTACTACATTCTTGGAGAATATGCTGATTATGTAAAAGAAAATTCTCTCGTAGAATTAATAACGAGCCCGATTGGTCTTGGCGCTTCCTTTATTTTCCATCCTGGAAAGGGACCTGACTTACTTCCTTCTGAATCAGAGATTTATCGCATTGATTCTATCGCTGCCCGTGAGATTATCGCTGCTAAAAAAATTCGTCTGGATAGTCAAGAAGATTCTATCGGCGTACTTATGAAAAAAGTCTCCACGGTTCTTGATAATGTCAATATGCTCCTCTTTACGGTGAATGGAGCGCTTGATGGAAGGGGGAACTCAACCCTCAAGGATCTTGTCTCAAATGTCAACGATATTACGAAAAATTTAGCTTTCCTTACTGACAGCCTTAATGATGAGCAGGGGGCAGTTCCTTCTTTGCTGGGACCAGAGCTTTCCAATAATTTGAATCATGCTCTTTCAAATGTTGCGGTTATTACCGAGGAGCTTGCTTCTATTTCAGAAACCGCAGATATCCTTATAAACAATGCATCTCCTGAAGTTAATTCGATTCTTGTCCAACTTAATGCGACTCTTCTCGATGTTCAGGATGTTCTGGACGGCGTGAAAAATAATCCTCTCATAAGGGGTGGTGTTCCTGACCGAACGAAGGGAAAATCTTCGACAACTCAACTGAGAAGCGAGGACTTCTAAAAATGAAAAAAGCATTTTTCTATTTAATTCTTTCCTGCCTTTTCTTTTTATCTTGCTCTTCTGCGCCAAAACGGGCGATGCTTGTGACGGACAATTCTCAGGTTGCCTATTCTCAACTTGAGGATGCGAATAACAGCATTGTTTCCGGGAAATATTCCCGCGCTTACAATTTGCTTGCATCGGCATACTCCCTGGCTCTTTCCGTTGATAACACGGATTTGCTGTGTAAGGTTACTCTTTCCGGAATAGTCTTTAAGATTCTGTGTCCTGATATTTCGGAGATAATCCCGGCTGCTGAACGGCAAACTTCGGTAAATGAAGATGTTTTTCTCCTGAAATCCAAGGACGAAATCCTTGCGGAGTCAAAAAAACTCGCCAACCGTTCTTCAAATCCTGCCTTTTTCTCGAAACTTTGTTCCATATATGAAACACGAATTTTTCTTGAAAATGAACTTGCTGCTTCTGATACAAATTCAATTTCTTCAGACTCCTGTCGCTCCTATCTTTCAGTTCTTGAATCTGTCCGGCCTTTGCTTAAGAAAGAGCCTTATTATCACGCTTATCTGTATCGTACTGAAGGGGATGTTTGCATGGCAGCCGGCATGTATGATGCTGCTCAGAAAAACTTTGCAGAGGCGGCTAGAATCCACACGAATGACCGCTATCTTGTTGAAATTGGTTTAGACTGGTATTGTCTTGCCCGCGCTTATTCTCTTGGTGGTAAAAAAAGTGATGCGATTTCCGCGATTCAGAGTGCTCTCAAATACGATAAAGATGCCGAAAATACAAGCGGAATTGCCTCTGACTATATAGCTTATTCAAAAATTCTTTTAAAAGATAATCCTACTGACGAAGAAAAAAAATTATCTGAGGAACTTGCCTTGTGGGGTGAGAAGATTCTTAATGCAAGGAATTAGTTTAGTTGCATGAAAGCGATTTTGCTATTACAATAAAGCAAGTGAATTCTGAATATACGATTGTGCTTGCCGACAGTGATTTGCTTTCCAGAGTGTGCGGCACAAATGACAGCAATTTAAAACTCATAGAAGAACACATCGGGGTGCCTGTTTTTACAAGGGGTAATGAGATTTCTATTTCCGAAGACAATCCCCGTGTGCAGCAGGAATTCAAATTCATCATAGACCGAATCGTTGACGAAATTTCAGATTCCGGGGATTCTTCTTCCGACTTAATCCATTCTATTTTAAATACGGGTTTCGTTCACGGTGTCGCTGACACAGACTTTAATGCCGCCCGCTATGCGATTTCAATTCCGGGGGCAGTGCGAAAAATCTATCCCAAAACGCGCAATCAGGCCGAGCTTGTAAAGGCATTCCGCAAGCAAGATTTGGTTTTCGCTGAGGGACCTGCTGGAAGCGGCAAAACTTTCCTTGCCATCGCAGAGGCTCTTTCCCTTGTCCTTTCAAAAAAAGTGAATTCCATCGTGCTTACCAGGCCAATTGTTGAGGCGGGGGAGAGCCTGGGATTTTTACCCGGTGACCTTGAAGATAAAATAAATCCTTATCTCAGGCCTCTTTATGACTCAATGAATGCCTGCCTGCCTCGTGAAATAGTGCATAAGCTTACCGAAAATGGTATTATTGAAGTGGCTCCCCTTGCCTATATGCGGGGAAGAACCTTAAATAACTGTGCTGTCATTCTTGATGAGGCGCAAAACACAACGACAGAACAGATGAAGATGTTCCTCACCCGTATGGGCGAGAACGCAAAAGTCTTCATCACCGGAGATATAACACAAATTGACCTTCCCAAGCGCTTTACATCTGGTTTGGTTCATGCCTTGCGGATTCTTGACGGAATCCCGGAAATCGGCATGGTTCGCCTTACTGGAAGCGATGTAGTCCGCTCTGAGCTGGTCAGAAAAATCGTACAGGCGTACGAAAATGAGGTAAAAAATGAGTAAAGAAAAAAACGAAGAAAAGGGAATTTCGGTTTTCTTCTCTTCGATTGGGCATTTTATCACAAAAAACTGGCGTTTTATCCTTGCCTTCTTCCTTACTTTTGTGGTCGCTACTGCAATCGTCTGGTATGACGCTAATACCACCGAAACTCTAGCTTCTTTTGCAATCGAAGAATATGAAGTTGGACAGGTAGCTGATAAAACAATTTATGCCACAAAATCCTTGCCTGAAGATATGCAGTATCCTGTTGCCATCGAAAAAGGCGAGAAGGTAATCAGAAAAGGCTTCCCTATTACCGAAGAAGAATATTTTAAGTTACAGAAAATGGCAGATTCTCCGCTTTATGTGGATTACCGTGCTTTCTGTGATAAAGTCCTCTATTTAATTCTCGTTGCAGTCTTGTGGATTGTGCTTTTTAATCCAGTTTTGCTCAGGCGGAAAGTCGAGGTAAAAGAGGTTATTTTGGAGTGCGTACTTTTCGTGCTTGTATTCTTTGCAACTTCATTCGGCATGAAAAACGCGATTTTCCAGAATCCTTTTACTCTTCCGATTATGATTCCGTCTGTTTTCTCCGCCTTCCTTGTCGCGATTCTTTTTGGACAGACCTCGGCACTTTTCTTCTCCTTCTTGCTTTCCCTTGGAGTTTTGGGCGCCTCTTCTTTCCAAATTGTGCCAGCCTTGTACACTCTTGCCCTTTGCGTGTCAGCGGCGCGAATCGTTATGAAAATCGAAAGACGAATCGACATGGTTTTTGCCTCAATTATGCAGGCTGTTTTGAGCATCGTTTTTATAATTTTCTTTAAAGTTATGTTCAACTCGGATTTTAACGATGCTGTTTTTGTTTTCCCGGCACTTGCCTTTAATTCATTCCTTTCTGGAATTCTGGTTCTCGGCTTCCTTACGCCTCTTGAGTCAATCATGAACACGGCTTCTGTTTTCCGTCTCATGGATTTGAGTGACCAGAACGCGCCTGTTTTGCGAAAACTTCTCCTTACCGCCAGCGGAACTCACCAGCACTGTATGATGGTGGCTCAACTGGCCGAAAATGCCTGTAAGGAAATCGGGGCAAACGCTCTTTTGGCACGAGTTGGCGCATATTATCACGATATCGGTAAAATGGAACATCCGGAATATTTCACCGAAAACAATATCGATACGGCCAACAAGCACACTGACTTGAATCCTTCGCTTTCAGTTTCGGTCATTAAAAGTCATATCAAACTTGGCGTGGAAAAGGCTCACCAGCTCCGCCTTCCCCAGCAGATTATCGACATTATCGCAGAGCATCACGGAAATTCTGTCATCTCTTACTTCTACATGAAGGCAAAAGAAAAAGACGAGAATGTCAGCCCGGAAGATTACTCATATCCCGGTAACCCGCCGGCTTCAAAAGAGAGTGCCGTGGTCATGCTGGCAGATGTCTGTGAGGCGGCTTGTAAGTCTCTGGAAAAGCCCACTGCCCAGCGTCTTGAGAAATTCATTCAGGAACTCATAAACGCCAAAATCGAGAGCGGCCAGTTGGACAATTCAGCCCTTACTTTCGGCGAACTCACCAAAATCCGCGATACATTTGTGCGTATCCTTGCCGCCTATTATCATGGCCGAATCAAATATCAGAATCAGCGGGATCCGGACGCGACTGGCGATACTGAAAACGGCGACAAATCTTTCACCAGCGAAAAAGACAAGTCACTTTCAAGCGAAGTAAGGGGTAAATAATGGCAAACAGAGTTCTTATTTCTGTTCAGGGGGGAATCACGATTCCCACATGGCTGGATGATAATAAAATAGGAAAATTCGTTATCGAAGTCCTGAAAAAACTTTCTTATGATAAAGAAGAAATCTCAATTTTATTTTGCAATGATTCTGCCATTCAACAACTTAACCGGGATTACCGCAACATTGACTCGCCTACGGATATTCTCTCATTTGAGAACGGTACGAAGTATACCGATGAGGAAGGAGAGTGGCTTTCTGCCGGGGATATAGCCATTTCCCTTGATACGCTCCCCAAAAATGCCGATTATTTTAAGGTGAGCCAAAACGAGGAGCTTAAGCGGCTTTTAATTCACGGAGTCCTGCACTTGAACGGCTACGACCACGGCGAAGAGCACATAGAGCCTGGTGTCGCTCCAACGGACGAAATGCTTGTCCTGCAGGAGAAAATTTTGTCAGAGTTTAAAGAAATAAATTTAATATAAAGGAAACAGTATGGGATTATTTAAATTCGGTAAAAAGAAAGACGAGGACTATCACTCCAGTAACGCCGCCAAGTCGGAAAAATCTTCTGATTTGGATCGGGCACAAGAAGAAATTCTCATTGAAGAAAAAAAGGACATGATTAAGGGAATCGAGGATTTGTCTGAGACCACGGTCAAGGAAGTCATGATTCCTCGGATTGATGTTGATTTTATTTCAATCGACACTCCGGAAGACGAGCTTCTGGAAAAAATCGCCGCCAGCGGTCATTCCCGCTTCCCAGTTTACAGCGAGTCAATCGACAATGTTACGGGAATCCTCTATGTAAAGGATATTCTCAAAGCCTTCTCTAAAAAAGAAAAGGTTGACTTGCAGAAAATCACCAAAAAAGCATATTTTATCCCTGAGTCAAAGAAAATCGACGGGCTTTTGCGTGAATTCAAACGCCGCCACCAGCACATTGCCATCGCAATCGATGAGTACGGCGGAATTTCCGGCATCGTCTGTATGGAAGACATCATCGAGGAAATCGTAGGTGACATTCAGGACGAATTCGACAACGAAAAAGAGGACATCGTTTCTCTGGGCGAGAATGTCTGGCTCTGTGATGCCCGTGTTGACCTGGACGACCTTAACGAGACTTTGGAATCCAACTTTCCCACTGAGGATTTTGACACTCTGGGCGGCTTCGTCCTTGATATGTTCGGCCGCATTCCTGTCAAATACGAAAAGATTGAGTACGAGAATTTTGACTTCATCGTTCAGGACATGGAAGGCCACCGGGTCAATCTCATAAAAGTGATTAAAAAGCCGGTGGAAAATTCCGATAACTAATATTGTATGAAGTCGATTTCAAAATTTTTTCTTGTTATTGCGATTTTTTCTCTTTCACTTTCTGCTTTTTCTCAGAATCTTGGCGCTCTCCGCCTTTTCGATCGGGGCGTGGCAAAACAGAATAGCGAAGATTATTACGGGGCCAGTGAGGATTTCCAGCAGGCTCTTCAGGCAAATCCTTCTTACGGGGAGGCTTGGTTTCACCTTTCTCAGGTGACTTACTCGCTGGGAGATTATTCCCTTGCCCTCACTTACCTTGATGAAGCCGACAAATATGCAAAAAATCGCACCGACATTCAGAATCTCAAAGGCTTGATTCTTATCGCACTGGGACGACTTGATGAGGCAAGGACTGTTTTCAGTGACGTTCTTAAAAAATATCCCAATGATATTGATTCCCGCTTCGGTTTGGCAGAACTTGACCTTTTTACGGGAAGCTTTATAGGGGCAAAAAATCAGTATGAGGACGCTCTAAAAAGACAGGGAAACAACCGCAAGGCTCTCCTTTCTCTCGCTCTTATCAGTGAGGAAATGGGAAACCACGATACGGCGCGAAAATATATCGAGCAGGCTTTGCGCTATCACTCAGGTGAGGCAGAGGTTCACTATCTGGCGGGCTATCTTGACGCAAAGCAGGGAAAATTCGCTGAAGCAGAAAAGCGTGCCCGTGCCGCCGTGCAAATTAACCCTGACTACACGAAGGCCTATGTGCTTCTTTCTTCTATTCTTTATGCCCAGAAAAAATACAGCAATGTTATCGATTTGTGTGATTATTTAATTGAGAAAAATCGAAACACTAGCGAGGCCTGGTATTTAAAAGGCCTTTCTCAAAACCGACGGGGAGATTGGAAGAGCGCAATCTCAACATGGTCAACGGCTCTTACAATCAATCCCCATGACGAAGTGATGCGTAGCGGTCTTGAATTGCTGATTATGAAGAATCTTCCTGTGGAGGATGCGAGCCGCGCCGAATATGCCTCATTTCATGCCCAAAAGGGCCGTGAATTTGCAAAATCTTATTTTGGAGAAGAAGCTCGCTACGAGTACCAGCGAGCCTTAAAAATCAATCCCTATGATGACACGGCCCGCGCTGAATTCGCGGCATTGCTCGGAAACACAGGCTTAAATGAAAATTACCTCAATCAGTTGAAATTTATAAAGCAGAATCAGGAGCGCGCCGAAGCCGAAAAATCTGAGTCTGAAAAGGCAAGTACAAAACTCACACCTGAGCAGAAAAAGGTCAACGATACTATCGAGGCCTATGAATCTCTGATGAAGTATTCTCTTGCTGCAAAATGGAATGTAGATCCTTTCTATCTTGATAAGACACGCTGGCATGTGGGCTTATATTACACGAAGTCTCCTGTTCAGCTTTTGCACTGCGATGCCGAAGAAATTGCCGCAGGCATGTGCGCGGATATATTTTCTGGAATTGCATCAACATCAGTCGCTGTGCAGAATCAGCCTGTTTCTGGATACGGCGAAGCTTATCGCTTGGCTCGAAACAGTCACATGGATTATTTTGTCTTGCTTGCCATTGATGAGAGTGAGCGTGAAATCACTTTGAGTGCAGTCGTATATTCGGCTCGAACTGGAACGGAAACAGCGAAATTCTCTTCATTCCGAACTGGAAACGATAAATTTTCTGCCGTTTTGCGCGCCTTCCGCCGTGACTTACTGGATATTCTTCCTGTTCGTGGAAAAATCTTGCAGAGAAGCGTGAATGAAATTCTTGTTGATTTGGGAAGCGTTGAAGGAATGAAGGCTGATGTCGTGCTTGATGTCATTAAGGCTGGAAAAATCGTCACTAATGATAAAGGGCTTGGTGTCACTTTTGAAGAAAAAAATCTTTTGGGAACGATAAAAATAAACCGTGCTGGCGAGGAAATCTCACAGGGAACCCTCTCGCAGACGGGATTTTATGATCGTGTGAATGTGGGTGATGAGGTTCTCGTTAAATTCCGCCCGGATGAAAAATCTGCGGAGGATGCACAAATTTCTGAAAATGCGCCTGCCGCTGGTGAAAACGGCTCTCGAATCTTGCCGGAAGATGAAAACGCCGAAAAACAGAAGAAGCTTGATGCCCGTGAGATGGGCTTGATAAAAACTCCTGCAATTATTCAGCTTATTCGTGGGCTTAAAAACTAAAGACTTTCTTTGGGAATCTGATAAAAATCTAGCGTAGAGTCAATCCACTTTTTTGAAAGCTCTGGATATTCATCTTCGACAAAAAGGAAGAGCTCCAGGGCTTTTCTGTAATCTTTGCAATAATAATGGGATTCAGCAAGGTAGAAAATAGCTCGAATCATGACAGCCGGGTCTCTCGTGAGACTCAAAAATTCGCGTAAGTCTTTGACAGAGCCTTTGTAGTCTTTTTTTATGAAATAAGTTTTTAGTGACTCAAAAAGAAAAAAATCATCTCCTTCTGGGGAAAGCACCATATCTTCTTCGAAAATATATGGACTGAGTAATTTTGTTTTTTTAACGGCGTATTTTCCTGCGAGAATTTTGCCCTCGTTTTTTGCCTTTGCTCCCATTTTTGTTGGGGGGATGTTTAAGTCTGAAATTAAATCCAGGTAGGGAAGTGGAAGCTCTCTCAAAAATCCTGGAATATATTGGTCTTCAGGGGTAGATGCAATCTCAATGTAATCATCTGGAGGAATAAGAGAAACTGCTTTAACCGTTGCGTTAACTGTGGGAAGAAGCATGTTGAAAAGGTCGCCGTTTTTGTCGCGGGCAATGAGGGCATAGTAATAGTCGCCATAGTGAGTTAGAGTATCGGTGTAGCTTGTTGTTTGCGCTGGAACTTCGGCAACAGGTTTTTCTGCTGAAATGCTGGATTTTTGCTGGATTTGGCTGGTTGAGCGGAAAATTGCAATGCTTGCCGCATTGAAGTCCGAAGGAATGTTCCATTTTAGTTGGATTTTGTTTAGACCGATTTTTTGTGCGGAAATTGCTGTGCAAACAGGCCTTGCCATGACTTTTTGGGCGTATAAATTTACAGGGAAAGAGAGAAAAATGATTAGTGTTAGTAATGTGAAAAAAGCCCTGCGCAGAATCTGCATATCTTTATTTTGCAGCAAAAAGTGCGGTTTGACAAGATAAAATCTATGTTTTATTCTATATAAATGTTCGTATCCGTAGTTCTTGATCCGGGCGGAATTGACAGCGCAAAATCAATCGCCGAGATTCTTACCCGCTACTCTTTCAAAAAAATTCAAAAGGCTTGTTGGGAAAGTATGCAGATTAACGAGGCTCAGCTTACGGTTCTCAAACGAGAAATTGATTCCGTCACAGATTATTATGACACGCTTAGAATTTACCAGTTTCCGGTCAATTCAAATTTCGCTGTCACGGAATTGCGTCACAAGCAATGGAAGCGGAGTGTCTACGGAGCAAAACAAAATTAAAAATCCAGGAGAAAAAAATGTTAGAAGAACTTAAAGAACCGATTTCAACTCTCGAAGAAGATATTAAAAATGTCTGGGGGCGTCTTTGACGCGCCTGCCATCGATAAAAAAATAGCCGAAACCGAAAAACTCACCGCCGCAGAAGATTTCTGGAATGATGCCGAAAAAGCCCAGAAAGTCATGAACGACCTCAAATTGCTTAAAGGTCGGGTGGAGCCTTGGCGGGAGCTTTTGCAGCAGATTGACGACATTAAAACTCTTTACGAGCTGGGCGCCGAGGGCGGGGATGATTCCGTGGAAGAAGAGGTGAGGGCTGAACTCGCTGACTGCCAGAAAAAGTTTGAGGAGCAGAGCATATTAAATCTCCTTTCGGGCGAAGTTGATAAAAACGGCTGCTTCCTTACGATTCATGCCGGGGCTGGCGGAACCGAGGCCTGTGACTGGGCTTACATGCTTTCACGAATGTATATCCGCTGGGCAGAGCGGCACGGCTACAAGCTTGAGACAGTTGATCTTCAGGAAGACGAGGGCGGAATCAAATCCACCACGATTCAGATTACCGGCGATTATGTATACGGTCATTTAAAGGGCGAGGCCGGCGTTCACCGCCTGGTGCGAATCAGCCCCTTTGACGCCAACGCCCGAAGGCACACTTCATTCAGCTCGGTTTTCATTTTCCCAATTCTTGACGATACGATTAAAGTCGATATCAGGCCGGAGGATTTGCGGGTTGACACTTACCGTTCTGGCGGAAAAGGCGGCCAGCATGTAAACAAAACTGACTCGGCAGTCCGCTTCACCCATATTCCCACCGGCATCGTCGTTCAGTGTGACAGCGAGCGAAGCCAGATTATGAACCGGGCCACTTGTATGAACCTCTTGCGGGCAAAACTTTACGCCCATTACGAGGAGGAGCGGGCAAGGGAGACGGCAAAATTCGGTGCCGAAAAAAAGGACATTTCCTGGGGTAACCAAATCCGTTCCTATGTGTTCCAGCCATATACGATGGTAAAAGACCACCGCACAAAATTCTCTGTGGGTGACATTCAGGCCGTCATGGACGGAGACATCGACCAGTTCATCGACTCCTTCCTTCAGGCTCAGTGGAAAGGCCTGCCTGTTGGCGGCGACGATGACGAAGATGACTTGTAATGAAGAAATTTTTTTTCGTTCTTGTTTTTAGTTTTCTCGCTTTTTTTGCCTTTTCGGATAACTGGACTCTGGGCGTCATGGAGTTTTCTTTTAAGCAGACTCAGGCTAGGAGTGAAAGTGCTTCTAAGGCAGCCTCCGTGCTTCCCCAACTTATAATTGACCAATTTTCCAATGAAGAGCTACGCACGATTCCTGCCACCGAGATCCTTGACCGCAAGTTGAATGAACTTCAAACGGCGCGTCTGTCACTTTTTCTTCAGCTTTCAAAGGAATACAAAAGCCGGGATTCCCTTGTGCTTACGACGACAAAGCCAAAAACGCTTCAAAAATCAATAAAAGAGGAGATGGAAAAAATCCGAGACATCGAGATTAAAATCGATGAGAATCTTGCAGAAGTAAAAAAAGTCCGAGATGAAGCCGCTCCTAAGATAGAGCGTGAAAAAGCGATTTCGGAAGGAAGAAAGGTTGACGACAAAAAAGAAAATGACGGATTTTTCCCTTTTCAACTTCCATTTTCTTTTTTTCAAAAAGATGAAAACAACGAGATTGTCAGTGAAAAAATAAAACTATATAAAAGTGATTCGTCTTCACTTTTTACGGCAAGTGAAAAGGCTCTGGAATCGGGCTATTCTTCATGGGATTTTGAGTCTGAGGTTATTGCAGCGAAAATCAACGGTCTTATTACTGGCGAGATTACGGTTTACGGCGATTATTGTTCTGTTACGGCAAGTCTTCGTGTTTATCCTGGCTCGCAAGTCCTCGGATCTGTTACAGAAGTCGGGCTTTTGACTGATTTGATGCCGCTTGCCAATTCCATTGCGAGAAATCTTGATTCAAAAATTGCGAATGCCCTTCCTGTTCTGCTTGAATTTGAGATTGAGCCAAGGGAAATTGCCCGGAGTACGAAAATTACAATAGACGGGATTGTTTTTCCGCTTGAAAACAGCGATGGACGCTTTGAGAACAAAATCATTGATGAATCGGGAATTCATCATGTTGTAATCGAAGCACCTGGATATGAAGAATTGGCCTTTACTTATGCCTTTTCTGGCGATAATCATTTTTTTGTTCATGTCAACCTTGTTCCTGAAGTGCATGGGCTGGCAAATATAAGGCTGAAAAAATATCGTGACGGTGTTTTCCATACATACGGACTTTCACAGTCGTCTGTTACGGAGAAAAATCCTTGGGCAAGCGTTGAGGTGAATTCTAAATCTGTGCTTGGTGTATTCTCTGTTCCAAAAACAAATCCTGATGATTCAGCTTCAAGCAATATTGCCTTTTTTCAGATACCTTCTCAAAATGCTTTTGACGGCGCATATTTGTTCGTAAATGCAAAACCTTTTGACCGACAGGCGAACATCGACAAACGGCGCAGATGGATGTATACTGCCTACACTGCTCTTATTTGCTCGCTTCCATTTACTTTTTATAATCTCGGTGAATTTACTGCAGAAAATACGGCATATTCACAGGGGCGGGGGGATCTGGAACGGCTCAAGGATTTGCAGGGTAGGACAAATATTTGCCTTGGCGTTACTGCAGTCTGTGGTGTTTGGGTTGTCATTGAGTTGGTACGGTATTTGTGGTCTGCTGACCGCGTTCTTCCTGAAAAGGTCAAAATCGATAAAAAAGCGCTAAAAAATGCCCAGCTTTTTGAAGAGCCGATTGAGACTCAAGAGGAAATTGAAGTTCAATAAGGAGAAATCATGGCTAAACTTTCATTCGCTCAAAAATTTAAGAATCTCTTTTCATCAAATAAAATCGACGAGGAATTTTTTGATGATTTGACAGATGCCCTTGTTGAAGGTGATATGGGCGCAAAAATGGCCTACGAAATCACAGGAGAACTCGAAAAAATCTGCCGTGAAAAGAAAATTTCTGATGAGGCGGCAATCAAAGACGAACTAAAAAATCTTCTTTCATCTTATGCTAAAAAAACTGAGTTTTCTCCCGAAAAGGGCAAGGTCAACATCTATATGATGCTTGGGGTTAACGGAGTCGGAAAGACAACGACGGCGGCAAAAGTCGCAAAACTTTACAAAGAAAAGGGGGAGAATGTTCTTCTGGCGGCCAGCGACACTTTTAGGGCTGCGGCTGAGGAACAGCTTGAAATGCACGGAGAGCGGCTTGGAATCCGCGTGATTTCCCATCAACATGGCAGCGACCCCAGTGCGGTTGTCTTTGATGCGGCTGATTCTGCCCGTGCTCAGGGGGGAGCCCTCATTATCGCGGATACGGCCGGCCGACTTCACAATAAAGAAAACCTCGTGCGCGAGCTGCAGAAAATCGACCGCATCGCCGCGCAAAAGGCAGATTCTGACTGCTACAAAAAAATCTTGGTCATTGACGGAACCACGGGACAGAATGCGCTTCGTCAGGCAGAAGTCTTTTCTGAGAGCGTGGGCGTGGACGCAATCGTCGTGACAAAATACGATTCCACGGCGCGGGGGGGCTGTGTTTTTTCCATTGGTAAAGAACTTGGAATCCCTGTGCTTTTCGTTTGTACTGGCGAAAAATACGAGAACATCGAGCCTTTTAATCCTGAAAAATACATCGATGAATTCATAGGAAAATAAAAAGAAAAATCGAATGAGAAAACTTCCGGCTTTAAATTTCCAGCTTTCAATCCTCATTTTGCTTTTCTCTTTTTTTTCTTCTTTCTCTGTTTTTGCCAGGGATTTGTCTCCTAATGAAGAAAAATCCCTGGTCTATCTCCGGGAACTTTGCTTTGAAGTTACGCGCTATTCACTGACAGATGTAGCCACCCGTCCTGAATGTTTAAAACTTGCAGAACTCTCGCGCTTTGGGACAAGGCTGTTTTCGCAGAGAAAAATCCTTATTCCGGAAATGAAATCTGTTTATTTTTGTGAATTTTTTGATCCTGAAAAACTTGGAATTATTGATTGTACTTTTTGTCCAGAAGATGTTTATGTTTCATCCGATGAGCCATATTTTGACTGGATTGATTTAGTTCTTGCTTCGGCTGGAGCGCAGGCTAATCCTAAGAATTCAAATAATTCCATAGATGTCACTGACGGAAGGAAAATTCTTGAAATGCTTGAGAATAATGACAGTCGTGGAATTGAAGCTCAGAATGAAAATAAAGACAGTGACTCCCTCCCGCAGGAAGCGTCATATACAAAAAAAGATGGCTCGCTCAGGCGGTTTTCTTATGATGGTGAGCAACTTACAGTAACAAAGGAAGATGATGACACTGTTATAGTGAATTATTATGGGCAAAAAATCATCAGGAAACGATATGACTCTTTTTATCGCCTTATACGAAATGAAAGGTTTAAGACTGGGAGAAAGGCAAAAGATTTGGTGCTTGAGGATGTTATCGTTTATGAATATAGCCCTGACTCGTATATCCCGGAAAAAACGATAGAGGAGATTTTTTCCGAAAAAAAAAGGCTTGAGAGTCTTTATGATTCAAACGGAAAACTTCTCCTTCTGACGGAAAGCCATTATGATGAAGATAATGAGCTCCGCACTGACAAAAAGACTGCAAGACGCTATGATATTCAAGGACGCACTGAAGAAGAGGAAGTCCGCTTGTGGAATTACAAAAAAAACACATTCGGAAAACTGTCCGTTGATGAGCATGTAATGAAAACTGTGTATGATTACGAGGCGCTTCAAGGGGGAAATCATTCAGAACCTGATATTCATTATTATGAGGACGGAGAGCTACACTTGGAGCGAAAACACACTAGCCCTGAGTCTTATTCCGAAAAACTCTTCTTTGAGGGTGGATTTTCGGTGGAAGTCCTTTATGAGAATGGTATTAAAAAAACTGAAATCATCTATTTAAATAATGTGGAGCAGAGGAGAAGGAATTTTGAGTATTAAGTGGATTTATTTTGTGTCGCGTCGTTTTGCCAAGGTTGACCGAAAAGGCTCTTCCGCGGTTACGACGACACTTGCTTCTCTGGGAATTTGCTTCGGCGTGATGACCCTTATCACCGTAATCAGCGTGATGAACGGGTTCCAGCACAGTTTCATCGATGTCATCATGGAAATCAGCTCCTATCATATTCGTGTTGAGAATTGCAGCGTTCCCGAAGAAAAGAATTTTGACGATTCCTTTGAAAAATTCTGTCTTTCTGAAAAACTTGTAAAATCTTTCACTCCTTTTTATGAGGCTCAGAGTCTTGTCGTGGGAAGCAATGGAAAAGAAGCTGCCGCCATGATAAAGGCCCTGCCAGATTTTGTTTACAATCATGATGAGGGCTTTAAAAAACAAGTGACTATGATTGCAGGCCAGTTTGACATTTCTTCGCCAAACAATATCGTTATCGGCTCGGAGCTTGCCCGCCGCTGTGGTGCCCGCTTGGGCAACGAAATAAATCTTTATGCCCTTTCCGGCGGAAGCGATGTGGATTTGTTTTCAAGTGAGCGGCTTTTTACTGTGACGGGAATCTTTCACACGGGCTATGCCGACATCAACGCTTCTTTCGCTTTTATAAATATAGATGACGGAAAAAAATATTTCGGTAGCGACGCAAAGCTGATTTACGGAGTCAAGCTTCTTGATGAAAACGACTGTGACCGTCAGATTGCCCGCTTTTCTTCTCAATTTCCAAATTTAAAATTTGAGTCATGGAAGACTTATAACCGCTCCTTTTTCGGAGCCTTGCAGGTCGAAAAGAATATGCTCATGGTCTTGGTCTTTATGATTTTCGTCGTGGTTGCAATCAATATCTTCAACGGAATGAGGCGAATGGTTTTTGAGAGGCGGGAGGAAATTTCCGTTCTTACGGCCTTTGGCGGAAAGCCTGTCTCTATTCAGTCAATTTTTGTCATGCAGGGATTTTTGACTGGCATTTCAGGCTCTGTCCCCGGAGTCCTTCTTGGTCTTTTCCTTTCAATCAACATGGACACGGTATTTTTGCTTCTTTCCAAACTCTCTTATTATGCCAGCCTTTTTTTCGTGATGCTCTCTAATCCGGCTAACGGTGATTTTGTGAGGGAAAATCCCATGTTCATGCTTTATGCCAGCATCCCGCCGAAAATTTTTACAAGTGAAGTTCTTATGATTTCCATGTTTGGAATTTTATCGTCGCTTATCGCAAGTTTTATCGCGAGCCGTGGCGTTTTAAAAATGACAGTTGCAGAGGTAATGAGAGATGAGTGATATAATTGTTTCGATTCAGAATCTTGAGAAAACATACAAAACTGAAAGCGAATCACTGACGATTTTAAAAAATCTTAACCTTGAGATTGAAAAGGGAAAGAAAGTTACGATTGTAGGGGAAAGCGGAAGCGGAAAAAGCACTTTCCTCAATATTATCGGCGGACTGGACAATGCCACAAGCGGCTTGGTAAGGTGCGGCGAATATGATTTGTCCCGTCTTGATGAGAACAAACTTTCGCTCTACCGCTCTCATTTCCTCGGCCTGATTTTCCAGTTCCATTATTTGCTCAAAGATTTTACTGCTCTTGAGAACGCTTTTCTGCCGGCTCTTATGGCAGGATGCTCAAAAAAAGAGGCCAGCGAAAAGGCAAGGCAGCTTTTGTGCGATGTCGGTCTTGAAAAACGACTTGATCACCTTCCAAGCCAGCTTTCAGGCGGAGAGAGGCAGCGTGTTGCGGTGGCCCGTGCCCTTATCAATGACCCTGAACTTATCCTTGCTGACGAGCCTACAGGAAACCTTGACCCGCAGAATGCGAAAATAATCGGCGACTTGCTTTTTTCTATGGCTGACAAATATAATAAAACGCTTTTTTTGGTCACCCATGATATGAATCTCGCGAAAAAAGGCGATTTTTCTTATTCGATAAAAGGCGGTCAGCTTGAAAGGGTAGAGGCCTAGGAGAAATCATGACTTTTTCTTCGTCACTTTTATTCGCTTCAAGGCTTCTCTTTCCCCGCACGGGCAAAAAATCCAACGCCCGGCGCAGTTTGTTCGGTGCTTTTGTCTGCATAGGAATAAGCCTCGTTCCCCTCATTATGGTGCTCACTGTCTCGGACGGCATGATTAAGGGCATTACCGAGCGCATGATCGGACTTGGTTCTTCTCACATTCAGCTGGTCCTCTATCCTAAGTCAGAATATGCTGAAAATGCCGGAAATATGCAGATTCTTGCTGACGCGATAAAAAAATACGACACTGGCGTAAAGGCAGTTTACCCCGAATTGCAGGGAATAGGTCTTGCGTCATCAAGCAAAGGCCGTTTCGGCTCTTCAATCCGGGCCCTTGAAAGCGATATCTTTGAAAAAAATCCTGCTTTTGCTTCACTTTTTGAAGTCATTGATGGCAACACGGATTTGACGGCGCGGAATTCCTGCGTTCTTGGAAAAAAACTTGCCTCAGACTTGGGTGTAAAGGCTGGGGAAAGAATCAGACTCATCACCACAAAAGAAAATTCTTCTGGAAAGACCATGCCGAAAATCACTTCATTAAAGGTTAGCGGAATCGTTTCTTCTGGCTATCAAGAACTGGATTCTCTCTGGCTTTTTGTCTCCCTTGAAAACGGCTTCGATTTGATTTCCCTTTCTTCGGGAACGGCACTTTTCGGAATTGATACAGATGACGCATTTTCTCTCAGCCTTGAAAAAACTTACCGTAAACTCTCGCCTTTTCTTTCTTCTGCAGGACGATTGTATCGCTGGAACGACTTGAATTCAGCCCAATACGAGAATTTTGCCTCGACTCAGATTATGCTCATTTTCATTATGATGCTGATTGTTCTCGTCGCTTCGGTGAATATTTCAAGTGCCCTTGTCATGCTGGTCATGGAGCGCAAAAAAGAAATCTCGATTTTAAAGAGCCTGGGCGGAAGTTCCAACGGAATTGCCCTTTCTTTTATCATCACCGGCCTGGTTACAGGTGCCCTGGGAGTGCTTTTCGGTCTTCCACTGGGGCTTTTCTGTTCCCTTCATTTTAACGGAATTATGGGGGCAATAGAGTTTGTTGTGAATCTTGGGGCAAAAGTATTTTATTTTCTGACAGAGGGCAGTCTTGCCAATTATCTTCCAGTCCATCTTTTGGACGAGGCTTTTTACTTGCAGAATTTTTCGATTGTGATTCCTCTTCCTAAAATTTTATTGATTGCCCTTGGAACCATAGTCCTTTCTCTTCTGGTGAGCTTGATTCCTGCCCTTAAAGCCGGCAAAGAAAAACCCATTGAAACATTGAGAAAAATTTGACGCTGGATTATAATTATCAGTATCTTTATAGAAATTAATTTACAGGAATATTATGCTCTGCGATTTATGCGGTGAAAACGAGGCTGTTCTTTTTATAGAGCAGACCAATGCAAATAATAAACGAAAACTCAATCTTTGCGTGGAATGTGCCAGAAAAAACGGCGTTTCTCCAGATTCTAAGTCAATCGGCCGTTCTCTTGCCATGCTTTTTGATTCACTTCTCGGAAAAAATAAAGTCCAGAATCAAAAAGAAGATAACCGAGTCTGCCCTGTCTGCGGAAGCAGCGTAAAAGAAATCACCATGACCCGCCATGCCGGCTGTCCTGAGTGCTATGCAGTCTTTAAGAGCGAGGCCCAGGATTCTTTCAAAAAAATCGGCGTCATTCCTCCATACAAAGGCACTCTTCCCAAGCGGCTCAAGAATTTCCGCTCAGTCCTTACCGACAGAATCATCATTCAGGCAAAATTGGAAGAGTCATTAAAGCGGGAAGATTATGAGAAGGCGGCGGTCTACCGTGACTATCTCAAGGCTCTTGAAAAATCCCCGGTTTCAGGCGGAGAAGAATAATGGCAGAAAGCGAGACAAATCTCTCAAGTGACGCATGGTACGCCTTCAAGGGGCCTGAAAACGATGTTGTTCTCTCGACCAGGGTGCGCCTGGCCCGAAATTTAGCGAATTTTCCCTTTCCCGGTAAATTCAAGGACGATGACGCTTTTCGCGTTCAGACTTTGGTTTTTGATTCATTTTCTCACTGTCAGGAGCCTGACAAATATCAGGGAGTGGTGGCTTCGGAACTTGACGAACTGGGAGCCCTCATTCTGGAAGAGCGGGGCGTTCTGGACTCAGAAAGCGCAAAGGAAAAGGGCAGCGGAATCATCGTTCGCACCGACGGCAAAGTTTCCTGCGCCATAAATTCAAAAGACCATGTGCGCTTGGCTTCTTTTGTGCCTGGATTGGACGGCAACGAAGCCTTTTCTCTCTGCGCGAAGATTGACGACGAATTGCAGAACACAATGCAGTTTGCGGCTGACTACGACTTCGGCTATCTCACATCATCTTTGAACGACTGCGGAAGCGGCATGAAAGTCTCTTGCAGGCTTCATTTACCCTCTCTTTCTTTTTCGGGCCGGTTATTGGATTTGTTTTCATCCCTCAGCCAGAAAGAAATAATCGTCAGCGATTGCTTTGGGACGGGAACTATTCCTTCTTCATCTTTGGGATTCTACTATCAGATTTCTACAAAAACGGCGGGAAACGGCACTGAACTTGACCAAATCGCCAGCCTTGTTTCTTCGGTAAAATATCTTGTTGAGAACGAGCGGCGGGAAAGAAATGTGGTCTTGCGCTCACGGCAGACTGAGCTCCGTAACCGCATTTACCGCTCTTACGCAAAAGTAAAATACGCCTCTCTGATAAGCGACCGGGAGGCAATCGAAATTATCTCTGACATCAAATGGGGAAAGAACCTTGGCTTTTTCGCCGGAATCGAAGACTCTGAGCTCTGCGCCCTCTTGTACCGGGTGCAGAAGGGACATTTGCAGTTCGTGCTGAAAAATCGGAAATTCAATTTCCCCGTGGACATTTCCGAAAGCAAATCTCTTAAGACGGACTATCTCAGGGCTCTCATTTTGCAGGAAGCCTTTGAGAATATCAAACTGAATTAAAATAAAATTTTCTATGAAAAAAAATCTTTTTTTTGTTTTCTATTTTCTTGCTTTTTCCGCAGCATCTTTTGCTTCAATTCGAGTTACAGCAAAAAACTGTCCGGGACCAAATGACTTGCCAAATTTTCTTTTAAAAGCTGCTTCTGAAGCTGACAAAACTTTGATTATTGATGGCAGCGATGGAATTTTTAAATCCGAAATGCTTTATTTTTCTGGCGATGAAATAAATATCATTGGTGAAAATAATGCCGTAATTGATTTTAGTCCCACCATGTTCATCGATGAAAATCTCCTGGCTGAAATCAGAAAATTTATGATTGAAAACAATAAATGGATGATTAAGGATTACAGCAGCGAGCTTGATAAAAAAATGGAAGCTTCTGCCGGAATTTATCTTTTGAAGGCAAAAAAAGGCTCAATAAAAAATCTAAAAGTGATGAAGGCTCAGTTTGCAGGAATCTGTCTGAGTCTTTGTGAAAATATAGTGCTTGAAAATATAGAATCCTGTTACAACCATTATCAGGGATTCAGACTTGTCGGAAAAATCGGAAGCAAAAAAACTGTCTATACAAGAAACATAAGAATCAGGAATTGTTATTCTCATGGAAATTATGATGATTTTACTTTGGGCGAAGAAGGGGACGGATTTTTTATTGCACAGGGAGCAAAAGATATTATTCTAGAAGACTGTGTAGCTGACTGTAATTCTGATGATGGATTTGATACCTGCAATGCTTTAGGTAATATTGTTTTTAAGCGGTGTGCTGCAAGATATAACGGTTTCAGTGAAGAAATGGTACTTTCTGGTAAAGCTGATAATATTTTAACGAATTCAAAATGTCAGAGAGCGAATAACAAGGAAAACGGTGCCCTTGACTTAAGATGTGATGGTGGTGGTTTTGGAAGCCCTTTCTGGGGAACGACTTTTGCGCCGAAAGTTTTGTCTGGTCAGGCATTGATAAAGCCACAGGATTTTCTGGAACCGGTTTCATTTTATGAATGTTGTGCAATCAATAATTATGGCGATGGATTTACAAGACGGTCTGCGCCAAATCCTGTTTATATCGAAAATTCTTATTCGGTAGGAAATGGCCTGAATAGTTACAGATTGAACTGCAGCAAAGATGTGACTGCAAAATTCTTAAATTATGGAATAAAACTGGAAAATACTGTAAAAAAATCTTTCCAAAGAAGCAGTTCTTTTGGAAATGACTTTGATAAAGGCTCTGGAACAGCAGAAATTGATGATTCCAAAATAAGTATAAAAACTACAAATAAAACACCTGAAGAAATAATGAAAGAACTGCAGGTTTCTTTTCCTTTCAAGTCTGCTGTGAACGAATATATAGAAGCTAAGAGATAAGGCCTTAATAGCAGAGATTTTTCGCTTGCCGTTTTTGAAAAAAAATCTTATCTTTATTATATATGAAAGGTCTCTCTCCAAAAGCACAACGACTTCTTACAGAATATGCCCAGACTGAGGGGCGAAACTCAGGACTTACGGAACTTTTACCGGAGCATGTGATTCTTGCCATGCTCAAATCAGCGGACAGCATGGGCTTTAACGCCCTTAAAGTCCTCAATATAAATGTACTTTCTTTCCAGCTTTTACTGGAGCAGAGTCTTTCCACTTTCCCCCGGCTGGCAAATCCCCCGGCTTTTTCCGCCCTGCCGCCCAGCCGACGACTGCGCACTCTCCTTGATGTGGCGGTGATTGAGTCCCGCTCCCTCCGAAGCGAATATGTGGGAACGGAGCATCTTCTTCTTGCCGCAATCCGTGAGGAAAATTCTGCCTGCTACCGCTTTTTTGAAAGGGCTTCGATTCAGCTTGAGACCGTGCGAAATGTAATCCGTGACTTGCAGAACGAGAACGGCGGCGAGGAAGCAAACGATGAAAAAGGCGAGGCTGAATTTGCTAATGCCCGCAATAATGAGAATCCAAATCAGAAAAAACGCTCTTTCCTCGCAGAATTCAGCCGAGATTTAACCGAACTTGCAAAAAAGGGCGAGCTTGACCCGGTTATCGGACGCGCAAAAGAAATTGACCGGGTGATTCAGATTTTAAGCCGAAGAACGAAAAACAATCCAATCCTCGTGGGAGAGCCTGGTGTGGGAAAAACTTCCGTGGCCGAGGGATTAGCCCAGAGGGTCGCCTCTGGTGAAGTTCCATACAATTTGCTTCAAAAACGAGTCCTTCTCCTGGACATCACGGCTATGGTCGCAGGAACGAAATATCGTGGCGACTTTGAAGAGCGAATGAAGCGCATGATGAAGGAAGTCAAGGAATCTGGCGACATCATTCTCTTTATCGATGAAATGCACATGATTATCGGCGCGGGAAGCCCTGACGGCACGATGGACGCGAGCAATATCTTAAAGCCGGCTCTTTCCCGCGGAGACTTGCAGCTTGTGGGAGCCACAACTTTTAAAGAATACCGAAAATACATTGAAAAAGATTCCGCATTGGCACGAAGGTTCCAGCTTGTAAAAATCGAAGAGCCCTCAACCGAAGAGACGATTCAGATTCTTGAAGGCTTAAAGCCAAAATACGAGGAATTCCACAATGTCACTTACGATGAAGGCTCAATCGAGGCAATCGTCAAACTTTCATCCCGTTACATTCCCGAAAAATACCAGCCGGATAAGGCCATTGACCTCTTGGACGAGGCGGGAAGCGCAAAAAAAATCACTTCGGAGAGCCGTCCGACAGAACTTGCCGAGCTTGAAAAATCAATCGAAAATTTGAGTCACGAAAAGGAAGCCCTTGTTGCAAATCAGGATTACGAGCGGGCCGCCATGATTCGTGATAAAGTCCGGGAGTTAAAGCAAAAACTGGACGATTTCAACAATTACTGGAAGAACAATGCCGTCACCGTGCGAAAGCATGTCACAGTGACTGATGTGGCACAAATCATCTCGGATATGACAGGAATTCCTGCCACCCAGCTGGATTCTGCCGAAAGCGGCCGCCTTTTGGACATGGAAAAGGAAATCCACAAGGATGTTATCGGACAGGACGAGGCCGTAAAATATCTTTCAAGCGCAATCCGCCGAAGCCGGGCAGGGGTTTCTTCACCGAATCGTCCTCTTGGCTCTTTCATCTTTTTGGGACCTACTGGCGTTGGAAAAACCCAGCTTGCAAAGGCAATGGCAAAATTCCTCTTCGGAACGGAAGAAGCCCTTATCCGAATCGATATGTCGGATTTCATGGAAAAGCACACTTCAAGCCGCCTTGTGGGCTCGGCTCCGGGCTATGTGGGCTACGAAGAGGGCGGTATGCTCACCAACAAAGTCCTGCAAAAGCCATATTCCGTGGTTCTTTTTGATGAAATTGAAAAGGCTCATAATGAAGTCTTCAATCTCCTCTTGCAGATTCTTGAAGAAGGCGAGTTGAGCGACAATCTTGGCCATACCGTAAACTTCCGTAATACCGTAATCATAATGACAAGTAATGCCGGAGCCAGAAGCATTACCGCCGACAAAAAGCTTGGATTTGCCCAGCTGGACGACGGATTCTTGCCGCCCGCTGAAATAAAGGCCAACGCCATGGAAGAACTCAAGCGAATTATGGCACCAGAGCTTATCAACAGAATCGACGACATCGTGGTCTTCAATCCATTGAAGCGCGAAGAGATTTCAAAAATCCTCGACATCCAGATTGCAGAGCTTGAAAATCGACTTTCAGAAAAGAACATTCATCTTTCAATAAAGCCAAAAGCCCGTGATTACCTTCTCGACCACGGCTACGAGCCCAGCATGGGAGCACGCCCGATGCGCCGCCTGATCCAGAACGAAATTGAAGACCAGCTTGCAAACCTGATCCTGAGCGGAAAAGTGCCTGAGAACGGGGAAGTGGAAGTCGGCTTTGAGAAAGAAAAACTTGTGGTGAAAGGGGCGCGAGGAAAGAAGGTAAAAGTCCCCTTGATTGAAAAGAATGCAAATCTTGGGTAGAATAAAAGCCATAAAGGAAAATTAAAAATGAACAAAGCACTTGAAGTATTGAAAGAACGCGGATTTTTTGCCCAGTGCACTGATGAACAGGGACTTTCTGATTTGATGGACAAGGGACCGGTTGCTTTTTATGTCGGTTGTGACCCCACAGGTCCCAGCCTTCACATCGGTCACATGGTTCCCTTCTTTGCCCTCCGCCATTTGCGCAAATTCGGCCATATCGGTATCGCTTTGATTGGTGGCGGAACTGCCCGAATCGGAGATCCTTCCGGCAAAACCGAAATGCGAAAGATGATTTCTTACGAGCAGATTGACCAGAATGTCGAGACAATCAAGGCTCAGCTGGATAAATTCATCGGTTTCGACGGAAAGACTGCTTTTTCTGCCAACAACAAGGACTGGCTTGCCGACCTTAACTATATCGACTTCCTGCGTGACATTGGCTCATGCTTTAGCGTAAACAAAATGCTTTCTTACGAGGCTTACAAGCAGAGACTTGAGCGAGGGCTATCTTTCATCGAGTTCAACTATCAGCTTTTGCAGAGCTACGACTTCCTCCGTTTGCACGAAAAACACAACGTTCAGCTTCAGATTGGCGGCGATGACCAGTGGGGCAACATCACTGCGGGCGTTGATTTGATTCGACGAAAGCTCGGTGGCACTGAGGAACTCAACGCACAGCACAATGTGTTCGGCCTTACCTTCCCGCTCATCACCCGAAGCGACGGCAAAAAGATGGGAAAGACCGAAAAAGGCGCAATCTTTTTGGATGAAAAACTCACCAGCGTCTACGACTTCTTCCAGTACTGGCGAAATGTGGCTGACCCTGATGTGGAGAAATTCTTCAAGCTCTTCACTTTCCTCGAAATTGACGAGATTAAGTCTATTTGTGCAGGCGACATCAATGCCGCAAAAGAACGGCTGGCTTACGAGGTCACCAAGGAAATCCACGGCAAGGAAAAGGCTGATTCTGCCCTTGCAGGCGCGAAGGCGGCTTTCAGCGGCGAGGGCGACAAAACCCAGATGCCGACTGTTGAAGTTTCAAAGGCAGAACTTGACGCAGGCCTTGGTGTTCTTGCCCTCTTCGTAAAGGCAGGTTTGTGCGCCTCAAACGGCGATGCCCGAAGATTGATTCAGGGTAACGGCGCTTCCTTAAACGGCGAGGCACTTTCTGACCCGACCCTCAAAGTCACGGCGGCAAATCTTGACAAAGACGGCGAGCTTGTCCTGCGGGCAGGAAAGAAAAAGTTCTGTCGCGTGGTATTCAAGTAAAGGAAATGATTTTTGTAAGACCGTCAGTGAAGTGTGCTTCATTCTGGCGGTCTTTTTTGTTTTTGGGAAACTATTCTGACTTTACTGTAATTATTTCGCTTACAGTTTCCAGCATAGTTTTACGGCTCGTGCCTTTTCCAAGGTAACTTGTGCGAAGAACAATCTGCCAGTTTCCTTCGGTAAGGGAATCCGGCACAAAGAAGTTCAGTTCGCTCGGCTTGTTGCGGAAAAGGCTTGATTCATCTGTTTTAATCCACTGACTTTCATCAGAGTTCATTTTTCCTTCTGAATCGACAGGCGCAAAGTAAATGCCCCAGTTTTCTCCGCCAAGCTTTAAGCGGCTTCCCGTTATTCTGCAGGGCTTTCCTTTAGTTAGTGTGTTTTTTGATTCTACGTCCGACAAATCTGTAATTTTAGTTATTTCAGGGCTTCCGTCGGCATAGACGATTTTATCTACGCTTAAAGACGTGATTGCCTCGTTTGCAAGGGGGGTGGGCGTAAACTTGATGTAGAAATTTCCGCTTTCTGAAACGTCACTTTTCCCTTTTGCATTGCACTTCATGGCAATGTACATGGTTCCAAGGTCAAGGACGTTTACAGCTTTTCCCTGCTCAAGCATCTTGAGGATTTTCTTTTGAATCAGGATTGCGGCAAACTGAAGCATGAAAGGATCCATGCCTTTGTTGTCTTCTGCAATCTCAGAGAGAATGTTTTTGAATGTGGCTGTATTACGGCTGACTGTAGCGTAATAAGATCCGTCTTTTGTGAAATTGTTTTCGTGCAAAGTCACACTTAAAATAGAAGAACTGTTTTCAAGAGTGGAAATATTTTCCATAGCATTATCCTACTGTCTTTTTTATGGGCGACAGTCCCCGGGTGATTTTTTAGAATTTCATACGAAATTCGTAGTTTTGCAGATAAATCTGCGTGACAAAAAAAAATTTGTCTTTTGGCGTGTGCGGCACTGTAAATTCCAAGAAACAAATAG
>DFEB01000039.1:37826-64700 GCA_002368605.1 Treponema sp. UBA3813 | reverse complement strand
AATAAAAATGGACAATAACAATTTTCAAAGGAAAGGTGTAAAATCAAATACAGAAGCTGGAAAAATATTTGAAAAAATTATTTATAATTTTTTAGAAAAAAACAATGTAATCTTGGAGAATCAAAAGAAAGTTAAAATTGGAATAAAAGCAAAAAAAGATCATGCATTTGACTTAGGAAATGATTCAATTATTGTAGAATGCAAATCTCAAACCTGGACAGAATCAGGAAATGCTCCTTCGGCTAAAATCAAGAATTGGTCAGATGCTATGTTTTCATTTTATTTAGCCCCAGGAAAATATAAAAAATTATTTTTTGTAGAAATGAGTTATAATCAGAAGTATTGTAAAACTCTCTTGGAATACTTTATTGAGCACTATTTTTATTTAATTCCTTCAGATGTTTTGCTAATTGATTATTATACAGATAATAATAATTTTGAGGTTTATGCATATAATGAGAAAGAAAAAATGCATGTCCGTCAAGAAAAAGATTATTTATGGAATTATTTAAGGTAAAAAGTAATTGGATTACGAAAAGAATAAAGAACAGATAATTAATGATAACCTCAAATCGACAAACAAAGACAATCCGTTATGCCGTGGGTCTGAACGCGGGGGCAGTGCTTTATCTTTGCGGAAAGGCTCGAACCTTAAAAGACGGCTACAACATGGCTCTTGAGGCAATCGATTCAGGAAAGACACTGGCAAAGCTCAAGGAGATACAAACTGTGAGCGAGCAACTGAATGCGCAAGAGGACGTTGCATAAAATAAGATTCTTGTCGGGCGGTCTCCTCATCTAAAAAAGAGGCTGCCCTTCCTGCCGGGGGAAGTAGCAATTTCCCCCGGCATCTTTCTGTTAATTTTTGATTCCGCCGCTTGCGGCTCTTTTTGCCGTGTAGATTTCCTGAATATCTCTGTCTGTCAAATCAAGTTTATAGAATTTCTTGTAAAAATCTTTGATTTCTTTGTTCATGTCGATGTCGGCGAAAAGGTCTGGCTGGTGTTCCTTTGCGAGCCATAAGAGCGTGAGGGGGGAATCCGTATTTGTGACATACCATCTGTAAATTCCCAGGGGCATTTTATAGACATGTTTTTCCTTCACTGCGCGGACATTCGACCAGTCGTAGTTCTGGAAGGAATTCGTGTACAGGTCTTCCGGCAGGGCATCACTGAAATTGGTGATGTAGATTCTGTCTGGATTCCACTTGTAGACTTCTTCCACGGTGACCTGCGGAGTTCCCTTGTTCACATTCGCCACATTTCTTGCCCCGGATGCCGTAATCCAATAGTCCCCCCAGGTTTTTGTGCCCGGAATTTGCAGGGGCGTGTCGCTGTAGCGGTGGATAATCATTGAGGCGGGCTTTTTCTCTTCCGGGATATTTGCGATTCTTTCCGCCACCAGTTTTTGGATTTTGTCGGCGTATTCTTTGTAGGCAGAGGTGTCATATTCAGTTCCCATGACTTCTGCCAGCTGGTCAATCCAGGTAAAGATTGTTTCAACTGCATTGAAATCTTTTATGCTCAGGGAAAATCCAACGGCGGGAATTCCTGCCTGAGTCGCAATGTCGTAGTCTTCCATAACGCCAGTGGCATAAAGAACGACATCGGGTTTAAGTTTTAAAAGCTCCTCTGCATTTAAATGACCGTTTTTGCTGAAAGAAGTTTCGATTTTCGAGATTTCAGGCACTACTTTAATCAGCATTGAGTTTTCCGCCGCACTGATGATGGCAGGATCAAGACCGACAAGTCCTTTCGTTCCGTACATAAGGCAGTATGCGGAGGCGAGGGGCCAGACAGAAGCGATTACGACACGATTTACTTCTTTTGGAAGGGTTACCGTGTGACCGACCTGATCAACGATTGTGCGTGTCTCAGCTTTTGATGATGATTCCTGTGCTTCTTTTAAAAAAAATTGCATTGACCATTTTTATTTTAAATGTTAGATTTTGCTAATTTTTGTTAAAAATAAATTATAAAAGTTAGAGGTATTAAAGTAACATGGTCAAAATCGCGATTTACGGTAAGGGCGGAATAGGAAAATCCACCACGACGGCTAGTCTTTCTGCTGCCCTGAGCAAAATGGGCTTGAAGGTAATGCAGATTGGTTGCGATCCAAAATCAGATTCTGTAAAAAATCTTTGCAATGGCGAAAAAATCACTTCCGTTCTTGATGTTCTCAGGAGCAAAAAGCCGGAAGATGTAAAACTTGAGGACTTGGTTCATGTTGGCTATAACGGCGTTCTTTGCGTTGAGGCTGGCGGTCCTACTCCGGGAATCGGCTGCGCGGGCCGTGGAATCATCACTGCTTTTGAAAAACTTGAGGAACTTGAGGCCTTTGAAATCCACAAGCCTGATGTGGTTCTCTACGATGTTTTGGGTGATGTCGTCTGCGGTGGTTTTGCAATGCCAATTCGTAACGGATATGCCGACCATGTTTTTATCGTCACTTCGGGCGAGATGATGGCTCTTTATGCGGCAAACAATATCGTTTCTGCAATTAAGAATTTCGGAAAGCGGGGCTACGCAACTTATGCCGGCGTGATTTTGAATTCCCGCAATGTTGAGAATGAAGTTGAAGTCGTGCAGAAAGCACTGGATGAAATCGGAGGAGAGATTGTCCAAATCGTTCCAAGAGACGGAACTGTTCAGCTTGCTGAAAATCAGGGAAAGACTGTTGTTGAAGCTTACCCTGACTCTGACATGGCGAAAGTTTACACAGAGCTTGCCAGAAAAGTAATGGAGAAGTGCAATGTGTAACTGTCCGTCTTTTGAAAAAACTCTGCATTATGTTTCCCCTGCTCACGGCGGCTGGGGCGTTATCCGTGTAGCCGCGACCATGCCCGAAAGCCACATGCTTTTTGTCGCTCCTTTTGCCTGCGGCCGTCACGGGGCTCTGGGCGGAATCCTTCACGGCGTTAAAAATCAGGTAAGCTATCTTTACATTGACGAAAGCGACATAGTTTCTGGAAATTACGAGCATCTTGTGCCGGACGGAGTGGACGAGCTTTTGTCTTCACTTCCCGTAAGGCCCCGCGTAATCATGATTTTCGTTTCCTGTCTGGATGACCTTCTGGGAACCGACCACGAGGCTTTGAACGCGGAACTTTCAGAAAAACACCCTGACATCCGCTTCATCACCTGCCACATGAATCCTTTCAAGATGGACACGAAAGTTCCGCCGATGATTGGACTTCAGAAATCCCTTTTCAGCATCCTTGAAAAATCAGATGTGAAAAAAAATCAAATCAATATGGTGGGAAACAACGCCTCGATTTCTGAAAACTGTGAGCTTTTCTCTCTTATGAAAAAAGCCGGCTGGAAAATAAATCACATCGGAAAGACAAAAAAACTTGAGGAATTTTTGGATTTTTCTTCTTCCCGATTAAATCTTGTCCTTTCTCCTACGGCAGGTCTTTCAAGCAAAATCATGGAGCGGGAGCTTGGAATTCCTTTTATGAAGGCTTTTCCAACTTACGATGTAGAGGAAATCGAAAAGACTTACAGGGAACTTGAAAATCTTTTAGGCATAAAATTTGATGATTTTTCCGCTTACAAAAAAAGGGCGGAAGTTGCGGTCAAAAAAGCGGCTGAAAAAATCGGGGATTTTCCTGTGGTGATTGACTATCAGGCTGTCCGCCGCCCCTTTACACTGGCGAATGTCCTTTTTGACGCGGGATTCAATGTAAAGATGATTGCTGTTGATGCGGTTCCTGAATTTGAAAAAGAGGCCTGCCAGAAAATCCTTGAAAAAATTCCTGACTTGAAAATCATTGATGCCCTTCATCACGATTCGGTCAAGTTTGAGCATGTGAATGAGAATTGCCTTTCAATCGGATTTTCTGTCGGCTATCTCACCAAGTCAAAGCATGTAATTGACTTGATGGAAGACGAGACTTTATTTGGATTCTGGGGCGTTGAGCGGCTTATGGAAATGCTTGTGGAGGCTTACGAGCATGAAAATTCAGCAGATGACCTTATCATCAAGGCAGGTATCGTTGTATGAGCAAACTTTGCGTTAATCTTCCCCCTTATTCACCTGATTATTCAGGATGTGCCTCGGCCCTTTTTGAGCTTGGCGGCATGATTGTCCTTCACGATGCTTCCGGCTGTACCGGAAATTATCTCGGATATGACGAGCCTCGCTGGATGGGCTCAAAATCTTTTGTTTTCTGCTCAGGACTTCGCCACATGGACGCGATTTTGGGAAACGATAATCTTTTGATTGACAGAATCGTTAAGGCGGCAGAAAGCTTAAAGCCTAAATTCATCGCCCTTTTGGGAAGTCCTGTTCCAATGGTAATCGGTGCGGATTACGAAGGCATCATGCATGAAGTTGAGGAGAGGACTGGAATCCCTTCTTTCGGTTTTGACACCAAGGGACTTGCATACTACGGAAAAGGCATTTCCATGGCGGTAATTTCACTGATAAAAAAATTCTGCCAGAAAGAAGCTGTGCCAGAAACAGAACGAAACGGAATCAACCTGATTGGAGTTACTCCCCTTGATTTTGGAAACAAGGGATGTGAAAAAGATTTCATCGCTTTTTTTGAGGGCGAAGGAATCAATGTGAACTGCTCTTTTTCTGCCGGTCACTCAATCGAGGCAATAAAAAAATCCGTATTCTCAAAACTTAATTTGGTCGTTTCCCAAAGCGGAATCGAAGTTGCAAAATTCATGGAAAAAAAATACGGTATCCCCTACATAACGGGAACTCCCGTGGGAGATGGGGGAATTATTCTTTCAAAGGTCAAGTCCTTCCTTGAAAAGGGAATCTTTGAAAACGAGGGCGGGGCAGAAAAATCTTCTTCCGCTGCAAAAAAAGTGCTTGTCGCAGGAGACCAGATTATTTCCAGGTCAATCTGTCAGGCAGCCTCAAAAATCCACGCCGATTTGGAATTTATCGCCGGTACGATTTTTGACTTTTCAGAGGAAGAAAGCCGGGCAGGGGATATTTTCATTCGGGATGAGACGAAATTCCGAAAAATCGTCAACAGCGGTGAATTTGCGGGAGTCGTGGCTGATCCTCTGGTGGAGGAGCTTTTGACGGAGAGTGCAAAAAAAGGGACTAAATTCTTTCCTCTTCCCAATGTTGCCGTTTCAAGCAAAGTCTGCTGGAAGGACACGATTAATATTCTGGGAAAAGAAATGTCTTCTTTCCTTTCCAAAATTACTGTGTAAAAACAGAGGTAGTAAAAACTAAATAAAAAAAGAAAACAGTCAAGGAGAAACTATATGAAAAAAGTTATTCGTCTGAGCATTGCACTTCTTTGTGCTTCTCTTCTTGCCTTTACGGCCTGTAACAAAAAAACAGCCGGAAGCGCAAAGTCAAATGAAACCCACATCGTCACCGATCATGCAGGCCGCAATGTGGAGCTTCCCGTAAACATCGAGCGGGTTGTCATCATCTCGCCGATGCCACTGCCGTCAATCTACTGCCTTTACATGGGCGGAACTGACAAGCTGGTTGGAATGCACCCCTCATCAATGGCCGCCGCTGAGAATTCCTATCTCAAAAATGTCTACCCTGATGTGGTGAATGTTCCCACTGATTTTGTAAAGAACGGAGCCGTCAATGTGGAGGAGCTTTTAAAGCTCAATCCTGATGTAGTCTTCTACCTTGCTTCGGACAAGGCCCTGAGCCAGAGTCTTGAAAATGCCGGAATCAAGGGATTTGCCTTCTCGACTTCCGTAGCTGATTTCAACACCATCGAAACCTATGCCAACTGGATTCAGAAATTCGGCGAGATTTTCGGGGACACAGGAAGAGCGGACGAAATCATCAAATACGGCCGCGAAATCGAAAAGAAAGTCAGCGAAAGAATTGCCGGCCTCAAAGCTGAAGAAAAGCCCGATGTCCTCATTCTTTACCATTACGACACTACCGGCATGAAAACTTCCGGCGTAAACTTCTACGGCGACTACTGGATTAACGCTTCAGGCGGAAAAAATGTGGCAGGCGATTTGAAGGGAATGCCTCAAATCAGCATGGAGCAAGTCTATCAGTGGAACCCGGAATACATTTTCATCACCAATTTCAGCCCGTATCTTGCGGAAGACTTGCTCAATAACAGCATCGAAGGTTATGACTGGAGCCAGGTAAAGGCAGTCAAAAACGGAAAAGTCTACAAAATTCCTCTGGGAATGTACCGCTGGTTCCCGCCAAGCTCTGACACGCCTCTCTGCCTCCAGTGGATGAGCCAGATTCTGCATCCTGAACTTTTCGGCGACATCGACATCAACAAAGAAGTCACTGACTACTTCAAAACTTTCTACGGAGCAGACTTGACTGCTGAAGATTTGAACGCAATCTTCCACCCTGTTCGGGCGGCTTCCGGAAAATAAATATGTTCATTCAGAATAAAAATATCCGCTCGCTTTTTATACTTGTTTCTTTTCTGATGATTCCTCTTGTGGCAATCATCTGCCTTGGAATCGGCCGCTATTCTCTCTCGCCTTTCCAGATTATCCGCTCTTTTATAGATGCGCTCTTTGGCGGCGACGGAGATGTAATGGCAAAAACCGTCATTTTCAAAGTCCGTCTGCCGCGAATCCTTCTGGCTTTGGTGGCGGGGGCGGGGCTTGCCTGCTCAGGAACGGCTTTTCAGGGGCTTTTCTCAAATCCTCTTGCCACTCCTGACACTTTGGGAGTTGCCAGCGGCGCTTCTTTCGGGGCAGTGCTAGCCATGATGTTTCACTGGAATCTGATTGGAATTCAGGCTCTTGCCCTTTGCTTTGGCCTTATCTCCTGTTTTTTAACCTGCCAGATAAGCCGGATTAAGGGAAAATCTTCAATCATCATGATTATTTTGTCGGGAATGGTCATTTCCTCGCTTTTTCAGGCTCTGGTTTCAATCATAAAATACATTGCCGACCCGGAGGATGAGCTTCCCTCAATCACATACTGGCTTATGGGAAGCATGTCCAGCGTAACTTACAAAAGTCTGCTGTTTGGCGTGCCTTTCATCATCATCGGGCTTGTCGTAATCTGGGCATTGAAGTGGCGGCTCAACATCCTCTCCCTCAACGAAGACGAGGCAAAATCCATGGGAATGAACATAAAGATGATTCGTCTTCTCATAATAGTCGCTTCGTCCCTCATAACGGCTTCGGTAATTTCAATGTGCGGTCAGATTGGCTGGGTAGGACTTTTGATTCCCCACATTTCAAGAATGCTTTTGGGAAGCAACAACAAGACGGTGGTTCCTTTAAGCATTTCTTTCGGTGCGATTTTTATGGCCATAATCGACACCTTTGCGCGGAGTGCCTCATCAGCAGAAATCCCGATTTCGATTCTTACTGCAATCATTGGCGCTCCGGTCTTTATCAGCCTGCTTAGAAAAACAGGAGGAGTTTGGGCATGATATTTCAGGTAAAAAACGGCGGATTTTCCTACGATTCGAGAAGGGTTTTAGACAACATCTCTTTTGAGCTTTCAGACGGCGAGATTCTGTGTGTTTTGGGCTCAAACGGCGTTGGAAAAACGACCCTCTTAAAGTGCATGATGGGCTTACAGAAATGGCATCACGGCGAAACCTTGATTGACGGAAAAAACATCAGTCAGATTCCCCAGAAAGAATTCTGGAAAAAAATCGCCTATGTTCCCCAGGCAAAAAATTCTGCCTTTTCTTTTTCTGCCCTTGATATGGTGACTATGGGGCGCAGCGCACACTTGGGAACTTTTTCCCAGCCTACAAAAGATGACGAAAAAAAAGCCCTTGAAGCCATGGAAGTTTGCGGAATTAGCTGGCTGAAGGATAAACTCTGCACGCAGATGAGCGGCGGCGAGCTTCAGATGGTTTTGATTGCCCGTGCCCTCACCGTAAATCCTCAGATGCTGGTTTTGGACGAGCCTGAGTCGAACCTTGATTTTAAAAATCAGCTTGTAATCCTCAATATAATAGAAAAACTTGCGCGGGAAAAGAACATCTCAGCCATCGTGAACACCCACTTTCCGGCTCACGCAATGAAAATCGGAACAAAGGCTTTGATTTTGAACAAAAATGCCCCGCCGATTTTCGGAAAGACAAGCGAAGTCATCAACGAGGAGAACATGAAAAAAACTTTCAGCGTGCAGGTTCACATAAATGAATTTGACTTTGATGAGCACCATTATAAGAGCGTAACGCCCCTTTATGTGGTGGGCGCATGAAGCTGATAACATTTGCGGGGTCTCCTGCCTCTGGAAAAACATCCGTGATTTTAAAGGCGGGAGAATACCTGAAAAATCAGGGAAAATCCGTGGGAGTGATGAAACTTGACTGCATTTCCTCTGATGATGATGAAATCTACAGGGGAGCGGGAGTTTCTGTAATAAAGTTCATATCCGGGAACATGTGTCCTGACCATTTTTTTGCAAGCCACATCGGAGAGGTTTTTGACTGGGGGCTTTCCCAAAAATTAGATGTCCTCATTACCGAAAGTGCCGGTCTTTGTGGCCGCTGTGCCCCTCATCTCAGGAACATTGCCGCCGTCTGCGTGATTGACTGCCTTGCAGGAATCACCTCGCCATTCAAGGCCGGCCCCATGCTCTTTTTTGCGGATTACATTGCCGTCACGAAAGGGGATCTGGTTTCTCCCTGCGAGCGGGAAGTTTTCCTGCATAACATACGCCTTGCCAATTCAAGGGCAAAAATAAATTTCATAAACGGACTTTCAGGTCAGGGCTCTTCCCGCCTTTCTTCTTTCATCGCTTCCTCTGAGGAAATTTCCACTGTCAGTGATAAATTCCTTCGTTTTACAATGCCTGCCGCCAGCTGTAATTTTTGCTCAGGGCAAATGTGGGTCGGAAGCAATAAAAGTGCGGGCAGCGGAAGAATAAAGTGGGGAGGGGAAAATTGAACCTTCTTGCACAAAAAATCGAGGAGCTTTTTAAGGCTTTTCCCGACATTGAAAAATTGTTCGCCCAAATTGCCCTTCCTCTTCTTTCTTCTTATGCGGACTTAGCAGAACCTTGTTACCGCGGGGAAGTTTGCATCATCGGAAGTCAGGAAATTCCCGATCCTTTGCTTGCACTTTTTGTCCAAAAAGAAAGGGGAAAAGCGCAAGCCAACCGCCTTATCGATAATATCGCTGGTTTCGGAGCTCCGGTGAATGCAATCCGTCATATCGGAAAGCCGTCAAATACATTTGGTTCAGTTTTCGTAATGCCGCTTTTGTTTGCTGAAGTTTGCAGGGAAATTCAAAGTGCCAGAGTCATAAGGCCTGAAGAAGGATTTTTTGCCGAGCCTTTCATTTTGTTTTCGCAAGATGACGATGAAAAACCTTCTCTTATAAAAGATTTTTTTCTTTCTGATGAATTCAAATCAGCTTTGGCAGAAAAGTATTTTCTTGTTTCAAATGCCGAAAATGACAAATTGATTTTTCCTGCTTGTGCCCAAAGTTATTTTCCTGAACTAGGAGAAATCTACCGGGCTTTAAGGCAAAAACTCTCTCAATAAAAAAAGACTGTCGTAAAGAGAACCTTTTTTTCCTCTTGGGAAAGTTTAGCGAATAGGGAATCCATAAAGACAGTGTACAACAAAAAGAACTTATTGACCAAGTGGAAATAAAGCGATATATTGTTACTGTAAATAGAAACAAAAAAATAAGACAGCGCGAAACAGATATGGAGCATAAAATGACAACTCATTCAGATAACGGTTTTTTTGATAATTTCGGTGGAAAATATGTAGCGGAAGTTTTGCGCCGCCCCTTAGACGAGCTTGAAATTGCTTTTAAGGAAGCAATGGCAGACAAAGCCTTTACCGATGAGCTTGAAATCATCCGCCGTGACTACATTGGTCGGGAAACGCCCCTTTACTTTGCCCCCACGGCAACAAAACTCTTGGGCGGAGCACAGATTTACATCAAACTTGAAGGCTTAGCAAACACAGGCGCCCACAAAATCAATAACGCCATCGGTCAGTGCCTTCTTGCCAAACGCATGGGAAAAAAGCGAATCATCGCCGAGACTGGAGCTGGCCAGCATGGCTTGGCCACTGCCGCCGCCTGTGCAAAACTGGGCCTTGACTGCACGATTTACATGGGCGAAGTCGATGTGCGCCGTCAGCAGCCGAATGTGGCGGCAATGGAACTTTACGGCGCAAAAGTTCACCCTGTCACAAGCGGAAGCCGCACATTAAAGGACGCGGTAAACGAAGCCATGCGGGACTGGGCGGCAAATCCCGACACAACCCACTATGTTTTAGGCTCTGCCTTGGGGCCCGCTCCCTTCCCTGACATCGTTCGGGAATTCCAGAGCGTAATCGGCCGTGAAGTCAAAAAACAGGCCGCCGAGCGGGGAATAAAAATCGGAGCCATGGTCGCCTGTGTGGGCGGCGGCTCAAACTCAATCGGCTTCTTTGAGCCTTTCATCAACGAAAAATCTCCCCGTTTAATCGGAGCGGAGGCGGGCGGAATCGGGCCCAATGTGGGCGAAAATGCCAGCCGCATGACGGGAAATGCCGCCCGTGACGGAATCATGCAGGGCTACAAGAGCCGCTTCCTTCTGGACGAGGACGGACAGGCTCTTCCCACCCGGTCAATTTCAGCAGGCCTTGACTATTGCGGAATCGGCCCCCAGCTGGCAGCCCTGGGCCGGAGCGGTCGAGTCGAATTCACTTCAGTCCTTGACAAAGATGCCCTTGAAGCCGTTTCTTTCTTCGCTAATAACGAGGGAATCCTCTTCGCGCTGGAAAGTGCCCATGCGGGAGCGGCGGCAATGAAAATCGCAAAGGAAATCCCAAGTGACCAGGCAGTCATAATCAACATGAGCGGACGGGGTGACAAAGATGTCTTCATCACAAGCCCGGTTTTCCGCCCCGCAGAATGGCTGGACTTCCTTCACGCAGAAATCGAACGCCTGGAAGGAGGAAAGGATATTCATGATGCGAAGGTTATGGGAGATGTAAAATGAACAAAATAAAATTGATGAGCCACCTTGTGGCAGGTTATCCCACAAACGAACTTGCACTGGAAGCTGCCCGCGCCCTTATCCGTGGCGGAGCGGACATCCTTGAAATCCAGCTGCCTTTTTCTGACCCCAGCGCGGACGGACAAGCAATCCAGACGGCCTGCACTCAAGTTTTGAGCCGTCATTACCGCACTCAAGACGGCTTGCGCTTTATAGAGCAGATTCATTCTGAATTCCCCAAAATTCCGATTTACATTATGAGCTACGGAAGCCTGATTTACACGCCGGGCGTTGCCGCCTTCTGCAAAAAAGCGGCTTCCGTTGGCGTCAAAGGCATGATTATCCCCGACCTGCCCTTTGATTTTGACGAAGGACTCACCCAAGCCTGCAAGGCCAACGGCATGATAAACATTCCCGTGGCAGCTCCCTCAATGAGTTCAGAGCGACTTTACAAACTCTCTCACGCAGGCTTCCCTTACATTTACGCCGCCCTGCGAACAGGAATCACTGGCAGCGACACAAAAATCGATGCTGGCACATTGGACTTCCTCAAAAAAGTCAGCGAAGGCGGAAGCAAAGTCTACGGCGGCTTCGGAATCTCAAACGGAGAGCAGGCAAAAGCCCTTGAAAGCTCCGTTGAGGCAATCGTGGCGGGAAGTGTTTTCGTCAGAATCATCACTGAAAATCATAATGACCCGAAAAAGCTCGCCGCCGCTGTCGAAGCAAAAGCCAGGGAACTCACTGGCTTTTAGTTCGCTTTCGTCCCTGTGTCCTCTTAGAGGAATTTAAATTCTTTTCTCTTTGTGTTATAATTTTTCTTATGATTCGACTTGTGGCTTTTTTAGGAAATTACGGCGAAGAATACAAAAACACCCGACATAATGTGGCATGGCTCTTCGCCTCCCAGCTTCCTTTTTACAATAAATTTTACTTTCAGAACAAGTTTAAGGGCGATTATGCCGTGGTCGAGACCCGCACCCTTGCCGAATGGATGGGCGAAACCGGCGTTTACACCACAAAGGACGGCGGAGCCCCCCGCATTCCAGAAGAAGCTCCTGATAAAATCTACTTTTTAAAGCCCCTCACTTACATGAATCTCAGCGGCGAGGCAATCGGCGAACTTGCCCGTTTTTTCAAAATCAAAAATGACGAAATTCTTGTCGTGCATGACGAACTAGAGCTTCCCATTGGCACGGTCAGCCTTAAATGGAGCGGCGGCTTGGGCGGTCATAACGGCTTACGGTCAACAAAAGCCGTGCTTGGTACGGCTGATTTCTGGCGGCTCCGCTTTGGCATTTCAAAACCTGCCAATGTAAATATCGCCGACTATGTGCTTTCGAGCTTCACCTCTGACGAAAAAATCATTCTCGCTCAGGAATTTGTCCCTACAAACGAAATGTTCTGCAAACTTCTTCTTTCCACTGACCCCAACAGAATCTTGCAGGGCTGGAGCAAAAAACGAATAATCGAAAAGTGAAAAGGGAAAAAGCGAAATATGAAAACTGAAAAAAAGACAACAGAATCTTCATTTTCTCATTTTTATGATGTTGTAAAGGCTGTGCGAAAGGGCTGCCCCTGGGATAAAGAGCAGACGCCTCTTTCTTTGCGCTCAACTTTCTTCGAGGAGACTTGTGAGGCAATCGATGCAATCACGCAGGAAGATTCTGCCCATGTTAAAGAAGAATTGGGTGATGTGCTTTTAAATGTGGTTCTGATTGCCCATTTTTTTGAAGAAAAGGGACTTTTTACCGTGCAGGAAGTGATTGACGGAATCGCCGAAAAATTGGTTCGCCGCCATCCTCATGTATTCGCCCAGAGCGAGGGCAAGTCTCAGGTCAAGGAAGATGTTTCCGACAATCCCGAAAAAGTTCTCAATCAGTGGGAGCGAATCAAAGAAAATGTTGAAGGCCGTAAAAGCGAATCAATCCTTGACTCAATCCCGGAGAATTTTCCGCCAGTGCTCAAGGCCTACAAAATGTTCAAAAAAGCCTCAAAAGCCGGATTCGACTGGAATTCGCTTTCAGAAGTGCGCATGAAACTTTGTGAGGAACTTGCCGAAATGCATGATGCTCTTATCGATGTGGAGCAAAGTGCCAAATACGATGGTGAAAAGCCCTTCACGGTCTCAAGTTCAAATCCTGAGTTGGATAAAGCCCAGCTTCATCTGGAAGAAGAATTTGGTGACACTCTCTTTTCTCTGATTAACTATGGTCGCTGGCTTGGCATTGACGCAAATATCGCCTTGCAGCGGGCAATTAAAAAGTTTGAGTATCGCTTTCATCGTGTGGAAGAAGGCTTAAAAGAAAAAAATATTCCTATGAATCACGAGCATCACAGGGACATGATGGATTTATGGAATGAGGCTAAGGACGTAAAATAATCCCCGCTAGCTCTTTTTGATTGTATTTTTGCATTTTATTCGGTATATTTATAGCATGAGAATTTTTAACGACAAAGACGAAGAAAAAAAGTCTGAACAAAAGGAAGACTCTCTTTCCGAGAAATTTTTAAAAACCCGCCAGATTATTTTGAGCGGCGAGATTAACGAAGAAAACACGGCAAAGGTTATCAAACAGCTTCTTTTGCTTGAAGCCGACAGCGACAAGCCGATTTACATTTACATCGATTCACCAGGCGGTTCAATCGATTCAGGATTCGGCATCTACGACACGATTCGCTTTATCAATGCGCCCGTTTACACAATCGGCACCGGCCTTATCGCCAGCATGGGCTCAATCATTTTGCTTTCCGTGCCAAAAGAGCGTCGTTTTGCCCTTCCCAACAGTCATTATCTCATTCACCAGCCTTTGATTGGCGGCGTGGCTCGCGGTGTGGCTACAGACCTTGAAATTCAGGCCGAAGAAATCGCAAAATCAAAAAAGAAACTCATCAAACTCATTGCCTCTGAGACTGGCAAGAGCGAAGAGCAGGTCGAAAAGGATTGTGACCGCGACCACTGGCTTACCGCCGAAGAAGCCTTGGATTACGGCTTGGTAAGCAAAATCGTTTCTAAGCGTGCTGATTTGCAGTAGTCGCTTGGTAAAATTATGCAATTTGAGTTAACGAAATCGCTTATCGAAAGCATTATTTTCTCTATGGAAGACCAAAATGGAGAATTTGCCTTCGATGCCTCTTCTGGCAGTGTGATTTCCCTTGATTCGCTCATGCAGTCGGAACTTGACGAAATGAGCGAGCAAGATTCTTTGTATTCTTTGCCGCATTGGTCTTCTAATGACGGCTTTGAGATTATGGAAGATTTTGCCGAGAGCGTGCGTGTGCCGAATGTCCGCACGGAGCTTGAGCAGGTTCTTTCAAATGGAAGGGGGGTATTCAGGAATTTTAAAAATGTTTTGAGCCAGTATCCGCAGATTGAAAAGCAATTCCATGTTTTTAAGCAAAGAAAAATGCGTTCGGTCGTTGTGGAATGGTACAATTCGCTCCGTGAATCTTGGGGCTTGGAAAAGTTGAATCAGGATTTTGAAGAATATGACGAACTGATTCAGGCTGATTTTGAATTCCAGCCCTACAATCATGTTAAGGACAGTGATTGTATCAGCATCGAGGCGAAAAAAATCGCAGAAGAATTAGAAGCAGCGCACAGAGGCAATTTAGGCAAAGCGATTGCTCATTTTTGGCTTCGCAAGTTTGATTATGAATCTTCTTCTGGTATTGGCGGACTTCTTTGCCGCACTTTATCAGGGGATTTTGCAGGCTGTCTTTTATTTTCAGATTGCTCGTCCTTTGCAAAGAATGTGGTGGCTCTCACCTCAGTTTTTGTGAATCAGAATTACCGTGGCTTAGGAATTGCCAGAGAGCTTTTTTCACGCGGCATTTCCCTATTAAAAGAACACGGAATCCAAGAGTTTATTATTGCTGATTCTGCATTACCAGATTATTTAGAACCGTTAGTGGCCCGTTGTGGCTTTGAAAAAAAAGGTTCAGTTTATACCGCAGATTTAGCCTAAAAAGGAGTTTTTACTATGGCATTTAGACGCAACTTTAGACACAATTTCAGACAGAACCGGGAGATTGACCTTGATCAGGCAGCTAATTATCTCAAAGACCTTGTATCAAAAGTAAAAGCAAGCCCTGATGAACTTGAGGCTCTCAAAAAAGTCTTCAAGAAGAATGTTCCGCTTACACTCCGTTCTTATGTAGCAGCATATCTTCTCAAAAATGCTGGCGGAGCAATTTTCAGATTTAATGCTCACAAAGACCGCGAAGACTTCCGCTCAAATCGTGAGGAGAGATTCAACCGCTATGAGCGCAATGATACCCAGTCAGATGACGCTGCTTCTCCAGCAGAGCCACGAGAGCGATTTACCCGCGTTCAGATTCCGGCAGAAAATTCAGAGACTGTATTCGTAAGCATCGGTCGAAACCGCCGTGTTTTCCCACGCGACCTTGTTGGTCTTTTTATCAGCGTTGCAGGAATCGAAAAAGAGCGCATCGGTGATATCCGTGTTCTCGCAAATTATTCATTCGTTCAGCTCTTCAAAGAGGACGCAGAAAAAGCAATCGCTGCATTGAACGGTCATGTTTATCGTGGCCGCGCCTTGAGTGTAAGCTACTCACGCCAGCGCCCAGAGGGTGAAGACGGTATGGAAGACGAGTCAGTAGACAACTACGAGAACAACGAGCCGGTTCCAAATGTATCAAACGAATCAGCTCCAATCGTTGACAGCTACACTTCAAATAACAACGACACAATGGCTCAGCAAGCAGCTTTTGCAAAGGCTCAGGCTGAGATGACAGACGAAGAGATTATGGCAGCACGCGCTCCACGCTCTTCTTCATCAAGCGACATTCAGTAAGGCTTGTTTATGAACCTTCATCAGCTGCATACAGGCCCGCTTTCGGTCAACACATACATCGTTCCCCTTTGTGAGAATTATGTTTTTGTCATTGACCCTGCGGATTGTGCCTTTTCCGGCGATGAAGGTTCTGTCGTTTCTTATCTTAATTCCAAAAATCTAAAGCCTCTTGCAGTTATTCTGACTCATGGGCATTTTGACCATGTTTCAGGGCTTTTCTCCCTCAAAAAATCTTTTCCTGACATTCCGATTTTAATTCATTCTGCCGATTCAAACATGATTGGCGCGGACTCGGCGGACATGCAGGGCAGGGCACTCGCCCAGATGGGCTTTGACGAATTCCTTCCATTTGTGTCAAATCTTCCTGCGGCCAATGCATTCCTTGAGGACGGTAAAAATCTTACTGAATGTTTGGCTTCATATTCTTTCCCGATTGAAGCAAAAGAGGCTCTGGGTAAGTGGCAGATTCTCCACACACCAGGGCACACAGAGGGATCCTGCTGTCTTTACAATGAAGGGGAGAGAATTCTTCTTTCTGGTGATACAGTTTTCTATCATTCATGGGGTCGCACGGATTTAATCGGCGGAAGCGAACAGAAAATACATGAGAGCCTGCTTAAAATCATGGAATATTGCGAAGAAGACACTTGCGTTTATTCCGGTCATGACGGTTCAAGTTTTATCTTAGGCGAAAATTTTTATTAATCCGTGCTTGTTTTTTGATTAAAAGAGCTTTATTTCCCCGCGGGGAGTTGGCATCTCTTCAAAATTATAATCGCCGAAGCGATCCTGCTTTATTTTGTAATAGTGACAGATATTTTTTTCTTCATCGCGGTGAACTTCGACAATCGCGAATGTATTCGGCATTCCCCCGCGGGCCTGGGCACAGCTTCCGGGATTCAAAATCCCCAGAAAATCATTCCGTCCGTTGCGGGTTACATGACTGCGCAGGGAGTTTGGAACATGGGTGTGACCGTACCACGCTATATCCATGCCACGGTTGATTGCTTCCGTACGCAAATCTTTGTTTCCGTAGTAGACATTGTAGCGGTGCCCGTGGGTAAGAAAAACATTTTTCCCGGCAAGTTTTATTTCAAGGAATTCAGGAACGATAATCGGAATCCTCTTGTCAGTAAAAATGGTTGTCGTGGAGTTGTCTCCGTTCCCTCGAACGAAAAATATTGCAGGTGGGATGTGCTGACCAAATTCCTTGTCAAAAAAGCCCAGTTCCAAAGACTCGACTAAATCCAAAAGTCCATCGCCGCAAAAACAGAGACAGTCACAGTCATCGCCAAAGGCAGAGATGATTGCCTGCATGACCCGCGGATTTCCATGGGAGTCAGAAAGAACAAGGGCTTTTACAAGTTCTTTATCAGAAAGAGCGTTGAGAATGTGTTTTGAGCCGATTGCAAGGTTTTCCTGCTGTACTAATTCTATCATTCCCATCCGCCCAAGTTTTTACTCGAAAATAAAATGATTTATTGATTGCAAGCCTGTTTCGCCATCAATATAACGAACAACGGTACGATTTTTTTCGAGTAAACTTTGTACAAAATTGATGAGATTTCCATCGGCCCTTAACGGTTCCCGCAATTCAAGCATTTTAGAAACTGAATTCGTAAGAATGTTTGTAGCGTCAAAATCTGGAATAAAATCTGTGACTTCGCTTTCGATTGTATTTGTTTTGTGGGCATAATCCAAGACGAAATCAGATGTTGATTCCGAGCCCAAAACATCATCCTGTGAAAAGAATGTGAACACTGGATAATGGATTTTGCCGTCTTCGTTTTTGTCTTGAATTTTAGAAAGTGCAATGTGCAATCCCTCAGGAGCGCCTAAAACAATCATGCCTGCAAGGTTTTTATCTTCGATTCTGTCTGCGAGAGAAGAGATACGCTCTTTTCCAGCGACCATAAAATCCGCAGGATAAACAAGAACCGTAATGAGGGCTTTTTTATCTTCTGTTTCGACTCCGAAGTTTTCGTTGAGATTTTGCGTAATTTTTGTAACATTCTCTTCGTCATTATAGCCGTATCCGAGTACGACGACGATGTTTTTGTCTGCAAGATAAGATTTTGTTTCCTCAGAGATTTTTTTGAGTTTTGCAGGAACCTTATCAGAAGATTCTGATGTGTTGAGGGTACTTGATGCCGTTAATTTTTTTTCGTTTTTACATGCGGTAAAGGCGAGCGCACTAACTAAAATGCTTACTGCGAGCACCTTGCTTAAAAGTTTTTTTCCATGATTTGTTTTCAACATACTTAGATTTTACCAAATATACGAAAATTGAAAAAGCGAAAAATAAAAAAAAACGGCTGGTTACAGAAAAAAAACTGAACCAACCGTTTATAAAAGAGGCTTAATCTTAGTTGCCAGAATCGAATACAATCATACCTGTTATTTTTGCATTTTTAGCCTGTCCGGCATTTCCTTCCAGAATCATACCTTCTTCAGCTTCTGCGGCAGTAAATGTTCCGAAACCAAGATTGCTAGACATTTCTTTAGCCAGCATTTCCGGAGTTTTTATTTCGTTTCCTATTCCAATAGAAGCCGCTTCTCCTTTTACGACAAGAAGCGCCTCTGGCTCTTCTTGCTTACCGGTTCTTCCAAAGGCTACCTTGCCCCGATCTGTTTCCAGCGTATTTTTTTTGAAACGTGCCAGAAATTTGAATGCAGTTCCGCGGACAGAAGCTGTCGCTACAGGCGAGCGGACTGTAAATCCAACGCGACGGTCTGCTGACTTTTGGACATTAGATTTGAGTGAGCCTGTATCAAGGAAAATAGTTGTTTCGTCTTTCCCTTGTGAGCCAGAAATACCTTCTCTTTCTGCAAGAGTTTGGAGTGTAATTCTCGTGAGTGCCGAAACAGTTACGGTTGATTCTTTGATTTTGAGAACAAGCTCCGATTTGAAGCCTGTCTGAATTACTGAGCCTGCGTCAAGGACATCTCCTGCTTTGAGAGCTACCCATGAGCTTCCTTTTTGAACTTCAGCCTTTCCTGTTGCTGATACAACCTGAGCCTGCATTGCGAATAATGAACTTGCAAGTGCGGCAAATATAATAGAAAGAATAAATCGTTTCATTTTTCCCTCCTTTTTTTAGAATGCTAAAGCTGCTTTGAGTTTGATTTGCATTTTGTCATTGTCAGAATTTTCTTTTCCGATGTATTGGTCAAAACTTGCTCCCAATGAAACATCGCTGGCTGCCTGATAGTTGAGACTTGCCGTTAGCTGATAGCCTTTGTGTTCAATGTCTTTTTCTGCGTCAAACACAATATCCCCGCCAGCTTTGAGAAGCAGGTTGGGAAGTGCCTTGATGCTCATGGAAGGACCGACAAGCACGAGTGCCGTATATTCAGGCTCGTAGAGTGAGTTGACGGCAGTTTTGCTTGTAAATCCTTGGAATGCCTCAAACGAACCTTGCTTGCCTGAAGCGTACAAGCCGTTCAGCGAGATTGACATTGACTTTAGATTTGGATAGACGGAAATAGAGCCTTTTGTGAGATTTCCCTTTTTCATTTCTTCCTCTTCGTATTTTGAGAAAGAGAAAGTTGATGAAACAGAATAGAATACAGGGGCAACAATCGGACCGGAAAGCGATGCCGTTGCATAAAATCGATTGAGTTTTTCTGATTCAAGGGAGAATGCGCCGAGTCCCTCTAAAGCGAGTGTCTGGCGTAAAAGAAAGTTTGGGAAGGCTAGCGTAACTGAACCGACTCCGTATTTTTTTGCAAGAACATAGAGAGTTTTTTCTTTGTCAGTAAAATTTGGTGACTGACCGATAATCGTTATGTTCTTTGCGTTAAGAAGGCCTGTGTATGCGCCAAAGAGGGAGAGCCGTGCTTTTGAGAATTCTAAATCCAGTTTTGCACCGTCACCGTTTTGTGAATAAACAAGTGAGCTTAAATCGGAATTGTAGAAACGACCTAGCGATAATGTTATGTCGCTGTTTGAAAGTTCCTTTTTGAAAATGAATTTGAAAAGCGTGGCATCAGCCGCAAGGGTAAGCTTTTTTTTGGAATCTGTTTTGTAGGCATCGTACTGACTTCGGAATTCACCTTCTGCTACAAAATAACTCAAGCCATTTTCTGAAAGAGGATGACGAATCCAAAAATTCACCGCATTTTTTTGCGTGAGTTCAAGATCGCCGTCTTTCTTTTGGTTTGCGAATTTTGTGTCGTTTGAAAGTAGTCCGCCAGTTTCAAGACCGAATCCGAACTGAGCGGCAGAAATAAATGCTGAAGCTAAAAGAAGTGATTTAATAGAAGGAATTTTCATTATTGCGCACCCCCTGCAAGTGTGAGGCAGCTGTTAAAAAGGTCAAGGAAATCGCGGCCTGAAAGCTTGTAATCTGGGTCTGCCGTGTTTGGCAGGATACCGCGAGCTTTTAACTCTTTGAAAGCGTAACGATTTGATTTGAACAGGCTGTAGAACAAGCCGCCTTTGATTCCAAGTGTTTTGACCAAAATACCGCATGCGTCTTGTAAACTTGCCTCTGAATCTGAACTTGAATCTTCAGAAAAATAGCCCGTATTTTTGAGGGCTTCAAATGCCTGTGCTTCGCTTCCTTTTTCATCGATAAGATTTGCGTATAAGGCAGGAAGATAAGAAATTTGAGCAAGTGTCGCCTTTTCTGATTGCAAAATTACTGTTAGTTCTTCTGAACTTTGTGAAAAAGCAGGAATTATTGCGGATAGGAGGAATACGGCACTTAATAGAACTTTTTTAATCATAAGATGTCTCCCGATAAATAATAATCTGTAAAATTTCTTAAAATTTTACTCCATTATAATTATAAGCTATGTTATACTGTTTGTCATGAGAAATGAAGCGAAAAAAAATAAAAAGTCTAAAAAAGCATTTTCACGCAAACTTGTCGGTTTTATTATTGTTTTGAGCGCCGTCTTGGGTTGGTCACTGATTTGCGCAATCGGGGCTTTACAAAAATTTGACTATCGAATTTATGATTTGCTACTGGGATTTACAAAAAGCCCTGATGTCCGGCATGAAATCCTTCTGGTTGAGGCAGACAACGCTTCTACCAGTAATGATTCTTTTCAGGAGATGCGGACATGGCCATGGCCTCGTAATATATTTGCGAATGCCCTTATCCGCATGAAGGAATTTGGTGCGGCAACAGCCGTATTCGATATTGAGTACCTTTCGCCTTCAAGCCTTGCCGTAAATGAAGATGCCATTATTGAGGCCGCATCTTCTTTTGACGGAAGTCGCCCTGAATTTGAGAAATTTGTAAGGGACAATGACGATTATTTTGCCCGCGCAATTCAATTTTTTGGAAACACTTGGCTTACAATCAATACGCTCGATATCGATATGAAATATACTGACGAGGAAATTGATTATGTAAAAAAAAGATTTTTGTATGATGTTGAAGATAAGGATGATTTGATTCTTAAATATTTTAGAAAAAGCCGAATCGATAGTTCAAAAACTTCTTTCCTTGATAATTTTACGACCGAAAAACCTGACTGGGATGATCCGAAATTTCAAAAAAAATATCTGATTGGCTTTTCTCCGGCAATGCACCAGTTTATCAGCCATGCCAACGGTGCAGGATTTACGAATGTCATCATTGACATGGACGGAACTCGCCGAAGAATCGAACTTTTGAACAAAAAAGATGAAGTTTTTGCCGGGCAGCTTGCCTTTGCCCCGATTTTGCGCATTCTTAATCCTGATGACATCGTTCGCAAAAAAAGGGCACTTCTTCTCAATAACTGTAAAAGCGTTGGTGGAAAAAATATTTCCATTCCCCTTGATACCGACGGAAAAATGATAATCAACTGGCTGCATGAGCCGTTCGTTGATTCATTCCGTCATGAGAGCATGTATTTTTTGGCTCAGCTTGATGAACTTGAGAAAAATGTCGTGCTTGAGCTAAAATCTCTTAATGGATTTTTAACTTCTCTTGATGCTGTTGATATTCCGTCTCTCACGCTCACACCACTTGAATCTGCCGCAAGCGTAAAAAAACTCGTCTCTGATTATAACGATATAGAAAATTTTAAAGAATTTCTGCTTTCAAAATGCGAGGGATATACAGTGGACGGTCAGGCCATCGGTGGAGGAGTTGAGTATTCTGACTATGTGCAATATTTCCAGGCTCGCAAAGATTTCTTTGAAGGCGTTACGGCATTCTGCAAAGGAAAGGTACTTGATGAAATTGCAGACAGGCTAGTTACTATTCGAGATTATATTGATTCTGAGACTTTTGACACAATTCAGACGGAGCTTTCGGAACTGTTCGATACCCTCTCAAGTGAAAACGACTTATATAATTCCATCTTCACCGAAAAAAAAGCAATCTATGCAAATTCATTCTGTATCCTTGGTCACACGGCAAGTTCCACCACGGATTTAGGAACCATACCTTTTGAACGCGCATATATGAATGTCGGAACCCATGCGAATGTCTACAATACGATTATGAACGAGGATTTTATTTATCCTGTCTCATGGTGGTGGGGTGTTATTATTGTTACAGTTCTTTCTATTATATTGATTGTTCTTCCGGCCGAAAAAAAAGCATTCATGCAGAACATAACAGGTGTTTCCCTCGTTTTTATGGCAATCGTCCTTCCCGTGATTCTGATGATTCTCTTCAAGGTGTATATTCCCGCCGTGACAACTTTCCTTATTGCTTTTACTTCTTACCTTGCAATGACTATTTACAGATTTGCCACAAGCGAAAAAGACAAAAAATTCTTGCAGACTACATTCGGGGCTTATGTTGCTCCTGCCGTCGTTGATCAAATCGTAAAGAATCCTGAGCTTGCGAGCTTGGGTGGAAAGAGCGATAATCTCACGGCTCTTTTCTCTGATGTAAAAACATTCTCTGGCTTCACTGAAGTCATTAATAATGAGGAAGGAGAAGACAAGGGCGCGGAAAGGCTTGTTGCAATCTTGAATGATTATCTCGGCGTTTTGAGCGATGCGATTATGGATAACAAGGGCACAATCGATAAGTATGTTGGTGATGAAATTGTATCGTTTTTTGGCGCTCCGGTTCATGACGACAACAATGCTTACAACGCATGTCTGGCAGGAATCCGTATGTTGCAGGCTGAACATCAGTTTAATGAAGAGAATAAGCATCGTCTTCCGATAAATCCACAGACAGGCGAGCCTTTTTATCTTCATTCACGAGTTGGCTTGAATACTGGAAACATGGTCGTCGGAAACATGGGAACTGAGAAAAAGCTCAACTACACGATTATGGGCAACAATGTAAACCTTGCCAGCCGCCTCGAAGGAACAAACAAGGTTTACGGCTCTTGGATTATGTGCTCTGAGTCAACTTGGAATGCGGCAAACAGGGGCGAGAACGAAGGAAAAATTGTCGCGCGAAAATTTGACTGTGTTCGCGTTATCAATGTCAAAAAACCAGTCGGAATCTACTCAATCATCGGCTTGCGAAGTGAACTTTCAGAAAAGCGAATCAAGGCAACTGACTTATTCAACGAGGGCATGAAATGGTATTTGAACGGAATTGATACGCCCGAAGTTCCCAAAAATCCCGAAGACCTCAAAAAAGCTTACGAACTCTACAAGCAGGCCTATGAACTATACCCGATGGACGAAAGCTCAAAAGTCTTTATGGAACGATGCGAAGATTTTGTTAAAAACGGGCTGCCAAAAATCTGGGATGGAGTCTACACAATGAAGAGCAAATAGAGAAAATAGAGGTTTCATTGCAATCATCGAAAAAAAATTGACAAAAAGCTACTCTGTTTAATATAAAAATCTTGCAAAAACATCTCTCCGTACTATACTGAAAGCGTAATTGCATATCAGAGAGGCATTTATGCGTACTATTTTACAGCATGACGAGACGGATTGTGCGGCGGCCTGTCTTGCGATGATTCTTAGTCATTTCGGAAAAGAAGTTCCCATTCCCTCCGTTCTTCATACCGTAAATTTAAAAAATCAAATGAACAATGAAAAATAACGATTCTTCTATAAAAGCTAATGAATTTGCAAGGTCTGTATTCCCCAACTACAACATCCTCGGTTTCCCCTTTTTCAAGGACAAGTGCGTGCAGTTTGACTTCGAGAACATGATGCTCTATGTGTGGTAGGAGGATTTATTATGAAAAGAATTTGGTTTTTGATTTCGGTTATTCTGTTGTGTTTTTTTTCAAACATTGCATATTCTCAAACTTTTCCATTTGCAAGCATTCAACTTCCGGACGAAGAAAAGAAAATCCTTGAAGATGTGAGCAGCTTGCTCGAAAAGGGTGAGTACGAAAAGGCAAAAGAGAAATTTGACTTTTGGGAGAACAACAAAGATTCTGTTTATTCGCGGGCTTTGAAAGAATTTTCCGTAAATGCTGAGAACTTACTGCAAGAACTCCCAGCCCTCAAGGAAGGGCGGAATTTGTATGATTCCAAAGAATATAGAAAATCTTTGCGTTTTGCCGACAGGTTCCTTAAAAAACAGCCTGATTATTATGCGGCTCTTGTTCTCAGGTGCATGAATCTCGTCAAACTTAAACCAAATCAGGCGATTACCGAATGCAACAAAATTTTGTATTATTTTCCGTTCAATTACCATATTCTAGCCATACGCGGAGATGCTTTTTTAGAGCTTGGAACTTACGACGAAGCAAAAAAAAATTACAACCTTTCGCTGCGGATTAAGCCGAACGCATTGGCGTATGAGTCGCGTGGAAAAATATATTACAAAGTCGGGGAATTTGATAAAGCACTTGGCGATTATAACGAATCCATTCGCCTGAATCCCAAAAATACTAACGAGTCTTATTTGTACAGGGCGGCTGTCTACTGGCTGGGGCAGGAGAACGAAAAGGCTTTTTCTGACTGTGAGACCTATTTCAGCGGCGGAGGAAAAGCGGCTTGGGGGAAGAAAATCTTGGCATCTCTGTATATGCGGAAAAACGATTTTAAAAATGCCTTGAAATATTGTGATGAATATATAGAAGCAAACCCCAAATCCTCTGACAGCTATTATATGCGTGGTGGCGTGTACTATGTATTTGATGATTATAAAAAAGCTCTCAAGGATTTTGACAAGGCGATAAAACTGAATCCAAAATCACCGCTTGCTTATGCGGGGCGAAGTGATGTGTACAGAGAGCTCGGAGATACAAAAAAAGCCCTCGAAAACGCCGATTCTGCTTTGAAATATTCAAAAACCGCTTTGGAATTTTATACAGCTTATATGTCGCGAGGAAAAATACATCTCGAACTTAATGAAAAGGCTCTCGCCCTTTCCGACTTCCAGAATGCCTCGCAATATGCAAATTCTGATGTACTCGCTGATTTAATAAAAAAAGCTAAGGAAATGTAAAAATATGAAAAAACTTTATTCAATTTTTTTAATTTTATTTTTCTTCCAGTTTTTGTCTTTCGCTCGAGAATGGCCATTCTCTGATTTTGTGCCTGACTCGCAGGACAAAGCTGTTCTTGACGAGATGAGCCAACTTTGCGAGAACGGAGACTACGAAAAAGCTGGCGAGGTGTTCAAAAAATACCAGAAAACTCATCCTGAATCGCCTTACATGAAAAGTATGAAAATCTTCCTTAACGAGGATATTTCCGAATCTAGCAACAATGAGGCCCTAAAATTATATAACAGCAGAAAATACAAAGCTTCGCTGAAAACTGCTTCTGAAATCCTTGAAAAAAATCCGAAAGATTATGAAGCCCTTGTCCTTCGGGCCGCAGCACTTTCAGAGTTGGATCCAGAAAAAGCCATCAAAGAGTGCGATAAAATTCTCTATTTTGTTCCACAGAATCCCTCGATTCTTGTAATCCGTGGGATAGCATATATCAGCATGAATGAGTACGAAAAAGCGATAAAAAGTTATTCGCTTGCTATTCTTCTTTCCCCTGACAGTTTCAAGTATAACTGTCGGGGAGTTGCATATTATTTAGATGGAAAATATAAAGATAAAAGTAAATATGAAAAAGCTATAGCGGATTTTTCAGAATCAATTCGGCTGAGCCCAAACGGGCTTAATACGGCTTACGCAGATAGGGCACAGGCATATTATGATATATTGGTTATTTTTTCTGATAAGATTGAAGGTGAAATGCTCGAAAAATTTATCGTAGATTCTGAAACTTATATAAATGCAGGCGGCAAGGAACTAGACACTTTTTGCATACTGGCGGACATATATAAAAGATTAAAAAAATACGAAAAAGCTTTGCAAGTAAGCAACAAATACATCAGTTTGTTTCCAGATGCTCCACATGGATACAATATTCGCGGGGCTATATATCGTGAAATGAAGAACTATGATAACGCACTTGCTGATTTTAATAAATCATTAGAAATAAGCCAAAAATCTACAAGAGCGTATGTTGGTCTAGGACGAACCTATTCTTCATTGGGAAAAACTGAAAAAGCCATTGATAATTACACAAGTGCAATTAAATATGGGACGGAGGATTTAGATAATGGAATTGGAAACCCTGAGGAAGTAAGAGATTGGCTTGGGGCAAGTTATAGGAGACGGGGTTTGCAATATCGGAAAGCAAAAAACTATGATAACGCCCTTGCTGATTTTGAGATGGCGTTGAAAATTTTTACTATAGATTCAAGAAAAGTTTTGGTTCAGAAATATATTGACGAGACCAAAAAACTTGCTGCAACAAAAAAAGAAAGCAAGAAGAATGTAAAATCCACAGAACTTGTTTGGCCCTTCATCAGTTTTGAAGCCCCTGTTGGCGACAGAACCGTGCTTGACGATGTGCGTGCCAAAATGGATGCGGGCAAGTACGAAAAAGCGAAGAAACTCTTCGACAGATATTTCATTGAAGGAAACTGTTTGAGCGAAGAGTATGCGTCAGAGTTAAAGGATTTCATTGGCTCACAAGCCGCCCATACAGCAATCGAAAACGAAGTGGTCAATTTATACAAAGCTGGAAAATTTCTGCCCTCTTCTGTAATGCGGCCGAAACGCTACTTAAAAAAAGCCCCCGAAAACTATCGTAACATTATTCTTCTTGCAACAGCACTTTCCCGTCGCGATCCTGAAAAAGCAATCCAAGAATGCAACAATCTTCTATATTATTACCCAATGAATCCGCTCGTTTATCTCATTCGGGGACAGGCTTACAACAAGATGGGAAATAAAGAGAAAGCCTTGAACGATTATTCGGCTTCGCTCTTTCTCAAAG
>DFEB01000039.1:37033-37708 GCA_002368605.1 Treponema sp. UBA3813 | reverse complement strand
GATTACACAGAATCAATTCGCCTGAGTCCAAAGGATTTGAATTCTGCTTATGCGGACAGGTCAAATGCTTATTATTGGCTTGGCGAATATGACAAAGCAATAGCAGATGCCGAACGCTTTGTTGCGGCAGGCGGTAAACAATATGAGGCATTCAACACGCTCATGAGGATATATTCAGAGCGTAAGGAATATGAAGTTGCCTTGAAATACAGTGAAAAATACATTGAAATTTCCCCGAAATCTAAATTGGGCTATAATATGAAAGGCAGAGTCTATTCTAAAATGGGACATTACGAAAAAGCCAGTGAAGAATACACGAAATCACTTAAGCAAGATTCAAAGTATGTGACAGCTTATGAAAATAGATGTTACGCATATCAAAAAATAGGAGAATTTAAAAAAGCCCTTGCCGATGCGGAAAAAGCCATAAAATACGCTAAGAAAAAAAACAGCAAGTATTCCATATACACATCTTATCAAACTAGAGGTCTCGTTTATATAGAAATGAAAAAGCAAATGGAAGCTTTGAGCGATTTTAAGACTGCCATGTCTTTTGCCACAGATTCCCAAAAGAAAGCTTTGCAAAAGAATATCGAAAACGCCTGCTCACTTAGTCCGGATTATGAGCGAGTCTCACTTGAAGTGAAAAATGGCAGGGTTATAATTCCAGTTTCT
>DFEB01000039.1:0-36904 GCA_002368605.1 Treponema sp. UBA3813 | reverse complement strand
CAAAGTATCCGAATACATGGGAAAAGACATATATGACTGGAAAATGCAGGAGCAGATTAAAAACAACCCCGAAAAGACCACACAAGAGATTGAGGAAGAGTTACAGAAAACAAAAGATGGCAGTTTTAGTCTTTTTGAAGGCGGAATAGCAGTCGGTGATCAAAAAGTGGGTAAACCAAGCTTTTTTGTCACTCAGGCAAAGGGCGACGATGTGGACGGAATAATTCCCATAGGTGCATTTAAAGAGGCAAAAAGTATCACCATTGACTATAAGAATAAATTCTTTGAGGTGAATTCTCCGTTTCATCAGGGAAAGGGTATTCCAATGTACAAACTCAGTACGGAAAGAGTGTACTGTTACTATATAAAGGCAGAACTAGACGGCGTTGTACAGCCTTTTACAATCAATGTGTTGGGCATGTTCAACATCGTGCGGAAAAACATGAAAGAAAGCAAAATTTATGAAGGAAAAGAATTGGACAAAATAATAGCCTTTGCAAATTCAAACGATGCTGTATCTACAGGAATAAGCCGAACAGCAAACTTGAAAATTGGAGATTTGAATGCAAAACTAATCTTCTATCCGTATACAAAATGGTTGTTTGAGAATGCCGCACCACAAAACTATGCGTTCTTCTCTGTCTATAATAGTTTGGGTTATCCCTTTTTCAAGGACAAGTGCGTGCAGTTTGACTTTGAGAACATGATGCTCTATGTATGGTAAATAAAATTTTGTTTTTTCTTCCCTTATAACACTTTGTTTTTGAAACTATGGTAAATCACCGATATTATAATAGTATGAAACGAACGGTGATTTTATCGGCGATTTTTATGACGGCTTTGTTTGGAGCTGGCGCGCTTTCGGTTGACGAGGCGGTGGAGCTTGCAAAAAAGAATAATGTTTCTGTGACCCGCGCCCAGATTACCCTTGATGCGGCAAAAAGAACAAAAAATCATTCCTGGAACAGCATAAGCCCGACTGCCAGCGTGGGGGCGACTTCTTCGATTCCTATCGATGCTTTGAGCGATTCTGAGTCAAATTATACGGCGAACATGGCTCTTTCAGCGACCCTTTCACTCTCTCTGTCGACAAATCTTTACACTTCAATGCAAAGCGCGAAAATCAACTATGAATCAGGAAAACTTACTTTTGATGATGCGGTGAAATCCGTGGAGTTGAGCGTGAGGGAGGCTTTTTACGGTCTTCTTTACGAAAAAGAAAACATCGTTTTGCAGGAAAAAAATCTTGAGATTGCCAAAAACCAGTACACGAGCAATTTGGCCCGCTACAATCAGGGGCGGCTGAGCGAAATCGATGTTCTTTCGGCGGAAGTCAACTACAAGAGCAAGATTCCAACGGTAGAAAGCGCCCGCACGACTTATCTGAACGATTTGGATTCTTTTAAGCAGGCAGTGGGCTTACCGACAGACGAAAAAATTGAGCTTGAAGGTTCCCTTGATGATTTAATCAACCTGAACGAAATTTCCCTTGATTCACAAAATGTGCAGTCTTCTTCTATTAAATTGCTCGAATACAAACTTGCGGCGGCAAAAAATACTGTCCTCGAAAAAAGATTTTCGGCCTTTGCTCCCAGTTTGAACGCTTCCCTCAACTGGCGCGACCAATACTGGTACATGGGCTACGAGGGCACGGCTCCTGACCCTACAAAAACGACAAGCCTTACTCTCTCGGCGACCATTCCCCTTGACGGCCTCCTTCCATGGTCGGTCAGAAATGACGCAATCGACAGTGCAAAGGACTCGGCGGCGGATTTGGAGCTTCAGCTTGAAAACGAAAAGAAAAATCTAAAACGGACTATTGATTCAAGCCTCCGTTCAATAAAGCAGAGTCAGGAATCAATCAAATACAAGCAGGCAAATGTCACTTTGGCGCAGAAAACCTACGACATGACGCAGGAAGCCTACAATCGCGGCGCAAAGGATTTGCTCACTTTGCAGAATGCAAACACTTCGCTCTTGAACGCACAGGTTTCCCTTAAAAACGAGACCTTAACGCTTATTAAGGCGATTTTGAATCTTGAAAATACAATCGGCGTTCCCTTCGGCACGCTTGGAAAATAGGAGATGAATATGAGACGGTCACATATTGTGATGATTGGTGCGGCTGCCCTTATGGTAGCTGTAGTTGCAGGCGTTGCTATTTCAAAAAAGATGAGTGGAAAGACTTCTGCTGGAAAAGGCAGGGGGCGGGGCGGAAGCACGGTCTTTTCCGTCAAAACGGAGACTGTCAAAAAAGAAACTCTTCACGGTTATGTGATTGCCAACGGCGAGATTGAAAGCCAGAACTCGGTGAATGTTTTCCCTGATGTGGGCGGTAAAATCATGGAAACAAATGTAATGCTGGGCTCTTCCGTGCGTCGCGGAGATGTAATCGCTTATGTTGACCCCAATTCTCCCGGCCAGTATTACAAAAAAAGTCCGGTCTATGCGCCAATTAACGGAAGCATTATCTCAACTCCCCTCAAAAACGGAACGACGGTTTCAACCAGCACGGTAATTGCCATTGTGGGCGACATCTCAAACTTGCAGGTGAGTGCGGACATTCCTGAGCGATATGTTGCAGTCTTGAAGAACGGATTAAAGGCAGAGGTTTCTGTTGAGGCATATCCCGGAGTAGTTTTTAACGCCACGGTTACGAGGGTAAGCCCTGTTGTAGATACGACCAGCCGTACAAAAGAGGTGATTCTTCATTTTGACCAGAGAGACGAGCGGGTTAATGCGGGTATGTTCGGGAAAATCAAATTGTACACGGTGGATTATGCGGGCTATGTCACCATGCCTGCGGACGCTTTGGTTTCCCTCAACGACGAATATTATGCCTATGTGGTAAAAGAGGGAGGGGACAGTGTTGAGCGGCGCAAGGTAAAGACCGGCGAAACGGTAGACGGCAGAATCCAGATTCTTGAAGGCGTAAAAGAAGGCGAAAAAGTCGTAATCCAAGGCCAGACTTCCCTGAACGACGGCTCAAAAATCCGCGACATCACGAAATAGGATTTACTTATGAATATTTCAAAAAATACACTTGAACATCCGGTGCTCACCCTGATTGTCTTTGTTCTGCTTGGAATCATGGGCCTTTTTACCATGAGAGATGTGGCAATCAGCCTTATGCCGGACATTGACAATCCCTATCTTACGGTGCGGACGACCTACACCAATGCGGGGCCTGAATCTGTTGAAAAAACTGTCACGAAAGTGCTTGAAGCCCAGCTGATTTCGGTTTCGGGGCTTAAAAATCTTACATCTACTTCATCTGAAGGCTCTTCCCGCATTTCCCTTGAATTCAACTACGGAACTGATTTGGACATCGCCACCAATAATGTGCGTGACAAAATCGACCGCGTGTTAAAAAGGCTCCCGGATGATGCGGACAGCCCGACGATTATGAAAATGGACTCGGATTCCATGCCGATTATGCGGATTGCCGTGCGGGGAAACCGAAGCCGTGACGAGCTCAAAGTTCTCGCCGAGGACACAATTGTAAGCCTTCTGGAGCAGACTGACGGCGTTGCGGAAGCCACTGTCTCTGGCGGACGAACAAAAATCGTGCGGGTTGACATTTCCCAGAACAGACTTGCGGCCTACGGACTTACCCTCTCAACGGTAAATTCTGCCCTCTCAAAGCAGAACCTTGAATTGGGCGGCGGAAAAATCACCGAGGGCAAGACCGATTACTCAATCCGAACTATCGGTGAATTTGCCAGTATTGACGAAATCAATGACGCTATTATCGCGACAAAAGGCGATTATGTTGTCCGACTTTCTGACATCGGCAGGGCTTACATGGGCTACAAGGACAAGACCAACGATGTTTACATCAACGGAGAGCCGGGCATTTATGTGAGTGTCACCAAGCAGTCGGGCAAAAACTCAGTCACCGTGGCAAACCGTGTCTACGAAAAAATCGAAGAGATTCAGGAACTTTTGCCTACGGATGTTTCAATGGAAATCATCTCTGACACCACTGATTCAATCCGTGACACAATCAACACTCTTTTGGAAAGCTGCTATCAGGGCTTGCTCCTTGCGGTTCTGGTGCTTTTCCTCTTTTTGAAGAATTTCAAGTCAACGATTATCATTGCCATTTCGATTCCCCTTTCGATTATCATCACCATGCTCTGTATGAATTTTGCGGGAATCACCCTCAACATGATGACTTTGACGGGGCTTATCCTTGGCGTGGGTATGATTGTAGACGCTTCCATCGTTATGATTGAGAATATTTATGTCTACAGAAGCCGCGGCGCAAAGCCCAAAGTGGCGGCAGTCCTTGGATCCAGCGAAATGGTCATGTCGGTTCTTTCGGGAAACCTGACTACAATCTGCGTTTTCATTCCATTCCTCTTCTTTATGTCGGATTTGGGCATGATGGGACAGATGTTCAAGGGAATCATCTTTACGGTGGTTATCGCCCTCGTCTCTTCCCTTTTCGTGGCGATTTTCCTTGTTCCTGTTCTCGCGGGAAAATTCCTGCCCCTTACCAACAGAAATGAAAAGCCTGTTACTTTTAAGCCCCTCAAAAAATTCTATGAACTGCTGGACATTCCTTTGGAAAAACTGACGGCTCTTTACAGGCGGGCTTTGAAATCTGCTTTGGGTCACAGAAAAGCAACGGTGGTGATTTGTTTTTCTGCCCTCATTATCGCCCTTGCTATGGCCACTACCCTCAATGTGAACATGATGCCTAACGGAAACGATGACAGCGTAACTCTCAATGTGACATTGCCAATCGGAACAAATCTTGAAGAGACCATGACTGTAATGAATCAGTTTGAGCAGATTGTCCGGGAAGAAGTGAAGGGCTACAAAACCTTGATTTCAACCAGCGGCGCCTCAAGTTCTTCGTATCGGGGAACCCTTGAAATCAAACTCCCGGATTCAGACCAGCAGATTGACAATGCAAGCACGATTCAGAACAAGCTCCGCGCTCATTTCAACGATTTTGCGGGAGCGAAATTCGGTTTCCGTGCGGGAATGCGCGGCCAGATGACGGGAAGCGACATTAAGATTAAGATTCGTTGCGATGATTTGGAAAAAGCCCTGAATGTTGCAGACCAGATTTCCGCAGTGATGAAGACGATTCCTGATTTGGGAGAGTCTTCGGTGGATATTGAAAAAGGCGTTCCTGAGGTTGAAATCGAAATCGACCGCCAGCGAGCCTATGCATTCGGAGTTGATGTGACCACCGTGGCAAAAGAAATCAATTACGCCATGAACGGCGTGACCTCAACGACTTACCGAGAGGGCGGAAAAGATTATTCAACTGTCCTCATGTACCAGAAAGAAGACCGCAAGCAGGTCATAGACTTGGAGCAGATTTTCGTAAACGGTACGGGCGGAAAAGTCAGCGTGGCAAATTTCGCTCAAGTCAAAAAAGGCCTGGGGCCGGTAAGCATTAAGCGGGAAAATCAATCGCGAATCGTCACAATTACCTGCGATATCCTCACAGACAGGAATGCCTACGAAGTTGAAGAGGCAATCAAAGAGGGAATCGCCGAGACTTTCATCGTTCCTGATGATGTGACCCTCGTGTATGACGGCGCATGGCAGAACATGCAGGATCAGGGAAAGACTTACGGCTTAATCATCTTGATGGCGATTCTGCTGGTCTTTGGAGTAATGGCGGGAACTTACGAGAGCTTTAAGGCACCATTTATCAACCTGATGACTATTCCATTCCTGATTATCGGCGTTGTGGCCATCTATAAGATTATGGGGCAGGCAATTTCAATGGTCAGTGCGGTGGGATTGATTATGCTGGTCGGAATCGTCGTCAACAACGGAATTATTTTGGTTGACTACACAAATCTTCTGATTGACCGGGGCTACAAAATGAAAGAAGCCTGCCTTGAAGCCGGAGCCAGCCGTCTGCGTCCTGTTTTGATGACGACTTTGACCACGGTTTTGGGTATGCTGCCAATGTGTTTTGCCACCAGCGGAAGTGCCGCCATGGTTCAGCCTATTGGAGTCGCCGTAGTAGGCGGCCTGCTTTCCTCAACCTTCGTAACTCTCTTCTTCATTCCAGTCCTCTATTCCCTGGTTATGAAAGAAAAGAAAGTCGATAAGAGCAAGATTCAAATTCTATTGACCGAGGATTAATATGACAAGATGTGAAATTATCGCTAATCAGTCCGTGCAGGATGAAATCATTTCTCTCATGGAAGAGCATATTCCAGGCGTGCTTTATACGATTATTCCCACCGTCGTCGGTCGTGGCAAAAATTCCTACAAAATGGGAAGTGCTACCTGGCCTGAAACGAATTTTATCCTTATAAGCTATGTTGAGGATAAAGAAGTACCCGTGATGAAAGCGATTATCGCCGCCGTCAAGGAAAAATTCGCAGGCGAGGGAATAAAGCTCTTTCTTGTTAAGGCCGAAGACTAAAAACTGTGAAAATTGCCCTCACTCCAGGGCAGCGGCGGCCAAGTCCGAGGCATAGCTGGACTCTTCATTACCGGAAGGGCTTCCAACCTGGGCGGCAAACATGGCTTTTTTTGCATTTTTCGTTTCATTGCGTTTTTCAAGGGCGGCTCTGGCAGCCAGTAAGATTTCCGTGGCGATGTCAGAACGCACATTCAGCGCCTGGGCGATTTGGGCTTCCTGGGCGGCGGCCAAATCTTCCAGAGTCACGAATGTTTTTATGAGGATTTTCTCCCGCTTTTCGCCCACATGGGGAAGGGAAGCGAAAACAGAGACCGTGTTTTCTTTTGTGCGGAGGTTCTGGTTTCGGCTGGTGGCAAAGCGGTGGGTTTCGTCTCGTACTCGCTGCAAAAGGCGGAGGGCATCGCTTCGGCGGGGCAGGCAGATTGGCTTTGAGGCATGGGGCCGCCAGATTTCCTCGTCCCGCTTGGCAAGTCCCGCAATCGGGATGTCTAATCCCAGCATTTTTAATATTCCGTCAACGGCGTTTACCTGACCTATGCCGCCGTCGATTAAAATCAAATCAGGCAGTTCGGCCTTTTCGTTGGAAAGCCTGGAATAGCGGCGGGTGGCGGCTTCCCTCATGGATGCAAAATCGTCGATTACACCGTTTGTGGTTTTGAGGCGGAAGTAGCGGTAATTTTTCTTGTCGGGGTTTCCCTTCCAGAAGGAAATGAGAGAAGCCACGGGGAATTTTCCGCCGATATGGGCAATATCAAAGCCTTCGATTCGCTCTGGCAGGCGCGGCAAGCCAAGCAAATCTTTAAGCTCGTTGAGGGCAGGCATGTCTCCACGCTCCCGAATCCGCCGGATAATGTCTTCCTTTGCGTTTTCACGAGCCATGTTCAAAGCCGCGATGTCGCGGCGGGCAGAATTTTCTGTCACACGTTCCAAAATTGAAAATTTGGAGGGGAAAGTCTCCCCCTTCGCGTCCACTTCGTTGGCCGCTACCCTCTCTACGGGGGAGCCCCCCGTAACGCCCTCTGAATCTTTAATCTGTGAAAATCTGTGCAAATCTGTGGATAAAAAACGCTCCAAAAATTCCGTGTCGTCGTTTTCGTCGATGAAAATCTTTGGCGGCAGGGAATTTTCGTTCTCGTAGTAGGCGCGGGCGAACTCTTCCAGCAGCTCGTTGTCCTCGTTCATGCTTTCCACCCGGTAATTGTCACGGCCTAAAAGCTTTCCGTCCCGGATTTTAAGCACGGTAAAGCTGACCAGCTCGCCTTCCCGCCAGTGGGCTATGTAATCCCTGTCCTCGCTGGCAAAGTCTTCCACGATGTTCTGGTTTTGCATGATGGTGAGGGCGCGGAGTCCATCCCTGAGGCGGGCTGCCTTCTCAAAGTTCAGGGCGGCGGCGGCTTCCTTCATTTTGGCGGTGATTTTTGTGACCGTTTCGTCCCCTTTTCCCTCAAGTAGAGACTTTATTTCTTCGATAAATTCAGTATAGGTCTGTTTGTCGATTTTATTGCAGCAAGGGGCTTTACATTGCCCGATGTGATAATACATGCAGGGAGCTTCGCGCTTTTTGAATGTCCGACAGTGGCGCACAGGGTAAACCTTGTAGAGCGTGTCGATAAAAGTGTCGAGAGCAGATGCATCAGGAAATGGACCGAAATATGCGGCGCCGTCATTGCGATGAACCTGACGGGTCTTGTAAAAGCGGGGAAATTCCTCGCTGGTGATTTTGAGAACAGGATAAGATTTTCCGTCCTTGAGCTGAATGTTGTAGCGGGGCGTGTATTTCTTAATCAGGTTGTTTTCAAGAAGAAAGGCTTCGTACTCATTGGAAGTCGTGATGTATTCGATTGAGGCCGCATTTGAAACGAGCAATTCCGTCTTGATGGCGCGGTTGCCCGAAAAATAAGAAGAGAGCCTGTTTTTCAGGTTCTTTGCTTTGCCAACATAGATGACGGTTTCCTCGTGATTCCGCCACAAATATACACCGCTTGAGGAGGGCGCCTTTAACGCAGTTTCGTGAAGTTTCTCGTAATTTGGGTTATTGGTCGTAAGCATAATGGGATTTCTAAAAGGTATTTTATCACAAAAAGTCGCTTTTCTGCTATTGTCGGCACCGCTTTTTGCTACACCGAAGACACTGATTCTCGGAGGAGAAAATGGCTGGAGTGAGATTTCTGAGCTGAAGGGCGTTGTCGTGGGGCAAAAAAACGGTCAGTTTGGCTATGATGCCATTGAGCTTTCTACAAAAACGACAAATTCTGATTCTGCAACAGATTTGCTTCTTACCTTTGATGACGAAAATTTCCGTGATGAGACAGGGCATTACTCTGTCACCGCCAACAACATGATTTTTTCCGCTGATTCCGTAAAAGGCGAGGGCGCGGCTATGAGCCGTGGAAACAAAAAGGGCATTTTCCTGAGCGGAAATCAGAATGCTCTTTTCGGAAAATCGGGATTTGTCGGCTCATTTACGATTGAATTTTGGCTTTGTCCATCCCTTGCCGAAAATGGTGAGATGGTTCTTTCTTGGCGCTCTTCCCTTAACGATGATGTCCGTTCGGAATATCAGATGATTTCGGCATCTTTCTACAAAAATCATTTAGAGTGGACTTTTAACAACATTTTCGTAGGCTATCGTGCGAAAGAAATTCATCTTTCTGGTTTTAACACGGTCGTTCCGAAAAAATGGGCAAGGCACACAGTCACTTTTGATGAAGAGTCGGGACTTTTAGAGTATCTTGTGGATGGACGCACTGAATCTCTCGTATTTGTTACAAAAAATGGTCACGAAAATGGAACCGTCTGCTACCCTGTTCTCGGTGTAAAGGCAGGAATTGAACTGTGCCCGGATTATGTGGGCAAAATCGACAATATGCGGATTTCTCATCTCCCTGCAAGCGCGGAAAGGTCAAATATTTTCCTCTCTGGAAACGAAAAATACAAAATCAATGGCGGAAAATTCATGACGAAGCCGATATTAGTCTCACAGGCGGCAGTCATCGAGCAAATCGACACTCTTATGAATGTTCCTGCCCAGACAGACATTCGTTTTTATATTCGGAGCGGAGACAACTGTTATGGCTGGAACGATTCTTACCCAGAATGGAAGGAAATTGTGCCTGGCGAGCAGACTTCTGGAGTAAAAGGCTTGTACTTCCAGCTTTCAGCAGAATTTTTGCCTGACGGTGCAGGACGAAGAAGCCCCAGACTTTCAGAAATTGCCGTCAAATATGATGAGCAAAATGAGCCTTTGCCACCTTTTGCGATTGAGGCTCAGGCCGGAGATGGAACAGTTACTCTCACATGGAGCTATTCTGTCGATGACAACGCAGGCGGATACTATGTCTACTACGGAAACCGATCTGGAGAATACCTGGGACGCACTGCAATAGAAGGGGCTTCACCTGTTCGGGTCGGTAACACTACTTCGGTAACTCTTACTGGTCTTGAAAACGGAAGAATTTATTATTTTGCGGTAAGCGCTTATTCAAAAGTTGACGGCAGAATTAATGGTTCGCTTTCAAAAGAAGTGTTCGCACGACCAAGTTCTAGATTATCAAAAAAATAGACATGGAGAAAATAGATTATGTCTGATGTAAATACAATGTTGAGCCGTGCAAAATCGGCATTGCTTGCGCGAGACTACACCCTTGCGTCAAAGATTTATAAGAATTTGATTCTTGAAGAACCTGACAACATTTCCTATAAGATGGAGCTTGGCAATCTTTATGTTAAGGCTGGTAAAGATGATCAGGCTTTAACTATTTTCAATCAGATTGCAAAAGCCGATTCCGAAAATCTCGATGCTCTTATCGCAATTTCTGGAATTTATCGTCGCCAAAAAAAATATGATGAATCGGTTGCCGTTTTGGAACAGGCACTTGTTGTATGTGAGTCAAATCCAAAAAGTCGTGCTAAAATTTCTTATAATCTTGGCTTTACTTACCGTCAGATGGGAAACTACGATGATGCAATCAACTGTTTTGAAGAAGTTGTTGAAGAAAACCCGTCAGATGTCCTGGCAAACAATCATTTGGGTGCAATCTACGCTCTTCAGGGAAATCATACAAAGGCGATTGAGGCTTATCAGCGTGGTTTGAAATACGATTCGAATCACCCGATTTTACAGTTCAATATCGCAAAAAGTTATGCGGAAATCGGCGAAAACCAAAAAGCGCTCTCTTTTTATGAAGGTGCTCTCCGTGCAAAACCGGGCTGGACAGATGCCATAGAGGCTTATGCAGATTTGCTCCTCGGTGAGAATAAAGTCGATGAAGCAGACGAAGTTGTCAGTCAGGCTCTCAAACTCAGCCCGGATGATGTGAAAATTCATACGGCGAAAGGAAATGTCTTTACGCGACAAAGCATTTACGAAAATGCGGAACTTGAATACAAAAAAGCCCTTACTGGCGATGATTCTTACAAAAATGCACTTACAGGTCTTGCAAACTCCCTTGAAAATCAGGGAAAATTTGATGAGGCTGTCGATACAATCGTAAAAGCCGAGCAGTTAAATCCGAATGATACTGAAATCATGAAACAGTCTGCTCGCATCCATATTTCTGCAAAGCAACTTGATTATGCCTATGATAAAATCTCAAAGTTGCAGGAAATCGATGATAATGATGTCCAGACAATGAATTTGCTTGGCCAGTATTACATTGTCTCTGATGAAGCTCAAAAAGCAGAAGATTGTTTTGCAAACATAAAGAAAATTGATCCGAATTACAATGATCTTTACAGGGATTGGGCGGAACGATTTATTCAGAAAGGCGATGAAGAAAGAGCTGAGCCTTATTTGCAGGCTGCAATTCAAAAAAATCCGACTGATGCGCAGGCCATGCTTCGTTTGGGCGAATTGTATGAAAAGCAGAATCAAATGGGAAAGGCATTGCAGTTTTATAAAAAAGCTAGTAGTGCCGATTCGTTTAATCAGCTCTCAAAAAATGCTACAGCGCGAATTTTAGGAGATGACGAAAGTCTGGCAAATTTCTCTTCAGGAGAAAATGAAAGTCATAGCGTTGATTATGACTCCCTCTTCTCAGGCGGGAAAATTTCTTCAGATTTCGTTGAGGAAAGCCTTGATTCAAAACTCGATGCCATTTCTGATTCTGGTGAGATTTCCCTTGCCAACGATGATTCTCAATTTTCCGCAGATTTCCCTGAAAAAATTGAGAATCCTGAACTTGAAAATCCTGTTGAAATTGTTGAGGAAATGCCTGCTGAAAACGAAGAAAAAGAGGATTTTAATTTTGAGCAGTTCGGAATGGAGAAACTCGCTGATACTCCGTCTGGAGTCGAGGATGTTGATTCTGTCGCAAATTTGCTTGAAACGAATGAAAATGCTCTTGGGAATGATGACAAATTTGACTTTGACGAATTGATAGATGATGGCGCTCCGCTTGATGAAGAAGATGCGTTAGAGCCTGCATTTACGGAAATCCCTGATGGCTCCGACTATATTGAAGTTGAAAATTCTGATGCTGAAGTGGAGACGGAACAGGCTGCACAAAAGGAGATTTCAAATGATTCTCTTGATTTGCTTGAGGAACAGATAAAACGAGCCGCAGAACTTGCAGAAAAAGCTAATTATGCCGCAGAAAGCGCATGGAAGGCGGCTGCTCAGGTGGCAGATGCGGCTCAGGCTACGGATATCCTGCCTGTTCAAAAGAAAGAAATTATTGTTGAAGAGCCAGAAATTGAAGAAGAATCAATTCCTGAAGAGACGGATGACAGAATCGAAGAAACTGTGCCGACTGAAGAGGAGCTCAACGCAGAAGAAGAACTTGCTGACTCAGACTTGCTTGCCGCAGAAGAGCTTCTGACCGAAGACGATATTGCAGAGGCCGAAGGCGAAGATGATGACTTCCTTGAGGACATTCCTGATTATCTGGCTGAAGAAGAAGATGTTGCTTCTGAGCCAGAAATTGAAGAAGAAAGCCTTGCGGAATCCGAAGAAACAGTGGAAAATAGTAATGTTGAAGATTTACAGGAAACTGAATCTGAGGAGGACGCAATGGAAGAAGTTGAAACTACAGAGACTGAAACACCACAGGTTGATGATTTGACTTTGCGCCGGGCCATCGACATGCTTCCCTCAATCATTGCGGCAATCGAAGACAGAAGCTTACTCTACCGCTTCCGCTCATTCCTCTCAATGTTCAAGACCTTGCGCGAAATGCTGGAATACTTACCGACTGAACAACGCCGAGAGTTTATGACCAGCCGCAATCGCCTGCTTTTGGATTATGTGATTTCAAAACTTTCTGGAAAACCTGGCCTTTACGCCACCACAAAGGCTTTGATTCGCTCAGGCTTGATTCACGAAAACCCGGAAAAGAAGGCCAGCGAAAAAGAAGGCATTGAGCTTGTCAAAGAAGTCCTCGCAGACTTGCGCAAATTGAGCGAAGGCCTTGAGGACGATACCTTGCGGGAAGTGCTCAACAAAGAAGCTGACAGTCTGGAGCAAATAATTTAGACGCGGATTTACGCAGATAAACGCGGATGGGCGCGGATTTACAAAAATGTGAATCCGCGTTTTTTTTATATCCTGATAATCTTTGAATGGGTCAGGACTTCGTTTCCGTCTTCTGTAATAAGAACATCATTTTCCAACCGTACACCGCCCAGTTCCGGGTCGTAGAGACCTGGTTCCAGGGTGACAATCATGCCGGCCTTAAAAAGCACATCATCGGCCTGTTTGGGCGACACCCGCGGGAATTCGTGGATTTCAAGCCCGATTCCGTGGCCCAGCGTGTGGGGCATGACTCTCTTGGCCTTAGAAAATACCAAATCAGCGGCTTCGGCGGCTTTTTTTATCGGTGAGCCAGCCTTGTAGAGAGGCAAAGCCTGTTCAGCCGCCTTTTCCACCAGAGCCAGAAGCTCTTCCTGCTTGGGCGAGAGAGGCCCTTTTGCTACAGTGAGTGTGGTGTCGCTGGTGTAGCCTTCGTAAACCACGCCGAAGTCAAGGATTGAAAGACCTTGTGACGGCCATGGGGCGTTGGTGTAGCCGGGAAAAGCGTGAATGGCAAAACTTCGGCCAGGACCTGCCGCCAGAGTGTCAAAGCCTGTCCTCTCACAGCCACATTTCCGCAGTTCTGACTCGATTAAAAGAGCGACATCACTTTCTTTTTGGAGCCAGTTTTCCCGGATTCCCCTCTCAATCTCAGAGATAATCCAGTCACCGACACGGCAAGCCTCGCGGGTACATTCGATTTCGTATTCATCCTTTGTTGAGCGCATGTCCACGACAAAATCATGGGTTGAGTGCTCACGACAAAGGACATCCCAGCCGTCAAGGGCGTCAACATATTGAAGGAAAAGGGGGTAAGGCGTGCAGGGAGGAATCTCCACCTTGAGACGGTTTCCCTTGATTTTAAAAGATTTGAGCACTTCCTTGACCGCCCTCGTGTTCCGCCGCTCATATTTATTGTATGGAAGAATCTGAACATCCACCGAGCGTTCCTTTGCAAGATTTTCATCCCAAGGAACAAGGGCGCACTTTCCGCTTGAAGCGATGATAAAAAGCGCGTCCGTAGGGTGGCCTGTAAAATAGCGCACCGCCGGATTTCGCCGCTCCTCACAGTCCTCAAAGACCGCCGCCGTAATGCCATGCTCAGCCATGTAAGCAAGTAATTTCTCTTTCCGAGCCGTATAGATTTTTTTCAGTTCGTCTTGTGTGTAAGTTTTCATAGGTAAGATGTTAGCACATAGTTATATTTTTCGGCAATCAACTAATAGTGTTTGGACATTTCTTTCATAAGTGCCAGAACCGATTTTTTGTCATTCGCCGAAAGCCCGGAAAAAAAAGAGTCAAAATAAATATTTTCATAAGAGTTTTTTGAATTTTCATCGCACAAATTTTCAACCGTCGTTTCCAATGCCTTTGCAAGGGCAATTGCCTTACTAAGTTTTGGTTCTGCTGATGCTGAACGCAGATAGGTTTTGATTGTGTTTTCGCTGATTCCTGTTTTTGCGGCAAGTTCTTTTATCTGTATTCCTCTTGCATCCATGAGGAAACGCAAGTTTTCATGAAATTTCATTATCCATATAATAGTAAAATATTATCCGTCTGTTGTTTTATGGGATAATTCATTATATAATTAGATGATATAGGGATAAAACATTATCCATAAAAAGGAGTGAAAGAGTATGATTCATTTAAAAAAAATGACGCGTTTTCTCTGCGGGATTTTTATCATCGCAGGGCTAATTGCCTGCAGCACATCGACTTCTGGCGGCGAAAACACGGAGTACACAGAGAATAATGGTGGTAGCAAACAGCCAAGCCAAAATTCCAAAACATACACAGTCACCTATGAAAGCGATTGGAGGAGCGTAGAAAAAATCACCGTCACGGAAAACACAGTTCTCACGGAAAAAGAGATGCCCGTGCTTTCCGAAGTAAGATATGATTCTTTGGGTGAAGGTTATGTTTTCGACGGCTGGTATGACGGCGACACACTGGCAATTGCTGGAAACTACACAGTGACAAAAGATGTGAAGCTTGTGGCAAAGTGGACAAAAACATATCGCGTAAACTATCAGACAGCCCACGGAACCGCCCCCGATGAAATCTGGCTTAAAGAAAATACAGTCCTTACAAGCGTGCATTTGCCGGAAATCACGACAGAAGACGGCTACATTTTTGACGGCTGGTACGATGATGACCATAAAGTTCTTGCGGGTTCTTACACTCTGACAAACTACATACAGCTTTATGCAAAATGGAAAGAGACTTCCTCAGTTACCGCTGAACTTATTAAAGACGACACAGAAATTTCCATCACGGCAGAGAAAAACGGCAGTCTCTGGACGCTCACGGCAGACGAAGGCTTTGCGAACTATGTCTGGCGAATTGACGGTGAAGTTCAGACAAATGCCGAAAAGGCCAGTCTTGAAGTCGACACCGCAACTTGGGCTAAAGGACTTTACGAAGTGACCGTGGAAGCCGAAAAAAACGGAGCTTTTTATTCAGCACGGGTCTATATCACAGCAGGGGGTAACTAATGAAACGACATGTCTTATTTATTGCAGGAATCCTTTCACTCCTCACAATAAGCGGCTGCAAAAACATTGATTCCAGCGAAGACGAAAATACAAATACCGGCACATACATCTGCATTGAGGCAGGAGCCGAGAGAACGATACAGCCAAACTTCACTTTGGAAGAAATGACTTATTTTGCACTCTCCGGAAAGAAAACAGAAAGCGATGAAGAAACCGAGTTTCGCAGCAGCGACGGTAGCGGCTCCTTTTCTACATACGAAGACCTTCTAAAAGGAAATTTTGCTGTTTCCACAGGAACATGGTATGAGTTTAAGCTTACGGCGGCGAATGGAAACACTCAATTTGTTGGCACTATCTCAAACAAAGAGATTGTACAGGGAAAAAACACGCTCCACTTCACGCTTTCTCTCGAAGAAAAATCTAGTTCTAGTGGATATGTGAATGTAACTTTCAAGATTCCAAGCGCCACCGCCGTAAAAGCTGCAAAGGCCGGCTTGTACACCAGGGACACTGATGAAGAAATCTCATGGTGCAGCTTATCAATTACCCCCTCAGAAGAATCAGACACAGCAACAGCAGTATATGACTATGAGGCAGATTCAGGTACATACCGCCTGAAGGCATGGTTCTACGCAGACGAAAACTGCACTTTGCTTGTAGGCACATTCAGCGAACTTGTTAAAATTATAGACTCCGCCACAAGCGAAGCCGAGCGGGACATAAGAGTGAACGAAGTGTACACAATCACCTTAAATGAAGAAGGAACATACGAAAGCTCTTACACGCCAAAAACACTTTACACCCGCTATGACAATCTAGTCGAACTTCCAAGCACAGACCAAATGAAAAAAAGCGGCTACACATTTTTAGGCTGGTACACAAGCGCAGACGGAAGTGGCCAGCCCGTAACAGAGATTTCAGGAAGTCAGGCAGAAAATGTCGTTCTGTACGCAAAGTGGTATGAAGGCTGTGCCGTAAGTGCAAGTACCTACAAGAATGCAAATTTTGCGAGTTCCGAATATGGAGATGCCTATACAATCCGATTGCTAGGCGAATGGACAAATGAGGAGTTTTCTGACTTTTGCTCAAAACTGAAAGACGCAGGAATTTCATCTGAGCGTTCCCTTACCCTTGATATGTCCAAGATTACGGGCGTAACAACTATCGGCAACTCTGCTTTCAAAGACTGTACTTCGCTCGTAAAAATCACCATTCCAGACGGCGTGACAAGCATTGGTGACTGGGCTTTCCATGGCTGTACTTCGCTGTCTGCAATCACAATTCCAGAAGGCGTGCCATACATCGGTGATTACGTTTTCTCTGGCTGTAGTTCGCTGACTGCAATCACAATTCCAGACAGCGTGGGGTTCATCGGTGACTATGCTTTCTCTGGCTGTAGCAAACTGTCAGAAATCACTATCCCAGACAGCGTGTGGCGTATTGAGCCCCACGCTTTCTCTGGATGCACTTCGCTCGCAGAAATTATAATCCCGGACAGCGTGACGGACATCGGTGATTACGCTTTCTCTGGCTGTAGCAAACTGACAGAAATCACTATTCCAGCCAGCGTGACGGACATCGGTAAGCAAACTTTCGCAGCCTGTACTTCTCTAAGGAATGTAACAATCTGTGGCAACATTTTCCCGGACTATGATGCTCATGTCTTTTCAGGCTGTTCTTCTCTGACAAACATAACGTTTAAAGCCGGGGTAACAACTATTAGCTCCTACTTATTCAATGAGTGTTCAACGGTAACAACCATTTATATTCCAGACAGCGTGACGGACATCGGTGACTATGCTTTTAAGGGCTGTACTTCACTTACAGAAATCACAATCCCAGACAGCGTGACCAGCATCGAGTGGGGTGTTTTCTATGGCTGTACTTCACTCGCAGAAATTATAATCCCGGACAGCGTGACGGACATCGGTAACTATGCCTTCTATGGCTGTACTTCGCTTTCAGAAATCACTATTCCAGCCAGCGTGACTGACATCGGTAATCAAGCTTTCTATAACTGTACTTCTCTAAGGCATGTAACAATTTGTGGCAACACTTCCACGAACAACTACAGCTCTGCCACGGGCCAAAATGTCTTTTCAGGCTGTTCTTCTCTGACAAATATAACATTTCAAGACGGGGTAACAGCTATTAGCTCCTGCTTATTCAGGAAGTGTTCAACGGTAACAACCATTCATATTCCAGACAGCGTGACGAGCATCGGTGACTGTGCTTTCTCTGACTGCACTTCGCTTTCAGAAGTCAATATTCCGGAGGGGGTGACAGCCATCAATGAATATACTTTCTATAACTGCACTTCACTGTCTGCGATCACTATTCCAGCTGGCGTGACGAGCATCGGCGAGGAAGCTTTCTATAACTGTACTTCGCTTGAAAAAATCACAATTTCAGGGGGTGTGACCAGCATCGCTGACGGGGCTTTCTACAACTGCACTTCGCTGTCTGCAATCACTATTCCAGCTGGCGTGACCAGCATCGGTGAGGACGCTTTCTATAATTGTAGTTTGCTGTCGGAAATCAAAATCTCAGACAGTGTGACCAGCATCGGGAAGCGTGCTTTTTATAAGTGTACTTCGCTTAAAGAAGTCAATATTCCGGAGGGGGTGACAGCCATCAATGAATATACTTTCTATAAATGTACTTCGTTGTCAGAAGTCACTATTCCTAAAAATGTTTCACAAATCGAAAAGTATGCATTTGCGGATTCAGGGCTTACACAAATCACTTTTGAAGACACAGATTCAACTTGGTACTATTCCATTAATCAAACATCTTTCATTGTAGATAAAAGTGATACAGCAAAAACTGCTACATTGTTGAGAGATACCCACAAAAACTTCAAATTCTACAAAGAATAACCGTGTCACGCGCACACTAAAAACTGGTAAATCCCCCATGCCGCAAAAGACAGCGTTGCTGCTTGGCACGGGAAAAATAAAGATAAAAAGGTGGTTTTTATGATTGAAAACTGCAGGGATTTGCTGTCAAAGGCACAGAATATCATTGCCAAAGACGCGCAAATCGTGAACGAGCGAAAAAGACACGGTGATTTTTTCAACATCTTCTCCGTGCTTGGTGCGGAAACAAAGGAAATCCGTCATTCTGCCTTTATTGCGGAACTTCTGAATCCCAACGGAAGTCACGGTGCGGGTGATGTCTTTCTGAAATCATTCCTTGACATGCTGGGAAAAACACAAAGAGCGAATTCTGACGAAAACAAAGTCTTGTTTTCTGCAAGCGAGTTTGATTTTCATAATGCAACTGTTAGCACTGAAGAAGATTTAGGTGGCATTCATGAAACAGCTCGTGGTCAGGCTGGTGGCAGGGCTGACATTACTATCAATCTGAACAAAGATGGCAAACCATTTTACATTGTTATCGAAAACAAGATTTATGCAGGAGACCAAAATTTCCAGCTTTCACGATACGAGAAAAGCCTAAAGCAACTGCATGGCGACAAATGCGAATATTTTCTTGTGTACCTGACTTTGGACGGTCACAATCCGTCAGAAGGCTCAGCCGATGGTATTGATAAAAACCTCTTGCTGTTAATTTCCTATCGCGAAGACATAAAAAACTGGCTTACGAAAAACATTCAGCACACTGTTTCGCTGCCGTCAGTACGCGAATCAATCGTGCAGTATATACATTTAATCAATAAATTGACAAATCAGGAGATGGATAAAACTATGAGTGACGAAATTACAAACATGCTTTTAGAAGGCAACAACTACGAAGTTGCTTTGAGAATTTCAGGAAACCTTGTAAACGCAAAAAAGGCTTTCTTTAAGGACTGGATGATTAAAAATGTATTTGAAAAGGTTCATATTGATGGATTTAAATTTGAAATCGACGCTTGGAATGACCCCGCATCAGAAGAATTCAACTTCGGTGAATTTGTAAATGACAATGGTTTTAAAATTGCATTCGGATTTCTTTACAGAAATTATCAAGGATTTTGCGCCATGATTGGGAACCAGTATTTTGAGAGTCTGAACGAAGAGCAAAAATCGAAATTGAAAAATGTTCTGAATACTTCACTAAATTGGGCATGGTTTACTCCCATCGAAGGCTTCAAGAATTTTAATGATGACATGATAGTTTCCATTTTGAAAGATTCATCTGCAATCAAGAAAGCCATCGAAGAGACAATAAACAAAATCACACAAGCTCTGAAATAAAACCACCGCGGGCAAAGTCCCGCAGGTTTATTACGCAGTCAATTTTAGGAATTCAGCCGGAGTATATACAGGAATTTGTGATTGAGAGTAATCTTTCGTGTTCCGCGTAATAATAGCCTTTACATGAGATCGCTTAGCCACAGAATATTGCACGGAGTCTTCAAAGTCTGACCAATGCAAATCTACTGCATGACGGATAGATTTTTCATCGGCTTTGAGGATTTTGAATAATTGAGATAGGCGTTTTATTGTCCATAATGCTTTTTCCTTATCTCGGAACTGTTTTCGTGCCAAGTAGTATATATCAGTAACTGAACTTGCTGATATACATCCTGCTAATTTTTTTTGTTCAATCAGAGAAAAGATTTGAGTTGAATAATCTTGAAATTCTGCTCTCTCAAAACAAACATCGAGAATTATATTTGTGTCAATTAGAACTTTCACTTGCGACTCAACCTCTCATCTTTTGCATCTTCAAGTGTGACAGATGTATCTTTGAAAATCCCCGTAAGACTTTTTGTAATAACAGCCTCTTTCCCATTCCCGCGGGCGAGACGGATTCGCTTGGGCTTTCGTTTGAGAGAGGCTTTTAAGGCCTGAAACAATGACTTGCGCTCATCATAAGAAAAATCATTGATGTGAGCCATAATATCACTTACTGCATAATCTGACATTGCTTTACCTCCAAACTCAGTCTTTTTTTATCATACCACAAATCCCCTACACCAGATAGACATAAGGCTCGTCATAGTAAGAAAATTTGCTGTCGTGGGTGAGCAGCGTCATGCCGTCGCCTTTTGCCTGGGCAAGCAGGATGCGGTCAAAAGGGTCATCGTGACCTTTACAGCCTTCCTTTTCGTGTAGAGTTTCCAGCGCGCAGACATGCCGGTCGTCAATGGGAAGTTTTGTGAAGCCCATGGCCTCGCAGTAGTGCATGAATTCCGTGCCAGTGTGCTGCATTGCTTTTGGGTGCTTACGATGTTTTATGGCAACTTCCCACATTGAGGCAACGCTGTAATAAAAGTCATTGTCTGGATTTGCAAGAATTTCTCTTGTTTGAGCAGACACCCGTTCTGGTGAAAACACCGTCCACATAATAATATGAGTATCAAGTAAGAATTCCATATTAAACCAAGTCCCCCCATACTTCTTTAAGCTCTTCATCACTCCAGGCGCAGGGATCCCAATTTTCTTCTGTAATGATTGGTTTCTTGGGATCATCCGCGAACATTCCCAGCTTATCAATAATACTCTGCTTTGGGAAAAGCGTGATGCGGACGACAGGCTTACCGGCACGGGCCACGATGACTTCTTCCTCCTCGTGATTTTCCAGCATTGCGATAATTTTTGAGAAATTTGTTTTGGCTTCAAGCACATTCATCTTGCACATAAAAAACGCTCCTTAGTCAAGTTGGTCTTAGTCTTCTTGACTAGGATATCACATTGTGCTTGATTGTCAAGTAAGGGATTTTCCGCTTTTTTATCTTCTTCGCACTTTCCTTATAATCACGCGGACAATTTCGTCTTTTGTGATGACTAAAAGAAGCACTCCCACAAGGGCGAAAGCAATGGCACAGGCAAAGAGGGGGAGTCCGAATCCAATCAGGCGGCCGTGATTTTCAAAGGCCGGAAGAAGGGCATTTCGCAAAAAGTAAGTTGGAATTGCGGCGACAATCGAGAAAATCACCAGCTTTAAGGCGTAGAGCAGTGTACCCATCGTAACGGATTTAACGTCAAGATTTTTGTTCTTCTTCAAGAAAATGAAAAGGGCGATTGAGTTTGCGAAACTTGCGATTGAAAGGGCCAGGGCAATTCCCGCTCCGGTTCCGTCATTTCTTAAGAGGACGACCGCAAGGGCGAGGGAAATATTCACCCCAAAACCGATGATTCCTGCCGCCGTGGGAGATTTTGTGTTTCCCTGTGCGTAAAAAGCCGGGGAAATGATTCTGTTTAAGGCGATGAAGAAAAGTCCTGCTATGTGCATTCTGAATGCCACAAGGGTAAGATGCACCGATTCATCAGAAAAGCGATTTGACTTGTAGACAAGCGAAATGATTTCTTCTCCACAGACGAGCGAAAAAAATGTGACTGGAATTGAAATCAAGGCCATGATTTTTGAAGCCTGAGTCAGCATGGCGTTGAAGTCAGACCACATTTCCTTTTTTGCAAGTCCGCTTAAATCCGGCAAAATCACCGTGCCGATAGATACCGCGAAAATTCCCAAAATCAATTCCTGTAAGCGGAGGGAATATTGCAGGGAAGAGACGATTCCTGTTCCCGCCTTGCCAGCCAGAGCCGTGGAGACCACATCATTCAGCTGATAAGCCGCCATTCCGATAATCGTCGGGAGGATAAGATGCATGACCCGCCTTGTTCCCGGATTTGAGAAGGCCTTGCGCAAGGTCGTAAAATGAAAAGTCCAGCCGGTCTTAATCACGAAGGGAAGCTGGAAAAGAGCCTGCACGCAGCCGCCTGAAATCACACCAATAGACATGGCACGGGCCGCCATCTGGGATTTGATTTCAGAATCTTCTATATTATTCGTAAGAATCGGGGTGAGGATATAAGTTGAGGCGATGACGATAGAATTAAAAAGAACAGGGGTGAAGCCTGAAGGAGAGAAAATCTTAACGCCGTTCAAAACTCCCTGAAAAAAGGCCGCGATTGAAATGACGATGAGGTAGGGGAACATGATTCGGGTGAGAAGCGTGGTTTCGGCGAGAAGGGCAGTGTCATCCTTGTCCAAAAAGATTCGGACAATCAGCGGAGTGAGTAAAATTCCTGCCAGAACAACGCAGGTCGTCAGAAAAGTAATCAGAGTAATCGTCGCGCTTAAAAATTCACGGATAGTCTCCTTGCCGTCCAGCGAGTCTGAATCTTCAAGATAGCCCTTGAAAGTCGGGATAAAAGCCACCGAAATCGAATTTTCTGCAAAAAGACGGCGCAAAAGATTTGGAATCATGAAGGCGATTCCGAAAGCGTCGGCATATTTTGAAGTGCCTAAAAAGGCCGCTTTTGTCATCTCGCGAACGAGACCTAAAATACGTGAGCAAAGGGTAAAAAATGAAAGTGAAAGCCCCGCCGAAAGGAGCGATTTTGTTTTTGACATAAAATTAGTATAATGATTTTTGAAAGATGTTGAAAGAACGGGGCTTGGGGCGAAAGCCCCGACGAAGGGGTAGCCGATTCTTTAGATGAGGCGCAGGGGGAGACTTCCCCCTTTAAAAGTTGTATAATTCCTACATGGCTAAAAATACTATTCCAACACGAAACGAAGTCCCCGCAAGCGACAAATGGGACTTGTCTACTTTATATAAATCTGACGAAGACTGGGAAAATGCACTTTCTTCTATTAAAATGCTCACGGAAAAGGTTGTGGCTTTCAAGGGAAAGCTTGGTGATTCCTCGGATTCTCTTCTGGGCTGCTTAAAGGCAATCGAAAATCTTGAAAAGGTCGTGGATACTGTCCATGAATACGCAGGTCTGCAGCACACAGCCGACGAAAGTGATGCCGCCGCTCAGGACAGGGAAGGCCGGGCTATGATGGCCGCTTCCAATGCTGACAGCGAAACTTCTTTCTTTTCACCTGAACTTATGGCGATTCCTGACGAAAAAATCAATGAATGGAAGAATCTTCCTGAATTCGCCGACTATAAAATCTTTTTGGAAAAGGAACTCCATCACAAGCCCTATATTTTGAGCGAAAAGGAAGAGCGGATTCTCTCTCTTCAGAGCGAAAGTTCGGAGACGGCTTACAAGGCATTCTCTATGCTCACCAATGTTGACTTGCAATTTGAAAGTGTCAGAGTGAACGGCGAAGAAAAGCCCCTCACCCAGAGCACCTATTCCGTCTATCTTCACAATCCTGACCGGGAAGTGCGAAAACAGGCCTACAAGAATTTCTACAAGGGCTTTGTTCAGCACGAAAACACAATCGCATCCCTTTATGCCGGAAGCGTAAATCAGGATGTGTTCACGGCTCGCGCAAGGGGCTACAAATCTTCTCTGGAAGCGGCTCTTTACGGAAACAAAGTTCCTGAGTCAGTTTACCGAAATTTAATCGACACGGTTTACAAAAATCTTCCCACCTTGCACAAGTATTACTCTCTCCGCAAAAAAATCCTTGGAGTGGAAGAGCTCCGTCACTATGATGTCTATGTTCCTCTGGTCAAAAATGTTGAATGTAAGACCAGCTACGATGAGGCCGTGGAAATCTGCCGGGCAGCTCTTTCTCCTCTCGGAAAGGAATACACAGATATTCTCTGCAACGGACTCAAAAACGGCTGGGTTGACCGCTACGAAAACAAAGGAAAGCGAAGCGGGGCATTTTCGAGCGGTGCATACACAGGCTATCCATACATTCTTTTGAATTACAAGACTGACTCAATCCGCGACCTTTTCACAATGGCTCACGAGGGCGGTCACTCAATGCATTCCTATTTCTCAAAGACCAACAATCCTTTCATGTGCTACAACTACACGATTTTTGAGGCCGAGGTTGCTTCCACTTTCAATGAGGAGCTGGTTTTTGAATATCTCTTGCGCGAGGCAAAAACACCGGAGATGAAGGCCTATCTTATTTCGATGCGGGCAGACGATATCCTTGCCACTCTTCATCGCCAGACCATGTTTGCCGAATTCGAGCTTAAGGCCCACGATCTTGTGGAATCCGGAACTCCGCTTTCAGCACAGGTTTTGCGTAAGACTTATCGTGGTCTTCTGGAGCAGTATTTTGGCAGTGAAATGGTTTTCGAGGAAGAAAGCGATATGGAAGGTTTGCGAATTCCTCACTTTTACAGCGCATTCTATGTTTACAAATATGCCACTGGAATTTCGGCGGCCCTTGCCCTTGCAAAGCGGGTCACTGGTGGCGGCGAAAAGGAGCGGGAAGATTACTTTAAGTTCCTCAAGAGCGGAGGAAGCCGTTACCCGATTGAAAGCCTGAAAGTTGCCGGCGTTGATATGAGTTCAAACGAGCCTGTTCAAGCCGCGCTGGACACTTTCGCAGACTTAGTAAGCGAACTTGAAAAGAATCTTTAACTTTTTTCTGAATTTTGCCGAAATTTAAGTTAGAATAGTATAAGAATCGAAAGAGGAGAGGCATGAATAAGTCTGAGTTTTACGAATTTTTTAAGAAAATTCCCAAAGCGGAACTTCATATTCATATTGAAGCCGTGATGAGTCGCGACACAATTAAGAAACTCTATCTTAAAAAGAATGGTGCAGAATTCTCTGACAGTGAAATTAAGGAACTTTTTTCTTATTCTGATTTAAATGGATTTATTGCAGCTTTTCTCAAAGTTCAGGATTTGTTTACAGAAGTCTCTGATTTTGATTTGGTTTTTGATGATTTGAAGAATTATCTGGTTAGAAACGGAGTCGCTCACTGTGAGGCTTTCTTTGCTCCGTCTGCCTTTATCAAAAAAGGTTTCAGTTATGCGGAAATGACCAAAAATTTCGAGAAAAATCTCAAAAAAATCAAAAAGGAAACTGGAATCACAGTATGGCTTTTGGGTGATGTTTCTCGCACATTTGGCCTGGAGAATGCCGAAAGCAATTACAAAATGTTTAAAGAAAATCCCTTTGAAGGGTTTATCGGAATTGGTTTAGGGGGAGCTGAGGCAAAAGGTCCTTCAAAAGATTTCGGTCCTGTCTTTAAAAAGGCACTTGCCGACAAATATCATGCGGTTGCTCATGCCGGTGAGGATGTCGGACCGGAATCAATTTGGGATGCGCTTAGAATATGTAATGCAGAGCGAATTGGTCACGGAATCACTTCCGTGCAGGACGCAGATTTGCTCAAATATCTTGCTGAAAAACAAATTCCAATTGAAGTTGCACCGACCAGCAATGTGTTTACAAAAAAATATGTCAAAAAGATGGAAGAGCATCCCGTCCGCGAAATGTTTGACAAAGGTCTTTCAGTTACAATTGCAACGGATGATCCGATTTTCTTTGGCGTAGAATTGCTCGATGAATATTGGAATTTATACACCAAGCTTAAATTCTCTAAAAATGAGCTAAAACAAATTATTCTTAATGGTTTTGAAGATTCTTTCCTTCCTGTCAAAGAAAAAACTGTCTTCAAAAATCTCGTTGAAGCAAACTGGAAGTAAATTGTGGTAAATATTTCTGATTTTATTAAGCTTCCAAAGCATGACTCTTGCAATCATCTCTCTTCGGGAATGCGCTATCCTTCATTTACGCATTGGGCGGGTTTTGTCATTCCGAATTTCAGCGAATCCTCTTCTGTAATTAAGGCTGGAAGTCCAAATGATATTAACATGAGAAGAGAAATTTCCCTTTACACCCAGACTCGAATCGGTATCTCTCATGATATTTTTCTTTTGTTCTGTCATTCACTCGCCGAGAGTCTTAGCGAAAATGTAATCTCTCTTAATGGAACGATGAATGTCGATTTTTGTTCAAAATGCAAGAACGCTACTGAATTTCTTGATGTCGTTAAAGAAGTTTGTGAAAAATACAGTGATAAAGTAACAATTCGACCTTTCCTCGGTTTGGACAGTGACAACGAAAATAACATACACATGGCAGATATGCTACTTGAAAGTGGATTATTTGCAGGAATTGAACTTTATGGTAGTGGCTTCGCAGAAAAACTAGAGCGTTTCCTTTCTGTTTTTAACACTGCCCGGCGAATGAATATTGATTCAAGAATTGTTTGTTTGGGATTGAGAAATTTTGAAAACCGAGAAGGAATTCTTGAAATCTTGCAGAATTTGCAGCCGACTATCATCTTAAACCCGAATATTGCGATTTCTAAAGAAAAACTTGCTGTGTTTAAAAACGGTAAGATTCTTCCTGAAGTATTGGCCTTTTTAAGAGATACCGGCATAAAAACAGAATTCAGTCCTGCACCTTTCCTTTCTGGCGTCTGTGCCGAAGAAAAAAATCAGGCGATTCGCGAATTTGCCGAAAACGATTTGCCATTCTCGCTTTGCACCGAAGACCTGCTCTTTTTGAATAAGTCTCTTTCTGAATTTGCCACTGACTTGTGCAATGCAGGCGTGTTCAGCAAAGAGGAAGTTATTAAAATAATGCAAAATTCCTAATGCTGAATGCATGATTTTGTGGCTTTTCGTTTATTTCAAGTACACCATCAGTAACATTATATCGCTGTTGCGGATTCCAGAGATTCGACTGGCCTGACCAAGTGTGAGCGGTCGAACAGCTTCGAGTTTCTGGCGGCTTTCTCCCGACAGGGCTGGAATTTTTGAGTAGTCAAAATCTGCCGGAATGTGAAAATGCTCCATTTTGTGCATTTTTGCCACGCGAGCGTCCTGCTTTTCGATGTAATACTTGTATTTTGCGTCTTCCTGTGCTATTTCCCAAACGATTGGGCTGAATCCCGGATTTTCGGCATTCGCGTCTTTAAGCAAAAGTTCCGTGGCTTCATCAACCTGCTGGTATTTGAGTTTCGTCGCATTGAACTGACTTTCGCTCTTGATTCCGACTTTAAAAGCCTTTTCTGCCAGGCGGCGGTCTGCTGTGTCGTGGCGGAGCTTTAAACGGTACTCGGCTCGTGCCGTGAACATTCGGTAAGGCTCTTTTGTTCCCAGTGTGACCAAATCGTCAATCAGAACTCCGATGTAGGCTTCGTCCCGCCCCAGAATAAGAGGCTCGTATTCCGGGATTTTGTGGAAATTTTCCTTTCCGCAAGATTTTTGGAAATCTTCAAGGAGAGAGTTGACCGCGTGGGTTTCTTTTTCAGAAATTTCTGCGAAATGCTTGATTTCTTCTGTTGTAAAGTGCGGTTTGAATGCAAATGCAGTTGGTTCTGCGCTGGCCGGAACTTGCCCCATTCCCGCGTGTGACTGGCACAAAGGCCCGCAAAGTTCTTTGTGGGCGCGTGCATAAAGTGCGGCGTTGATTCCTGCGACCAGCCCCTGACCGGCGGCTTCCTCATACCCCGAAGTTCCGTTAATCTGGCCTGCGTTAAAAAGCCCTGCCACCCGCTTTGTCTCCAAAGAAGGATAAAGCTGGGTCGGCTCAACATAGTCATATTCGACGGCGTAACCCGGTCGGGCAACATGGCAGTTCTCAAAACCGGGCAAAGTGCGTAAAAATGCGTCCTGCACTTCTTCGGGAAGGCTTGAAGAAAGACCGTTCAGGTAAATTTCATCGGTGGCAAGACTTTCTGGCTCCACAAAAAGCTGGTGCCGTTCGCGTTCGGCAAAGCGCATTACCTTGTCTTCGATGGAAGGACAGTAGCGGGGGCCGATTCCGTGGATTTTGCCAGAATAGAGTGGCGAGCGGCCAATGTTCGAGCGGATAATCTCGTGAGTTTTTTCGTTGGTGTAGACTAAGTAGCAGGGAACTTGCGGTCTGGTGACTTCCTCGTCTTCAAATGAGAAGGGAACAATCACTTCATCTCCTGCCTGAATCTCAAGATTGGTAAAATCAACAGTGTGCTTTAAGATTCGCGGGGGAGTGCCTGTCTTTAAGCGGCCTGTGGTAAAGCCCAGACGGTTGAGGCTCTGGGTAAGCCCGAAAGCTGCCTGCTCGCCGATACGACCACAAGGAGCATCGTACTCACCGATAAAAATGCGGCCACCCAAAAATGTTCCCGTCGTAAGGACAACAGAGCGCACGGGAATCAGCCTGCCCCGCTCAGTGACGACTGCCGTGATTTTCTGCCGCTTCCCTGATTTTGCGGCTTGTGTAAGGATTTTAGTCTCCGTGAATTCCCCTGGAATCTGACCTGACTGAGAGCTTGATGAAGGGGGGAGGGGAGTTTCGCTTTCCGTGGTGAGCAAATCCACCACCGTGTCCATGAGAGTGTAAAGGTTGGGCGTGGTCTCAACGGTCTGGCGGGCAATGCTTGAATAAAGGATTTTGTCTGCCTGGCTTCGCGGAGCCTGAACTGCCGGCCCCCGGCTTTTATTGAGCATACGGAACTGAATCATTGATTTGTCGATGAGTTTTCCCATTTCGCCGCCCAGAGCGTCAATTTCCCGGACAATGTTGCCCTTTGCGATTCCGCCGATGGAAGGGTTACAGCTCATGCGGGAAATAGAATCGATGGTTTGGGTAATCAAAAGCGTTTTAAGACCCATGCGGGCAGAAGCCAAAGCCGCCTCAATGCCAGCGTGACCGCCGCCAACGACAGCTACATCATAAAAATCATAAAATCCAGACATAATGAGAATGATTATAGTGAAAAATTAGTCTTGTTGAAAGTGCGGTGACAGATAGAATGGTCATTGCTGCTCTCTTGCGGGATTGAGGTAAGTATTTTCTTCGATATATTCCACAAAGTCTTCTCCCCAATAATCGCAGAGCATTTGCCGAGCCTCTGTTTTGATTTTTTCGTCTACCGCTTCGTTCAGCTGCTTCAGATTATTTGCAAGATAGGATTTGCTGAAAGAGCGCAGGGCTTCCATTTGATTTTGACTAAAGGTGCCCGGTGAAAATTCTTTTATGACTGAAAAAAGGATTGTAAACACATTTGCCGTAGAAGAAATTTTCTGCCATTTTTGTAAATCTTCTATTTTTGCAAGTGAAGAAATTCCGGAATCTATGTAGTAGCGGTAAACATTGTTTTCTATACCGGTATATTTTTTTGCAAAAAGTGAAATAAAAAAATACTGAAGAAAGTCTTCCGCAAAAACGCAGTTAGAAAAAGGAATGTAAGAAAGAGCCTTTAGGTAAAGTTCCCTGCGAAAAAGTTTTCCCCACAAAAAGCCTGAATGATTTGATTTTACAAGAAAGCCGTCAAAAATTCCCTGGTTTAACAACTCGCCTTCGTAAATATTATTCGCTTTTTTTTCAATGGAACTTGCCCGCATTAAAATTTCTTCGCTACAGTTTTTTTTATCATAAAGGATTTCTGACGCACCATGAACAATATCCGCATCGCTTTTTTGGGCTGCTTTATATAAAAATTCAAGAGACTCCGGCAAAAGCTCATCGTCGCTGTCTAAGATGCAGATGTATTGAGCAGAAGCTGCAAAAACCGCACTCCTTCTGGCTTCAAGCAGACCAAGATTTTTTCTGTGCTCAATGTATAAGATTTTATTTTTGGGAAACTTATACTTTTTTCTGAATCGGGTTACAATTTTTTTGCAATCATTTTGATAAAGGTCTTTTCCATTGCTTCCGTCATTTACGATTATACATTCCCATTCTGTAAAAGTTTGCGGAGGCAGGGATTCAAGAGTGCGAAAAAGTGTCGCTTCCGAATTAAAAACTGGAATGCATACAGAAATTTTTGGAAGCGATTTTAACTTTATCATTATTCAATTCCATAGAAAGTACCAGTACCTAAGGTTGAACTAAAACTGGCATTTACATCTACAGCAGAAATAGACTCATTTTTTAAGTTTACAGTAACAACGCGGTTTTTGTTTACGCATTTTTTTATTGCATCAGGATCCGTCCGATCGCCTTTAATCTCTACATAGGCACCGTCGTCTGCAATTACAATCTCATCTTGTTTTTTTGCGATAATTCGCTTTGCACCGTAAAAATAACTTGAGGCTTTGTCTTCGGGTGGAGTCATTATTACTGCATTTGATGATTTTATATAAGATTCGTCGTTTTCATTTTTTAAGTAATAATAATTCTTATAAAGCCCCAAAAGTTTTTCGCCATTGCTCCACGTACCAAACTCATAGCTTGTAGAAGACAAATCTATTTTTCCAAGTCCTCCTGCACTCATAACAGGAAAAATAGAATCTGTATTGGGATTAAGGAAATAAGCTTGAACATCATTGCTGGTGGCCCTGTAAAAATAACAGGTTACATAGAGAGTGTTTCCTAAAATCTGTAAGCCGCCAAAGTATTGGCCATAGCTGCCATAAAAATCAGAGCCAGTAACAGGAAAAGCGATATTAGATGGTGTTTCATCTAGAGTCAGAATGCTTACATCGTTCTCATTTTTTGTGATTGTAAATTCCTGAATATAAAGTGCGATGGTGGAAGCATTTATTGAACAGAGAATGTAATTTTCTCCGATTTTTGTTACGGCAAGGCTGTCGCATGGTGTGGTATTAAAATTATAACTAACAAAAATAAGATTTTGGTCTTCAAGGTTATAGGCTGCAAAATAGTACTGAGAGTTGTAATTAATAAAAAAGTAGAGGTTTCCGTCGTAATAAGCCAGCCCTTTTATTGTTAAGGTAGCGCTCGCTAAGTCTGTATTTATTTCCTTAAATTTTGATATAAGGTCAAGTTCATCGGTTTGGTTATAGTCTGGTGCTGTGTAAACATATACTTTATTTTGATAAAGCCAGTAAAGACAGTTGTCTCCAAAACTGTATGTTGGCGTATAATAGGTTGTTATAGTAGTGCCATATGATGTATATTGTGTATATGGAATATCTAAATCACCATCGGCAGGAGATTCGCCTCCATTAATAAAAGTAAATAACTTTGCTTTGGGAGTAAATGGAACACTGTTGTCGTTGTCTATCTCTACTTTATAATCGCCAGCAGAATCTGGGTTAGACGACAATGAAAAGACTTTTTCAGAATTGATTTGATTATAAAGAATGATCGGTAAAATGGCATTTTTCCCAATCTTTATGATAAGAAAATTAGAGCCTGCTTTAACTGTTATTTCATCACTCTCTCCGCGGGCGTATTCATAATTTCCAATAAGGATGTGTACAATAATCTTTGCCCTTGAGCCTGCCCGAACGGCCGGGAATGTTATGGTGACAGAAGATGAAGAAGATTTTTGAATAAAAGCTTCCTCTACATATTCACTTCCGTCTGCCGTAAGCACGGCTTTTATTTTGTATTGGCTTACACCCTCAAGGCCGCTAATAGAACGTGCACTTGAAGGGGGGGGGGGTAGAAGATTCTGCAAGCTTTTCTATAAGTTTACCTGTAATTTCAAGATTAATACTTGCGCTTTCGTTTGAATCTATAAAAGATGAACATGAAGGGAAAAAAAGACAAAAAAGGATTGCAATTGGAAATAATTTTTTAAACATATAAACTCCCTAGTTTTATGAACTTCTTCCTAAGAATAGCTTACAAATATTTGCTTGTCAACTTTTACACCGGACTTAAGTGCATAAATGGATAAAGGGGGAGACTTGCCATTCTTTTTTCACTATAATATTTCCCACTATGTCGAAGAAAATTTCTATCTTGATTTTAACTTCCCTTTTTCTTTCGGGGATTTTTTGTTCTTGCTCAAAGACTTTAGGTTACAGCGTGCTTTTGTGGTCAAATCCAGAGCATGAAATTGCTGACGGCACGCTTTTAAAAGTTCACATCAAATCAAATATCTCTCAGGTTTATGTTGTTTCAATTCCTGGCTCCAAAGAGAATTTCGAAATCCCTCTTTGGCAGGCCACCGAGCCAGAAAGCAAATCCCGCGCACTCAAACAGCAGAAGCGTTTTTCTGAATTCGAGCACACTTACGCCAGGGTCAAACTTGACGGCCTTCCAATCCGCTCTGATGCGGTAAACACTTCAAAACAAGTCTACCGCTTGCGGGAAGACGAAATTATCCGCTGTCTTTATCGCGGAACAGGTGCGGCCGTAACCAACGGAAAGGGCAATATGGAAGGCGAGTGGCTTAGAGTCCTCACCGAAACTGGCACTTACGGCTGGTGTTTTTCTCACAATCTCGCTCTTTTTCAGGCTGAATCTTTCGATGTTTCGGCACAAATGCAAGATTCTTCTATTAAGATGGATGATTTGAAAGGCGACTCAAAGAGCGGCGACAAGGCGATTATCCAGAATCTCATCGCAAAGGAATGGTATCCCGAATCCTTCCAGAATATGATAAAAGTCGGTCGAATTGATGTGAATCGCATGAACCCAAGCTACGGCTTCTCATTCGGAATCAACATTGAAGAAAATGCCGAGTCAGTTTTTGCAGGAACGGCCGTCCTTAACACAGAAAATGCTGGCGGCTCATGGACTTACACAGACATCACAAAAAAGGCCGAAAAAGAATATGAATTCACCGGCAGCAACCTTAAAATGTCCATCCGCGGGGCTGCTTCTGACATCATGATTTTGCAGTACATGGAAAAAGGCAAGCAAAGGCAGGAAACTTTGGTGGCCCTGAGCGAAGATATCGAAAAAGTCATTGAAAACGAACTGACTCGCCGGCAGAACGAACTCAAGCGAATCGCAAGCGCAGGTCCTGTCTTCAAAAGCTCAAACTACGGAACGATTAAATTTAACAATGAAAATTCTGTAACCTGGAGCAATTACAAGCTCTTGCAGCCTGCTATCATCTCAAACAAGGCTCTTGGCTCGGTCACAGTCTCGCTGGATTACTTCATCGCGAATTCCCTCAAATCTTCTTACGACGGCGTAATCACAATGCACTTCACCGGCATGGAAAATGGCGTGAATTTCCTCTACAAACTCACTGATACAGGCTTGCGCCTGGAAGACGCGTCAAAAGCCCCGGTCAAAGACGGAGTAGTCACCGCCCGCAGCTCAAGCCCCATGATTTTATTTTTTGAGAAAAAGTAGGGAAATATGGCATTTGTACAATTCAGCAAGGTGTCGCTGGCTTTTGGCGACCGTGATATTCTCAAAAGTGTTTCTGTCAATCTACAGGCGGGCAGTAAGGCGGCTCTCACCGGAGCAAACGGAACAGGAAAATCGACTCTCATCAAGGTAATGGCAGGTCTTGTCCAGCCCGATGACGGAAGCCGCTCAGTCTCAAAAGATGCCAGAATCGCCTACCTTCCTCAGAGCGGACTTACCCACCACGGCTGTACTTTACGGGAAGAGGCGGACAAAGCCTTTGAATTCGGCTACAAATTGCAGGAAGAGCTGGACAAAATCGGTGACGACTTAAAGGAAGGAAAAGGCAACCAGAAGGCACTTTTAGAGCGGCACGATGAGATTCTCACAGAACTTGAAAATTCCGGCTTCAACCGCCGAAGTGCCACGGCCGAGCAGATTCTCACCGGTCTGGGCTTTTCCCACGAAGACTTAGAAAAAAAATGCGAGGAATTTTCAGGCGGCTGGCAGATGAGAATCGCCCTTGGAAAGGCCCTCATGGTAAATCCCGATATCCTTCTTTTGGACGAACCTACCAACTACCTCGACATTGAGGCCAGGGAATGGCTTGAAAAATTCCTCAATAATTATTCCGGCGGTTTCCTTCTCGTAAGCCACGACCGCTACTTCCTCGACCACACGATTAACGAAGTCTACGAGCTTTTCAACGGCGACCTTCACCGATACGCCGGGAATTTCTCTCACTACGAAAAGGTGCGCGAAACAGAGCTTGAAACCCTCATAAAAGAATACGAAAAACAGCAGGAAGAAATCCGCCACTTGCAGGAATTCATAGACCGCTTTGGGGCAAAGGCCACGAAGGCGGCTCAGGCTCAGGAGCGGCAGAAAATGCTGGACAAAATCCTTGAGCACGAAATAGTAATTCCTGAAAACCTCAAGAAGATTCACTTCAAGTTTCCGCCCGCTCCCCACTCAGGCAGGCTTGTGGCAACCCTCGAAAAAATCACCAAGTCTTACGACGGTGTGCACAAAGTCCTCGACAACCTTGACCTTCTCCTTGAAAACGGCGACCGTCTGGTGGTGGCAGGCCACAACGGAGCGGGAAAATCAACCCTGCTCAGAATCCTTGCCGGCGTTGACAGCGATTTTGAAGGCAGCGTAAAGCTGGGCGCGGGAGTTTCAATCGGCTACTTTTCTCAGGATAATGCCGAAACTCTCAAGGGAAGCCAGACAATCCTTGAGGCCGTGGAGGAAGACGCCCCTTTGGAGCTGATTCCCCGCCTTCGGGACATGCTGGGAGCCTTCCTTTTCCGGGGCGACGACGTTTTCAAGAGCCTTGATGTCCTTTCCGGCGGCGAAAAGTCGCGCGTGGCCTTGCTCAAACTCCTTTTGCGCCCGGTCAATCTCCTTATCCTCGACGAACCCACCAACCACCTGGACATGCACTCAAAGGATGTCCTTCTTGAAGCCCTCAAAGACTTCGGCGGCACGGTGATTTTCGTCAGCCACGACCGAGGTTTTATCGAAGAGCTTTCAACCCGTGTTCTGGAGCTGAAGCCCGGCCATTTCCGCACTTTCCCCGGCGACTACCGCTACTATATGGAGCGGCTGGAGCGTGAGGCGAATGGGGAAATTGAAGATGCTCTACAGGATGTAGAGAAAAAGAAAAGAGAGAATTTGACGACTGCACAGCGGTCGCCAAATTCTCGTGCGAATCTAGAAATCCACGGAGGGATTTCTAGTTCGAGGCTCTCCTACGAAGAGAAAAAGAAACTTGAGGCAGAGCGGCGCAAGGCTGAAAAGAAGGTTTCTCAAATCGAAGAGGAAATCGCCAGAGTCGAAGAAGAAAAATCCGCTGAGGAAAACAAAATGGCAAATCCCGAAGTTTACTCAAACGGCGAGAAGGCAAAGGCAGTTCAAGCTAAAATCGCCCAGCTTTCTCAAAAACTGGACGAACTCAACGCCCAGTGGGAAGAGGCGGCCCTGGCACTGGAAGAATTTTAGCGCCGTAATTTCTTCTATTAAATAATTCCGATTCATGTTATACTTTCCGTAAGGAGAATTTCGGATTTATGGAAAAAAAGCGAATCGGTATTATGGGAGTGACATTAACTGGCAGCGTGCTCGCCCTTCTTTTTCTTGTGTTCGGAACCCTATGGACAGGAAAAAGTGCCAGCGTTGATACTGAAAAAGCCGTCCGAAATGTCAGTCTCCTTTACCTTGACGAGCTTGCAACCCGCCGTGAGCAAGTCGTTTCGGGAAAACTTGCCGACTATATAAGCGATTTGGATGTGGCAATCGGGCTTCTTGAAAAATCCGACCTTTCTTCCGTGCCAAAATTACAGGCATACCAAGCCCGAATGAAGCAACTTTACGGTCTTGAAAAATTCGCTTTTGTAGATTCAAATGGTCTTATTTATACATCCCGTGGCACGCGGAGCGACATTGACCTTTACAATTTTGACTACAAGAACCTTGCCGAGCCGGAAATTTCCCTTAAAAATTCCCACAGCAAAAACCGCACGGTAATTATCGCAAGTCCTGTTGATCACCTTCCATTCAACGGACAGACGCTGGTGGTTTGCTTTATGGAAATCAACATAAACCGTCTTCTGGAGGGCTTTTCTCTGCAAATCGGGCAAGGGGGCAGGGTCACGACTTTCTGTAATATCTACACTCAGGAAGGTTTCCCCCTTACGAATGAGGTTCTTGGGGGCAGTGCCACAGAAAGCAACCTCTTTCCGGCTTTGAGCAATGCAATCTTTGAGGGGGATTTTTCCGCTGAAAAACTTCACGAGAATTTTGTTCAGCGAAAGGAAGGTTTCGTTTCATTTACCTACAAAGGCATCCTTGACACCATGTATTATGTTCCGATTCCGAACACGGACTGGATGCTTACCTACCTTATCCGCGAAAGCGTCATCAGCGAGCAGATTTCTTCTATATCAACAGGAATAATCAGCCGAAGTCTTTTTATGTCCCTTTTGGTGGCGGCTTTCTTAATAGCGCTTTTCGTGATGATGTTCAGGCAGATGAAAAAAACGGCCAGCATTACCCTTCAAAAAGAAATCGCCGACGCAGAAAACCGTGTCCAGCAGCAGGAACTGGAAGAGCAGCTTGCCCTGCAGCAGCAGATTGCGCGGCAGGAGAAAAAACGCAACGAGCAGGCAGGCATGATTACGGCCCTTGCCAGCGACTACCGCAGCGTTTACTATCTTGACCTTGAAACTGGAATCGCCACCTGTTACCGAAAAGGAAACGCTGTTCCCCTGCCTTTTAATGTCGGGGAGAAAATTCCTTTCTTTGAGACATTTGCGGATTATGCCGAAAAATATGTCACCGCTGACTACAAGGAAAAATTCCTTTCATTCATTACGCCTGAACATATCCGTGCAAATCTTGACAAATCCATGGCCTTCTCAATCCGTTACTTAGTGAACCGAGACGATAAAGAAAGTTATGAGATGCTCAAAATGGCCGGTGTTAAAAATGACGGCGAAGAAGGCGACAAGAAAATTCACATCGTAGGTCTGGGCTTTACAGACATCGACGAGGAAATGCGGGATTCCCTTGCAAGAAATGCTGCCCTTTCCGATGCCCTAAAAACCGCAGAAGAGGCAAACAAGGCAAAAACCATCTTCCTTTCAAGCATGAGCCACGAAATCCGCACTCCTATGAACGCAATCATCGGGCTTGACAGTCTTGCCCTTAACGAAAAAGACCTTTCTCCCAAAACCAGGGATTATCTGGAAAAAATCGGCTCATCGGCAGAGCATCTGCTTGGCCTAATAAATGACATCCTTGACATGAGCCGCATTGAAAGCGGCCG
>DFEB01000054.1:35794-36539 GCA_002368605.1 Treponema sp. UBA3813 | reverse complement strand
CTGTTTCCAAAAGAAAGTACCGGAATTTTTCCTATTTCCTGTGCAATCTGTTTGACCTTATTTGTCTTGAGATTTTTGATAAGGAGCGTGTCTGTTCTAAGCAATTGCTCATCAGTTGTGTAAGTGTAATTTACGCCTTCTACGTCCCCCTGATTGGTGGATTTTAAAAGAACATCCATTCCGATAACATTTTCTGGCTCTATATTAATGGAAGAAACAAGTGCACGAGCAATAAAGCGGTCTGAACCTGTAACGACATACGAAGTAAAACCTTTGCTCTTAAGATAGTCAAAGACTTCCAGCATCGGTTTATAAAATGATTGGAAATAGTTCATGCCGGTAAAGCCGTTCGGAGACTTTTCGCAATATTTTTTGACGTAAGAATCAAATTCTTCAATGCTCATTCCCGAATAGGCTTTTGCAGCGGCATGTGCATGAATCATGTCAAAATGCGGCGGCAGTTTTTTGCCGCTTCTTACAAAATCCCTGATTGCATTGGCGGCCTCAAGTTCGCTTTCAGAAGCCTTTCCTTTGTAAGAAGGATCTTCAAGAACACGGTATTCAAGCATATTGTACTCTAAATATGTAGGATACAACTCGCCCAAAAAAGATCCGTCCATGTCAAAAGTGGCAATTCGGTCTTTTTGAGGAATGAAGTTAGGCGATTTTTCGTTGGTGACATCTTCCACAAATTCAATCAGAGCACTTAGGGATTCACAGTCATTCCAACAGTTGAAAGACTTGT
>DFEB01000054.1:0-35735 GCA_002368605.1 Treponema sp. UBA3813 | reverse complement strand
CTCACTTCTTTTGCACCCGGCAGAAAACAACAGCAGAGACAAAAGTGTCAAAATCAGAATTTTTTGTATTCTTTTCATAAAACCTCTTTAAATATTCTTAAAGTCAACTTTACTATAATACATAAACTCGAAGTTATCTATAGCTTCCCTAGTTTCCTATTCCGCGCTTCATTGTCTAAGCCCTTGCATTTCATTATAATAGAAAAACTATGTCTAGAAATGAAAAAGAACTCTGCCACTGGGCTGACCAGCAGGCTGAACGAATCATCAAGCAGAAGGGAGAGCGGGATTCATACACCTGCGCTTCAGGAATCACTCCCTCTGGCACCGTCCATATCGGAAACTTCCGCGAAATCATCACGGTTGATTTAGTCGTGCGCGCCCTCCGTGACCGAGGCAAGAATGTGCGCTTCATTTACTCTTGGGACGACTACGATGTCTTCCGAAAAGTTCCTGCCAACATGCCAAAGCCAGAGGAACTTTCAAAATATCTTCGCTATCCAATCACCATGGTTCCAGATACCTTTGGCCGCGATGAAAACTATGCCCGCCACCACGAAGTTGACATTGAGACTCAGCTTCCCCGCGTGGGAATCCACCCTGAATTTTTGTATCAGGCAAGCCGTTACCGTGCAAACCGATACGCTGAAGGCATGAAAATCGCCATGCAGAAGCGGGATGTAATCAAGGCCTGCCTCAACGAATACCGTGACGACGAGCACAAAATGAAGGACAGTGACGTTTACTGGCCCGTAGCCGCCTTCTGCTGCAAGTGCAACAAGGACGAGACAGAAATCCTCGAATACGACGGCGAGTACGGAATCACTTACAAGTGCAAGTCTTGCGGACATATCGAAAAAGGCGACCTCCGCACCTCAAAAGAATTCAAGCTGGGCTGGCGAGTTGACTGGCCAATGCGCTGGAACGAAGAGAAAGTTTGCTTCGAGCCGGGCGGAAAAGATCACATCTCACCGGGTGGCTCTTACGACACTGCAAAACTGGTCTCAAAAAGACTTTACGGCTGGGACGCTCCTGTCACCATGAAATACGATTTCGTTAAGCTCAAGGGCGTTCCTGGAAAAATGTCTTCCTCAAAAGGAAAGGTAATTTCTTTGGTTGATGCTCTCGAAGTCTACCAGCCGGAAGTTTTGCGCTACATTTTCGCTTCAAACAAGGTTGACCACGAGTTCTCAATCAGCTTTGACCTGGATGTAATCACAATTTACGAGGCCTACGACAGAACAGAACGCTTGGTCTGGGGTGTGGAAGAGCCTAAAGAAAAGGATCCTGCAAAACGAGAGCAGCTCCTTCTCCGCGAAAAACGCCTTTATGAGTTGAGCCAGATTGCCGACATGCCGAAAGTAATGCCCTATCAGGTTCCGTTCCGGCTTTTGACCACCCTCTTGCAGACATATTCAGGAGACGCTGACGCTGTAATCAAGTCTCTGGGCGATGTTAAGCCAGAACAGGAAGAAACTCTCCGCAAACGATGCGCATGTGCATGGTACTGGATCAACGAATCTGCCCCTGACTGCGCTCCTGACATGTGCTTCTCTCTCCGCAAGGAAGGAAAACGAGCCCAGCTTTCAGAAGAGATGGCAGCCGCCGTCAAAAAAGTGCTTTCTGATGTCGTGCCAAAAATCGACTCATTCCAGACTGACAAAGACTGCCAGCAGGCGATTTACGATGTGGCGACCGCGCTGGGCTTGGACGCAAAACAGCTTTTCCTTGCCCTTTACACAGCCCTCATCGGAAAAGACCAGGGCCCGCGATTGGGAAGCTTCATGCGAATCATCGGAAAAGAGCGTCTTGAAAAGCTCCTCTCAACAGTTGATGCCGTTTCGGCAGAAAAGCTTGCCCAAAAGGCAGCCTCTAAAAAGCTCACTCCGGCCGAAATCGACCAGCTTCCACTGGCAGAGCGATTCAGCCGCCGTGTAATTCTTAAAGTCAGCAAAATCGAAAAGGTCGAGCAGCATCCGGGAGGCGAATTCCTTTACATTCTCACACTCAACACAGGGGACGAGGAGCCTCGCCAGATTGTAAGCTCAATCGTAAAATTCTATAAGCCGGAAGAACTTCTGGGAAAGAACATCGTGCTTGTCTACAACTTAAAGCCTGCAAACTTCCGCGGAGTCCGCTCAAACGGTATGCTCCTTGCAGCAAGCGACCCCAACACAGCCGAAGACACATGCGAAGTCATTTTCGCGCCCCAGTTCCAGCCGGGAACAATCCTTGAGCCGGAGGGCTACCCTGTTCCAGAAGATGTGGCTGAAATGTGCTTCGTTAAGGCAGACAAGTTCGCTGAAATGGGTCTTTACACAAAAGACGGCTTCGTTCTTCTTGACGGAAAGAAAATCGGTGCTGACGGCAAATTCCTCTCTGTCGAAAAATACAAAGACGGAAAAGTTAAGTAAATAGAACCGCACATCCTTATGCGGCAATTTTATAGCTATACAGGCAGCAGGATTTGAAGTTCGCTTCTGTCCTGCTTTTTTTTCGCAAAAGTGGTGCCAAAAAGTGTAAAAATTTATGAATTACTCATCATCTGATATACATAAACCCAACCTTCTTGCCACAGTTTGGAAGATTCACGGCTTAGAGTTTCGTATGCTGATGAATTATAGAATTTAAGGATGGATTCATTAAGAGAAAGATTCTCTGTCTTTGCCAATTCTGAGCAGATTTTTGAGACTTTGTTTGGAATGAACAGATGAACATTCTTCTGTGTAACCTGCGGACGAATCATTTGAACACCTCCTCTGATTTTATGAATTTTAGATATTTCAAAGATTTTTCGGTATGAAAGCAAATCTGGTCAACATATTTCCAAGTCATAAGTTCTTCAAGAAGCTCTTTTTTGCTCAAAAAACCGTCTTCATATAAGTTCAAGCTGGCATAAACATTATCGTTTGCGACAGCACCCATAACAACATCATAATCATAAGAAAAATGAATATTCTGACGGTTTGACATTACAAAATCTAACCATTCTTCATCAGCTTTATGGAATACTTTTGATTTCAGTTCAGGTGTTTTAAAAATCTCATTATCCAGTTCAAATGTCGAGACAACGGCCATTTCGTAATGAAACCTGTCTTTTTTTATAAGAGACCACTTCTTTGCCTGGTCAAAACTTGTCGTTGTGTAAAAGCCGTTTCCGAAATCCATTGTGTGACCTGGTTTTAAGATTTTTGGAGAAGAAACTTCTGAAAAACCACCATGATATATTTTCATTTTACCTCTCCTGTCCTTACAAAATCTTCGATTGTTTCAATGATATAAGACTTTCCCTGTGTATGCAAAATTTCATAATGACTACTCAAAAAATCAAGAACTTTCTTTTCTGAAAACATATTTGCAACATCACGACCATTCATAGACTTTGCAACAGCATATTCTTCTATACACCACGAGACAAATTCTGCTTTTTTTTGAAACAATTCATCAGACAATTTATCTTCCCCTATCTAATTTTTCGGCTCTAGCGATATAGATTCTATGTTTCCTTTTCCGTATAAAGATTCTGCCATAAGCCATGCATCATCAATGTCAGCTGCATAAACATAATTGTACCATCGTATTGTAAAATTATCTTTATAGAAATACACAAGAAATTTTCTTTTCCCTGACATTCTGACCTCATAATACCATAGGGCTATTAAACAACTCTGACATCTTTGAATGCTGACTTGCAAGTGTCTCATAGTCTATAAAATCAACTAAAGGTTTTATCGGCAGATATATGGATTGACTGATTTTATCGTCAAACTCGTTTTTCCTTTTTTTGTCAGCAACAATACAAAACCTTGCCCTGAAATCTTGCAGTTCAAAAAATTTATTCAATGAATTGATTATATTTGTTGAGTGCTCAACTTCATAAAACGCACTCGGCATTTCTCGCTCGTTGAACCAGATTGTATAAATTGTTCTTGCACGATTTGTAATCTTAGGATATGTAAACTCTGGAATATCTGTCATAGTTGAAATTTCACCAAGTTTTTTATCTAAAAACATTTTATTTTTGTCTTGTGCAGGAACATAAGTTTTTAACTTTCTCATGTTTCCAATATCAACAATCAATCCTTGATAATATGCATGTGTAAAAGTCTCAACCTGTGTATGCTTTTTTGTCATCTTTTGCTCCTGTTAAGCACAAATCTCTTTTCAATATTCTCGCAGATAAAACCTATTTTTATGCACTTCTTTCGAAATAACGGCGATTATTTATTTTAGTTACTTGCATTTTTATTCTTTCGTAACACTGTAACACAAAATCGACATAATTTACAGTATATGTTGCAAAATAAAAAATTTTTACCCCTGCGCCAGGGATAGTAGCCGCAGCCCGTAAGGGCTGTTCCGAAGCGAGCTGTGCGAGCGGAGGAATGGAGCGCGGATAGCGCGTAACGGCGGATAGCCCGACGGCTTTAGCCGTGGCGCCCTGATATTTGATTCTTACACTACCCGTAGCGTAATTTTACATAGAACCAAAAACAAAAGCGCTATTTTTCAAAATTCTATTGTCTAAGTCTAACTTTTTCGCTATATTATTGTTATCAGAACACGGTTGCATTGCATCCGATATTGCTTGGAAACTACAAGCCCCTTTAAGTTGTTTTGGTCACATCTTTTCACTTCTCTTTCCATTGCGAACTTTAGTGTTTCGGTGTCTCCATGCGCTTTCTTCGGCTTTTATCTCCAGGTGATTCAAAATAATTTTATAGGAGATTTTTTATGGCAGAACAGGAAGCCTGGAAAGGATTCTACGGACGACTCTGGAAAGAAGAAATCAATGTACGCGACTTCATCCAGGAAAACTACACACCTTATGACGGAGACCAGTCATTCTTGGCAGGCCCAACCGACGCAACAAACAAATTGTTCGACAAGTTGCAGGAACTCCAGAAGGCTGAGCACAACAAAAAATCAGTTGGTCTTGACGGTAAAGAAAGAAGCGGCGTTCTTGACATGGATACCGATGTCGTAACAGGTCTCACTTCTCACGGAGCCGGCTACATCGACGAGAAATTAAAGGACTTGGAGCAGGTTGTAGGTCTTCAGACTGACAAGCCTCTTAAAAGAGCCTTCATGCCTTACGGTGGAATCCGAATGGCTGAGCAGTCTTGCGAAATGTACGGCTACAAGCCAAATCCTGAGCTTCACAAAATCTTCACTGAATATCACAAGACACACAATCAGGCTGTTTTTGATGTTTACACTCCTGAGATTCATAAAGCCCGTTCAGCCCACATCCTTACAGGTTTGCCTGACACATACGGACGAGGCCGAATCGTCGGTGACTATCGCCGCGTTGCCCTCTACGGTATCGATTTCCTTATCGCCCAGAAAAAGGCTGATTTCGCCAACATCGGTGACGGAACAATGACAGATGATGTTATCCGCCTCCGCGAAGAAGTCGCTGAGCAGATTAAAGCCCTCAACGGCATGAAAGAAATGGCAAAAATCTACGGATTCGACATTTCTCAGCCTGCTAAAAACGCAAAAGAGGCCGTTCAGTGGCTCTACTTCGGCTACCTTGCCGCAATCAAAACACAGAACGGTGCCGCTATGTCGATTGGTCGTGTTTCAACATTCCTCGACATCTACATTGAGCGCGACTTGAAGGCAGGAATCATCACAGAAAGCCAGGCTCAGGAACTCATTGACCACCTGGTAATGAAAGCCCGCATGGTTCGCTTCGCCCGAATCGAATCTTACAATCAGCTCTTCTCAGGTGACCCGGTTTGGGCAACCCTCGAAGTCGGCGGTTTGGGACAGGACGGCCGCTCAATGGTCACAAAGAACGACTTCCGCTTCCTCCACACTCTCGAAAACATGGGACCAAGCCCAGAGCCAAACATGACAGTCCTCTACTCAAAGAGATTGCCAGAGGCTTTCCGCAAATACGCTGCAAAAATTTCTATCGATACGTCTTCAATCCAGTACGAGAACGACGATGTAATGCGCCCAATCTGGGGTGATGACTACTCAATCTGCTGCTGTGTTTCAGCAACTCAGACTGGTAAAGAAATGCAGTTCTTCGGAGCACGCGCTAACCTCGCAAAAGCCCTTCTTTACGCTATCAACGGCGGAAAAGACGAGGAAGCAGGTCTCACACCAGGCGTTCAGGTAGGACCGGAGCTCGCTCCAATCACTTCAGAATATCTTGATTATGATGAAGTTATCGCAAAATACGATGCAATGCTTGACTGGCTCGCAGGTCTTTATGTCAATGCACTCAACGCAATCCACTACATGCACGACAAATACTACTACGAGGCCGCTGAGCTGGCTCTCGAAGACACAGATGTCAAACGAACATTCGCTACTGGTATCGCAGGCTTCTCACATGTCGTTGACTCACTTTCTGCAATCAAATATGCAAAAGTCCGAGTTCTCCGCCGTGACTTCGACATCCATGACCGCAAAACAAAGGCTGTCATCGGAACAGCAAAGAACATGGCTTACGACTTTGAGATTGACGGCGACTTCCCACGCTACGGACAGGACGATGACCGCGCAGATGACATCGCAGTATGGCTCTTGAAAACCTTCATCGGCAAAATCAAGAAGCATCACACATACCGCAATGCAGAGCCGACAACTTCTATCCTTACAATTACTTCAAATGTTGTTTACGGAAAAGCAACTGGCGCATTGCCTGACGGACGAAAAGCTCACGAGCCATTCTCTCCAGGAGCTAACCCGGCTTACGGTGCAGAGACAAAGGGTCTCGTAAAATCACTCAAATCTGTCGCTAAACTTCCTTATCACTATGCTCTCGACGGTATCTCAAACACACAGACAATCAACCCGTCTGCTTTGGGACACGATGAGAACGAGCGAATCGACAACCTCGTAAACGTCCTCGACGGATACTTCTCACGCGGCTCACACCACTTGAATGTAAACGTCTTCGGCGTAGAGAAGCTCAAGGACTGCCAGGCTCATCCTGAGAAACCTGAGTACGCAAACTTCACAGTACGCGTTTCTGGTTACGCAGTCCGCTTCATCAACCTTACAAAAGAGCAGCAGGACGATGTTATCGCACGAACCTGCCACGCTTCATTGTAATAAACAACTGGTGTCATAAACAAACACTAGATAAAACAAAAAGGGGCTCCCAGTGAGAACCCGCCATAAAAGTCGCGGTGAACAAGTTCAAGCGACTTTTTGTCGGAACCTCACTTCCGCCCCTTTTTGCATTTTCCGTCTTTTTTATAAAATCAGCGTGATTTGTTACAATGAATCCTGCTCGGTTTTCATAAAAAGGTGGGCGCCCCCCTGCCAAAGGCAGGGGCGGGCTTTGCGTGGTTACGCTGTCGCTTCATTCGTCCGCACTGTCATTGTCGAGCCAGACCCGACAATCCCATTGCTACCGAACGGCTTCGCCGCCACTACAATCCCTTGCGCGATTGCAAACAGAGGTACTAAATGGCATTACAAGGATATATTCATCAGTTAGAATCTTTCGGCTGTGCTGACGGGCCTGGAAGCCGCTTCATCATTTTCTTTTCGGGCTGTCCTTTCCGCTGCCTTTACTGCCACAATCCTGACACCTGGGAAATGACTCGCGGAAAACTCTACACAGCCGATGAACTTTTGAACGAGGCTGAGAGCTGCCGGGATTTCTGGGGCAAAAAAGGCGGAATCACGGTCTCTGGCGGAGAGCCACTGGCTCAGATTGATTTTCTGACAGAGCTTTTCACAAAGGCAAAAGAGCGCAACATCAATACTTGTATCGATACTGCGGGCGGGCCTTTCAAAAAAGAAGGCGAATGGTTTGAGAAATTCAAAAAGTTAATGGAAGTAACTGACATTCTCCTCGTGGACATAAAGCACATAAATGAGGACGAACACAAAAAACTCACAGGCTGTAGCGGTAAAAATGTGCGGGAAATGTTCGCCTACCTTGACGAAATCAAAAAGCCAATCTGGATCCGACATGTTTTGGTTCCGGGAATCACCGACAATGACGAATATCTCACCCAGACCCGCGATTTTATCCGCACTCTGCACAATGTGGAACGGGTGGAAATCCTGCCATATCACGGGCTTGCAATCACTAAGTACAAGGATTTGGGGATTCCTTACCCCCTCGAAAAAACTGAAAGTCCTACGATGGAGCGTGTGGAAAATGCGCGGTCTATACTTGAATGCGAAAAATATATAAAATGGAAAGAATAAGGAGATTTTAATGAAAAAATTATTAGTAACGGCAAGCATTATCGCCCTTGCCCTTCTTTTATTCACTGGTTGTAACAAAAAAGCTGAAACAAAATCAGGCGAAGTAGTTTCACGCCAGACTTCAAATCGTACAATTAAAGTCGGTTATGCTCAGGTCGGTCATGAATCTGTATGGAGAACCGCTAATTCATCCTCATTTAAAACAACTATGACACCTGCAAACGGCTATGACCTCATTTATATCGATGCAGACGGAAATCAGGAAGTTCAGATTGCCGCAATCCGCGACTTTATCGCACAGAATGTTGATTATATCGTCGTTGCCCCGGTTATCGAAACTGGCTGGGATGAAGTTCTTAAAGAAGCTAAAGCAGCCGCAATTCCAGTAATTCTTTCTGACCGCCAGATGAAGCTTGAAGATGACAGCCTTTATCTCTGCTGGGTCGGCGGAAACTTTCTTAAAGAAGGTCGCGATGGCGTAAAATGGCTCGAAGGCTACCTTGACGGAAAAGGACTTTCAAATGAAGACCTTAACATTGTTGACATTCAGGGAACACTGGGTGCTTCTGCTCAGGTAGGCCGAACTCAGGGTATCGAAGAAGGAATTCAATCACATCCAAACTGGAACCTTATCGCACAGAAATCAGGTGACTTCCGCAAAGACGGTGGCAAAAAGGCAATGGAAGAGATTATCAAAGAAGTCGGAATCAACAAAATCAATGTTCTTTTTGCAGAAAATGATGATATGGCTTTGGGCGCAATTGAAGCAATCAAGGCTGCTGGTAAAAAACCAGGCGAAGACATCATAATCATCACATTTGATGCCGGTCATGATGTATTTCTCAGCATGATTGCAGGCGAAATCAACTGTGCTTGCGAGTGCAACCCTCTCCATGGTCCACGCGTTGCTGAAATTATCAATACTCTCGAAAACGGCGGCTCAGTCGAAAAAATTCAGTATGTCAATGAGGCTGTTTTCGATCAGTCAAATGCGGCGGCAATTTTGCCAACAAGACAATACTAATTCTTCCAGGCGTCGGCTAATTCTTTCGCGGCGGCATAGGGGCTTTCGGCTCCGGCTACTGCGGAAACTACAAAAAATCCGCCGACGCCACTTTCTTTAAGTGGGGCGATGTCTTTTAACTTTACGCCCCCGCCTACTACCACTGGAATGGGGCTTTTCTTTCCAAGTTCGGCCAATTCTTCAAAAGTCTTTGTAATAACCTTTCCGTTTTCGTCCATGCCGCAATCGGGTTTTGTGGCCGTCTCATGGACAGGGCCTGCCCCGAAATAATCGATTTGACTTACATCAGCAGACTGAACATAATCAATCAAATCTTTTGTGGGAGCAGAAAGACCAATAATCGAGTCTTTTCCCAAGAATTTCCGGCAAATTGAAACCGGAATGTCGCTCTGACCTACATGAAGGCCGTCAACTTTGATTCCCATTTCGCGGGCGGCAAGCACGATGTCAAGGCGGTCGTCCACGAGAAGGGCAACGCTCTCAGATTTTCCAAGTTCGGCGATTGCTTTTGCAGATTCCCGGCAATCTTCAATCATCTCAAGGGCGCTGGCGGTTTTTGAACGTATTTGGACACAGGTAAAGCCTGCCTTCACCGCGTCGGAAACGATTTGTGCGACAGGGCGACCATTTGTGTTTTCCCGGCCAACGACAAGATATGCGCTTATATCAACTTTCATTTTTTATTCCTTTTGTTTGCTTTATTTGAGATGCTCTTCAAGTCTCTCTAATTTTCCGCTCATGGTGTCAGTGTAACCAGGTCGGATATCCATTTTAAGCACGACTTCGGTGCGGATTCCCTTTTCGGCAAGAACGAAGGTCGCTTTTTTGACGACTTCCATAACCTTGTCGTATTCTCCCTCAATTTCGGTGAACATTGAGGAAGTTTTGTTGGGTAATCCTGATTCACGGATTACTTTTACTACTTCAGCAACCTCTGCAGAAAGTTCATCGCCTGTTCCTACCGGTGCAATGGCAAGTGCAATCAATGTGTTCATTTTTTCTCTGGCTCCTTATTTTACAGTGAAGGGATTGTTGGCCACATCCTCAGATGAAGCAAGATAAAGCTCGTCAAGGAAGGCGACTTGGAAAGAGGCCGGGGCATTTACTTTTGACTCAGCCCTCTTTCCTGCCAGATTGTAAATTTGTGTTGCGGAAAGAGCTGCGATGAAAGGAGAAGCCACTCCTGCATAAACCGCGCAGACACCGCCCAAAGAACAGCCTGAACCGGTGATTTTTTCCATGAAGTGAGAGCCACCCTTGCAGTAAACGACAGTTTTTCCGTCAGTGACCAAATCCTCGATTCCGCTTACGGCAACGGCTCCCCCAAGTCCTCCCCGCTTTTCGTTGATGAAAGAAGCCAAGGCTTTTGCGGCGTTTTCGGCCATTTCTACGCTGTCAACGGTATCGACTCCCTTTGGGCCAGAAGAAGATGTTCCTGCATCGATTCCCCAGAGTTTTGCAAGGGCGATTACTTCCGAGGCGTTTCCTCGGACGATTGATGGCGGAAAATCCTTAAAGTCTGAGAGCAATTTTGTGCGGAGAGAGCCGATTCCGATTCCAACAGGATCCAAAACCCAGTTCCTTTTAAGCTCGAAAAGGCGTTTTGCCGTGCGGGGCAAGGTCTCTTCGTAGACAGGGAACATTGTTCCCGCATTGATGTAAACCGCGCTTCCCACTTCCGAGACAAATTCTCCCTCGTCAGGAAGATAAACCATGGCTGCTGAGCCTCCAACGGCAATCTGGGCATTTGCCACAAAATTAATGGTAACGGTGTTTGTGATTGAAGGCGCGAGAGGCTTCTGAGCGCGGACTGCTTCGACCGCTTTTTTTACTTGTGATTTGATTTCGTTTTCGGTCATTTTTAACTCCTTATTTTTAGATTCAGGAAGTTGACCGCATCGTCTGAAAAAAGAAAAACTCTCCGAGGGGAGAGCCTGTGATTTTTTGGATTCTACAGTGCTTCCTTCGTCGGTATTAACCGGACAGGTTCAAAGGGTTTTGCGTCTTTACGCTATCTCAACTCGTTAGGATTTCTCCGTCGAGTTCCCCTGCAATGTTTGTATAATAAAACAAATATCGACTTTTGTAAATCGTCTGCCCTCTTGAACAAAATTTTGCAAATCATTATGTTTTGAAACACAGAAAAATTTACCGGGGGCACCACGGGAAAAAGGAGGCATCACAAATGGCTGTGATGAAAACTGCTTTGACAATCGCAGGAAGTGATTCTTGCGGAGGCGCCGGAATCCAGGCGGATATCAAGACGATGACGATGAACGGAGTTTACGCAATGAGCGCCGTCACCGCACTGACCGCACAGAACACAACCGGCGTTACGGGTATTCAGGAAGTCTCGCCTGATTTTTTACAAAAACAAATTGAGGCTGTCGTCACGGATATTTTCCCGGACGCAGTAAAGACAGGTATGGTCGCGTCTGTGGGACTGATTCAGACAATCGCCAGCTCCATCAAAAAGTTCTCCCTCAAAAACATTGTCGTTGATCCCGTTATGGTGGCGACCAGCGGGGCAAAACTCATCAGCGACGAGGCAATCGAAAGCTTAAAAAAAGAACTTCTCCCGCTGGCCACAGTGATTACGCCAAATATTCCAGAAACTGAAGTCCTTCTGGAAGGAAACTCTCTTTCAGGACTTGACTCAAAAGGCCTTAAAATCACTTCTGAAAAGGAAATGGAAGAGGCGGCTCAGAAAATCCACGAAAAATTCGGCTGCTCCGTTCTGGTTAAAGGCGGCCACAATGTAAATGACGCCAGCGATTTCCTTTACGGAAAGAATGAAAATGGCGAGGTCATCGCAAAGTGGTTCAAGGGAAGGCGAATCAACAATCCCAACACTCACGGAACCGGCTGCACCCTCTCAAGCGCAATCGCCGCAAATCTTGCAAAAGGCGAGAGTCTTGAAAACGCGGTGTCAAAAGCCAAGGAATACATCTCAGGCGCGCTGGAAGCAGGCCTGGACCTAGGCAAAGGAAGCGGCCCTTTGATGCACAACTTCGTATTAACTCGAAAATACTAAAAATCATGCTCCCATCGGGAACGCGCCAGCAAACATCGCTGTGAGCAAAGCTCAGGCGAGTTTAACGCACAAAGTGCTAAGCGCAACCCCGATTCCGCATGCTTTTTATCATTTGCTATTTATTACTCTTACATAAAACAAGGAAATTATCATGGAAAATAAAAAAACATCTGTCTTTTCTAACGCGCTGATTTGGTTCGGCGCCGGGGTATCTATCGCTGAGATTATTACAGGCACATTTTTCGCTCCTTTGGGATTTGTCCGGGGAACGGCGGCTATTTTGCTGGGTCATTTGATTGGATGCGTCCTGCTCTTTTTTGCCGGATACATCGGCGGAATTGCAAAAAAATCTGCCATGGAGACCACGAAATACAGTTTCGGCTCATGGGGAAGCAAATTCTTCGCACTTTTGAATGTCCTTCAGCTGGTGGGCTGGACTGGAATCATGATTTATGACGGCTCCCTTGCCGTAAACGAGATTTTCTCATTCGGAAAGTGGATTTGGGCAATCGTCATCGGTGCGCTGATTATTCTATGGATTGTAATCGGAATCACAAACCTTGGAAAAATCAATGTGGTCACCATGAGCCTGCTCTTTATCCTCACTCTGGTTTTGTGCAAAATCATCTTCTTCGGCGAAAAGATTGCAGACTCTGCCATTGAAGAAGCCATGTCCTTTGGCGCGGCTGTGGAACTGGCGGTGGCAATGCCACTTTCCTGGCTTCCCCTTATCTCTGATTACACGAAAGAAGCCGAAAAGCCCTTCCGCGCCACTCTTGCCAGCTCTTTGATTTACGGAATCGTCTCATGCTGGATGTACATTATCGGTATGGGAGCGACGATTTTCACCGGCGAGAGCGACATCGCACAGATTGCTGTAAAATCAGGCTTGGGAATCGCAGGGCTTATCATCATCGTCCTTTCAACGGTTACGACCACCTTCCTTGACGCATTCAGCGCGGGAATTTCTGCCAAAACAGTATTTGAAAAGCTGGACGGAAAATGGACTGCCGTTGTGGTAGCTCTTCTTGGAACTGCGGGAGCAATTCTCTTCAACATGGACAACATCACCGACTTCTTGTACTACATCGGTTCGGTTTTTGCCCCAATGATTGCAATTTTGATTGCGGATTTCTTTGTGGTTAAGCGAGATTCTTCCGATAAGAAAGTGGACATTGCGAAAATCATCATCTGGATTTTGGGATTCGTGCTCTATCGCCTGCTTATGACTGTGGATTTCATTCTCGGCTGCACAATCCTTGACATGGCAGTGACATTCGCCCTCACGGCTCTTTGGGGATTAATCACACGCCGTAAGAAGCAAGAACTTCAGTAAGCATTGGAATCAGCTGCTTTTTGCGGCTGACCACATCTTTTAAGAAATAAACATGCTCTTCCTGCTGGGGAAAATGCAGACACTGGATGAATTTCTCCTCGCTGGCCACGAGCATGACCGAAGAAAGAGTTGAAATATCTGTCACGAGCAGCGTTGAAAAAAGCGCTCCGTGGCTTCTTCGGGCAATTTCCAAATCGTCCAAGAATTCATTCTTCCGAGCAAGCACTTCTTCAGTACCATCTACTTCAATCTGGCTCACAGTGAAAATCGCGCCGTTTTCGTTATACTCCTTCATGTCCTGATTTATGACTTCGTAAGAAGTGCGCCCGGAGATTCTGCTTCCCGCCTTTATGATTTCCTCGCCCAAATCCTTGATATTCAAGCCAGTTTTTTCTGAAAGGAAATTCGCAAGATTCACATCCACAGGAGTCGTGGTCGCGCTCTGCAAAATCAGCGTATCGCTTAAAATGCCGCAAAGAAGGAGTTTTGCCACATGGAGAGGAATCTCAAGATTCTGATCCCGAAAAAGCTTCGTGATAATCGTTGAGGTTGAGCCCAGAGGCATATTGATGAAAGAAATTGGCGCTTTAGTCTTTGAAAAACCGATTCTATGGTGATCAACTACATCGCAGATTGAGTAATTTTCGATTCCGTCTACAGCCTGACTCATTTCATTGTGATCGACCAGGGCAAGGGAAATTTTCGGCTCATGATGAATATCAATTTCACTTAAAATTCCTTCGACTTTTCCATCATCGTCCACTACAGGCAGAGTCTGACCATCAGCCGCTTTGAGCAAAGGCATGATTTTTTGAATGGAATCATCTCCCTTAATCGGCTTTACTCCCTGATCGCAAACCATTCGCACGGGAGTCGAATACAAAATCAGCATGGAAGAAGAAGCCGTATCGTACTTACTGACAATGACGCTCGTTCCCGCCTTTTTTGCCTCTTCAAGCATTTCTGCGCTAGGAAGGCGGCCCGCACTCAACACAACAGCACGGACATGATTCTCAAAGCATACTTTCTGAATGTCTTCCCTGTCTCCCGTAACGACGACAATGCCTCCGTGAGAGTGGGCGCTCAGGGTCTTTTTAAAAGAATCCAGGCTTGAAGCTCCAGAAACGATGGTATATTTGTGCAAATCTTCGGCATCTTCCCCCATATTAAGGATTTTACCGTTTAGGGTTTGAGCCATAAGGTGAATGTCAGTAAAAACGGAAATATGGTGCTCAGGATTCAAGATTTCAAAAACATTCTTTGAAAATGAATTGAAATTCAAAATTCCCTTGTAGTGACCTTCATCATCGACCACAGGAAGAACCCGGCGACCCGTCCGACGCATAAACTGAGATGCCGCCCAAAAGGAATTCATCTGATGAACCATGTCCACGGAATCCGTCATGTAATATGCGACGCGGGGATTCAAGTCCGGGATAAATTCAGGCGGAGTAATGCCGAATTTTTTGTAAATATAGTCAGTCTGAGGATTCAGCTTTCCCGCACGGGCAGCCTTATATTCTTTAAAGCCCAGCAAATTTTTGTAGGCTTCATAAGCCGAGGCCGCAACGACCGAGTCCGTGTCAGGATTTTTGTGTCCGAAAATGTAAGTCGTTTTTTCCATAAATTATCGTTTTCGGCTTGTTTTAAGCACCGGCTCCATAGTGACATCCACGCCCAGCTTTTTAAAAATCTTTCGGTCAACTTCTGAAAGCATGACCGTTGTATGAACCTGACAGCCATTTAAATTCGGAAGTTGTTCAATAGCCTTTCTGCAGTTTTCATTGGATGGAGAGAGCATTGCCAGAGCCACTAGAACTTCGTCCGTGTGCAAGCGGGGGTTGTTTCCTTTGAGATAATTGACCTTCATGTTCTGAATCGGCTCAATCATATCTTTTGGAATGAGCTTGATTTTGTGGTCAATGCCCGCAAGATGTTTTGTGGCGTTCAAAATGAGGGCGGCGCAAGTTCCCAAAAGGCTTGAAGTCTCGCTGGTGATAATCGTTCCGTCACTGAGTTCAATCGCAGCCGCAGGAACGCTTGCCTTGTTACCCCGTTCATTTGCCGGCTCTACGACCTTGCGGTCTTCAACGGTGATTTTTGCCTGCTTCATAAGAAGGGCGATTTTGTTGACTTCGTTTTCGCTGCCCTTGTCTTCGATGAGATTGTCAAGGGCGGTGTAATAACGGCGGATAATTTCCTGATTTGAAGCTTCGCGGCAGGCCTCGTCGTCAAAAATACAGTAGCCGGCCATGTTTACGCCCATATCCGTGGGTGACTTGTATGGATTTTCGCCGTAAATTCCTTCAAAAATCGCGTTCAAGACAGGAAAAATCTCGATATCGCGGTTGTAGTTTACGGTTGTTTCTCCATAAGCCTCAAGATGGAAGGGGTCAATCATGTTCACATCGTTCAAATCAGCGGTAGCGGCCTCGTAAGCGAGGTTGACCGGGTGTTTTAACGGAAGATTCCAGATTGGGAAGGTCTCGAATTTGGCATATCCTGCCTTAATGCCCCTCTTCTGCTCCTGATAAAGCTGGCTTAAGCAGACAGCCATTTTGCCGCTTCCAGGTCCCGGTGCTGTAACAACAACGAGGGGGCGGCTAGTCTCAACATAATCATTCTTTCCGTAGCCCTCGTCTGAATCAATCAAAGAAACATTCTGAGGATAACCTTCAATCATGTAGTGATAATAGCAGTTGATGCCCATTCGTTTGAGCTTATTCTTAAAGGCTTTTGCGCTTTCCTGACCTTTAAAATGCGTAATTACGACAGAACCAACCATAAGACCAAGATTCTGAAATTCATCGCGCAAACGGAGAACATCTTTATCGTAGGTAATGCCCAGATCGCCACGGACTTTGTTTTTTTCGATGTCAACTGCACTGATTACAATGACGATTTCCGCCATATCAGACAGTTGCATGAGCATTTTCAGTTTTGAATCGGGCTGGAACCCAGGAAGAACGCGGCTTGCATGGTAATCGTCAAATAATTTGCCGCCAAATTCCAGATAAAGTTTATTGCCGAACTTGGCAATCCTTTCCTTAATGTGCTCAGACTGTATCCGCAGATACTTTTCATTATCAAATCCGTTTTTCATAACGGAAATTTATTGTAACAGAATTTAAGAAAACAAAAAAGAGGAAACGACACCTTTTTGCTAAGCAAGTTTGCTTGCGACGGTTTCTTTTCCTCTTTCAATCACTTTTTCTTCCAAACTACTCGCTTAAAAGCACATCTTTGAGAATCGAAAGCCCTTCATCGATTTCTTTGTATGAAATATTGAGAGGCGGCACGATTCGGAGAGTGTTTGCCCCTGCCGTTGAAGTGAGCAAGCCTTTTGCAAGGAGTTTTTTCTCGACTTCGACCGCATTTGCTCCGTTAATCATGTCAACTCCAATCATGAGGCCTTTTCCGCGGATTTCACCGACGCATTTTGCATTAAAGCCGGCGATTGCCTTTCTCATGTAGTCGCCCTTTTCGACCACGCTTTCAAGGAAGCCTGGTTTTTCAAGCTCATGAAGAACTACAAGACCCGCCGCACAAGCAAGAGGATTTCCGCCGAAAGTTGACTGATGGTCGCCAGCCTTAAAGACATCGGCTGCCTTTCCCTTAATCAAAATGCCGCCGAAAGGAACGCCGCCGGCAGCTCCCTTGGCAAAGGAAATCACTTCCGGGTCAAAGCCCAATGCTTCGCTGGCAAATAAAGTTCCAGTTCGGCCGAAGCCTGTCTGAACTTCATCTGCCATAACGATAGCACCAGCCGCACGAGCCGCATCAGAGGCCGCCTTTGCCCAGTCAGCGTCAACGATGTTCACTCCGCCCTCGCCCTGAACGCACTCAATCAAAAGAGCCGCCGTTGTGTCGTCAAAAGCGGTTTTTATGGCTTCCCAGTCATTGGCTTTAATCGTCTTGAAGCAGTCGACATAAGGAGCAAAACAGGCCGGATGGAATTTTTCCTGACCTGTGGCGGTAAGAGTCGCCAAGGTCCTGCCGTGGAAAGAAGACTCCAGCGTGTAAATGACCCGTCGTTTTTCGCCGCCATTGAGGTAGCCGTATTTTCGTGCCAGTTTGATTGCGGCTTCGTTTCCTTCCGCGCCGGAATTTCCGAAATAGACGGCATCATAGCCCGTGATTCCCAGAAGTTCCGTAGCGTACTCAACGCCCACATCGCTTACGAAATAGTTGCAGACATGAATCTGTTTTTTCGCCTGCTTTGAAATCGCCTTTACCAAAGGTTTGAAATTGTGGCCGAGACAGTTGACCGCAATTCCTGCCAGAAAATCGATATATTTTTTGCCATTGATGTCGTAGCAGGTTGAGCCCTTGCCCTTTACCATGGTGACATCAAATGAGCCGTAATTATTCACAACAATTTTAGAAGCCATATTTTTTCCTCACAATTTTAATTAGTGATAGTTAGTATAATTCGTGTCTTTAATAAATCATCGTGCCGATACCGCGGTCACTGAACATCTCGATTAAAAGAGAGTGCGGAACCCGGCCATCGATGATGTGAGTTCGGGGAACTCCGCCCTGACGAGCCATCATGCAGCACTCGATTTTTGGAATCATGCCGCCTGAAATCGTACCGTCGTCGAAATATTTTTGGACATCCTCGATGTGGATTCGCTGAATCAGTGATTTTGGGTCGTTCACGTCACGGAGAACGCCCGCGACATTGGTGAGCTGAACGAATTTTTCGGCCTTCAAAGCGATTGCGATTTTTGCCGCCGCAGTGTCAGCGTTAATATTGTAGCGGGCACTGTCCCCTGACTCACCCAAGGCCACCGTTGAGACGACCGGAATAAAGCCCTCGTCCAAAAGCGACTGGATGATTTCGGGATGAACCTCGGTTACTTCGCCCACAAAGCCCAAATCTGTTCCGTCCTTGTCGATTTTTTTTGCCCGCAAGAGACCTGAATCCACGCCAGACAGTCCTACCGCCTTGCCGCCTTCCTGCAAGAGAATGCCGACAATGTCTTTGTTGAGCTTTCCTGTCAGAACCATCTGAACGATTTCCATTGTCTCAGCGTCAGTGTAGCGAAGTCCGTTGATGAATTTCGATTCTTTTCCGACCCGCTCCAGCATGTGGTTGATTTCAGGGCCGCCGCCATGCACCAGTACGACCTTGATTCCGATTGTACTGAGCAAAACGATGTCCTTCATAACGGCGGCTTTTAACTCTTCGTTGAGCATTGCGTTTCCGCCGTATTTTACGACGACAGTTTTTCCGACCCAGTGGCGGAAGTAAGGCAAAACCTGAACCAAAACATCCGACCAGTGAGCGTTATCCACACGCGGGTCAATTTTTTCACGCATTTCGTTTTCTGTATTTTCTGACATAATTTTCTCCATTAGGTACGGTAGTCTCCGTTGATTTTTACATAATCGTAAGTGAGGTCACATCCCCAGGCCGTGCCTTTTGCTTTTCCGTCTTCAAGCTCCACGAGAATGTCCACGGCTTCTTCGGTGAGGATTTTCTTTGCCAAGTCTTCGTCGAAATTCAGCGGAACTCCGTGGTCAAAGACCTTGATTGAAGACTCTTTGCCCCCGTTCACATTTCCGTCCTCGAAGTAGCGTTTTGCACCCTCACGGCTCAAGAATGAGACAGAAGTTTTTTCGGGAGTGAAGAAGAAGCCTGAGTAGCCCATTGCGTCAAGGATTCGGCCCCAGTTTGCGTCCGCTCCGAAGAAGGCAGCCTTTACGAGATTTGAGCAGATGACGGCCTTAGCCAAGCCGCGGGCATTTTCTACCGTGTCAGCACCAACGACATTGCAGGTAACAAGTCGTGTCGCACCTTCTCCGTCAGCGGCGATTTTCTTTGCCATTTCAGTGTTAAGGGCGTTCAAAGCCTCAACAAAAGCGTCAAAATCAGCCCCTTCGCTAGTGATTTCTGCGTTTCCTGCCATGCCGTTGGCGAGAATGAGAAGTGAATCGTTCGTTGAAGTGTCGCCGTCGATTGAAACGCAGTTGTAAGTGCCTGCCGCAGAGATTCGCAAGGCCTTTTCAAGCATTTGTGAAGAAATTGCGCAGTCAGTGGTGATAAAGCCCAACATGGTTCCCAGATTGATGTGAATCATGCCGCTTCCCTTGGCCATTGTTCCCATGCGCACGGTTTTGCCGCCAATCACAGTTTCCAGGGCGACTTCCTTATAGTGGGTGTCGGTGGTCATGATTGCAATTCGGGCTTCTTTGTGACCTTCCTTTGAAAGACCGTCAGCCAGCTTGTCGAGACCGTTGAGGATTTTTTCCACAGGAAGCTGCTGACCGATTACGCCTGTCGAGAGAACAAGCACATCGTCAGAGTTTATGTTCATTTTTGCGGCCACTGCCACAGCTTCCTTGTTTGCGTTGTCGTAGCCTTCCTTGCCAGTGCAGGCATTTGCGTTACCGCTGTTGGCGATGACAGCCTGAGCCTTGCCGTTTGCGATATGGTCTTTTGTCAACTTAACACATTCAGCCTTGACCCGATTCTGAGTGAATACACCCGCCGCATTGCAGACCTTTTCTGAAAAAATAAGAGCCGTATCGTTCGTTGTGCGGCTAGACTTGATTTTGTTCAAGATTCCGTTGGCCGTAAAGCCCTGGGCAGCCGTAACGCCGCCATCAATGAAAGAATATGCCATAATTCGCTCCCGAAATGTATTTTTATGCATAAAATTTACATAAATATACAATCAGTATACGATAATGACAAAAGATGTTCAACCTGCTTTTTAAGCTACAAAAATATCTTCTTTTTTTACTTTCTTCCAATCGAATTCGCCTACGGCCTCTTCAAGGGAAATTTTCTCTTCTTTTTCAATGCAACCGCTCAAAAAAAGGATTTTTCCAATCAAATCTACAGCAGAAAAATTATCTCGCAAAAATCCCATATCAATATCCTTGTTTCGCTTTGAAAGCCGCCGTCCGTCACAAGAGAGCAAAAGTGGCAGATGATAGAATTCGGGGAAAGAATCAGGCGGAATCAAAGAAAGTTTTCCATAAAGATAAAGCTGCGCGCCCACAGATGAGAGCAAATCCCTGCCCCGGACAATTTCGCTCACGCCCATAAGGGCATCATCCACAACCACTGCAAGCTGGTAGGCAAAATTTCCGTCAGAACGGCGAATGATAAAATCCCCCACATCACGAGGAAGATTGGATTTCTGAGCACCAAAATGCCCGTCAATAAAAGAAATTGATTTATCTTCGACCATGAGTCTCTTTGCAGGAGAACGCGTTTTTAATAGAAGGTTACGCTCATTTTCCGAAAGACTCTTGCATTTTCCTGAATAAATCGGGCTTCCATCGCTGGCATGGGGAGCCGAAGCAGAAAGCAAATCGGCACGACGGCAAAAGCAATCATAAACAAGACCTTTTTCACAGAGAGAGTTAAAGGCACTTATATAGAAGGAATCGCGGTTAGATTGAAAAAACTCTGGGGCTAGTCCGCCCTTCTCAGGAGAAAAATTGTCCCATTTTAAGCCCAGCCAGAGCAAATCATCAAGCAACTGCGCGGAATATTCTTTTTTACAACGCTGGCGGTCAAGGTCTTCAACGCGAAGAATCCACTCACCGCCCTGCTTTTTTGCCGAAAGATAGGAAAGGAGAGCGGAATAAACATTTCCGAGATGCATCCGCCCGCTGGGAGAAGGCGCGAATCTGCCACGCATTATTTTGCTTTATTTCCGTGGACTTTTTCGACTTCGTCAAAGAATTTCGATCCACCCTTTCCGTTTCCACGGTGAGGGCCAAGCACTTTCGACTGCACTTCGCCCGTTTTTTTCATGGAAGTGGCAACACCCTTGCCCGGAGTTGAGAGACGGTTGTAGTTCATTTCATAAAGAACAGGCTGCTCCTCGCTAAAATGAAAAATTTTGCTTGAAAGCCCTAAAAATGTAAGTACAGCCGCAATAACGAGCAAAATCGAAATACTCTTCACCGTATGAAGAAGTTTTGATTCATCGATTGTAATTGTCATAATATCCCCCTTGCCATTCGCAAATAGAAAAAACCACCTGATTTATTTTCGGAAGAAAAACGCATAATTGTTAGCAAAGGAAGCCGTTTATCGATTTTTTTTCCCATAAAAGCTCTATAAAAAAGAAAACCGCCAGCTTTTGGCGGTTTATAGTTTGCCTCTCTTCGACCTTAGCGAAGGGCAATTAATGATATCCTGCAATTCCTGCAGGTGGAGTGAATGTAATTACAAGACCCCTGAGGAGTCAGATCTTTTTGTCGGAAATTGCATTACGCCTCCTATCGTGCAGCCGGTGTGCGTCCTCATCTCGCTCCTGTCTACAATTTAATAATACCACACTTTTCTACAAAAGCAAGGAAAATTTTTAAAATTCTGCGATTTTTTTTAATTTTTTTGTACGAAATTTTATTTTCTACAGGCTGCTTTGGGTTCGCTCACGCTCATTGCTCCACTTCGTTCCGCAACTGACGCCCGCCGCATCCTGCGTAGGCTTTGCTTGTAAAAAAAACAAGTTTCGGGCAAAATTAAAGCATGTTTCCGCCCCTCCCACAAGAAAAAGCAGCCATCATTCTCGAAGAAGTGATTCTAGCCATTAAAGAAGGAAAACTCTCTCTAAAGCAGATTGCACGCCCAAGTCAGGAAAGAAAAAATCAGTGGGTAATGCTGGGGGTCCTGGTATGTAGGGACAAAGATGGCAATGAAGTCAACCTGGTAACGAATTCTGGAAACGCCCGCAAGTTGAAAGTTGAAAACGGAAAAGAGAATGTCTGGGAAGATTTTCCCCCGGAAGAGAGAGACTCTCAAGTTTCAAGTTCTAACTTTCAACTTTCATCTTTCAACTTTCAGCTTGTTCCTCCGATTGTTTCTGCTGAGGAAATTGAAGAGGCACTTTCGGAAAATGACAAAAGAATTCATGAACTGACGGAAAAAATTGCCAGTGAATCAGTTCATTCTGAATCAGGCAACATGAACTTTGAATTAAAAAAACTTCGGACTGAGAGGGAAAAACTTTGTACAGAGTCCCTTGAAAAAGTCCACGCGCTTTATAATTTTCACTGCATCGACGGAAAAATCCTCTCCCTTAAAGAAATTTGCGCACGCTACAATCAGGGTAAACTTCCCCCAACCGGAACAGGCGATTGCTGTGCCCCCAAGCTATTCGACTATGCTTTTTCACACGAGCTCTTCCCAATTTCGCTGGCCGAAACAGCATACACAGAGACGAGCGGTAACGATTGTAGCACCGCCGAAGGCGTACCGCTTGCGGTATGGAGCAATAGCGGAAGTCAAACGAGCACGACAACGAATGTGCTCGCGGAAAGCGTGACGGCGAAGCCGGACCGCCCAACACCCAACCCCTCACTCCTAACTCCCCCCTGCGATGAGCGTTGTGGAATTCTGCTTCCTGCAATGCTTAGCTTAAGAATTTTATACCGTGACGAGACGATTTGCGTGGTCAACAAAGAATCTGGGATTTTGAGCGTTCCCGGCCGGGGTGAAGACAAAAAAGATTGCGTTGAGTCTCGTTTCAGGCGGCTTTTCGGGGATTCAGTTGAAATTGCCCAGCCTGCGGTTCATCGTCTCGACATGGAAACTTCAGGAATTATGATTTTAGCCTTTACCAAAGAAGCCCACAGGGAACTGAACAGACAGTTTGAGGCCAAGGAAGTTCAAAAAGAATATGTCGCTCTTCTGGACGGAGTTCTCGCAAAAAAAGGTATCAGCCAGACAGGCTCGATGGAATTGTTTTTCCGTCTTGATGTTGAGAACCGCCCCCACCAGATTTGGGATGCCGAAAATGGAAAAAGCGCGGTCACTCAATGGCAGATTCTCGATGTAGAGCGATACCATGCTCCTGACGGCTCGACACGGAATGCAACAAGGGTACTTTTTATGCCCCACACGGGACGAACCCACCAGCTCCGACTGGCCAGCGCAGACAGTCACGGCTTCGGAACGGCAATTATCGGCGACACTCTGTATGGTCACTGCGACGAGGGAGAACGGCTTATGCTCCATGCGCAGAAAATCACTTTCACTCACCCACTCACAGGCCGGCAAATGACGATTGACTGCCCGCCGGAATTTTAATCATCTTTTTTTATCTCACTTACAAAAAGGCCTGCAATCGTAATGACGGCTCCAATCGCCCCCATAAGGGAAATGTTCTCCCCCAGGGCAAAAAAAGCGAAGATTATCGTCACTACCGGAATGAGGTAAATTCCCACGGTGGCGCGGACGGTTCCCAATCGCTCACAGGCAATGTTCCAGGCGGCAAAGCAGAAGGCACTGGCTCCCAAGCCCAAAAAAGAAAGGTTAAGCCAGTTCAGAGGATTTGAAAAACGAAAGTGATTAAATTCTGAGTCTAAAAGCAGAGAAATTCCCGGAATTTTAAAATCTGGAGTAGATACAGGAAATGTTCCTAAAGTCATAATCGAGAAAAGACCGATTGGAATCATAAAAAGCAGGGCCCAGTAAAATATTCTCCGCGTTGTCTGGATAGAGTCCAAGCCCAGTGCGTTGATTTTTGACACGCAGACCGAGTAAACGCCCCACAAGACCGCCGCCCCCAGAGCCAGCAAGTCACCTTTAGGGCTTAAGTGAAGGATGACCACGCCGTTAAAACTTACAAGGGCAATTCCGAAAATCGCAAGCAAAAATCCCAGCAGGAATGTGGGCGTAAGGTGCTTTTCTTTAAGGAAGATTTGAGAAAAAATCGCAGTAAAAATCGGGCAGATTGAGACGATAATGCTCACATTTGACGCGCTGGTGTAAGATATGGCCATATTTTCCATAAACTGATAAGCCGTAACTCCGGAAAATCCTGCAAGGGCAAAATAGATTTCGTTTTTTTTATCTTCAAGATGAAGAGATTTAGGTCGCAAAATCCACAAGCCCAGATAAGCGAGAAAAAAACGGAGCACAAGGATTTCAAAGGCCGAAAAAGACCGCAGAAGATATTTCGTAGAAACAAAGGTGATTCCCCACATAAAAACGGAAAGGGAAGCAAAAATCAGGCCGACAAGAGAAGATTTTTTTAGCATGAAATGATTGTATATGAAATCAGAAGAATTGAAAACATTGCGCTTTTCCGCTATCCTTTAGAATATGAAAGAACTTGAACTTAAATACGGATGCAACCCGAACCAGAAACCGGCGCGCGTCTTTGTGGACGAGGGCGATTTGCCGCTCACTGTTGTTAACGGAAAACCCGGATATATCAACTTGCTGGACGCCTTGAACGGCTGGCAGCTTGTAAAGGAGCTCAAAGAAGCAACAGGCCTTCCTGCAGCAACAAGCTTCAAGCATGTAAGCCCGGCCGGAGCCGCAATCGGAAAGCCCCTTTCTGACACTCTCAAAAAAATCTACTTCGTGGACGATTCAATCCAGCTCACCCCTCTGGCCTGTGCTTATGCCCGTGCCCGTGGTGCAGACCGAATGAGCTCTTTCGGCGACTTCATCTCTTTGAGCGACAAGTGTGACAAGGCCACAGCCCAGCTCATCGCCAAGGAAGTTTCAGACGGAATCATCGCTCCGGGCTATGACGATGATGCCTTGGAGCTTTTAAAGGCAAAAAAGAAGGGAGCCTACTGCATTCTTCAGATTGACCCTAACTACATTCCGCCAGAAACAGAAGTCAAACAGGTTTTCGGCGTTAAATTCGAGCAGGGACACAACTTCTTAAAGCTTGACGAGTCAACTCTCTCAAACATCGTCACAGAGAAAAAGACTTTGACCGAAGACGAAAAGCACAATCTCCTTATCGCACAGATTGTCCTCAAATACACACAGTCAAATTCAGTCTGCTATGTAAAGGACGGTCAGGCAATCGGTATCGGAGCCGGCCAGCAGAGCCGAATCCACTGTACCCGACTGGCAGGTCAGAAGGCAGACAACTGGTGGCTCCGTCAGTCACCGAAAGTTCTCGGCCTCAAATTCGTTGACGGAATCAAGCGTGCTGACCGTGACAACGCCATCGATGTCTACATCGGCGATGAGTACGAGGATGTCCTTGCAGAAGGCAAATGGCAGACAATCTTTGCAGAAAAGCCGTCTGTATTCACCCGCGAAGAAAAAAAGGAATGGCTCGCAAAGAACACTGATGTTGCTCTCGGAAGCGACGCATTCTTCCCCTTCGGCGACAACATTGAGCGCGCCCACAAGTCAGGCGTTTCTGTAATCGCTCAGCCAGGCGGAAGCGTCCGTGACGACAATGTAATCGAAACCTGCAACAAGTACGGAATGGTCATGGCCTTCACGGGCATAAGACTTTTCCATCACTAATCAATTAGCTGAAGCAAAAAAAACAGGCTTCCGGTGAGAACCAGAAATCGAACATCGCAGTGAGCAAGCTCAGGCGAGTTCGTTTCTGAACCTCACCTCCGCCTGTTTTTTTTCAGTTCTGCGCTTTTGTGATGAAAGAATCCACTGGTATATATGAATCAGCTTTCTTCTTTTACGCATCTTTTTTGGGATTTGGACGGAACTCTTACGGAATCGGCACCGGGGATTATAAATTCTGCCCGCCACGCCCTTGAATATTACGGTATTCATAATGTTCCCGAAAGCACCCTCAAAAAATTCATCGGTCCTCCCCTCATGGATTCTTTTCAGGAATTATTCGGATTTTCCCGTGAAAAGGCTCACGAGGCTATGGGAAAGTACCGGGAATACTTTGCCGAAAAAGGACTTTTTGAAAACTCGGCTTACGATGGAATAATCGAAACGCTTTCAGCCCTTAAATCTCAAGGAAAACATCTCTTCGTGGCCACAAGCAAGCCTGAAATCTTTATGAATCGGATTCTTGAAAAGTTCAATCTTGCACCTTTTTTTGAATTTGCCGGCGGCTCTGACCTTGAGGAAACCCGCAGCGAAAAGGCAAAGGTCATCGAATATGTGATTAAGGAAAATCACCTTGAAGAAGAGCGCGAAAATGGAAAGATTCTTATGATTGGCGACCGAAAGCACGACATTATCGGAGCCCACAAAAATAATATTCCCTGTTGCGCCGTTTTGTGGGGCTACGGAAGCCGGGAAGAATTCAGCGAATTCAAAGCTGATTTCGTGATTGAAAAGCCAGGCGAACTGCTTTAAAACCTTAATCCAAATTTCAGGCCGGGCACGATAAAAAAAATCGCCGTGCAAGCAGAAATCTCCCCGCTATGCACGACGATTCTCAATTTTCAGCTTTAAGTTCTAATTTTCATGCATAAATCGGGCGAACTTTGATTACGCCGTCAATTGCCTCAAATGCCTTGAGAGCCTCGCCTTCGACTTTTCCGTCAACATCGATAAGAGCGTAAGCCAAATCATTTTTGTTCTGATCGACCATGCCGGCAATGTTGAGTTTTGCGTTTCCGAGAACGGCGGTGAACTGAGCAATCATGTTTGGAACATTTTTGTGAGCGATACAAAGTCGGGTTCCGTTTGCAGGAATTTCGCCGTTCAAGAAAGTCTTAGGAAAGTTTACAGAGTTACGGATTTCGCCACATTCAAGGAAGTCGCGCAATTCATTTACAGCCATAACAGCGCAGTTATCCTCTGCCTCCGGGGTAGAAGCTCCAAGATGTGGCAAGCAGACTACTTTGTCGCATTTGAGCAATTCTTCGTCAGCAAAGTCAGTGATGAGGGCTGAGACTTTTCCTGAGTCGAGGGCCGCAAGCACATCAGCGTTGTTTACAAGACCGCCTCGTGCAAAGTTGATGATTCGAACGCCGTCTTTCATTGTTTTGATTGAAGAAGCGTTAATCATGCCCTTTGTGTCGTTTGTCTGCGGTACATGAACCGTGATATAGTCAGATTTTGTGTAAACACCTTCGAGGGTGTCAGAGATTTTGACATTGCGGTCAAGGGAGAGGGCGGCTTTTACAGAAAGGAAGGGGTCGTAACCGATGACGCTCATTCCCAAGGCGATTGCCGTGTTAGCGACCATTGCACCGATTGCGCCAAGACCGATAACGCCGAGGGTCTTTCCTTTAAGCTCCGGGCCCACGAACTGAGATTTGCCTTTTTCTGCCAAGGCAGGGATTTCATCGCCCTTTCCGGCAAGGCCAGCCACCCATTTGTTTGCGGCAACTGCCGGTCGGCTTGAAAGCAAAAGACCAAGGATTACAAGTTCTTTTACTGCGTTTGCGTTTGCGCCCGGTGTATTGAAAACAACGACGCCCTTTGCAGCCAGCTCATCGCAAGGAATGTTATTTACGCCGGCACCTGCACGGGCAACGGCCTTTACGCTCTCACCCAAGTCCATTCCATGCATCTCTGCAGAGCGGACAAGAATAGCGTCCGGGTTATTGATGTCCGTAGCAATCTCATAAGTATCGCGAGGAAAATTCTCCAAGCCAATAGCACTGATTTTATTTAAAGTCTGAATCTTATACATATTTTTCTCCATTTTTTTTCGACGCAGATGCACGCAGATTAACACAGATAAAATATAAATCCGCGTCTATCTGCGTTTATCCGCGTCTAATTATTTATTTGCCTCGGCGAATTTCTTCATAAAGTCCACCAATGCTTTAACTCCGTCGAGAGTCATTGCGTTGTAAATGCTTGCTCGCATACCACCAACCAGGCGGTGTCCTTTGAGGTTTACGAGGCCAGCTGCGGCGGCTTCCTTAACGAACTTGTCGTTGATTTCCTTTTCTTTTGCGACAGAAGCTTCGTCTGTTGCTCCAGTTGAGTATTTTGTAAGGAAAGGAACATTCATCAAAGAGCGGCTTCCCTTCTCAGTTGTGGCATGGTAGAAATCGCTTGAATCAAGGAAGTTGTAGAGATAATCAGCCTTTTCCTTGTTTCGTTTGAGCATACCTTCAGCTCCGCCGTTCTTTTCAATCCAGTGAAGGACTTTTCCAAGAACATAGATTGTGTAGCATGGCGGTGTATTGTACATGCTGCCATTGTCAGCGTGTGTTTTGTAAGCGAGCATTGTCGGAGTTCCTGGAAGACAAGCGTCAACTTCAGGAATCAAGTCTTCGCGGACGATTACCAAAGTAACGCCAGCCGGGGCCAGGTTTTTCTGTGCGCCTGCGAAAAGAAGACCGAATTTTGAGACATCAAGAGGTTCGCTCAAAACGCATGAAGAAATATCTGCAACCAGTGGAATGTCGCCGGTCTCAGGGATGTACTCGTAGTGAGTTCCCATGATTGTGTTGTTGAAGCAGATGTAAACATAGTCGTAGTCGCCCGTCACTTTCTCGACGCGCGGGATGTAAGAATAATTCTTGTCTTTTGAAGAAGCGATTACATCAACGGCGATTCCAAGCTTTTTTGCCTCTGCGGCAGCTTTCTTTGCCCAAACACCAGTCTCGATGTAAGCGGCTTTTTTGTTTTTGATGCCCAAATTCTGAGCAACCATTGCGAACTGTGTGCTTCCGCCGCCCTGAACAAAAAGAACCTTGTAGTTCTCAGGAACATTCATCAATTTGCGGACCATAGCCTCAGCGTCCTCGATGATTGGCTCGTAAGCCTTTGAGCGGTGGCTCATTTCCATTACGGACTGACCCGTTCCTTTATAATCAAGCATTTCTGCCGCACATTCATTCAAAACTTCTTCCGGCAGGCAGCTTGGCCCTGCACTGAAATTGTAGACTCTAGCCATTTTTTTCTCCATAGCGTGAAAATATTCACAGAATTTATGGCATGGATTTTATTCCTTTCAGAAATCTTGGTCAATGAAAAGGGGGAATTTAGGCTGATTTACTGTGAAATTTTTCACGATATTACTTAGCAATCATACCCGTCAGGATAAAGGCCGTGTTCACATTCTCCACAAGCACATTTTTGGAAAGATGCAGGATAATATTCGTGTAATTTACGATTCCTTTAATCCCGTATGAGACAAGGCGGTCTGCCATAAACTGGGCCTTTTCATCAGGCACGGCAAGAACGGCATATTCAATTTTCAGCGAGCGGATTTTGCTTTCCAAATCCAGGGTGGCAAAAAGCGGAACAGAGGATTTCATGATTTCGATTTTATTCACATTGGTGTCAAAGCCTGCCACAAGCTCAAAAGGACTTCCCTCAAAAACAGAAGACTCAAGCAAAGCCTCTCCCAGCTTTCCCAATCCCACGATGCAGCAACGGTGTTTTTCTGAATCAGCTCCCTCGATCTGAAAAGTCTTACGAATCGTCTCCCCCAAAACACTCACTTCATAACCGTTTGAGACTCCCTTGTGCAATTCCAAATTTGAAATATCCCGACGAATCGTAGCCTCTCCCCAGCCAGTCAAATCGCTTAATTCCACAGAAGTGATGCGTTTTTTCGCACTTTGGGAGAGGATTTTTTCTAAGATAAGAAGCCTTTTCCTAGAGGGAGGCGAAATCTTTTTCATAATATGAATTCGATTATATACTTTTTTAATATTTGTGCTATAATTGATAGCTGAAATGGGAGATAAAACATGTTAAATTGTATCAAATGCAACACAGAACTTCCTGACGAGGCAAACTTTTGCAGTAACTGCGGTTTTCCTGTAGGTTCTCTCAAAGTATGTCGCTCATGCACAAACTGCGGAGCCTCTCTAAGCGCAATCGATAAATTCTGCTCTCAATGCGGCAAAGCCGTCCGTGTCATAAAAGACGCTCCTACAAGCGGAACACTTCAAGAAATCTCTCAATCATCAAACGATACAATTCCGAAACTAGTTCCCGTCAAAGGCGGTGATTTTCTCATGGGAAGCCTCACTGGGGAATTTCAGGCAAAGCTCTCAAGTTTTTATGTCTCTGAAACACCTATCACGCAAAAACAATACATGTATGTAATAGGCAAAAACCCATCGAAGCTACAGGGTGAAGACCGCCCAGTCGAAATGGTAAACTGGTGCGAAGCCCTCATTTACTGCAATACACTCAGTTCAATTCAAGGTCTCACTCCATGTTACAGCATCGGCACACAGTATGACTTGAGCTCATTCGATGCAAACAGTCCAGTCTGGAAGCGAATCACCTGTAACTTTGCGGCCAACGGCTACCGTCTGCTCACCGAAGCAGAATGGGAATACGCCGCTCGCGGAGGAAAAGACGGTTCGCCCTATCGCTATGCAGGAGGAAGCGACATAAACCAAGTCGCATGGTACGGAGAAAACAGCGATATCACGACCCATGTAGTCGGACTCAAAAAACCTAACTCTCTCGGTCTTTTCGACATGTGCGGAAATGTCACCGAATGGTGCTGGGATTACTATGAGCCTCGGCTTCCGACTACACTACAAGTAAACCCACGAGGTCCCTCAATCGGAACAATGCACGCAAAACGAGGTGGATGCTGGCTTGATGACGCGGATCAGTGCACGGTTTTTTACCGTAGCGGAAGTATCCCAAGCGGAAAGAGCAGCAGCCTTGGATTCAGAATTTGCCGGAGCGATATAAGCACACAAATTTAATTTTTGATATTGTATTTTATTAAAAAAAATAGGAAAATGATTTTATGACTATCACTGAAAACAAAGTACCAGAAGGAATCGAATTGGTCGTAAGCGGCCGGCTCGACACAACAACAGCCCCGCAACTTGAAGCCGTTCTCAAGCAAATTGAACCATCAAAGCAGACTCTTTTTTTAAATCTCTCTGCCGTTGAATATGTATCAAGCGCGGGCCTTCGAGTGATTTTGTTAGCTCACAAAATCATGCTTCCAACAGGTGGTAAAATGATTCTCCGGCAACCATCAGATTTCTGCCGTCAGGTTTTAAGTGCGACTGGCATGGACTCAATTCTTTCAATTGAATAAAAAAAGGGGAGAAGTCTCTCCCCTAGCGCCCACTCCGTTGGTCGCTCCCCCACTCTGCGGGATTTTTCCCATCTCTCCCCGCAACGCCCGGCATTTCGGATTCTAAACAATCTTCTTTCTTATGGTTAATATATTCTGATTATCCTTGTATTCATAATTCACGGAGTCCATGAATTTCTTCGTTAAAAAAATACCTAAGCCTCCGATTTCGCGCTCTTCTGCAGAAAGCGTGACATCCGGGTCTTCCTTTGCAATTGGATTAAATTCCTTGCCATTATCTTTAAAAATTATTGTCAGAACACGGTCTTCTTCGTCAAAAGAGACTGAAATCCAAGCATCCCCCTCACCAGGATTGTAGGCATAATGCGCAATGTTCACGAAAATTTCTTCCACTGCCAAATCAATTTTATTAAAAATGATTTCATTGCAGTTATCAGGCAAACAAGAATGAATAAAATCATTTACGGTGTTCATCTGTGCATCTTCAGCTTTAATTTTCAGTTCTTTCATTTTTGATTCCTATTTCCCCTTGTAAATCATCGCAAGCATAGTTAAATCATCAAACTGTGGCGCGCCTTGAACGAAAGCATCGATATCAGAGCGCACTTCATCAAGCACATCCCGTGGATTTTCCGACTTAAGATTTTTCATCTTGTTGAGCAAACGCTCTTCGCCGTACAAATTTTCGTTTTTATCGGCGGCCTCTGTTACGCCATCTGTATATAAGAAAAGCCTGTCACCCTTAGAAATGACAATCTCATGATCCATATACACCATATCAGGCATCGCCGCAAGCATCAGGTTAGGTTTTGATTCAAGATATGAGACGCTTCCGTTTTTGCACAGAACAGGCGATGTGTGCCCGGCATTTGCAAAAACAAGTTTACCTGTGTTCACATCAAGGATTCCGAGCCAGCAAGTTACGAACATACCAGATTCGTTTCCTTCGCAAAGAATATCGTTCACATGGGTAAATATTTCACTCGGTAAAGAATAACGGAATGAAGCATCCTTGAGCAAAGTTTTCGCAATGACCATGAACAGAGCGGCCGGAACTCCCTTTCCTGAAACATCGGCAACTGTAAGGGCAAAATGCCTGTCATCAATCATAAAGAAATCATAGAAATCTCCGCCAACTTCTTTGGCAGGCGTCATGCTGGCAAACAATTCGATTTCAGGATGATTTTCATAAGGAGGAAAAACACGGGGAAGCATTTCAGCCTGAATTTTAGTCGCGACATTTAATTCTGCGCCAAGCCTTTCTTTTTCGGCGGTCGCACTGGTAAGTTCGGAAATATACTGGTTCATGTCGATGCTCATTTTTTCAACTGATTTTGCCAGTAACCCCAATTCATCATGATTTTTGATTTTTTTGAGCAGGCCAGTCAGTTCACCGTGATGCTCCGCAAAGTGAGATGTTTCATCGATAATGAACATAAGAGGCTGTACAAGCCCGCGGATTAAAGAAAAAGTGTACAAGACGAGGAAGAAGGCCGTAAATCCGAGAGCTGCAAAAAGCAATACCCGGAGATAATTCGCCTTGTACTCGGCAATTTCATTCATTGGTTTTACTACGCTCATGACGGCTATTACCGTTCCCGTAAAATCACGCACAGGTATTGAAGTTGTGACATGACCACCATTTTTTTTATATGAGAAATAACTCTGAGAAGCGCCTTCATCAAAAATACGCTGTAAATCTTCGATATAATCAGGAGTTTTGCGCTCCAAGGATTCTACATATCCCAGCGGGAAAGGATCATTTAAAACAAGACTGTTTACAGTGTCAAAAACATAAGTCCGCGATTTGTAATCAGCAGAAACAACAGTAAGATAAATATAGGCGAGTTGGGCTGTTTCCGTAAGTTCGTTCAAACGGGCATTCATGGAATCCCAATATTTGTCGGGGCCCTCTGTAAGCCAAATGAAGATTCTGTCTGCATCAATGTAAGAAATAGCGGTTTCAGCGAACTGACTCGTAACCTTCGAATACATACTTTCAACTTGCCTTTTAAATTCACGGTAGCTGATAAAACTGTTGATAACACACATTGCGAGTCCAAATAAAACGGCGCTTACCAAAAGCTTTATTGAAAGAATTGAAATCTGAATCTTCCCTTTCATAAGCCATATTATAACCTGAAAACATACATTTTTGAAGATTTTTGTGTTTTTTTTATGCTTTTCATTACCAAAAACGCACTTTTTTCACCTATATATAGGCATGAACAAAATAAAACTAAAATCTCCGTTTTTAAGGCTGGCTTGCCGCCTACAAATTCTCGCACTTTCTTTTGTTTTTCTATTTTTTTCCTGCGGAACTTCGCAAAAAGAAAATTCCGGCAAAGAAAGCTTAAAAGTAGTAAACTGGAACCTTCAGACATTTTTCGACGCTTCCTTCGATGGGAACGAGTACAGCGAATACAGGAATGAAAAAAGTGGCTGGAGCAAGGAAAGATATGAAGAGCGGCTGGACAGGCTGGCTTCGGTCATCAAAGAACTGGATGCGGATCTGTTCGTCATGGAAGAACTCGAAAAAGAAGAGCAGATTCAGGATATAGCGAACAGGCTTTCGGGTACTTTCGATTTTGCGAAACTCTACACCCATGGATTTTTTGCCAAAACTGAGGGCTCATCGATTGGCTGTGCGATTCTTTCCCGCTATTCCCTAGAAGGGATTTCCGTTCATACAATTGATTTTCGTAACGGTAAAAAACAGCCATCCATGCGTCCGATTATACAATTCTCGCTGACAAAAAATAAAAGCAAACTCACGCTTTTCGTAAACCACTGGAAAAGTAAAAGCGGAGGCGCGGAAGAATCTGAAATCTGGAGAAAACGGCAGGAAAAGCTTCTTGTACGCTTGATGCAAAAGGTAAAGGGAAAAGATAAGGCCGTGCTGGCACTGGGGGATTTTAACAAAGATATTTGGGAATTTGATATTTCAGAGTCAGATGCACAAGACAGTCAGAACGGGGAAAGAAAAACAAACATAATGCTTCACGGAGAAGAGAAATTTGCCGTCTACTCTCCGTGGATTTTAGAAGACGGTAATTGTGTTACACAAGGCAGTTACTGGTACAAAAACTTCTGGGAACGAATCGACCATTTTTTCGCCGCTGGAAATATAAGACTCACAGACTTTAAGGCGGAATGCTCCGGTGAATGGGCTTACGAAGACGGTCATCCCAAACGCTACCAGTTATGGAACGGCAAGGGCTATTCCGACCACCTGCCCATCAGCTGCACTGTCATTTTTTAGAAGACTCTATCGGCAGCCGATGTCCTCTTCCTCGCCCACATCCCATGCGTCAAAGAGATTGTCGGGCGTAGTCTCGTCCTCTTCTTCATCTTCGTCTACAAGCTCTGAAGCAGGCTCGGTCACGGGAGATTTTTCTGGCTCGGAAGGCATCTCGTCCGATTCAGAAGCAACTTCCGCTTCTACAGGAGATGCACTCTCAGAATCATTATGCATTTCGCATTCTGCATTCTGAATTTTCTCTTCCTCACCCTCGTCAAACTCAGGAGTAAGGTCTTTGTCTCCGATTTCTTCACGCATTTGAGCGACAAGAGCCTCATTGGCAGCAACGCGGGCCGCAATCTCAGGTGAAACAGGCGGAACCGGACTTGCCTCAACAGGAGTTTCAGTCGCCGTAGCCAGCGCATCCTCCTCTTCCTCGGAAACGCCGTCATGAAGGGAATCGTTCTCACTTTCCTGGGGAATCGCCACCTCAAAAGGAAATCCCTGACGGAGAGTCGCCTGAGTCAAAAACATTTTTATCGCAGTATCGATGTCAGTGCCAAGAGCCTCAAAAATCTCGCTGGCATTCTCAACCAAAGCGTCATCTAAATCAATCTCAAAAGTCTTAATCATAAATAAATTATCGGAAAAATATTAGCATAAAATTAGACGCGGATGCACGCAGATGAACGCAGATTGTTTTTATAGATGCGGGTGCTTTGACGCAAAAAAAATCCCACCCCAAGAAAATCTCAGAGCGGGTATTCTAAATTCCTCACGGAGAACACAGAGTTCACAGAGAGCTTTCAGAATTAGGAAAATCGTTCCTGTTCATTACGCTCTCTGTGCGCTCCTAAGCTCTGTGAGTTTTATGCTTTGTTCAAGCGCTTTTCCAAGTCGTCCAAGCAGTCAGACAATTCTTTTGGCAAGTGTTTGCCGAATTTTGGATAGTGGTTTTCGCGGATGTCTTTGACTTCCTTCAACCAGCCTTCCTTGTCAACTTTTGTGATCTCTGGAAGAGTCTTTTTGTAGTACTCTGGCAAGCCATCTGTGTTGATTGCGCCGTCTTTTGGCATGAAGCCGATTGGTGTGTCAACATAGTTGTCTTTTCCGTCGCAGCGGTCGAAAATCCATGCGAGAACGCGTGAGTTGTCGCCGTAGCCTGGCCACATGAATCCGCCTGGAAGCTCTGCGTTGTTCTCGTCCTTGCGGAACCA
>DFEB01000050.1:26582-97627 GCA_002368605.1 Treponema sp. UBA3813 | reverse complement strand
ACTTTGACTCCCTGACCAACCTTGACTGGTTAGGAACGCCACCGGGAAATACTTCCCCGCTGGCTGTGTTTTGCGTTCATGTACACGTCCGGGAGCCGCCTGACTGGCCGCCCCCGCCGCTGTGTCTTCCGTCTTTCCCTCACTCGCTTTTCCGTTCAAAGAACTTTCCCGCCGACGCTGTCGTCAGCGGGTGACAATAAATATATCACGCCTTCTTTTTTCTGTCAACACTTTGTTTTGTTTTTTTTTCGCTTTTTTTATGATTTTTTTTGTTTTTTTATGAAAACAAATACTTGGATTTAATTGCTTTCTTTTATAATTGAATAAAAGGACTTAATGTAATCGATAAAAGAACCCCAGCTAAAAAGAACACACAAACCGAACAAAACCGGCGCCCCCCATTGATACACAGTCATAAGAATCTCATAAACAACTGCCGGAACAAACGAAAAGTTAAAGCGAATAAAAGATTCAAAAGTTATGAAGAAAAATCCTGAAAAAATATAGAAAACGGTTTTTATTTTACCGCTCATTCTCGCAGCGATAGCAATTCCCTTTTTCATGGCAACCATTCGCAAGAAATTCTGACTGAATTCCCGATAAAATATAAGAACAAAGAAAAGAACAGGCATGCGTCCGGCGGAAACAGCACATAGAAAAACCGTCAGATTCAAGATTACATCAGCAAAGGGATCAAAAATTTTTCCAAAATCACTGACTTCATTATTCTTTCTGGCATAATGCCCATCCCAATAATCAGTGAGCTCAAAAAAAGCAAGCAAAGGTATCATGAGACACGCAGAAATAAATTTTAAGACAGAAGAGTCAAGCCATAAAGGGGCGTTAAATATAATATAAAAAACAGGCGCAAACAAAGCCCTTGCAAGCGTAAATCGATTAGAAACTTTCATCTCGAAAATTATAGTTTTTTTTCCAGAAAAAGTAAATGAGCCTTGGAGGGACGTCTACAAGTCACGGACCAGCTCACACGAAACTTCATTGTTTTTAACGGAAACATGGGCAGAATACAAGCTAGGATAATTTTTTTCGTCAGGGAACGGAAGAATAAGCCGAGATGACTGACCACTAAGAATAAAATGATTCAGATAAAATAAAACGATTCGATTCTCTAGGATTTCAGGCCTCTTACATTCTGAAATTGAAGTTACTTTTTCTGCAAAAGAATCAGACACATCTTGTTTTTTTTCAAAAGGAAGCTCTGATTCTGCAACTCCCTCAAATGCAATCCAATTTCTTCTGACCGGAAGAACAAGAATATCAGGAAGGCGGTATAAAGAAACAGTTACCGCATGATGCAATTCTGAAGATCGGGAAACCACTTTATCCCTGATTTTAAAAGTCTTCTCATCAGCCAAAACCGAATGTACGACATCCCCAGTCTCAAAAAGCGAGTCCAAGACATAACCCGTGAAAACCGTAAATGAAAGATACAAAACCAGAAAAGTCGGAACAGCTATCTTCCAGAAAAAAGCAATAAAAAAACCGACGAAAAAAAATATAGACAAGAGAAGAAAATAACAGGAGTAATCTTTGATAAATTCTGAAATGCAAAACAGATTCTTTGTTATAAAAACAAGACTTGTGTACAAAACAAGGGCAAAACTCATAAAGACACAGAAAAAAGCAAAAGAACGCGATGCCACCGCTCGGTTACAGCGAAAAATAAAAATCTTTGTCAGGAATGCAAAAGAAAGACCTAGACAAAGAGCAAATGAAAAAGCAAGGCACTGTGCAGAAAAATGATTCTCAAAAACAACAGACATAAGGAAGCCTAGTACGCTTTAAAATCCTGACCAACACTGATTGCAGATTCAATCTTGTAATCAGGGAGTTCAGCTGAAACGATAGTGATGGCAGAATCGACTGTCGTGACTGAATCGGCCATGCCGTGAAGGGTTATTGTTTTGCCCTCGACTGCAGCACGAAGAAAACTAATATTAAGATTGTAAATAAAAACGAGGATATCAACGATTCTCTGACCGATAAGCAACTCCTCGATTTTTCGTTGTCCTTCGGCATCTTTTTGAGCCGTGACATATTTTTTCACAAGAGCAACGACAGATTCTGTGATGGAATCAGAATCCACCATGGAAGTATTGGCAATCACATCAAACATTGCCGGATCTTGTACATCAAAATTAAAAAAACCTTTATGAAAACTTTTTTGCTGAGACTCTGCCTCTGCAATCTTTTTTGCAGCAACCTTTTTACTGCAATTCAGGCTTTTCTGAAGTCTCTCAACTCGTATTTTTTCATCTGCTATAAATCGGCAAGAAATATGATTTTCCAGAGCTTTTAGAATTATGAAGGAACCACGCCCTACGATAACGCAATTATTCTGTGCGGCAGCCTCAAGAATAGCAGTCATAAGGTAGTTTAAATATTCATCTCTGCCACGAGTTAGCCCTGCAAAGAAGCCAAGTTTTTTTTCATCAAATTTTGACAGTTTTGACTCAGGGAAACCAAGAGAAACGATGCGTTTTTCCAATTCTTTTTTTCCAACAAAGTTATAGCCTAATCTTTCAGCAATTTTTGCAGCGATCTCGTCACCTAGAGAAGCGAGCTGTCTTGAAACTGTGATAATAGCCATAATCTCCCCCAGAAACACAAGAATTTATTCTCTATATATTATCTTTTATTGTATACTAATTATCGGTAAAATCAAAATAAATTTTTATGAGGCTGGCAATGAAAGAGAAAAAGCTTGAGTGGACAGAAACAGAAAGACATGAACTTCTTAAAACAATCGTTCTCAGCGTAAATGAAGTAACATCTAGCGGGCCTGACGGCATAAAAGGAAAGTATATCGTAATGGATGCCCCTGACTGGGTAATTGTCGTGCCAGAGACAGATGGCAAATTCATCACAGTAAAGCAATGGCGACACGGAAACAGCTCACTTAGCATTGAATTTCCAGGTGGTGTAATAAATTCAGGCGAAAAACCAGAGGATGCTGCAAAACGCGAAATGGAAGAAGAAACTGGCTACAAAGTAGGAAAACTCACTTATCTTGGCGCGGCAAATCCTAATCCGGCCATCATGAGCAACAAGGTTCACTTCTTTGCAGCAGAAGACTTGGTCAGCACAGGAATTCAGCATTTGGACAAAGACGAATTTGTTGAGTATGCGCAAGTTCCAGTGGAAGAGGTCTATGAAAAAATCGGGAGCGAAGAATATCCTCATGCCCTTATGATGAGCGCACTTTTAAAATATAAATTGTGGAAGGAAAAAAAATGCCCCACTCAATAACGAGCAGGGCTGTCAAAAATTAACGATTTGCCGAGTACGGATCGTATTTTTTAGAAGGATTGTAAACCCCTTCACGGTACTCTCCAGTAATGCTCGGAATCTTCATCTTCATACCAGGAAGAATGAGGTTCGGGTCGTTCGGTCTAGGCATGTTTGATTTATTTGCCTGATATAAGTTCTCCCACAAAAGAGGATTGTCATAGACATAGGGACGGCCGGAAATATTCCAATAGCAGTCTTTTGTTTCTGCCCAGGGACGGACGACATAATACTCAGGAAGAGGCGTAATCTCTTTGATATCAGCGAGAGCTTCAAGAACCTGCTTTGCATACGCCGTTGCTGTAGCATAATCTTCATTACCGTAAGATTCCTGCGCACTTGCATAAGATTTTTGAGCAGAAGAATATGCCATCGGGAAATTGCGTTCAGCATTAACACTCTTTGCATACTCAAGTTTTTTTGCGGCCTGCTTCATGATTGTATCACAGTCAGACTTTGCGAGCATTTTTTTTACGAATTCTTCTGAAAGACGCGCATTTTCTTCAGCTTTTGCGGCATATTCCTCAGCAAGAACATATTCACCTGCATCGAGGGCATTCTGAGCCTTTCTCGTATACTCATCGGCAAGCTTCTGATATGTGTTGTTTTTGTAACTTGCAGCGAAAATCAAAGAGCCGACAAGGAAAAGAGTGGCAAGAGCAATTACTTTTTTCATTTTGATTCTCCTTCAATAGCGTCTACAGTTGCATTGATAGCACCATCGATGACGGCAGCCTTTTTAGCATCTTCACTGTTATCAATATCAATAACGGCATCTTCAGGATTTGCGAATTTATCTTCTTCGAGAAGCACAGCATCTTCTTTTTCGATTCCTGCAACTTCTCCTTGAAGCGGTGCAATTTCATCAGCCTCTTTTGTATAAGCTTCAGCTTCTGCAACTCGTTTTTTTGCCTTCTCAATTGCAGCCTGTGCAGCGGCACGCTTTTCGGCAATTGACTCATAGAGACTAAGGAATGAATTTTTTGCGGTCTTGTATCCCTTGTAAGCGCCCTCAACATCTCTTGTTACGAAAGATGCATCTGCTTTTTTGAAAGTATTTGAAGCCTCAGTATATTCAGCTTTTCGAGCAACGCCAGCCTTTACGCTGTCAGCCTTCTTTTTAGCTTCACGAGCTGCCTCTCGCTCACTTTTTGCCATTTCACCAAGGTGCTTAACGAGCAAAGCTGAATAAGCACTGAAAGCCTTATCAGCATTTGTTTTCATATCAGAGCCGTTGCCAGAAGCCTCAAAATCTTCAAGGGCCTTTTCTGCATCCGCATCAGCCAAACCAAATTCATCGGCTTTTGCCTTCATCTCTTTTGCAAGAGAAGCAGTTGCAAGCGCATTATAGCGGGTGATAACTTCTTTAATTTTTGCAGAATGGTCTTCAGATGGATTTGCATTGACAGCAGATTTTACCTCGTCATAATAGCGGTCATCCAGAGCTAAAACATCTGGAAAATACTGTTCGGCACCAGCCTCAACAGCCTTCTGACGAGCGGAATCTGCCTGAGCCAAAAGCGCTTCATTCGCCTTTGAGAAATCCCCTGTATCATCAGTTTTTTCTTCTTCAACAGGAGTTGACTCCCCTGTGCTTGTGTCAACCAGAGGTTCTGCTGTTGGAGTTGAACCACAAGAAAAGAATGAAAGAATTGCCACGACACTCAGAAGTGTAAGTAAATACTTTTTCACTTAAATCCTCCCTAAGTTCCTTTTTGATATTATCGGTATTTTGAATATATTATATAGTAGAAAGAAAAGCAAAGCAAGAAATTAGCATATCAAAGAAATAAAAAAAGTGCATTTCATGAAATGTAGGAGTATAATTGGAGAAAATAGATTTTATGCTAGGAGTATTTTTATGGCAGAAAACTTCACTTATGACATCATCGGTGAACCGACAGTCATTTCTCAAGGATCAGCTGGCTGGAACCTAGAACTGAACAAAATTTCATGGAACAAACGCCCCGCAAAATATGATCTGAGAAGCTGGTCGGGGGATCATCAAAAAATGGGGAAAGGCGTAACACTTAGCACGGAAGAACTTTTAAAATTACGAGATGTGCTTAATTCGATTGAAATTTCGTAAAGAAATAAAAAACTTCAAATGATTTCATCGGCTTCATATTTTGCCACACGCCCACCGTTCTTCATGACGATTTCATAAAGGAGGAGGGAAAGTTGTGTATCCTGAAGGCTTGTTCCTGCAGAGCGAATTTCCGAGTCGGTGCCAGATATCGATGCGAGTATCGCCGCACATTGACCGAAAGACCAGACTCTCGAAGCCCGCGCATACTGGGTGCGTGCCGTTTTGCTGGTAAAACCTTTTGTTTTGAGAGCAAAATCGTCAAGATATGCTCCGCCTGCATGTATCGAATGCCACAACTCAAGACGACGGAAACAAGATGCAAGCCCCGCAAGAATCATGACTGGACTGTTGTTTTTGGTGAGAAGAATTTTTTGCAAGACTGAAAGTGCAGTCTCAAGACGAGCACTTGCCGAATCATTTGGATTTGCCATTGCATCAAAAAGCGTGAAGGCAGACTCTTCGCGGTTATGGGCAAGGATTTGCTCAACATCAGAAACAGAGATTTCGTGTTCTTTAGGAAAACAAAGAAAAAAGCGATTACACTCAGTGCGAAGCGCCTCGGTATTGTTTTCGGTGAGTTCAAGAATTGAATCGACGGCATCAAGTTCAATGGAATAGCCGTTTTTGCGGAAGTAATTTTGCAGCCAGGAATTAAGATGGCTCTCGTCCATTGCCCAGAAAATCTGCTTGTTTTCTTTGGGAACAAGTTTGTCGAGTTTTGAATCCACCGAGATTTCATCGGAGACAAGAATTAAAACAGCAGTTTCTTTTGCACTTTTGAGCCATTCGGCAATCAGTTCGATTTCATCCTTTTTTTTGAGAAGCTCTGATTCCCGCAAAACCACGCATGTAGCAGGCACGAACAAAGATTCGGTCTGCAATTTGGCGATAATATCTTCGATTTTGGAGTCAGACGCATACAGAAGATAATTGTCGACTTCGCCGAATTTTTTACTGAGAGAATTTTTGACTGATTCGACCTGATCATTGCGATTGCCGATTTCAGGCCCCGTAAAAAGATAAATCGGAGAAGCCATATTACCCTATAGAAGCCTTAGTATGTGCGCACGATGTTAGAAAGAATTCCGACAATAGTGACTTCGCGACTGTAAATCGGCTGGAAGGCAGCATTCTCCGGCTGAAGACGGATTCGGTCAGCTTCTTTGTAAAAGCGTTTGAGAGTGATTGCATTCTCGATGACGGCAACGACAATCTGCCCGTCAACAGCGGTTTGAGCCTGCTCTACCACCGCCAAATCGCCCTCAAGGATACCAGCCTCAATCATGCTCTGACCACGAACACGGAGAGCGAAATAGCTCTTGCCCGGACGGACGAATGGCTCAGTGAGATTTACATAACCGTCAAGATTCTCCTCGCTCAAAAGAGGCTTGCCTGCGGCAACAGTACCTAAAAGCGGAACTTTGCTTACAAATGGAGTTCTGTCGTTTGCGCCGTTAAGTACATTAAGTGAACGGGCTCGCTTTTGAGTTTGAGAAAGATATCCTTTTTTTTGCAATGCCGCAATGTGATCCTGAACAGCACGAAGGGAAATGCCAAAATGCTCGCCGATTTCACGAACCGTTGGCGGATAATTATTTTCTTTTGTAAAACTGGAGATAAAATCCAGGACTTCTTGTTGTCGCTCTGTAATACCTTTCATTATATGCTCCTATAAATTAGAATTATTCTTCTTCGAATTTACTTTCGAAGAGCTGGACGATTGCATCGACAGCTTCTTTTTCGTCCGGGCCATCCGCTTTGAGCGTAAGCTGAGTGTTGTAACCTGCGGCCATTGTAATTACGCCCATAATAGATTTTGCATTTACAACAGCGGAATCTTTTTCGAGAGAGATTTCTGCTGAAAATTTGTTTGCAGTCTGCGCAATGAGGGCAGCTGGTCGGGCGTGGATTCCTGCTCGGTTAAGAACCGTCAAAAATTTTTCTGTCATAAGAACTCCTATTTTAAAATTCCGCACATGCGGCTTCTGTATGCTAGTAAGAATCGTCCATACCGTAGTAGGCATTTTGGACTTCGCCAGTCTCAATCCATTTAAGAATGTTTTGGTTGAAATCCCGTGCAGAGTTGTATCCGCGAGCCTTGAGGCGCTCATTCATGGCGGCGGCTTCAATGATGATTGGCAAGTTACGGCCAGGTTTGACAGGGATTTCGATTGTAGGAACTTTTACACCAAGCATGTCAACTGACTCAAGGTTATTACCTACTCGATCATATACTTTTGAATTGTCCCATTCTTCGAGACGAATAACAAGCTGGATTTCTTTTTGCTCTCGAATAGAACCAACTCCATACATTTGTGCAATATTGATGATTCCCAAACCACGAATTTCCATGTGGTGAGAAATAAGAGTGTTGGCCCCCTGACCTAAAATGGAATTGCCATTTACGCTGCGAATTTCTACGATATCGTCAGCGACAAGACGATGCCCGCGTTCGACCAGCTCAAGAGCACACTCCGATTTACCGACGCCAGAATGGCCGGTAAGCAGAATGCCAATACCATAGACTTCGACCAAAACCCCGTGTAATGTTTTTTTAGGAGCAAAAACATTTGCGAAAACACGGCTCAAACGCATGGTAAACTCGGTAAGCTCAAGTTCTGTTTGAAGAACAGCACAGCCCGAAGACTCTGCCAGCTTAATGAATTCCTTTGGAGGCTCAAGCATTTTTACAAAAATGAGGCATGGAATTCCGTACTGGAACATTTGCGTAAGTGACTGAATATTGTTTTCTGCGTATAATTTTTTCAGATATGCGCCCTCTGCGCTTCCAAACAACTGCACGCATCCATTTGCAAACGAATCGTAAAATCCCGTAAGGGCAAGCCCCGGACGATTTATTTCGGATACGGAAATGACATTGGCAAGACTTGTGCGACCACCAATACATTTGAGATGTAACTGACTGTGTTCTGGAAGTTCTAGTTCAAGCAAATCCAATACTGTAAAAACTTTATCAGCCATGTATATACTATACATTTTGTAAGCAAATAATGCAAGCGTTTTCTGTAAAAAAAAGCCCCATGAAAAAAACACGGGGCATAAACTATTCAAAGAGTTCTATAATAATTGAACAGTACTACTTTTTCTCTTGGATTTTGTCTTTCTCTTTCTTGACTTTTGTATCGAGAACATCCATAAGCTTGTTAAGTGAGGCTCCGAAGTCAAAATCTTCCGAAGCGACATGCGCCTGAGCACCCCATTTAAAGTTTACGGTACAATCAAAATTATATGCCTTATCATGCTTGACGCGAAGAATTAAATCAACGATTAAATCCTCTGCGTATGAAATGCGTGAAAGTTTTTTCTCGATCATATCCGATTGTTTTTCTTCAAGTACAAAGCCGACGGCTGAAACTGATTTAGTCATTTTAAATACTCCTTAATAAAGATTTTTGCCATTAACTTTCAACGAAGTTTTTTTACAGGCAAATACGATTTTCATCGCATAATTCAGTATACAACGGAATTTCAAAATCTCCAAATTTTATTTTTATTTTCATTCTGCATTACCGAAAACTGATTTTTTTTCACTATATAAAAGTGATTACAGGAGAAATATATGACAATTTTTTCATTTTCGCCATTTGGTTATGAAGGTTCGCTTGTGACAGTTGAGGTTGATTTACGGCGGGGCATTCCGGCAATCGACATCGTGGGACTGGCCGACAATGCGGTAAAAGAATCCCGTGAACGGATGAGGTCCGCCATTCGCAATTCGGGATTTGATTTTCCCATGGAGCGGGTTCTGATTTCCCTCTCCCCCGCTGATTTAAAAAAAGAGGGGGCGGGTTTTGACCTTGCCCTGGCCCTGGCAGTCCTTGCAGCTCAGGATGAAAAAAAGGATTTTGACAAAGAGCCTGTTCTTGTGATGGGCGAGCTGGAGCTTTCAGGAACAATCCGGCCGGTTAAGGCAGTTCATGCGGCGGCAAGCACGGCTTTTCAGGCGGGAATCACGAAATGCGTAGTGGCGGCATCTAACGCGGCGGAAGCGAGGGAAGTCGCAGGCATGAAAGTCTTCGGTGCCATGAACCTTACGGAAGCCTACGATGCGCTTTTAAAGCCGGATTTATTCACTTCCCTAGCGGACGATACGACTCAGGCCTTTGTGCCTAAAGATTGCGTTGAGGTCAAGGGAGTTCTCTTTCCGCCAGAGACGGCTGGCATTAATTTCAGTGATATTCTTCATCAGAAAAATTTGATTCGTGCCTTACAGATTGCGGCGGCAGGCGGGCATAATCTTCTCGCATTCGGAGCGCCCGGTTGCGGGAAGACCCTTGCCCTCAGCCGCTTTTCGGAATTGCTGCCTCTTTTGACAGTGGAAGAAGCCCAGAGCATAACGAGGATTCACTCAATCGCAGGTCTTTTAAGTCCCAGCCAGCCCTTGATGAGAATTCCGCCCTTCAGAATGCCCCACCAAAGCGCGACCCTTGAAGGCGTGTGCGGCGGAGGCGTCAACTGCCGGCCTGGGGAAATTTCCCTCGCCCATAACGGAGTCCTCTTTTTAGACGAGGCGGCAGAATTCCGCACTTCTGTCCTGCAAATGCTTCGAGTTCCCATTGAGACAGGCTCAATTTCAATCAGCCGTGCGGGGCGCACCACAATCTACCCCGCAAGATTTCAGCTTTTGCTCGCCACGAATCCCTGCCCCTGCGGAAATTACAGCTCAAAAAGCAGGGTCTGTATGTGCAGCGCGAAAGCCGTGGCTCAGTATTGGAAGAAATTCTCTGCCCCTCTCCTAGACAGAATCGATATACGGGTAAATGTGGAGAATGAGGCTCAGGAAGCCGCCATTGCAGAGAAAATTCATCCCTGCGAGGCCTGCACTGAACAGGAAAATTGTCAGGATTGCGGAAAAATTAAAAGATATATAGATAAAAGCGATAAAGAAAGGGTCACGACATCGGAACTTAGGAAAGAAATCGCTGTGGCTACGGCGATTCAACGGAAGCGGCAGGGAAAGAAAAATGCCTGTCTTTCTCCTCAGGAAATCCTCGATTTCTGCAAACTGGGAAGGGATGAGCAAACGATTCTCGACACGGCGATTTTTAACAATGATTTTTCCCAGCGGGCGGTGAGTTCGATCCTGAAACTTTCACGCACGATTGCGGACATGAGCGGAAGCGAGCAGATTAAGACAGTGCATCTGCTTGAGGCGATTCGGCTGAGAAAGAGCAGCGGAGCAATGGCGGAATTTGGAGAGGGAGATTAAAGGTGAAGAGAAAAAGCACGCCCCGCCGTGGAGCCCCGAAGTAGCATAGTGAGCGAAGCGAACGACGCTATGAGCGCTTAGCGAAGGGCGAAAGGGCGGCAGACAGTTAATTGGCGCAAAAAAAAACTTGCAGCACGAGAATTACTGCAAGTTAAGATTCTACCGGGTCTGAGACTCGAACCGCTATGGTCGAAAACCTCATGTTTTCTCCCGCCGCGGCGCCTCCGTTCGCTTCCGCCTGCATCCGTGCAGGCTCATCCTCCCCTTGGTCGGCGCTCACTTCGGAGTTCGAGTCTGATTCAATATTTTAAAATAAAAAAACTTGCAGCACGAGAATTACTGCAAGTTAAGATTTTACCGGGTCTGAGACTCGAACTCAGACGCCCGTGAAGGCAACAGATTTTGAGTCTGTAGTGTCTACCATTTCACCAACCCGGCAAGTGGTGTTAGAATAACAAAAAAAGAAAAACAATGCAAGAGATTTGTGATAGAATTACAATAGAAAAATTACGGTCTCACACAAAAAATATGCGTCCACTCCCGCATATTTTTTGCATCTACTGTTTAGTTTTTTTGTTATTCTCGCTTATATATAAAAAAGGAAAAAATGGACTATACTAATAAATCGCCGGAAGAGGTTTTGAAATCGGTTTTTGGATATGACTCTTTCAGGCTGCTTCAAAAAGATATTATCTCTAATGTGCTTGCTAAAAAGGACACGCTGGCTATTATGCCTACCGGGGGCGGAAAGTCTCTTTGCTATCAGATTCCGGCTCTGATTTTTGAGGGGATTACTGTGGTAGTCTCTCCACTCATTTCCCTTATGCAGGATCAAGTGGCCGCTCTTAATGCGGCGGGGGTCAAGGCGGTCTTCCTTAATTCTACGGTGGAGTGGGAAGATTACAAGGATTCCATGAATTCCATTCGCCGGGGGGAAACTAAGCTTCTTTATGTAGCCCCGGAAACTCTTGTGACTTCCAAAATCAATGACCTGCTCCACGATTCCAGGGTGACGGTGAGCTGCATTACCATTGACGAGGCTCACTGCGTTTCTGAGTGGGGGCATGACTTTAGGCCGGACTATCTTGAAATTTCCGCCCTGCGAAGTCAGTTTAAGGACGCGGTTTTCCTCGCTCTCACGGCGACGGCCACTTTGAGCGTGAGGGAAGACATCATCAAAAATCTCAGGCTGAAAAATCCCGCGGTTTTGGTTTCAAGTTTTGACAGACCCAACATTTTCCTCGATGTAAGGCAGAAAAACCGAAATGCACTGGATCAGGTTGTTGAATGCATTCGCCGTCACCGGGATGAAAGCGGCATCATCTATTGCTTTTCAAAAAGGCAGGTGGACGAGCTGACCGAAAAGCTGGACAAACTGGGCTATTCCGTGCTGAATTATCACGCGGGGCTTAGGGACGAGGTGAGAGCCGACCATCAGACAAAATTTATCCGCGACCAGGTGCAGATTATGGTGGCGACTCTGGCTTTTGGAATGGGAATCGATAAGCCCAATGTGCGATTTGTAATCCACTACGACATGCCGAAATCTCTGGAGCAATATTATCAGGAAATCGGACGAGCCGGGCGGGACGGCTTAGAAAGCGAAGCCCTTCTTCTCTACTCGGCGGGGGACATTCACAAAATCCGCTATCTTTTTTCGGAGGCGGCGGACAAGGAGCGGTGCGAAAGGCTCTTACAGGGAATGATTTCTTACGCCACCGGGCGCACATGCAGGCGGAAACTTCTTCTTTCGTATTTCGGCGAGAATTATGAGGGCAAAAATGAGCGGTGCTGTGATTTGTGCGACATGGGACCGATGCCCGAAATTGACATGACGATTCCGTGCCAGAAATTCATGAGTTGCATTATTCGCACGGGGAGCAGATTCGGTGCGGCGTATGTGATTGATGTTTTGCTCGGCTCACGGAACAAGCGAATCCTCGAAAACGGGCACAATATGGTCTCGACTTGGGGAATCGGGCGCGAACTCGACAAAAATCAATGGCATGAACTTGCGAATCTTTTAATCGAAAAGAATTTCGTGACAAAGTACGGCGACTACAACATTCTCATGCTCACGAATGACGGACTTGCCGCTCTAAAAAACCGCGACAAAATCATGCTGCCGTTCAATTTGCCGAAAAATGCGAGCGGAGCGGCGGCTTCAAGCGATTTGCAAGCAGAAGGAACATTTTCCCCGAAATATCGCGCGAGCGTGGGAAGCGCGGGCGGAATGATGTTCCCCAAGCCCGAAAAGAAAAAACCAGCGTGGTCGCAAGCCGCTCGTCATTCTGAATTTATTTCAGAATCTCAAAAAACAGGTTTCGTTCTTCATAAAAAGGAAGTTGACTTTGGTGACGATGACGAAGCAAAGCGAATTCAAGCCGAACTCAAAAAATGGCGCAAGCGAAAAGCCGAAGAAATGAATGTGCCGCCTTATGTGATTTTCGGCGACAAAACCTTGAACGACATCGCGGCAAAAAAGCCTCGGACTGAAACCGCTCTTTTCGATGTTCACGGACTCGGCGAAAAGAAAGTGGAGAAATTTGGCGCGGAAATTCTAGAGATTGTGGGGGAAGAATGAACACGGAAATTTCTTTATACGACACAGAAAAGCTAAAAGACAAAATCTACACAATCCGAGGTCTGCAAGTCATGCTTGACTTTGAGCTTGCTGAAATTTACGGATACACAACGAAAGCCTTTAATCAACAGGTGAAAAACAACATCGACCGCTTTGATGAAGATTTTCGCTTTCAGTTGACAGAAGCAGAAACGGATAATTTGCGGTCAAATTTTTTGACCGCAAATTATAGTAAAATGAGCAGAGTTCTTCCGTACGCATTCACTGAGCAGGGAATTTACATGCTCATGACCGTGCTGAAAGGCGAACTTGCCGTCACGCAAAGCAAAATGCTCATCAGAATGTTCAAGGAAATGAAGCATTTTCTTCAAAACAACGCAAATCTCTTCGTGGAAATCGACGGGATAAAAAAGCATCTGCTCGAATCAGACATTCATCAAAAAGAAACCGACAAAAAAGTCTCGGAAATCTTCACGCTCCTTGACAAGTACCATGTAAACGACACGCAGGGCATTTTTTTTCAAGGGCAGATTTTCGATGCCTACGCGAAATTTGAATCTTTTATCGCGCAGGCACAGAAAGAAATCATTTTGGTGGATAACTATGTCGATTTAAGCGTTTTGGAGCGGCTCGCGAAAAAGCAAGCAAATGTGACCGTCACTATTTTTACCGCCCCGAAAACGCCTCTGACCGCACAGGACATTCAGAAATTCAACGCGCAATATCCGAGCCTGACCGTAAATCACACGGCGAAAATGCACGACCGATTCCTGATTATCGACCAAAAAACGCTCTACCACATCGGCGCGTCGCTCAAAGACTTGGGAAAGAAATGCTTTGCGTTTGAAGTGCTCGACAATTCACTTATCCCGCATCTTTTGCAGAATGTGTAGACAGTCCAGCCACCACGCTCGCGATTCCGTTCACGGTGAAATTACGAGCGCAAGTAGCGGGAAAATAAAATGCCGATTCATTAGTATAAAGTATCTTTAAACTGCGGGCTTTTCTTCACATTGTCATATTCTTTCAGCAACTCGTTCGCCATGATACTTGCGAAGTAATCATAAATCTTCTGTTTTCCGATTTCTGACGAACGGTACCAAATACCTTTAAATTCTTTTTCGGCAGTTGAGGAAACATTCTTTTTGTAGATGATTTCCTTGATTTGCGCGTCATACACATAGATGTTTGCATTTGTCTTCATATACATTGTTGTTTTATACGGATGGGCAATAAGCAAAAGTCCGATTGGAAGACCGACTCCCGTACTACAAAAAACAATTCCCGCGATTCTCGCACCGTCCATCTCATTTGTCGTGTAGGTCAAATCAAAGTCAGGAATTTCAATAAAAGTGATGTATCGTTTTTTGTTCTTGTATTCTTTGATTTCCTGAAAACTATAGACGCCGAAATAAGAACTGCTTTCGTCAACCGCGATTCCGCCAAACTGCAGGGCAGAACCAACAGACCGAATCGACTGCGTGTTTTTTATCTGCCCCCAATCCGTGCGCGAAGAATTACCCCACTGTGCGTCGCCCGCCTTGAATCCGATGAATTCCATATTTGGCGTTTTATAACTTTCCTCAAATTGGTATGAATCAATACTTTCTGTAAGTTCCATTTCTGTCTGACAACTGATAAAAGCGAGCAAAGACAACAGTAAAGCAAAACCGAACATTTTGTGTGAAAAAAGTTTCATAAAGAATCTCCTTGTTTACCCTCGAATGGGAAAATGTATTTCAATTACACAATTTTATATTATGTAATTACATCTTATTTTAATATCAATTACATCACCTGTCAAATTGTAAAACCATAATCATGTTAGATTTTTTCCATGTCTGATGTAGAAAAATCGTTTAAAGAGCGACTTACAGAAGAATTGAATTATCAAGGGCTTTCAAATAAGGAATTCGCGCAAAAAGTTGGAATCAATATCGGAACACTCGGCATGTACCTCTACCGTGGCTCAATTCCTGCGGCGGATGTGGCGGTAAAAATGGCGCAGGTGCTCAACACAACGGTGGAATACCTTGTGCTTGGGACTGATAAGAATGTGCCCGTCTCAAAAACGAACACAAAATCCGAATGGCAGAAAAAAGAAATCAACACGATTCTGAACGCACTCTCGCCCGCACAACTCACCGCATTCTTGGAAATCGCACGCGCCTATAAACGAGGCGTAGAAAGTGAGGAAGTGTGAATCACATTCATCATTTTGCATTACGCATCATGACTTCAGCAGTGCCCATTACCTCAGCACGCTTCCCCGAATCCGCTTGACGAATTTCGCCTGACCTACGGCAAATTCCTTAACAAGAGACTCTTCATCCACCCGCTCAGGGTTTACCCGCATGAGAACAGTGGCGTCGCTCCCCTCTTTTGAAAGAGAAATCGGCACGCCTACGATTATGCGCTCCCCGAACTGAAGCTCCACCATACAGTTATTTGCGATTGAATCCTCAATGATGTGGACTTTTCCCGAAAAATCCATGCCACCGGCCTCAAACCGCTCATACTTTACGCTATCGGCGCGAAGTTGCACTGGAGAAAGGATGATTTTATGCTGAATTCGCTCCTCAAGACCTTCTTTTTTTTCGGGGGGAATGTTCATGCTTTCAAGGCAGGCACGCATGGCCTCAAAATGGGCAGCTCTCTCTTTGTCTGATGTAGGCTTGGCCTCTTCATCCGAGTCATAGCGATCTGTTTTTTGCGGAACTTCAAATTCCGGGAAGCCCACGCTTTCATAATTCTTTTCGGGAGTTTTGATTTTTCCGATGAAATCCAGTCCGCTCCGTGCGATAATATTCGCCGCCTGTTCGTCGCTTTCAACCGAAAGCAGGTAAATTCCCGCGCCCAATTTTTGTGCGATAAAGGGAGAAATTGCGGGATTGTTTTCTGTCATGGCCGCATTTTCTGCACTGACCTGAAGGACATAGCCCTTGTAAATCGTGGCAGATGAATATGAGCGGCTCCAGTCATCCACAGAAATTTCAAGGTTCTGGGGAATTTCATAAGGACTGTATTTTTTGAGAAGGGAGAAAATTCTGTTCTCGCTTAAACCTGCATCAAAGCCCCGCATTACAGACTTTCGGTTGATTTCAAAAACCGCCGCCGTGTCGAACTGGCGCAATTCCATGAAATCCATGAGGGGAATAAGATTTTCCAGGGAAAGGCCAGGCAAAATGGTTACGGTAAATCCCGCGTCAACACTCAGGCATTTTGGTCTGTCTTCAAATTTTTCGTTCTCGTCAAAAATCGCACCGGAAACAAAAATCTCCTCGCCTTTTACATCGACTCCTTTTTTTGAAAGAATCCCGAAAAGTGAAGCGCAATCAATCAGCCTGTCCAAAACGGAAGACAAATCCCCCTCATGCTCGACGATTGCCGAGTCAATGTTTTTCGCCCGGTTCAGGATTGAATTAAAACGGGAAGTCGAGCCAAAAGACGAAAGCCCCGCCGCATCACTCTGATCTTCAGAAATGATATGCGCAAGTCTTAAAATTATACTTCGTGAAAAGCCTCCGTGAGGAATTGAAGTCGCAACATCAAGCAGCAATTTTGCCTGCCGAATCAATCCGTTACGAGAAAAGCGCCCCTGACTGGCAACGCACAAATATGCGTACTGCAAGCGAGGATCCAGCCGGGCAAAAGCCAGCAATTTAGTTTTGTCGATTTCGTAACCGTCAGGAATTTCCCTAAGCAGAGACAAATTGATAAAAGCCTTGGTAAGATTAAAAAGAAGCTCCGTCTTGGAAGGAAAAAGTCGTTCGATTTCAGCCTGGGTTCGCTTTTTAAATGTACCGTCAGCCTTGCACAAATCTTGATTTTTGTTGATGAAAGAAATAAAGGCTGCAATCAGCTCCGGACTGAGCTTGGAAGGAGTTTCATAAGAAAGCTCTGCATAATCAGGATTTTCAAGAAGAACGGTCTGCTTCGTGTAAGGCTCAAGATCGTCTTCAAGATGAGGATTAAGAAGAATAATTGTTTTGTCCGTGTTTTTATCAGTCTTTCGATAAAGAATAAGGCGTTCCTCAAGATTCAGAATACGCTCATACAATTCGGCGTAAGAAAAGGAACCTGCAAAAAAAGAAAAGAGTTTTTCAAGAGTAGCGCGGGAAATGTACTTGACCGCCGAAATAATGCGCAAATCGGTCTCGCTGAGCAAGGAAACCAGCGTTTTTCGGCTTTCTTCCTTGCGGATAAAAGCCCCCAGCTCCTCGATGAGTTTCTGCTTGTTGAAAGGAGTCTTGATTTCACCCAAATACATGCGGATAATCTCGAAAAAATGATTATCAGGCAGGACGGCTATGCTCTCCCGCCAGTCGATGATTCTCTGTACTTTGGGATCTAATGTCATAATTCACTCCTTATTTTAAACAAACCTGCTCGCCATCCAAATATTCGCCCAAGTCCGCCGCGTCCTTGCAGCGCAGGAGCCGGTACTGGTAGCCCTGCTCCGCCAGAAATTTCTGACGGTTGGAACCAAATTCTTCTTCTACGGTGTTTCGTGTAATCAGTGTGAAGAAGCGGGATTTTCGTTCTTTCGGACGCAAGATTCGCCCCAATCGCTGGGCCTCTTCCTGACGGCTGCCGAATGTTCCGCTCACCTGAATTGCCATGCTGGCATCAGGTAAATCAATCGCAAAGTTGGCAACTTTACTTACAACGAGGACACGGATTTTGCCACTTCTAAAATCAGCGTAGATTTTATCCCTCTCATCGTTTGGAGTTTTCCCAGTGATAATCGGGCAAGAAAGCATTTTTGAAAGTTCGTCCAGCTGGCTCAAATACTGACCGATGACAAGAATCTTGTCCTGAGGGGATTTTTCCACCAGCATTTTGACAAATTCGGGCTTTTTGGGATTTTCGCTGGCGATTCTGTGCTTTTTGCGCAAATCTGCCACGGCGTATTCAATTTCTTTTTCTTCGCCCAGATCAATTCTCACTTCAATACATTCTGCCGTAGCGATAAAACCGCTGGTCTCCAAGTCCTTCCAGGGAACATCGTATCGCTTTGGGCCTACAAGAGAGAAAACATTGCCCTCGCAGCCGTCCTCGCGGACAAGGGTTGCCGTAAGACCGACCCGGCGCACTGCCTGAATCTCTGCGGCGACACGGAAAACAGGAGCCGGCAGGGTGTGAACCTCATCGTAAATGATAAGGCCCCAATTTCGCTTTCGGAACAAAGAAAAATGAGGATAAGGACCGTCCTTTTCGGGCCGCCATGTGAGAATCTGATAAGTGGCCACGGTAACGGGCTTGATTGTCTTGTTTTCGCCAGTGTACTCGGCTATGTCCTCGTCAGTCAGATTGGTTTTGTCTTTGAGCTCTTCAATCCACTGGTGGACGGCGGAAATGTTCGTGGTGACGATTAAAGTGCTGGTTTTGAGAAGATCCATGACCGTCATGCCCACGATTGTTTTACCCGCACCACAAGGAAGAACAATGGTGCCGAAGCCTGTTCCGGGGCCTTTGTTGCCCACGATGGCAGAAGCGGCTTCTTTCTGGTACTGGCGCAAAAGAAAGGGCTTACCCGAAAGAGTGGTCTCCCGGAGATTGATTTCCAGAGGCTCACCGTCAATGAGGGGAACATCGTCCTTAACAGGCCAGCCCATGCGCAAAAGTTCCTGCTTAATCGTTCCCCGGTCAGTGAGGGCAAGGCGGAAACAGTGGGATTTTTCTTCTTCGCTCACCACAGTCTGCTTCATCAGCTCGTCCTGAGGCTGCTCGTATTCGGCAAGGGTAAGATACTTCCGCCCCACCGCGCTGGCCGCAATTTCCTTAAAAACAGGAATGCTTTCCGTTACGAGATAAAGATATTCGATTTTCTGTTTTTCAACTTCTATCCATGGAGCCGGCACCAGGCGCAATTTTCCGAAACGGCCGGCGGTCTCCCGAATCCACATCTCGACGGCCTGGGGAACATCGTAGCGAGCAAATTCGTGGAGGACATTCACCGCGTCTTCTGGAGAAAAACCCGCCGCATTAGCATTCCACAAGGAAAGGGGCGTAAGCCTGTAAGTATGCAAATGTTCGGGCGAACGCTCAAGCTCGGCAAAAGGAATCAGCGCGTTCCGGCAATCTTCGGCGCGACTCGCATGCACATCAAGGAGAAGGGTTCTGTCACTCTGTACGATTAAAGGATTTGAATAGTCCATTTAAAATCCCAGAATTCCCAAACCTGACGGACTTTTTGCCCCGGCCTTGACCCAGGCGACTTTCTGTTTTGGAGAAAGGGGCTTTTTGAGATTGTCGATTGCGTCCATATATTCGCAAAGCCAGACAGAAAGAGAAGAGTCTCTCTTTGAAAGGTCGTTGTTCGGCTCGCAAGAGACTAGAATCGGAATGACGGAATTTCCCTCTGCCAGTTCAGCGGCCATATTCTCAGCGAAAGCCTTGAATGCTCCGCTTGCAGAAGCAACAATCGGATTTGAAAGCTCCACTCCAGAAGACCTAAGAGAAGAAGAATTAATTCCGTCAGCGAGACCATAATTGGATTTGTGAATGAAAGCGATTTTTCCAACTTTTTCAGGAAATCGGGCAAAACGAGAGACCAATTCCTGAGCAAGATACTGATAGCTTGCAATTAGCTCTTCGATAATTTGCGCATTGATATTTGAATCCCGGTACTTTGTCGCAAAATAAAACTCATCGAAAATGAGAACAGCTTCGTCAAGACCGCCTTCATTTTCACATTTGAGGGCAAGAGAGCGACAAGAAAGAGCTGAACCTCTGTTCCACGAAACTGCAATCACACCACTTGTATTAGCATGTTCTTCACCATCGGCAAGCACAGAACTCGTCGCAATTACTTTACGCCCCTGAAAAGAAGCTCCCGACGCAATATCGTTTCCGGCAGGAAGTTCCTTACCGGCAAATAAAATCATCTTTCCCATAGCGGACAATTATAGCATATTTTTTTAACAGGTGGTAGATTCTCTTGCAATTTGTTATAATGACTTCATGAAAGTTTGGATTAAATACATAATTGGAACGCTGCTCGGTATTATTGCAGCTTTTATTCTTCCGCTTAACATTCCGCAGGTAGAATCCGCAGTGTCAAGCATTTCGGAATTTGCCGTTCGTTTTGGTCGATATTCGCTCATTCCGCTCATTTTCTTCGGAACGGCAATGTCCATGTACAATTTGCGCAACAAAAAGCGCATTATGAAGACAAGCCTGTGGACAGCCAGCACAATCATCGGGTCAACCCTTATTTTGCTTCTACTCGGTCTGATTACGATTCTTATCGTTTCTTTGCCTCGAATTCCAATCACAGGCGAAAAGATTTCCGAAGACCCGACAATTAACATCAAAGAGATGATTTTCAGCACTTTCCCCTACTCTGGTTTTGACGCACTCAAGAACGGGCTTTTTCTGCTTCCTGTATTTGTAATCGCAGCCTTCGCAGGAGGTGCATGTGCGTCTGATATCAACGACTCAAAACCCGTCTTGAGTTTGTTTGAGTCTGCGATGAAAGTATGCCAAACCATGTCGGCATTTTTCGTTGAATGGCTTTCCGTTGGAATGATTGCCATTTCTTGTTATTGGATGCTTCAGGCTCGCTCCATTTTCTCAGTCACTACCTTTGTTCCGATTTTCGTAATGCTCCTTGCGGATTTTATAATTGTCGCGGGAGTAATCTATCCAATTATTTTGCGTTTTCTTTGTAAGGACTTACACCCCTACCATATTCTCTACGCCAGCATTTGTCCTATAATAACAGGATTTTTCTCCGGCGACTCAAATCTAACCTTACTCACGGCAAGCCGTCACACAAAAGAAAGCCTCGGTATCCACGATGAGACAAACAATTTCTCTCTCCCCCTCTTTTCGATTTTTGCAAGGGGAGGCACGGCTCTTGTCTCTACAATTTGTTTCGTAACGATTTTCCGCTCTTATACGCCACTTGGATTCACATTTTTTGATGTGTCATGGATTTTTGGAGTGGCGCTCGTCACTTCATTCGCTCTCGGTTCATTCCCGCAAGGAGGCACATTTGTCGCACTCACTGTTATATGCGCAATGTATGGCCGCGGATTTGAAGCTGGATACCTGCTTTTGCGCCCTATGATGCCGATTCTTTGCAGTTTTGCAGGGGCATTCGATGCCCTTTCTGCTATAACAGGAAGCTACATCGTAGCAGTTAAAACAAAATCATTTGATAAGGTGGATTTGAAGCACTATATTTAAGATTATTTCGTCTTTTTGTAAACATCTTTGTTTACATCAAGGCGCAAATGGTGCTCACGGAAATCTATATTGTTGCATGGGCGACCGAAATAGAAGCCCTGGAATTTATCTGGTCCATACTCAATAAGCTTCTCGATATCGCTCTTTTCTTCAATTCCTTCCATGCAGACTAGCATTCCAAGTTCGTGAGCCATTTGAGTAATATGCTTGATAATCTTGCGGTCGCCTTCATTGCCAGCAGTCGCTTTTTGAACGAATGTGTAGTCGAGCTTTAGAGTGTTTGCCTTGAGATATTGCAAGTAACGAAGATTTGAATAGCCTGTACCAAAATCATCGATGTCAACATTTACTCCAAGTTTTGAGAAAGCCTCTGTAAGCGCCTGCAATTCATCGCCATTGTCTATATATCCACTCTCGGTGAGTTCAAGCGTGACATTCTTGGGGTTGACCTCGGAAATAAGCAGAGCCGTCTCAACATCCCGCAAAATATCACTCTTTTTGACTTGAATGAAGGAGAGGTTTACGCTCACCCGAAAATCTTTTTGCAGACGGTTCCATTCAGCGCATTGCATAAAAGCCGTACGCAAAATCCATCGGCCGACCGAAACAATCATGCCAGTTCGTTCCAAAATAGGGATGAATTCATCAGGCGTAAGGATACCGTAACCAGGACAAGTCCAGCGGATGAGGGCTTCGCAACCGATGACATTGAGGACAGTTTTATCAACATCAAGGTAAAGATTTTTTGCATCGACGACAGGCTGGTAATACAATTCGAATCCAGAAAAATCATTTCGGATTGAATCTCGGATTTTTTCCTGAAAATCAAGGGTTTTTAGATGCTGTGTATAATCAACCGCATTGAATGTAACTAGATTATTGCGTCCGTTTCGTTTTGCCGTGTTTATTGAATAATTGACTTTTCGAAATAAGCCATCAAGCTGAGAAGCATCATTCATAAAAGCAACCATTCCGCCAGAGACAGTGAAGATGATGTCGTAACCTAATCCATGTTCGGCTTCTGAAATTTCGCGGCGCAAGTTCTCATACATTTTTTGAGCAACAAGCGCAGACTTTCCTGTAAGGTTCATACAGACAAATTCATCGCTTGACAGTTTATAGGCTTTTGCTGTTCCAGAGCAGACTTTTCGGCAACAATCACCGACTTTCGAGACGATGACATCACCTGTCATAACACCATACTGCTCATTGATTGCGCCAAGATTGTCGATATCAATTTTAAGCAAAAATCCTGAAACATTTTGCTTTTTTGTCCATACAGAGCCGAAGTCAATACGAAGCTGGGACTCTGTGGCAAGCCCAGTAAGCAAGTCGGTCTTATCTTCATCGGTGACGATTGAGACTTCCCCGACCAAAATGCGGCTTTCGTCATTATCATTGGGAAGAAGACGCCCACGGCAACGAATCCAAACCGGCTTTCCGTTTTTGTTAACCCAACGGTAATCAAGATTGTGCTCAGTTTTTTTACCAGTTTTAAGCAAATCAAGGTCAGCGCGCAAAGAAGGCTGATCCTCGGAGTAGACAATCTTCATGATTTCCTGCGTGGCGTTTTCTATTTTTTCTTCTGGGAAATTAAAAATATTGCGGGCATACGAAGATATAAAGTAAGTGTCTTTTGACAAATCGAACACAAAGAGAAAGGAATCCGTACATTGATTGAGTATCGTAACAAGGCCTTCGAGTTGCCTTGTTTCCAAATTTTCCAAACCGTAACTCATTTAAACCACGCGCTAAATTCAGTATAACACAAAAGCTGGAGTTTTCATATTTTTTTTGGAAAAAAAAGTTATATTTTTTTCAGTGAAAAATGGAAATTTGATTTTTTAGAGAGATGACCAATTTTCGTACAGAATTTTGTATTCAAAAGGAAAATTTGGCGAAAATGAAACCGTTCGGTTCTTTTCAATAAAGATAACATAAAAATCTTCACGGAAATTCTGCTCAATACGAGGCATAAGGGCAAGGGAAGCCTGTTTTCCAAGAACAAAGAAAGCCGTCGTAAGAGCATCGGCAAGCATGGAATTCTCGGAAATGACTGTAACAGAAGCCAATTCATTTTCGATTGGATAACCATCTTTGGGGGAAAGAATATGATGATAGCGTTTTTCGCCTTCTTCAAAAAAGCGCTCGTACATTCCGCTAGTCACGACAGCCATTTGCGGAATGGAAATTTTCAGCAAAGGCGCGGAAACATCTGGAAATTCTGGATTTTTTACGCCGACATTCCACAGGGCATTTTTTGCTTTTTTTCCATATACATAGACATTGCCGCCTAAATCTATGACAGCTCTGCGGATTTTATGCTTTTTACAGATTTTTGCAACTTCATCAGCCACATAGCCTTTTGCTATTCCGCCAAAATCAAGCTGCATTCCAGGCTTTAAGAGCCGAACTGATTTTTCCTCAGGATTAAGTTCAATATTTTTATAATCCACAAGGGGCAACAAGTCATCGATTTCTGATTGAGAAGCAACATGTGGGGATGGTGAATTTACATGCCAAAGGGATACCAAAGGCTCTATCGAAACATCAAAAGCACCGTCCGTAAGTGCTGCGATTTTTTGCGCTGTTTCAAGAACCTTAAACACATCATTCCCGACAAACACCTTTTCGTGAGAGGCAAAATGATTAATATTAAATAAATCAGACTCTGCTTTATTGAGGCTGAATTCAGTATTCAACTGATCGATACGAGCAAAAATTTCATCATAAATGGCTTCTGTGCCCTGATTGTACAAATCGACATAGCAGATTGTACCTAATGCCTGCTCAAAACGCGGGTCAGCCTTACTGCAAGAAGAAAAAGAAAAAAGCAGAAGCAAAAGCAGCAAGGGGGCAAAAGACTTCAAGTCTATTTTCATTCTATTTCAATATTACATTTTTACAATTCAAATTACAAGACTACAGGCAGATTCCAAGAAAAAACTTATTTTACAACCCCCTTTGCGAGAATAATATCAATTCCGGCTCTCTCATCCCTGCTGCCTTATCCTTCGGATCCATATCCATGAGACGAGCCGCATATTCAGGAACATGGTCAAGGGGAAAGAGCGGCAGAATCGCCTTGAGTAAATCATCAGCCCTTATGCCAGGAAATTGAAGGACTCGCTTTCCGTTAGTATTTGCCGGAAAATTTGCGTCAACAATAGCAATTTTATCCCCATGCCCCATATCAGAATTTTCAATAATCAATATTATTCTACATCGTTTTTGTTCTAATTTACAAGATTTTTCTCATTTTCCGACATTTTTCTTGACAATATCAAAATTCATGATATTCTAGAATTACAAAACAGCGTTCTCTATTTCAGAACATCGTTTTGTAAAACAAGGATGTCAAAATGGTCGTTTCAGATTTCAAAAATCTTCATCGCTACGATTCTCTAAACCCGCTTTTTAAAAAAGCTTTCGACTGGATTCAAAACACGAATCTTATTTCTCTTTCTCTGGGAAAACATGAAATTCAAGGCTCGGATTTATTCGTAAATGTTCAAGAATATGAAACAAAATCTATAGCGGAGAGTTTTTTTGAGGCTCATCGCTCCTACATTGACATTCAATTCCTAATAGAGGGGAGCGAGAATATTGGTTGGGCAGACACGGCCTCTCTTTCTGAGCTTGAGCCTTACAATCCAGAGTCTGACTTTCACAAACTCTCAGGAAAGGCAAAAGAAACGGTAACAATCGGCGGCAAAATTGCCTGCATTCTCTTTCCGGAAGATGCCCACATGCCCTGTCTCAAGGCAAGCGAAGGCAAAAAGGCAAAAGTCCGAAAAATCTGCATGAAAATCAAGTTATAGGAAGTTTTATGGAAGCGGAAGGCAAAGTCAAATCATTACATAAAGCCCTTAAAGTTCTCGAATGTTTCACGCCAAAAGCAAGGGAGCTTGGCGTTTCGGAAATAGCCCGTCTTCTCGATCTCAACAAAAGCAATGTCTACAATATTCTCGCCACCCTTGAAGAATGTGGCTATGTCAAAAAAAATAAGACCTCTGAAAAATACAGCCTCGACTTCAAGATGGTGCAATTCTCCTACACGGTCATGTCCAGCTACCCCTACACAAACCTCATCGTGCCGGTCATAAAAGATTTGGCAAGCGACTTAAATGCAATCGTCTATTTTGGAATTCCTCACGGAGACAAAGTTCTATATCTCTTTTCGGCATATCCAAAGAGTTACGGGAAAAACATTCCATACCGCTCAATTCTTGGGGAAACGGCCCCCTATTACTGCACTTCACTAGGCAAAGCTTTGCTCATATCAATGGAAGAAAACGAAATAATGCACCTCATCTCAGGTGAAAAAATCAAATACACGGAAAATACGCTAGTCGAAACAGAGGATATCCTCGCTGACATTAAACAATCAAAAGAACGGGGATATGCCATTGACAACATCGAGCATGAAATCGGCGTTCGCTGTGTGGGAGTTCCCGTAACTGACAGAAACGGCTCCCTAATTGGGGCAATCAGCGCATCAGGTCCTACCAGCATCGTCACAGAAGAAAAAATCGAGAGTTTCAGTCAAAAAATAATGACTGCGGCTTTTGAGATACAGTCACGGCTTTAGCCGTAAAAAGGTGGAAAGGCTTCAACAGGAGAGGCTTTTATATATTTTTTTTCATAAACAGAGGAGGCTAATTATGAAAAAAATTCTTGCTGCGTCATTGTGCGCGCTTCTTTCAATGGGTCTTCTTCTTTCCTGCAACGAAAAAGGAGAGAAGAAAGTCAATCATCGCGGAGACTTTCATTCTTCAGATTCTGAGCCTCTACCTTCAGATGGATTATGACCTTGACCCCAAACAGTATGTCAAATGGCATCCGGGCGGAAGTCTGGGTAAACTCCGTGAAAACGAAAAATAAGATTTAAAAGAGAAGTGCTGTATGGACTCAAAAGATTTTCTCAAGCTCCAGAACGGAAGCGACATCCGTGGAATTGCGATAGAAGGCATTGACGGCGAGCATGTAAACCTTACTTCCGAAGCCGTAAACAAAATCGCCCAAAGTTTCGCCCTTTGGCTTTCAAAAAAGACAGGCAAAGATATTTCTGCCCTTAGAATCGGCATCGGGCGGGATTCCCGCATTACCGGAGAAAATCTTGCTTATGCCTCTGCGGCGGGGCTTTCATACTGCGGAGTGCATGTCATCGACTGCGGCTTGTCTACGACTCCTGCCATGTTCATGAGCATAGTCTTTGAGGAAACGAATTTTGACGGCTCAATTATGATTACGGCCAGCCACCTCCCCTTCAACCGCAACGGACTGAAATTCTTTGACAAGAATGGAGGACTTGAGCACGAGGATATAAGGAATATTCTCGAAAATAGCTGTAATTTTAAAGAAAAATCTCAGCCGACAAACGAAGAACGATTTGATTTAATTTCCCTCTACGCTGGATTTCTTTCAAATAAGATTAAAAAAGAATTTGATTCCATCAGCCAGCAGGAAAATGACGGTAAAAAAGAAAAGCCTCTTTCTGGCCTGAAAATCTTAGTGGACGCAGGGAACGGAGCCGGCGGATTTTTCGTCTCAAAGATTCTCGAACCGCTGGGAGCCGACACGACCGGGAGCCAGTTTCTGGAGCCGGACGGAACTTTTCCCAATCACATTCCCAATCCCGAAAACAATGAGGCAATGGAGTCAATCCAAAGTGCCGTCCTCAAAAACAAGGCTGATTTGGGCTTGATTTTCGATACTGATGTTGACCGGATGTCAGCCGTGCTTCCAGACGGAAGCGAAGTGAACCGGGACGCAATCATCGCGCTGGTGGCGGCAATTCTCGCTCCCGATTACCCGAATTCTACTATTATAACGGACTCCGTCACCTCGGACAGGCTGACCCGCTTCCTTGAAAAAGATTTGGGGCTCAAGCACCACTGCTTCAAGCGGGGCTATAAAAATGTCATCAACGAGTGCAAGCGGCTCAATTCGGAAGGAATCGTTTCGCCGCTGGCTATGGAAACCAGCGGTCACGGCGCCCTCAAAGAAAATTACTACCTTGACGACGGAGCCTACCTCGCGGTCAAAATCATCATCGCACTGGCAAAGACACGCGCTCAGGGAAAGACGCTCTCAAGCCTTATCGAAAAGCTGGAGCCGCTACTTGAAGCCGAAGAAGTCCGCTACAAAATCACCGCAGAAGATTTTGCCTCTTACGGCGACAAAGTTCTTGCCGAATTCAAGGCAAGGGCAGAAAAGGCCGGGCTTGTCATGTCGAAGTCTTACGAAGGTGTAAGAATTTCTTTTGACGACAGCGAGAAAAAAGGCTGGCTCTTATTGCGAAAATCTCTGCACGACCCGGTGCTTCCTCTCAATATTGAGGGCGAGAGAGCCGGAAGCGCAAAAAAAATCCTGCAGGTTGCACAAGAGCTTTTAGCAGGATTTGATAAATTAGCAAAGTAGTTTTTTATTCCTTTTCGATTTCAGTACAAACGATGTGCAAATCTTTAAGCTGCTGCTCGTACGTCTGGTCAAGGCACGCTTCGCTTAAAGCCTTGACTCAGCCGTTTGCAGGCGGCCTGCTAAAGCGTACCGCCTTACATCTACCAGACTTAATCTTTCTCTACTTCAGTACACTTCAAGTGCAAGTCATCCAACTGCTGCTGGTCAACGAAACTTGGGCACTCGTCCATCGGGCTAGCTGCCAAATTGTTTTTCGGGAAGGCTATTACTTCGTGGATTGACTCTTCATGGCGCATGAGCATTACGAGGCGGTCAAGTCCTGGTGCGATTCCGCCGTGTGGTGGTGCACCGAACTTGAATGCCTGAACAAGGAAGCCGAATGCTTTCTGGGCGCGCTCTTCTGAGTATCCGACGATTTTGAAGATTCGCTGCTGCAAGGCCGGGTCATTGATACGCATAGAGCCAGAAGCCAGCTCGTAGCCGTTCAAAACCAGGTCGTAGAGGTCGCCTTTTACGGCTCCGGGGTCGCTCTCCAGCGTATCCCAGTATTTTTTCTGAGGAAGAGTGAACATGTGGTGCTCAGTCTCCCATTTGTTTTCGTCCTCGTTCCATGCGAAATAAGGGAAGTCAATAATCCATGCGAAGTGGAATTCATCTTTCGGGTCGTAGAGATTCAAATCCTTGCCCAGCTGCTTTCGCACTGCTCCCAAAGCGACGCAGGCTGTCTGCCATTTCTCATCGCTTACGAAAAGGAGAAGGTCGTTCTTTTCGGCACCGAGTTTGCCACAGATTTCAGACTCTTTTCCGGCGAAGAATTTTGAGATTCCGCCTTCGAATTTGCCCTCTGCGTCAACTTTCATCCAGGCCAAGCCCTTTGCGTGGTTGATTTTTGCCACGGATTCAAGAGCCTCAATCATCTTGCGGCTGTATTTGTCGGCCACATTCTTTACGACAAGGGCTTTAAGGCCGCTTCTCTTGTGACGCTCGATTGATTTGTCAGCATTTGCGGCTCCAGCCTTGAAGGCGTTGAAGTCGCTCAAATCCGCCATGAAGCTAGCATCCTGCATTTTAAGATCAAAGCGCAAGTCCGGCTTGTCGCTTCCGTACAAATCAAAAGCGTCGTCCCAGCTGATTCGGTCGAATTTTGCAGGCAAATCGTAGTTCAAGGTCTTTTTGAAGATGTAGCCCATGAGTCCTTCGGTGGTCTCAAGGACTTCCTCGCGGTTGGTGAAGCTCATCTCCATATCAATCTGGGTGAATTCCGGCTGTCGGTCGCCACGGGCATCCTCATCGCGGTAGCAGCGGGCAATCTGGAAATATTTGTCAAAGCCAGAGACCATCAAAAGCTGCTTGTAAAGCTGTGGCGACTGAGGCAAAGAATAGAATTTTCCAGGATGAACACGGCTGGGAACGAGATAGTCTCGCGCGCCCTCTGGAGTTGACTTGATGAAAGTCGGAGTTTCAATCTCCAAGAAGCCCTTGCCGGTCAAATATTCGCGGGTTGCAAAAGTGACCTGTGAACGCAGGATAATGTTTTTCTGCATGGGTTCCCGGCGCAAGTCCAAATATCGGTACTTCAAGCGCAAATCTTCGTTTGGAAGAACCACCGTGCCGTCCTTCTGGCGGACTTCCTCGATTGAAAAAGGCAATTCCTGGCTCGTGGTGAAGATTTCGATTTCCTTTGCCTCGACTTCGATTTCGCCGGTCGCCATGTCAGGATTCACATCCTTTTCGCTTCGTGCGGCAACGACTCCCGCCACCGCGATACAATATTCACTTTTCAAAGACGAGGCGATTTTTTTGACTTCTTCGCTGGCCCCGTCGCCCACCATAACCTGAGTGATTCCGTAGCGGTCACGCAACTGGATAAAAACAAGACCGCCCAAATCCCGTGAGCGAGAGACCCATCCGTTCAATACAACATTCTTACCAACATCGCCCTTGCGCAATTGGCCGCAAGTGACCGTTCTTTTTGAGTTTTCCATTTATTAAGCCTCTTATATTCGATTCATTGAAGAAAAAACTTTCTCTGCCATGATATTGATTTCTACGCCCATTTTTTCACTTGTTTCGGTGAGAATGGTGCGCAATCCGTCAATGGAAATGTCCGCCTCATCGAGAGAGACCATCATCATCATGACGAAGTTACCAGAGAGAATTGTCTGAGTGATATCAGCAATATTGATTTTATGCTTTGCGAGAAGCGCGCTGACGCTCGCAATGATTCCAACTTTGTCGCTTCCAACGACAGTAATAATCGCGTTCATAATGCTCAATAATATCAAAAGCAAGGGGAGAATTCAATCATTCTTCCCCACGGCCAAGGGATTCCGACACAATCGTTTTTATGAACTCTCCTGCCAAATGCATTGCGCTGTCCCGGATTTCTGAATCAAGCGAAGCGAAGGCCTTGATGATTTTTCCGGTGTTTTTAAGCGCGTCCCGGCTCAAATCCGAATTCGTAACAGCATTCGTCGTTTCCAAAAGGCCAAAAAGAGTCTCGATGAATTCTTCCCTCTGCTCAGGCTTTAGCGGCTCGAACCACTTGTTAAATGACTTGAAGAAAATCTCGCTGCCGGAATCAAGGTCTTCTTTTGATTTAAATTCTGTCGCAAGGGTAAACCATGAAAAGGGATTGTGCTGCATGACCAGTTTTTCGTCACTCTGCACGATTTTGTAGGAATCATAATGATGAAAGAGCATTCCCACGATTGAGAACTGGGGGTAAACAGAGCGGACTTTTGCCTTGATTGAGAAAAAAGCGTCGCTGTCCAGACTATCCTGAGAGAAGCCCGGCCCGTCAAAATTGTAGACGACAGAAAGATTTTTCTTAGATTTTTCGTCCAGATGGGCGGCGGCAAAAAGCGCAAGGTTTCCGCCCTTGGAGTGCCCGCCCACAAAAAGCTCTGCCTTTTTAAAAGAAAGAGCTGTGCGGGTAAGATAAGAAAGGGCATCTTCCTGAGCGGGGACTTTTTCCAAAAAAGCGAGGTTAAAATCTTCCTTCCAGCCGACGATTGTGTCATCCGTGCCCCGGAATGCGACAAAAATTTGCTGTCTTTCAAGAAGTCCGCCTTCGTTGAGCAGGAAAGTGACCGCAGAAAACTGCTCTTCTTTTTCCTGATCGTATTTTGAGACAAAGCCGGTGACCTCCACATTCTTAAATCGCTCGCACTCCCCTGCCTTTTTAAGCAATTCATTTGTGCGCTCGTCAATCAACATTCCCAAATCGGAGCGGGAAGCAAAATCACTGGAGGCGAAAAAAATCTTTGCCAATTCAGACAATTTAATAGAAGAATCCAAACTTTCTGGCGCAAGACTCGTAAAATTCATATAGGAAAGCTGGCAGAAAATAAGGGCGTCAACTTCGTTCAGAGGAGAATGATCAAAAGTCAAATCGCCCCGCCAATTCAGGTAATCAATGATGTCGAATTTTTGTTTTTTATGTGCCATAACCTTATTCTAAAACAATTTAGTGATTCACTCAAATCGTTTTATGTGATATATTTTGCAAACAATAACATATACTAGACTTTTTTAGAAAAGGAGATTCTAAAATGAAAAAAGCATTTCTAGTTTTCGTAACTTCAATTCTTATGGTCACAGGACTAAGCGCGCAGGTCTTGCAGTCTGAACAAATGAAAAACACTGCATGGTCAGGAATCGGCTCACCAATCGACGGAGACCCGACGATTTACGGCTTCACAGATACATTTCAGGCTCGTTTTGACCGTGGCAAGTTCACTGTAGAGGGTATGCTCAACTGGAGTTTTCTCGCAAATTACAAGAACAACGGCGATGTAGATTATTTCACTTTCGGCACATCGAACCTCAATCCTCTTTCAATCAAATACGGAATCCGTAACTGGAACAACGGTACTTGGGCAGGACAAAATAAGATTGATTCAAAAATTTCAGCCACTGATAAAGCAGCTACTGACCATCCAGACTGGCTGAACTATTCTGATCAGGCCAATGTCTCAAACACTCTTCAAGACTCATACTATGTAAATGTTCTTTATCATTTCACAAAAGAGTTTGAGGCTGGCGTTGGAACAAAGCTCAACTGGCAGGTTGGCCCCGCCCCAAGATACGGAAGCTGGCTTTGGGAGCCTGACGCACACGTTCGTCAGGGCGGTTTCTCAACTGCTTATGACGACCGGGCTGGCGTAAGGGCTCAGACTTCTTCCGAGACAGTCGGTTCTTACCTATTCCATGTGGACAGACCAGGCAGTGCTGATGTCGTCGGTTTCGTTCCTTACGCAAACAAATATGCAAAAAGGGCTGTGGGCGTGCGCTACAAGAAAGAAGGCGACATGACTCTCGAACTCGGTGCGGCTATTCCAAACGGCTTCAACACCGATGACCCTGTATCTAACTTTGGCGCTCAATTCGCTCCGGTAAAATGGCTTTCTATAGCTGCGGCAATCGAGGGCGCATTCGATGACGGCTCAAACTTCTATTCTGGCGCAACCTTGGGCATGGATTTCTTCATCCTTGACCTTTATTTCGCCGCTGACTCACTCTTCACAAAAGAAGATGATGATCAGGCTTACGGAACTGGAGCTGCAATCTCATTCACAATTCCAAACACTGAGCTCAGAATCCGTCCTGAATTGGGCGTGAACCTCTTCGAGAACTCAAATTACACCTTCGCATGGTACACTGGCGGTACTCTCTCAATGGAATTCACTGACAAAATCGGCTTCAATGTATGGGGCTCATTCGCAATGGGTTCAAAAGACAAACGCTGGGATGACTACGATTCAACAAAAGACTGGAACGGAGGTCACATTTTCAATGTAAGACCAGAAATCACTTTCGAATACACAAAACAGACTTCATTCGCAGCATACTTTGATTTTGAGAATCGGGAAGCCTTTGACCATGTAACTCGAAACTGCTGGTCAACAGGTCTTTATATGACACATACTTTCTAATTTATAAATAAAGGGGTACAAAAAAATGGGCGGCATTTTCGGTGTTGTTTCAAAAGACGATTGTTCGTTGGATTTGTTTTTCGGCGTGGACTACCACTCTCACTTGGGAACCCGGCGCGGAGGTCTTGCCGTCTGGCGACAGGACGAGCGATTCCAGAGGGCGATTCACAATATTCAGAACTCTCCCTTCAGGACAAAATTTGAAAGCGACATCGAAGAAATGAAAGGAAAAGTGGGAATCGGCTGTATTTCCGACTACGAGCCCCAGCCCCTCCTTGCCCGCTCACACTTGGGTCGTTTTGCCGTCACCACCGTGGGAATCGTCACCAACAAAGACGAACTTGTAAAAGAGCTTATGGATAACGGCGGCGCTTTCCTTGAAATGAGTGGCGGTGAAATAAACCAGACTGAATTGATTCTTGCCATGATCAACACGCAAAAGTCAATTCTCGAAGGAATCCAGTATGTTCAGTCAAAAATTCAAGGCTCAATCACCATGCTGGTAGCCACACCCGAAGGAATTTACGGCGCCCGCGACAAAATGGGTCGTACCCCCCTTCAAATCGGCATCAAAAAAGACGCGAAAGGCTCAATTCTTGCCCACTGTCTCTCATTTGAAAGTTTTGCCTACATCAATTTGGGATATCAGGACTTGCACGAGCTGGGGCCGGCAGAAATCGTCTATGTAACGGCCGACCGCTACGAAGTCTTGCAGAAGCCTCAAAAAGAAATGAAAATCTGTACCTTCCTCTGGATTTACTACGGCTACCCCACAGCCTGCTACGAAGGCGTAAATGTTGAGGCAATGCGCTACAACTGCGGAAAATACCTTGCAATGCGTGACAAAGACGACAACATTCACCCGGACTGTGCGGCTGGTGTTCCTGACTCAGGCACTGCCCACGCGGTAGGTTATGCAAACGAAGCGGGAATTCCTTTCACCCGCCCCTTCATCAAATACACGCCCACATGGCCACGAAGTTTCATGCCAACGAATCAGGAGCAGCGAAACTTAATCGCCCACATGAAGCTTATCCCGGTTCAGCAGCTGATTAAGGACAAGAGCATTCTTTTGATTGACGACTCTATCGTTCGGGGAACCCAGCTGCGGGAAACCACTGACTTTTTGTACCAGTCCGGGGCGAAGGAAGTTCATGTTCGCCCGGCTTGTCCGCCAATCATGTTCGGCTGTAAATACCTGAACTTCTCCCGCTCAAAAAGCGAGATGGACTTAATTGCCCGCCGAGTGGTAAAACAGTTTGAGGGCGAAAATGTGAGCATGGAAACCTTGCAGAAATACTGCGACCCGGATACTCCCGAATACGCAAAAATGCAGGAAGAAATCCGAAAGCAGCTCCACTTCACCACGCTCCGCTTCCACCGCCTTGACGACATGCTGGACTCCACCGGCCTTGACCACTGCAAGCTCTGCACCTACTGCTGGACGGGCAAAGAATGAAATTCATCAAGCAATTCTGCATTTTAGTCACCGTTTGCTTTATCGGTGAGATTTTGCATCGTCTCATTCCGCTGCCAGTTCCTGCCAGCATTTACGGGCTTGTGCTCATGTTTACGGCCTTGCAGACAAAAATCATGCCCCTGGATGCCGTGGAAGAAATTTCTGACGGTCTTTTGGGAATCATGCCACTTTTGTTCATTCCCTCAACGGTGGGGCTAATTCTCGCCTGGCCAATTCTCAAAGTACACTGGCTCCAGTTCACGATTATCGGCGTGGGAAGTACAATCGCCGTCTTCTTTGCCGCCGGTCATGTAACCCAACTGGTGATTCGAATCAAAAAGGCACTTTATGACAGAAATCACTGACTTTCTTTCTAATTCAGTATCTTTCGGGCTTTGCGTTTCTTTGGTCTGCTACTGGATTGCGACTATCATTTACAAAAAAACTAAATTTTTCCTCCTCGCGCCACTTTTGGTTTCCTGCGCCTTTGTCATTACGATTCTCATCGTGCTTAAAATCCCCTACGAAAAATACCTTAAAGGGGCAAATTTTATCTATTATCTTATGACCCCATGCACGGTCGCCCTGGCGATTCCCCTTTACCGGCAATTTTCCAAACTCAAGGAAAATGCCCTCGCCATACTCCTCGGAATCATTGCGGGAATTCTGGCAAACGCTTTCTTCATTTTCGCCTGCTGCTATCTTTTCAAAATCAACAATCAGGAATATGTCTCTATCCTGCCTAAGTCAATCACCACTCCCATCGGAATTGCCCTCTCAAACCAGAACGGCGGCATTGAGTCAGTCACCATTCTCTTAATCACCATTGCTGGCAACATGGCAAATATTTTCGGCGCGATTTTCTGCAAGATTTTCAGGATTTCTGAGCCGGTCGCTCAAGGTGTCGCCTGTGGAACGAGCGGGCACGCCATGGGAACGGCAAAAGCTTTGGAAATGGGCGAGATTCAGGGAGCCATGAGCGGCCTTTCCATTGCAGTCTGCGGTGTCCTTACGGTGGTGATTCTCCCCTTCTTTGTGAATCTCATTTAAATTTGCGAATTTAAGAATCCTGCCTTACAATGAAAGTCTATGGATTTTCAAGGATTCGTTAATACATTCGCCATGCCGTGTGCCGTTCTTTCAATTGAGCGTCTTTCAAGCCGTCACTACGGAAAAATCCGGATTGTCCGTGCAAATGACATCTACAAAGAGGCAATGGGTATTGCCCGCTACCACGATGACATGCTGTATTCCGACCTTGTTCCAAAAGACACCAAATTCGAGGACTTCTGCTACCGCTCGGCTATCCTTAAACAGCGATTGCATGCCTATGTTCCCACAAAAGGACTTAACTGCTGGTCTGACATCACTTTTATCCCCCTTAGTTGTGAAGATTCCGGGCTTAATTACTGCGCCTTTTTCTATGAATCCACAAGGAAAGCCGAAACGGATCGAATGACCGATGTTTCCATGACTACAGCACAGGCTGTCATCAAAAATTGCATAAACCTTCGGGGCAGCGAGGATTTTCAGGCCAGTATTCTTTCCGTCATCAGCGACATTCAAAAACAATCCGATGCATTTTGTGGCACGATTCTTCTATTAAATAAAGACAAGCGCAAATACGAAGTCCTCTGCGAAAAATTCAAGAATGATGCGGCCAAGGTTGCGGATTTCAGCGATTTGCTCACCTACGATATAGTCCTCTCCTGGGAAAAGACAATCGGCAAGAGTAACGGAATCATCATAAAAGACGAAGAAGACATGGAACGGCTGGCAGAAATAAATCCCCGCTGGGCCTACTCCCTCAAAAAATCCCATGTTGAGAGCGTAATTCTCTACCCGCTTCTTCAGGAGCGAAAGACACTTGGCTATCTTTTTGTCACGAATTACGATACAAGCAAAACAATCGAGCTAAAAGAACTTATAGAACTCACGGCATTTTTCCTTTCTGCGGAAATATCAAATCATCTCATGATGCAAAAACTGGAATTCTTAAGCAACACTGACTTGCTTACCGGGGTCAAAAACCGAAACGCCATGAACCAGCGGGTTGACGCATTTGTCCGCGGCGAAGAGGAAATTCCCCACCCCTTCGGAATTGTTTTCGCTGATGTAAACGGACTCAAGCAGATGAACGACGAGAACGGTCACGATTCTGGCGATGTGCTTTTAAAAGCCGCGGCGGATCTGCTCAAGGAAATTTTCTGGAAAGACGAGATTTACCGTTCCGGCGGCGATGAATTCGTGGTCATTGTGCCTGCCTGTCAGGAAGAAGATTTTATCAAAAAAGTGAATTCTCTCAAGGAAGTCTCCTGCTATGGCTCGGAAGTCTGCCTTGCGGTGGGCTACGCATGGAACGAAGAAGGCAAAAAACTCCGCCGCACAATGCATATAGCCGACGAAGCCATGTATTCCGATAAAGAAATCTTCTATAAAAATCATGGCGAAATCTTGCGGAGAAAATAAATTTTAATCTATAATAGTTCTAAGGAAATAAATCTTATGAAGAAAAGTCCTTTTCAAAAAGTTGGCTCAACCAGCATTATTCCTATTTCGTTAAAGCTTCTGGTTATCTTCGTTTCATTGCTCCTATTGTCAAATTTTTCTACAAATTTCGTCAATTCTCATCTTTCAAGAAGGCAAATCATCAACTTAAACAACACGATAATGATAAATCAGCTGAAGGACATTTACACGGCGGCTGGAAATCAATATCAAATTTTGACATTCACTGGAAAGAGAGATGAGTCTGTAGCCGCAATTTCCAACACAGCAAAGCGGGGATTTGAGTTTCCCAACAGTATCGCCGTAGCTTTCGACAAAAACGGGGAAATTTTATTCTGCGCCTCGGCAACTCCCCTTCCCCAAGAGCAAAAAGAAAAATCTGAAAAAGACACGCCCGCCCTAAATGAGCTTTCAACTGAATTTTCAGACTCCCAGGCTCTTCAAATTATGAATCAGCATCTGGAAGAAGGAATCACGGACGGTTCGATTCTTTTTATCTCGGACTTGGGGCAGTATTACGGCGTATACAAATATCAAGATGACTGGGATTGCTACTTTGTTCGTGCAGAGCTCCGCTCAGATACAATGCGCTCAAACAACACGCTTTTCGGCATCATCTCTCTTGTTATCGTTTTTATCGTTGCAGGATTTTTGATTGCCGGCATTTTCATGTTCAAGAAAATTCTTCTCAATGTTCACAAAATCACCGCCGATTTGTACGAAATGCAGGAAAAACAAAAACTTTCTACCATTGATTTGTCAGATTCTCCTAACGATGATGTCACTTATCTGGCGGCAAGTTTCAACTCACTTTCTTCCACAATCAACAACTTGCTCGGCATTTTCCAAAAATTCGCTTCGAAAGATGTCGTCGCAAAGGCCTACAAAGAACATCAGATTCGTCTCGAAGGAAGCCAGCGCAATCTGGTCATGCTTTTCTCGGACATAAAGAGCTTCACCTACCGCACCGAAACTTTGGGCAACGACATCATCGACTTGCTCAATGTCCATTACGACAAGGTAATCAAAAAAGTACACGACAATTCAGGCGTCATCGGCTCAATTATCGGCGACGCAATCCTTGCGATTTACGGCACTCAAACTTCCAAAAACAAATCACTGGATGCCCTCACCGCCGCATGGGAAATTACGAGAGTCACGGCCGAACTTCGCTCTAAAATGGTAGAACGACGCTCACAAATCGAGCAAGGACGCGCTCTCACCGAGGCAGAAGAGCGAATCTATCAGGCTGTTTTAATCGACATCGGCGTTGGTATCGACGGCGGTAATGTATTCTACGGAAACATCGGTTCAGACGAGCACATGACAAACACCGTAATCGGCGACAATGTAAACTCAGCCAGCCGTCTGGAAGGCTTAACGAGAATCTACAAACTTCCAGTTATCGTTTCGGGCTACATTAAAGACGAAATCGAGCAGGCAGGAATCACAAAATACAAGTTTTTCGAAATCGACACTGTTCAGGTCAAGGGCAAAACCGAAGGCAAAAAAATTTATTTCCCCATGGACACGGAACGGCAAAGCGGAGAAGAAAAATTCGAAATCTACGAAAAGGCACTTCAAGCATATTACAAAGGCGACTGGGACTCAGCCCGCACTGAATTCAAAAAATGCGAAATTGAAGCGGCGCAGGTATTCTTGGAGAGAATCGGAAGTGGCAGTGCGCCTAAAAACTGGAGCGGAATATGGACAATGCAGACGAAGTAAATCCAATCGATTCAAATTTGACTCACAAAGAAGTCGCGCTCTTTTTGGGAGATGAATTAAAATCTCAGAACAACGAAAGTGTAGTCACTTACAATCTTGTTGAAGAATACGCTAAAACGGCTAAACAGAAAAAGCCTTTTGTATGGATTTTGCTTGCCGTCTGCTTTTTTATTGTTACAGTGGGAACTATAACCACAATCGCCCTTGTTTCAACATCAAACCACAAAATCGCAATCAACATAGATTCTTTTGATGATTTGAACTTGCGCTCATTGCTCAGTTCTGCTGGAAGAGTTAAGACATCATACGAAAATGCAGTCAAAAACAAAAAAACATTAGAGCAGAATCTTTCAGACGAATTGAATCAGGCAGAGCAAAAACGAAAGATGGATTTGTTTACATTGGAATCAGTTTCAACTGTAGCAACAAAAAAATCAATTTCCGAAAGAAAAAACAAAATTGAAGCTGAATACAATGTGGCTGTCCAAAAAATCCACAAAGAATACGATGAAAAAATCGCTAAAGCAGAAGCTGATATCAAAAAATTCCAGTCACAGGTCAGTTCATACGATTCAGACAAACTTTCCCGCGCAAAAGACGCTGAATCTTCAATTGACTCAACAAAACAACTCCACGATATGGAAATGAAAAGTCAGGAAGAGCGATACGAAAAGAAGATTTCTGAACTCCGCTCTCAGCTTCTCGCACAACAGATAAAAGCCGCCGAGGATCAAAGAAAGGCCGTCGAAGAAGTAAGAGATATCTATCAGGCAAAAATCAATCTTCTTGATCCAAAAGCCCGTGAAGAAAGCAACGAACAGAATAAAATCATTCTCGACACAGGTATTCAAAATCAGCTTGCAAGTTCTGCCCTTTGGAAATCAGTCGAAAATCTTTCATTCAACGAAGAATCTTACACGACCATCGCACCTGATTCTTCATTTTCAGAAGCTGTCCGAAACAGTAATAAAGAACTCACGGAACTCCGAACGATTGCCTACCGTTTCAAACCGATTCCAATGGAGAATTCCATCAAAGATTATGTCCCTGCAATGATGCATCAGTCTTACAGAATCGCAACATCTCTTGCCGAAAGCGGGGCAAAAATCCAGTCAGATTTAAATGCTTTTGAAACAATCGCAGAACAATCTCTCATAAACGGCACGGACGGCATTATTCTTAGCACAAGCAAGGCTCCTGAGTTTTCGGTTTATGTTGCAAATGCAAGCAAGTACAAAATCAATCAAGACACTGAACTTCCCGTACAGATTTTAAATGGAAGCAAACATGTTGCTGACGGAACTATTGCCAATGTTAATGGTGATTACATTGTCAAACAAATTTTACCACAGACAAAAGAAGGCTCTCCAGCCCCACAGTATTACCACCCTGTTCCAGGAGACCGGATTAGAATAGTCCTTCAGACAAAATAGTGTAAAAAAAGTACGGTTGAAATCTTCTTATTAAAAGGATAAAATGATAATCTACACTTTTTGTAGTTTATTCAATAAGAGGATTCTAATGGAAACAGCAAATACAGTATTTACTCCAGCAGTTACACCGGTTCGTATTGGTATTGATGTCGGCTCTACAACAGTCAAGGTTGTCTGTCTCGACGAAAATGACAAGATGATTTACGGTGACTACCAGCGACACCGCGCCGATATACGCAACACGATTATTACTGTTGTCACAAAAGCGCTGAACGAAATCGAAAAAGTCGTGTCTTTGGGCGAAAAGCATACTGTTTCCGTAAAAGTCACTGGTTCTGGCGGGCTCTCTGTCTCTCAGTGGCTCAACATTCCTTTCATTCAGGAAGTCGTCGCGGCTACCACAGCCGTCCGTAAGCTTATTCCCCAGACTGATGTAGTAATTGAGCTTGGCGGTGAGGACGCAAAAATCACATATTTCACTGGTGGCGTTGAGCAGCGCATGAACGGAACTTGTGCCGGCGGTACGGGTGCCTTCATCGACCAGATGGCCGCCCTTTTGGAAACAGACGCTCCAGGCCTCAATAAATTGGCTGCCGGCTGCAAGCAGATTTATCCTATCGCGGCCCGCTGCGGCGTATTCGCAAAAACAGACGTTCAGCCTCTCATTAACGAGGGTGCCCGCCGCGAAGACATTGCGGCTTCTATTTTTCAGGCCGTAGTCAATCAGACGATTTCAGGTCTTGCCTGCGGTAAGCCGATTAAAGGTCATGTCGCTTTCTTGGGCGGCCCGCTCCACTTCCTTGACCAGCTGAGAGTGCGCTTTATCGAAACGCTCAAACTCAAAGATGATGAAATCATCGTTCCTGAAGACAGCCAGCTTTTCGTTGCGGCAGGTTCTGCATATTCTGCCGAAAAGGTCTGCAATCCCCTTTCTTCTTCAATGCAAAAACGATTTCCCACGATTGCGGAATTCCGTGACTCGCTCAAAAATCTTGAGGGAGCGGAACTCAGCGAAGTTCAGCGACTGGAGCCACTTTTCGTCGATGAAGAAGATTTGGCAAAATTCCGCGCCCGCCACGGCGAGGACAAGGCAAAACGGGGCGATTTGAATGCCGAGCATGGCCCTCTTTTCTTAGGTCTTGATGCTGGCTCAACCACCACAAAGGCAGTTTTGGTCAACAAAAAAGGCGAAATCTTGTGGGATTTCTACGATGTAAACGCAGGAAATCCTGTAGATTTGGCAGTACGGGTTCTCAAAGACTTGTACAAAATCCTTCCGAAAGACTGTTACATTGCCCGCGCCGTCTCAACTGGCTACGGCGAGGCTCTTTTCCAGGCGGCACTTGGCGTTGATGCCGGTGAAGTCGAGACAATCACACACTACCGCGCCGCCGAATTCTTTGTTCCGGGCGTTGAATTCCTTCTGGACATCGGCGGTCAGGACATGAAATGTCTTCGCATGAAGGATGGGGCAATCACTTCCATTCAGCTCAACGAGGCTTGCTCTGCCGGCTGTGGCTCATTCCTAGCAAACTTCGCAAATTCAATGAACCTTGACATCCGGGAATTCTCAAAACGCGCCCTTCTTGCCAAAAAGCCGGTCGATTTGGGTTCTCGCTGTACCGTCTTCATGAATAGCCGCGTAAAGCAGGCTCAAAAAGAAGGCGCTACAATTGACGATATTTCGGCAGGTCTTTCTTATTCAGTAATCAAAAACGCTCTTTTCAAAGTAATCAAACTCCGCCGCGCGAGCGAAATCGGAACTAAAGTCGTAGTTCAGGGCGGCACTTTCTATAACGACGCTGTTCTTCGTGCATTCGAAAAAATCGCCGGGGTCAATGTATTCCGCCCGGATGTTGCAGGCCTTATGGGCGCTTACGGCTCTGCCCTTATCGCATACGATCAGTGGTGCGACCTTACGGCTCCAAAACCAGGTCAGGAAAAGGGCTGGATTCCGCCGAAAATCGTCTCAAACATTGCGACTTTGGAGCAGCTGGAGCAGTTCAAAGTCGATTTGGAGCTCACTCGCTGCGGCGGCTGTCAGAACAACTGTCTTCTTACTATTAACACATTCACTACAGGCGGGCAAAAACGCCAGTTCATCACTGGAAACCGCTGTGAAAAGGGCCTGGAACGACACCAGCTCAAAGACGAAAACGCCAAGACCGTTGACGGCTCAAACAAAAGCAATACCGGCGTTGAAGACACCGGCTACGAGCTTCCAAACCTCTTCGACTGGAAGTACAAACGCCTTTTCAACCACTATGTTCCTCTCCGCCCGGAAGAGGCTCCAATGGGAAGCGTGGGAATTCCTCGCGTTCTCAACATGTACGAGAATTACCCGCTTTGGTTTACAATCTTTACAAAACTCGGCTTCCAGGTCAAAACATCACCTCGTTCCAGCCGCATGATTTACGAGCGGGGAATTGATTCGATTCCGTCTGAGTCGGTCTGTTACCCGGCAAAAATCTCACATGGTCACATGGAATCCTTGCTCAAAATGGGCTGCAAATTCATCTTCTATCCTTGTGTTCCATACGAAAAAATTGAGGACAAGGGCGCGGGCAACCACTACAACTGTCCGGTCGTCACATCATATCCTGAAGTCTTAAAGCACAATCTTGACTCTATCGAAGAAGCAAGCGATTTGCTCTTTATGAATCCATTCCTTCCGATTTACGATTTGCCACGCCTGCGTGAGCGAATGTATGAGGAACTTCACAAGCACTTCCCGACTCTCACAAAAGAAGCTGTTTACTCGGCTGTCGATGAGGGCTGGAAGGAGCAGGAGCAGTTTAAGATTGACACCCAGCGTGCCGCCGAAGAGGCTCTGGAACAGCTGGTAGTCACTGGCGGAAACGGCATTGTCTTGGCTGGCCGCCCCTACCACCTCGACCCTGAGATTAACCACGGTATCCCGGAAATGATTCACGGACTGGGGCTTGCGGTCTTCACAGAAGATTCTGTAGCTCACTTGGGCTCAATCGAGCGACCTTTGCGCATTATTGACCAGTGGACTTATCATAACCGACTCTACCGTGCGGCAAATTTCGTTTCGGGAATGCCGAATCTGGAGCTTGTTCAGCTCACTTCATTCGGATGCGGTCTCGATGCCGTTACAGCCGATCAGGTTGATGAAATCATGAAGTCAAAGAGCCGCATGTACACCCTCATCAAGATTGACGAAGGAAGCAACCTGGGTGCGGTGCGAATCCGAATCCGCTCACTCATTGCGGCAGTCAAAGCCCGCCAGCGAAACCGAAAGAAGCTTACCACAAAGAGCGCGGCTTATCAGCGAGTGATTTTCACAGAAGAAATGAAGCACGAATACACGATTCTCTGTCCGCAGATGTCGCCGATTCACTTCCGCTTGCTGCAGAAGGCTTTCCAATATTCTGGCTTCAACTTTGTCGTTTTGGACTCAGTTGATCCAAAAGCCGTGGATGCGGGACTTAAATTCGTCAACAACGATGCCTGCTATCCTTCAATTTTGGTCACGGGTCAGCTTATCGAAGCCCTTGAATCAGGAAAATACGACATCAACAAAACGGCTGTTATCATCTCACAGACTGGCGGTGGCTGCCGTGCGACAAACTACATCGGCTTTATCCGACGGGCATTGAACGACGCGGGCTGGAGTCATGTTCCTGTCATTTCGCTCAACGCTTTGGGCATGGAAAAGAACCCTGGCTTCACTTTCACGCCGGGCATGGTTCACAAGGCAATGATGGCCGCTTTCCTTGGTGATCTTCTCATGCGGGTGCTTTACCGTGTCAGACCTTACGAAGCCGAGCCAGGAAGCGCAAACCGTCTCTACGAAAAATGGAACGCAAAAGCCGAAGAAATGCTCAAATCAAATTCGATTTTCAAATACAGAAGGCTTATCCGCGGAATCGTGCGTGACTTCGACCGTTTGCCCATTCTTCCGATTAAAAAGCCGCGAGTTGGCGTTGTCGGCGAGATTCTCGTAAAATTCCATCCGACCGCAAACAACGACATGGTGAATGTAATCGAAAAAGAGGGCGCGGAGTGCGTCATGCCTGATTTGATGGACTTCCTCTTCTACACATTCAGTGACGGCGTTTTCCGCACAAGAGAACTTGCCTTCCCGAAATCAGAAGAGCGAAACGCAAAGATTTTCGTCTGGGCTTTGGAATTGTACCGCAACTACATGAAAAAATGCCTGCGCAAGAGCCGAAGGTTCGATCCGCCAAGCTCAATCTGGGACATGATGAAGAGCGTGGAAGGAATCATCCAGACCGGAAACATCTCAGGCGAAGGCTGGTTCCTTACGGCCGAAATGGTAGAGTTGATTCACTCTGGCGCGCCAAGCGTAGCCTGCGTCCAGCCTTTTGCCTGTCTGCCGAACCACATCACAGGCAAGGGCATGATTAAAGAGTTGCGACGAAGATTCCCCGAATCCAACATCAGCGCAATCGACTACGATCCGGGCGCAAGCGAAGTCAACCAGCTTAACCGACTCAAGCTTCTGCTCTCTAACGCACCAATCGGCAAAAACCCCGATGAGCTTCCCAACGGCAAAATCTGGACGAAAAAAGGCGAAGTTGAGCCAATCATCCAGTACGCAAGCGGCGGCGCTCAGTTCGTGGACGACGACCCCATTGACGCAAAGAACGCAGTGCCGGCAACTACGGCGGTGTAAGGCAATTCATAATTGCCCGATGATGCGAAAATACTCGCCTTGTCGGGCAATTTTTTGTTTGTGGCGGATTGCCTCACCTACTTTCTCGCTACAATGACCATGGTTCTTGCGTTCTGATTGTAGGGCGAAAAGTCAAAGTCGCCGTAGATTTCCACGGATTTAAAGCCGATTCCTATCATGACCCGCTTCAGCTCAATGGCGCTGTAGAGCCGCTGGATAAATTCGTGCTCAATGCGCTCGCCGGTCTCATTGTCGATTAAAATCCATCTTGAGCGCAGGCCTTCCCATGCTCCAACCACGGAAAAATCGGTGAGGACAGTCTTTCCTGCCCTCTCAAACCACTCACCTTCGGTAAAGTCTTTGATGGCGATTTCCCGGCTGATGTTCTCCAGAATGAAAAATCCGCCATCGCGCACGGAGTTGAAAATCGACTTGAGAATCTGCACATCCTCTTCAATGGTGTCACAATAGCCGAATGATGTGTACAAATTTATGGCGCAGTCAAATTTTTTTTCGCTTTTGAATGTGCGCAGGTCGGCCTTTATCAGCTCCAGGTCAACGCCCTCTGCACTGGCAGATTCTGCCGCCGCGTCAAGCTCGCTCTGAATCAAATCAACGCCTGTGACTTCAAGGCCCCGGCTGGCAAGTTCCACGGCGATTCGTCCAGGCCCGCAACCTGCGTCCAGAATCTTCGCGCCTTTTCCAAGCCCGGCGATTTTGCAGACGCTTTCTGCCACAGTGGGGGCTTCTGCCCAGCGGGCCGCGTCAAACATAATGGGAGCGTAATTGTTCCAGAAATCTTCTTTTTCAAACCATTCGGTCTTCTGGGCCTGAGTTTTTGCCTGCACGGAAATTTTATTTTCTGATTTTTTCGTCTTTTTTCCTTCGCTTTTCTTTGCCATAATTTCTCCTCGTTTCTATTCTATCACGAAAAACATAATTTTGAATAAAATTAAACTCGCATTTTTAAGTATTTGAAATGCAGGAGGTTTTATGATTTACGGTTATATTCGAGTCTCAACAGTTCATCAGAATCTTGAAAATCAGCAGCTTGAGATTAAAAAATTTGCAAGAAAAAATAAGTTAAGTATTGATGAATGGATTGAGGAAAAAATCAGTGGGACAAAAGAGCCTGAATTCAGAAAATTAGGCAAAGAACTGATGAAGAAATGTAAAAGCGGAGACATTATCATTTGCACAGAAATTTCCCGTTTTGGCCGCTCGCTAATCATGATTATGAATATTTTGCAGTATTTTCTAGAACGAGATATAAAAGTCTGGACGATAAAAGATAATTTCCGCTTGGGAGACGATATTCAGTCGAAAGTCCTTGCATTTGCCTTTGGCTTGTCGGCAGAAATTGAGCGAAAACTTATTTCTGAAAGAACAAAACAGGGGCTGGCGAGAGTCCGTGCTGAAGGAAAGCATATAGGACGCCATTTAGGAAGAAAGGCGACAAACTATAAACTTTCCACACACGATGAATACATAAAAGCACAGTTCAGGAACGGGCGCACGATTGGCTCCCTTGCAAGGGAACTTAATGTTGCATGGGGAACGATGAAGCGTCATCTGAAAAGAATTAATTCTCTTTAAGTGCTTCCAAAACTTTTTCTAACGGAGCATCCATATCTTTTGCCGCTTCTTCTGGGCTTACCTTGTATTTTTTTACGAGAGTAACAGCAGCCTCGACTTTTGCGTCAACAACATTTGATGCTTCGCTTTCATTTGTGCTTTCACTTTTACTTGCACGGCGGGCAGGGAGTGCAATTTTTGTTCCCTGTACGCTCTTTTCTTCAGCAATATTCTCGACTGCCGAAACACCGTCACCCATGTATTCAACGACAAACTGACGAATTACACTGTCGATTGCGTCATAAAAAAGCTGGACAAAAGCATCTTTATCATATTCTGAGCCATAGCGTCGAACAGTAGTTAAAGTCTTTGCAACATAAGTCTTGTTGATTGCCTCGCTTCCCCTTTCATTCAAAACTTTAACTTTCATTGTAACGACACCGCCACAATTCTGATTGTATTTTCCAGAATCAATCTTTTCTTTTTTGAAGGTGAATTCAAGCATTACGAGAGATTTTGCACCGAGACTGTCCATGAGATACCGTGCTTTTTTTGCTCCGAGGGTCGAAAAGTCTTTGAATTTTGTAGCCCGCACTGTTGAAGAGAGCGTGTTATAAAAACTAGCAGGAAGGATTTTGTAAGTTTCGCAATTTAAGACATCTTCTTTGTCAAGGACTTCTGCACCCGTAAGTTCGGTAACAATGCTTCTGAAACTTTCTTCCGCATAATCAAGACGATCAACAGCAGTTAAGACTTCAGGATTGTTTGAGCCTGCGACTTTATTGATAAGACCGTTAATAATGCCTTCTGAATCACCTTCTTCTTCATCAGAGCTGGAATTTTCTTCGACCACCCATGGAATATAGGAATTTCCTACGATTGAGATGAGAGCAATGGGGGCATTTTCTTGCAGGGCAATTTTTGTGCTTCCGCATGATGAAAAAATCATCGTTACAAAAAAAGCTGCCAAGACATAATGTGAAAGTTTTTTCATGAATTTCCTCTTTTTACTTTTTACTATGAAAACACTGTAGAAATATAATCGTAACAGTGAAAGTATAAAAAAATTATTAGATTTTTACTATTATTGCCCCGGATTTTTTGTCGATTTCGTCAAGATTTCCGGGGCTTTTTATTTGCAGAAGCTCGCCGTTTTTTGGCTGAATGTGACTTTCGTCTATTGCCAGAAGCAGGCCGTATTCGCTACAGGCATAGTAGCCTGATTTGTGAAGCTCCGGCAGGCGGATAAAGTCCGAGGCGATGCGGATAAAGGTCTTCTGAGCGGGAGAATCTGAATCAAGTTCAGATTGACGATGGCGTTCGGATTTACGGGCAAGGGCGGATTTTTTTGAGATGATGAAAGACAGGGAAGCCCTCTCTTTTGCAAGGCCCGCTTTTTCTGAAAATTTGAGCAGACGGCTGGGAGCGCTTTCTGTTTCAAAGGCGAAATTGCACCATTTTGCGTTCTTGCCCTGGGCGTTTGTGGTTCTTCCGTTAGTGCGGCCTGCCATCGGACAGTTTTCTGCATGGGGGCAGGGGGCAATCGGCGTAAAATCTTTTCGGATGAGTGAGTCTCTCATAAGTGAGAGAAAGCGGGCTGAGTGAGGATCGCCCGGCTCCACGAGCAGCACTGAGGACTCACCGTCTTTAAGATATGAAAGCAGTTCTCCAGTGTATTTTTTGGCGAGAAAATCTGTTGGCTGTTCATTGTGCTGTATGATTTCGTTGAATACATTGGCACAGGAGATAAAATCGGCTTTTTCTTTGATGCTCGTTCCCAGCGCACCTTTTACGCGGATAATGTTCCATGGGTCAAGGGGGGCTTGGGGCGCCGCCCCAGGAGAAGGGGTAGCGGAAATACCAGAACGGAGAGGAAGTGACCGAGCTTGCTCAGGTCTTTTCCGCGTAGTGAGTGGTATTGGAGCGAGGGGAAGGCTTTCCCCTTCTGTATCTTTTATCGTTTTTGCCGCGATTGCGTAGTACAAATCTTCACCGGCGGCAAGGGCTGTCTGGCTCAAATCAAGGCAGTACCAGCTGATTTTTTTGCTTCGGAGTTCCGGTCGGGCAAGCCAGAGGGCTATGACCACGGTGAGAGTGCCGCTTCCCACATCCAGGGCGACCGGTTTTTCTGATTTTACGAGAGATTCAAAGGCTGTTTTGGGCAAATTTGCGAAAAGCCGGGTCATGCGGACGAGATTCCACCACATGAAATAGCTGATGTAGGCGCTGATTGAGGCGGCTTCGTTCATGTAGCCAAGGCGGCGGGAAGAGCGTTCGTCAGTGAGCTGGTGGGAAAGATTTTTGACATGGCCGTAAAGGGCGACCTTTTGCTTTCCGCTTAAATTTCGCACGCTGGCGACGATTTCGTCAAATTTTTCGATGATTTCGCGGCTTTCTTCGGGAATTGCGCTTTCTGCGAACATCTCTCGTCGGATAGAGGCGGCCTTTTTGCGTTCAGTAAATTCTCTTCGGTGTGCGTGACTGCGTTTTCGGTCGATTTTTGGCTTTGTCTCGTTCATTTTTTTCCCTTTTTGATTTCAAAATAAAGCTGAGTGAGTTCCGTGCGGAGTTCTCTGATTGCGTTCATGGCTTCGGCGTTGTTTTCGTAGGCCTGACTTTCGTGGAGAATTTCCTTTCGCGCGCCCTCAATCGTGAATTTTCGCTCATAAATCAAGTGCTTGAGGCGGAGAACGATTTCAAAATCCCGCTCGGTGTAGACACGGCGGCCACCTAAATCTTTGCGGGGGGCAAAGCCGGGAATAACCGTTTCCCAATACCTGAGAATATTCTGCTTGATGCCAGTCAGTTCCTCAACTTCTCCGATTGTGTAGGTCACTGGCTTTCTCCGTCAAATCTGTTTTCCCAGCGTTTGCGGCTTGCTTTCATGTTCAGTTCTACCGGGATTTGGTCGAAGCCCAAGTCTTTTCGGATTGAGTTTTTGAGATAGGTAACATAACTTTCGGGCACATTGTCCGGGCTGGTGCAGAAAATGCGGAATGAGACGGGATTTGTGCTGGTCTGGGTCATGTAACGGATTTTGAAGTGAATCGCTTTGCTGGCTGGCGGCGGATAATGGAAAAGCCAGTCGGCAAGGGCCTTGTTAAGGGCTGATGTCTCCACTTTGCGGGTGAGCTGGCCGTAGAGTTCGATTGCCTTGTTAAGCAAGTCTTTGATTCCCTCGCCTTTGAGGGCAGAAAGAGGCAGAATCGGAGCCCAGTTCATGTGACCGAACATGGTCTTGATGTAGTCGGTGGTGTCCCGGAGAGTCTTCCGGCTCTGGTCCTGAGTGTCCCACTTGTTGAGGACAAAAATGATTCCCCGGCCCCGCTCGTAGGCCAGAGAACAGATTTTTTTGTCCTGGTCGGCCAAGCCTTCCTGCGCGTCAATCATCAAAAAGACGACATCGCACTTGTCCAGGGTTTTTATGGCCCGGTTTACCGAATAGTATTCTACATTTTCGTGGACTTTCTTTTTGCGGCGGATTCCTGCCGTGTCCATGATTTCAAAATTGCGCCCGGCGTAAGTGAATTTGCCTTCGACTACATCGCGGGTGGTTCCTGCATAGTCTGAGACGATGGATTTTTCGCTGTGAGTGAGGCGATTTGAGAGAGTGGATTTTCCTGTGTTCGGCTTGCCTAAAATCGCGATTCGGATTGGCTCCTGAGGTTTTTCGCCTTCTTCGACTTTTGAGAAATCAAGGTCGGCGGTGATTTTTTTTGCAAGGTCGGTGATGTGGTCGCCGTGGTCAGCGGAAATAAAAAGCAATTCCTTGAATCCGTACTGTAGATAGTTCCAGGAAACGCCTTCTTCCCGGCCTCCTTCGCATTTATTTACGGCTACAACGAGCTTCTCCCAGTAAGGACGCAAAAGATGAATGAATTCTTCGTCTTCGCCAGTGATTTTACCGGCTTCCAGCAAGAGCAGGATTTTGTCGGCACTTTTGATTGTGGCCAGGGTTTTCTGAACGACAAGCTCATCCATTTCGGATTCCCGGCTCGTGGGGTCTCTGTCAAGTTTGTATCCGCCTGTATCGATAAGATGAACGGGCTTTCCCATGATAAAGGCCATAGCCTCAACCGGATCGCGGGTAACGCCAGGAGTGGGATCGACAATCGCAAGACGACGGTGCATGAAACGGTTAAAGAGTGTTGATTTTCCTACATTTGGGCGGCCAGCGATTACAACCGTGGGGAGATTCACATAATATTTTGAAGTGTCGTAGCCGGCTTTTTTGACTTCGCTTTTATATGCGGCTTCTTCCGTGGAATCTTCGTGAGTGTCTGACTCGTTCCAGTCATCTGAATCGGATTCGTTTTCGTCCTCTGGAGGAAGTGATTTTTCTTCGATTTGAATTTCCCTTGGTTCAGCCTTTTTGGGTTTTGGTTTTGAGAAATCTGGTTTTCGTTTTGCTTTTGCCATTCTTCTATTATAAACTATTTAGTCTTTTTGAGGAAATGGCTTTAAGCTCATCTATGCTCATTTTTGACAAAAGTTCTTTGACGCTGGTGATTAATTTGGGGCTCATACTGAGAGTGCGCACGCCCATTCCCGCCAGAACCATGACGCTTTCGGGGCGGCTGGCCATTTCGCCACATACTGAGACAGGAATTCCTTCGGCTTCGGCGGCTTTAATCGTTTTGTGGAGCAAACGCAAAACCGCGAGATGGAATTCATCGTAAAGAGGAGCAACAAGCGCATTTTCTCGGTCTACACCGATTGTATATTGGGTAAGGTCGTTTGTTCCGATTGAGAAAAAGTCACTGACTTTTGCAAGACAATCTGAAATCATTGCGGCGGCGGCAGTCTCAATCATAACGCCGATGGGAACATTTTCGTCAAAGGGGATGTTCTCGGATTTTAACTCGTCACGGACTTTTTCGGCAAAAGCAAGCACCTCCTCAACCTGCTCAACGCTTGTAACAAGAGGAATCATGATTTTGAGATTGCCGAAAACGCTGGCCCTGTAGAGAGCGCGAAGCTGGGTACGCAAAAGAGAGGGATTTGCCAAAGTGAGACGGATTGCCCGCAAGCCCATAAGAGGATTTTTTTCTTCGCTTGAAGAATGTTGCACATCGAGAGAAGAAATTATTTTGTCTCCGCCGGCATCAAGAGTTCGGATGGTAACAGGCTTTCCACGCATGGTCTCAAGAACTCGTTTGTAAGCGTTGAATTGATTTTCTTCGCTGAAAGCCGCAACTTTTGAGTGAACAGCTCCCATCGCGTGATTTGCCTCGCTCATAAAAAGGAATTCTGTTCGGAACAAGCCGATTCCGTCAGCACCTTCCTCCATTGCAACGCGGGCTTCGTCTACCGTGCCGATATTTGCCATGAGCTGGAAAGATTCTCCATCTGCACTTTTTGCAGGCTTGTCGCGGAAAACCTTGAGTTTGTCGGCATGTTCCTTTGCCTTTGTGATTTTGTTCTGATAATAAGAAAGAGCAACTCCATCAGGAGACTCTATTACTTCGCCCGAAGTGCCGTCTACAATGACAAGTGCATCTGTTTTGATTTCATCAAGAATGTTTTCGATGTCAAAAACGGCTGGAATTCCGTAGTTGCGTGCCAAAATTCCCACATGAGATGAAACACCGCCGTCAGTGAGGGCAATTCCGGCAATCCGTCGCTTAGAGAGAATTACCGTATCACTTGGAGCCATTGATTTTGCTATGATAACCGCATCATCTGGAACCTGCTCAATATCAAATGGATGAAAATCAAGCAGGTCATTAAGGACTCGGCCAAAGATGTCACAGATATCTTCTGCACGCTCCGAAAGATAGGCGTTTCCGCTGGAACGAAGGCGGTCTGCATAGTCTTCAGTTTTTTGATTCAGTATGTACTCAATAGAATGATTTGACGCTTCAAAAGATTTTCTTACATCGCCCAAAAATTCCGGGTCATTAAGCATGAGAAAATAAGTTTCAAAAATCTCTGACTGAACTTTATCACCCTTTACGGCGTCAAGCTGAGAAGCAATCTGCCCGGTGACTTTTGCAAGGGAACGCTCAAAACGCTCAAGCTGCTTCGGCTTATCTTCGGCTTTGATTTTTTTTGAGGAAATTACGCGTTTTTCTGACTCTGGAACGACAAAAGCCTTGCCTATTCCGATACCATTAGAAGCCGAAAGCCCCAGCAGAACATTCATAAATCGATTGTATGACTATTTCAAGAGATTGTCAAATGCCGACCTGATTTTGAACTTTTCAGAAGAAACAAAAAGCATACAAAAAAAAGAAAAAAACTGTCTTTTTTTAAAATTTTGGGTTATAATTTATTGTACTATTTAATTATGCGAAGGAATTTTTTTTTCTTTTCATTCATTATTCTCATTTCGCTTGCCGCGTCTTTCGTATTTTTCTCTTGTTCTCAAATTGAGGATGCGCTCGGCATAAGTTCGCCGTCTTTAAATGTCAAAATCACACCTCCCCAGGAAGAATCCGAAGATTACGGCTATCTCATAAGTGACATCGCGACTTGCAGACTTGATTTTTACCGTGACAGCGGCAAATTTTATTCTTGCTATGGCGGAAGAAATTCAACAATCTCTCAAAATGTAAGCAAAGGCTCATATTCAATTTATGCCTACGGCTACGACAGCATGGGAACATATATCGCAAAAGGGCGGGCGAATGCTTCTGTTTCAAGTGGCGAGGAAAATGTTAAGATTCAACTTGAATGGGATGCGGCCGAAAAAGAAGATGGCGAATATGTAACTGTAAAGTTTAATACAAACGGCGGGCTTCCCATTGCCTCGTTAAAAGTCCTAAAAGGCTCAACCATCACCGTTCCTGCGACACCGGCAAAACTTGGCTATGTTTTCGATGGCTGGTACTCAAAAAGTGATTTTACTGAAACATTTAATTTTTCGACACCCATAACATACAACAGAACAATTTTCGCAAACTGGACAGGTGACGGAGTTGTTACGGTTCTCTATGCCTCCTCAACTGGAAATGATGAAACGGGCACAGGCTCGGAAGAAGCTCCATTCGCAACGCTACAAAAAGCAATCGACACGATTCAAGAAATCAATATTTCCTCAAGTGATTATACGATTTATATTTCCGGAACAATCACAGGGCTTTCAAACATTCCGTCAAACCTTGCGGCAAACATGCTCTCAATCGAAGGCAAAAACAACGCGACTTCAGACATTTTGGACGGAAATGCAAGCGGAACGGTTCTTACGATAAACACAGAGAAAAATATAACCCTCAAGAATCTTACTATTCAAAACGGGACTTGCGGTCTTTATTTAAACGGGGCTGGAATTCCTAATACAACAGTGACTCTTTCCAACTGCAATATAAAAGACAACAACTCCAGTTCAGACGGTGGCGGAATACGGATTGTTTCTTGCGGTAGTTTTTCAATGCAAGGCGGAAGCATAAGCGGAAACACATCAAGCGGCCGAGGCGGAGGAATCAGCATTTCTGGAATGCCTATTGGTGTTTTCATTTATGACGGAACTGTAATTTCTGGGAACACGGCGGCGACTTACGGCGGTGGAATTGACTACACGGTAAGCGGCGGCGGAACACTTATGATTTCAGATTGTGAAATCAGCTCGAACACAGCCACGGCAAATTCTGGCGGCGGAATCTATGCAGACATAGGCGGTGACGGCACGGTCATAACTTCAAATCTCACTTTAAAAAATAATCATGCCAATTCTGGCTCTGGCGGTGGAATTTACGCTACGGACAGTTTGAATTCTTTCAGAATGAAAAATGGAAGCATTTCAAATAATAGCGCAAAAAATGGTGGCGGAGTTGCCGTAAATACAAAATCTAGCGCGACCCCGTTGCTTTATGGAGTGGAAATAAAAGATAACACGGCGTCAGAAAATGGCGGTGGAATTCAAGTAACAACAGGTAAATATCTCACGGTAGAAGACTGCTCTATCTCCGAGAACACTGCGACAACTTACGGTGGTGGAATTTACGCGCCAGGAAAACTTACCGTTACAGGCAGCACAATCACAAGCAACAGCGCGAACAAAGGTGGTGGAATTTACAGTGACAGTTCAACTGCGCATTTGTCGATTAACAGCGGAATAATCACGACTAATACGGCAAGTTCAGATGGTGGCGGCATTTTCAGCGGCGGAAATCTTACAATAACAGGTGGAACAATCAGCTCAAACACAGCGGGTTTGAACGGTGGCGGCGTATTCAACTCAGGAACATTCATTATGACCGGAGGAGAAATCGTCTCAAATAAAACCCAAGAACAGAGTGGCGCGGGTATTTTCAACACAGACGGTGCAAGCCTTGAAATAAGCAACACCGCAAAAATAAGCAGCAACACTTCCAAACAAAGCGGTGGCGGAGTCTTCTCAATGGGAAGTTTCACCATGAAAGGCGGCGAAATTTCCTCAAACAATACGGGAAGCGGTCACAATGGCGGCGGCGTGTGTGTCTACAACAACCAAGGCAATACCGCGACATTTACAATGAGCGACGGTAAAATCACGGCCAACACATCCACTACCGGAAAAGGAATTGCCGTATTGGCTAATGGAGAATTTACAATCAGCGGAAGCGCAATCATCACAAGCGACAATGATGTATATCTTAAAAACGACACCTACATTAATATCGGAGGAAATCTCGTCGAATCAACGGCGGCAACGATTACACCCCAAACATACAGCAAAGACAGGCAGATTCTCACAGAAGAAAGTGAAGGTCTAATTGCTACGAACTACGATAAGTTTGCCTTGTCAAACACTTCAACTTACATAATAAATTTGCTTGGTAAACTTTCGTCAATCATCACCGAAAACGGAAAAAAATATACCGAATATGGCATTGACACATCAACTGACTTAATAAAAGTCATGGATGCGCTGAATTCCTATGACATCAACTCAGAAAATGTTTACATAAACCTTGCTTCGGATTTGACTCTTGATTCTGCATATACGCCATACGGTTATAATCCAGAGACAGGCAAAGAAACTTCTAATCTGGAATTTAAAGGCATTTTCGACGGTTGCGGTCACACAATCACGAGCGGTCAGGTAAATTCAGAAATTTTCAACATGATTTGTCATACAAACGCTGGAATCATACAGAATGTAAAACTCCAGATTGCTCCTGGTGTAGCAATCAGCGCAACAGAAGGAAATAATACAGGAGAATATATAGATTTTGCCGGTATATGCTATGAGAACTCAGGATTAATCAGAAACTGCTGGGTTGATTTGGGAACTGTCACCGTAACTCTCTGGACAAAAACCGGCGGAATTTCTGGCGGAAATGCTGGCATCATCGAAAATTGCGTAAACACTACGAATTTAATTTGTACATATAATCAAAGCAACTGGGCGGGTATATGGGGAATCGCAGGCGGAATCTGCGGCATAAATGATGGCACTGTTAAAAACTGCGTAAACTACGGCACAATAACCCTGCCGACAAAATATTCAGGCAGCACTTATGTAAACGGAGTTCCTGGAGCGATAGTCGGAATTCAGAGGAATGGCACTACTTCAACACAGAATTCTTATTGGCGAGAAAACTGCGTGTATTCAAACGCAGAACAGACAAGCACAACAAACGATATGGTCTACAATTCAAGCCTTTCTAACATCAGAAATGGAACATTCTCAGGAAACGGATATTTTGCAAGCAATACAAACGGTGCTCTTACGGCGGGAACTGCCAGTACAAGCGGCACAGAACAAACTTTAATCTACGGAACAGACTTGCTTTCAGCCACAAACAGCTATGTTTCGGCAAGCTCTGACTCCGCAGATTTAATGACATGGGTAAACAACGGCTCTTATGCGGCCGTCCTTGATTTTTAGGCTTTGAATAATTTTTTAATCTCGCCAGAGTAAATCTCGTTGATTCTGAAGCGCATGATTTCCTGCTTTGCGGAAAGCTCAACGCCCACCTCAAAGGGCTTTTCAAGCAAAGCGATTTTGTTGATTCGCTCGTACATTTTAAAGCCGTTCTTTGAGTTGACTCTGGTTGCAACTTCGGTTTCAATGAGATGAAGCACTTCCGCGCTTTTTACCATATCAGAATATTTTTTGTAAGGAAGATTTGACTCCTTGCAGAAGGCCTCGACCTCAGCCTGTTCAGGAACAACAAGGGCAGCCAGATAACGCTGGTCTTGTCCCAAAACAACAGCCGTCTGGATAAAGCGGGATTCCTGCATCTTCATTTCGATTGGAAGAGGCTCAATGTTCTCGCCGCCAGTCTGAACGATTGTATCTTTAGTGCGGCCCCGTAAGACGATTTCGTTGTTCGCCGTAAGACGAGCCAAATCCCCTGTGTCGAACCAGCCGTTATCATCTATTGCTTTTGCCGTGAGTTCAGGCTGCTTGTAGTAGCCCTTCATGACAGTGCCGCCCTTTACTTCGAGGACACCTTTTTTACCCCGCTTGAGAGGTTTTCTTGTAATCGGGTCAACGACGCGGGCAGAAAGTCCCCGCACTGCAGAACCGACATTTCCCAAAACCGGGCGGTCAATCGGCCTGACGGAGATAATCGGAGCCGTTTCGGTAAGGCCGTAGCCTTCAACGAGTTTGATTCCGATTGCCCAGAAGAATTTATCAACGGCAGGAGGCAATGCGCCACCGCCAGCAACACCCGCACGGAAGCCCGTACCCAGCATTTTTCGGATTTTGCGGAAAATAATCGCCCCGCCCAAAAGCTTGATGGGATAACAGAAGAGCCAGGGAAGGACAAAGGCGGGCCACTGAAGCCAGCGCTTATCCATGCCATAGCGTGTGGTTCGGTCAAAAAGAACTCGGTCAAGTTTTGAATGGAAGAGGGCGATTGCCACGAAGAAATTGAAGAGACGGAGGACTAATCCGCCGGTTTTTCGCATGTTGCGGTAAATGCCGTCGTATACAGCCTCGAAAACCCTGGGAACGGCAGGCAAAACCTGAGGATTAAGGGTTTTAAGGTCTGCGAGGAGAATGGGGCCAACAGGCTTTGAATAACAGATTGTAGCCGCCTGATTAATAACTACATATTCAACCGCACGCTGGAAAGCATGCCAGACCGGGAGAACCATAAGTCCCCGGTCGCCTGGGTGAAGGTAAATGCGCTCACAAACCTCGTCAAGTTGAGTGATGAAATTTCCGTGAGAGAGCATAACGCCCTTAGGCTTACCGGTTGTGCCAGATGTGAAGATAATCGTTGCCAAATCATCCCACTTGCCCTTGTCCATTTCTTCATCGACTTTACCGGGATTCGCCTCGTTGTATTTTTTACCGTCCTCGACAATCTGCTCAAAGGAATAAAGCGTGATTCCTGCCGTTTTGGTTGATTCAAGGTCTTTGTCGCTAGGCTTTTCAAAGACAATCATCTCACTTACGAGGGGCAATTTTTCTTTGATTCCAAGAATTTTCTCAATCTGGCTGGAATTTTCCACGATTACACGCTTGCACTCTGCGAAAGAAAGAATATACTCCAAATCGCCGATTGTAGCGTCACAGCCACGGGGAACATCAATCGCCCCCAGCATCATCAGGCCCATGTCGGCCTGCTCCCACTCTTTGCGGTTATCAGAGATAAGACCAATATGCTCCTCGCGAACTACTCCATGAGCCAAGAGGCCACCTGCAAAGGCAACTGCTGTTTCATACGCTTCTTTATAAGTGGTCGGCTCAAAATGCCCATCCTTAAAGCGGCTCATCTGAAAAGCAATCTCTGGATATTCTGAAGCTCTCTTTCTAAACAGGCGCGGAAGTGTGGTTTCCATAAAATCTCCAAGTCAAAAGTGAATGATTCTTCTATTATAATTCTCTTTTTTGGAAAAATCTATAATAAAAACTTTGATTGTTTTGTTATTATGACTTATAATTATTTTAAGAAAATATTGTCAGGAATGTGCCTAATGACCTATCGAAGCTTTAATTTTTACGGTTACTCACGGGAGTCCTACAAAGAATGTTCTGAATTAATCCGCTCAACAAACCGTAAGCACATTACAATCCTTACCACTTGGTTTATTTTAATCAATCTCCTTTATCTGTCATTCTCTTACTTGAATCTTTTTGGTGTTAATGAAGAGAAAATCCCTTTTTATGGCAGCTATGTAATCATCAGTACCATTTTTGAAATATGGCTTCTCTTCTTCCCTCGTTCAGTCATACGCCACAATTACCTGGCTGTGTTTGCGAGCATTCTTATCCTACTTTCTTATGGAATAGCCGCATCTATTGCCCAACCCTACATGCCGGCAACAATGTTCCTCGTTCTTTTGGTACTCACATCCCTTTCTTTCATCGGAAACATGTACACGATGATTTTCCTTACGATTTTAAATGTCACTGCCTTCTTAGTCACATCATATTCTTTCAAAACTTTTTCTATCGCCTATCACGACACATACAATGTTGCAGTCATCAGCACTCTTGCCATCGCGCTTCACTACACTTTCCAGCGAACACGAGTCGCACAGTTCATCTTGTATCAAAAAGATTTGCAGGTTCAACGAGAGCTTGAAATCAAGTCAAGTTTTGATGCACTCACAGGTCTATTAAATCGAGGCAAGCTTTTCTCAATCGCAGAGCAAATCCTTCATCAAAAACACGAAAATTATCTCGCCCTCTGTCTCTTGGATCTGGACGGATTCAAGCAAATCAACGACAACTTAGGTCATCAAATGGGCGACAAAGTTATCCAAACAGTGGGGAAAACAATCATCGCAAGCCTCGATCTCAACGAAGATGACAGAGAAAAAATCTCTTCATGGGATTTAAAAGTTCCTCACAGTCTGGCAGGGCGACTTGGAGGAGACGAATTCATCATCTTTATACGAGGCATGAAATCCCGAACGGAAGTAACAGACTTAATGCAAAAAATACTCAATTCCCTAAACGCCGTAAAATTTGACGGCATAAACGGAATTCACGCTTCTTTTGGCGTTACGGAAATCTGTCCCAGTGACATGGACATAGATAATGCCTACAAGCGGGCAGATGAAGCCCTCTATGAATCAAAACGGGCCGGTAAAAATCAAATTCACTTCAGCACGGAATCAATTCCAGGAGACGCATAATTATGGATTCAATCGCATTTTCAGAATATATGCTTATCGTTGGCATCATCATTATGATTGCGAATATGCTCGCAACTTTTTTCCTGCTTTTATACCGTCCCAATGCCTTATACCTGAGCGGAAAAGTAAAAATCCTCTCAAACATTTTCCTCATCATAGTCGAAATCTCATTCATCGCTGTTTCTGTCTTCTTTCTTAATTACGAACAGACGGCGGCCATATACGCCTTCCCATTACTGTGCATCGCCATCACCTTTTACATAATGCTTGCATGGGGCTTTATTCAAATGAAGGGAATCAGCGCACTTTCTATGGAAATTCTTGAGCGGCTGGTCGGAGTCATTGAGGCTGGAGACGAAAACCTCGACGGCCATTCTCTCCATGTACAGAACCTTACGATGCTCATCTACGATTACCTTCCATTGTCAGAACGCATAAAACTCAATCCCATGAACCTGCAATACGCATCGCTTCTTCTTGACATCGGCAAACTGGGAATTCCACGGAGCATCATTAACAAAAAGGGAAAGTTGCTTCCCGAAGAGCGGGAGTTGATTCAAAAGCATCCCGAAATCTGCATGGAAATTCTCAGCTCAATCCCCTCACTCAAAACGATTACATTCTGGATTAAATATCACCACGAAAGGGTCGATGGAACAGGCTATTATCATCTCAAAGGAGAAGAAATTCCTCTCGCCTCACGAATTCTCGCCATCGCCGACACATATTCTGCAATCACTATGGATCGCTCATACAGGCCTTCCCTTCCTTACGAAAATGCGATTTCAGAATTACGACTTGTCGCCGGTAAACAACTTGACGGTGAACTTGTAGAATTATTCTGTTCCATTCCAAAATCAAAAATCACCGTTTGTATGAATGATGTCCGCAACCGAATGAAAAAATATCAGTCAGGAACTTTCCGCTGATTTTAAAGCAGGATTTTGTCTATGCTGAAACCATCAATCCATAAGGCACTCGCTTTTATAAGCACAATTCTCATTATTACGCTCCTAAGCTCTTGCTTTGAAAAACACGAAAAGCACAAAACGAGCGAAACTCCAAGGAAAATTCTCAAACTTGCCTTGCGCTCAGGCATTTATTCAGATGTCATAAAGGAATCTACCCTTGAATTTGAAGAAAAAACAAATATCAGATGCGACATCGTAGAACTCAGTGAAAGCGAACTTTACAACAGGATAATCGACAACACCAGCTATCCTGAAGGTCAGTATGATTTATGCATGATTGACAGTTCATGGATGGCCGAATACATCTCTCAAGGGGTTCTCACAAATCTTTCAAAACAGAATTTTACCCTTGATGATGACATTATTCCTGCAACAAAATCGATTTGCTTCCATAAAGGCGACATTTACCTCGCTCCCTATTACGGCAATGTTACGGTTCTTTTGTACAACAAACTCATGATAAAAGAAGCAGGGTTTACGGAAGATAAAATAAATTCCCTTGAAGACATTCTCCAAATCTGCAAATTTCAGAAAAAGCGTCACAACCTCGGATTCATGTACCGCGGAGACACTCCTAACAATGTGGTCGTAGATTTTTTGCCGATTCTGCTATCACGAGGCACATGGGTCGTAGACAAGGACAACAAGCCAACAGTGAACACTTATGAATTTGCACAAGCCCTCTCATTGTACAAAACTTTAATAAAAACAGGGCGTTCTGCAAAAAAAGATGATTTAATCGCCGCGATAGCAAACAAATCCGCTGTAATGGGAATCGGCTGGCCAGGCTGGTACACACCGACCCGGAATTCTTCAATGGACTATATCGCACTTTCAGGTAAATATCGCACTGACGGAAAAGCAAACAATGCGAACATTTATGGAATTTGGGCAATCGGAATCCCATCAAACAGCGTCAACATCAAAGAAGCGACAGACTTGCTCACATTCCTTATGGACAAAGATGTGCAGAAAAGAACCGTCATACACGGCGGAGTTCCATGCCGTTACTCAAGCCTCAAAGACGAAGAAATTCTCCAAAGATTTCCACAGTATGAGGCAGTCTGCGAAGCGCTTGAAGGCGGTGTATACCGTCCTGTCATGCAAGAATGGACTCAATTTTACACGATTCTCGGCACGAAGATGAAACAAATTATTGAAGATGAAAAACCGGTTTTTGAGGGGTTGGATGAAGCCCAGCTGGAACTTGAGGAAATGCTTGAAAAATCACGGAAACAAAAATAAATTAGCCAGATTACTGTAAAAATAGTAAAAGAACATAAAGAAACACAATAAGTTTTTTCATTTTTCTCCTACTTCTTGCATGCTTGCTACTTTCCATTCATTATTGATTCCGCGGAATAGAAATTCCCCGCGCGGTCTATCACGCCGTCCGTGCCGTTCAGTTTTACGATGGCGTAATCGTTCATAAAATCAAATGCCTGCTCAAATATGCAGGGAATCGCAACCTTGCACTCATGGTCGATGTAGCCGTATTTTCTTGTGCCGTTTTCTTTTTTCACTACAAGCAAAAGACCGCTTTTGAATTCTTCGCCATCAACATGACTGGCGTATGCGGCATTGGCTTTTTGTACGCCGTCCGGCCAGTCGTATTTTTTCCCGCTTTTATCGTAAATCGCCCATTGGTTTTCAGCGGTTTCGACGACGGCTTTTCCCTCGCTGAACAGTCCTGCCACGAGCGGCGGTTTTGTTCTTCCCGGTTCCAGCCAATAATGAACAAACAGCGGACATTCAAAAACAAAATCTCCGTTTTCATCGATGAATCCCGTTCTGCCGTCTTCCATTTTGACAGCGCATAATCCTTCGGAATAAAATCCAGCCGAAGCATGTATATCCGAACAGATGACCTCCCCCTTTGCATTGATGACTTGAAAATTATCTTTGTTATTTTTATCGACATAGACCAACGCCCGATTTTTTCTGAACGGGTACACTTCCATATAATACGGCCATTCATTCTCAGGTATGACAGCCGGTGTCTCAAAATCTTTTTTGTAATACCCATGGTCAAAAGCGTAGCAGCCGCAGTCATCATTGTTCGCCAAAAAACGAGGGAAACCATACCGTCGCTTTGTTTTCATGGTTTTATTTTTCTGTACGTTCACAATACGCTCAGTGCCAACTTCAAAATATTTTTTGGACACAGGCGTAACGAATGTGTTTCCCTGATAGAGTATCTTTTTCTTGTCCGAAAATACCGTATAATTTTCATTCCCATCAGTTTCTTGAGATATACAAACATAATACGAGTTATTGTAGCGTATCTCATCATATTCGGGCGGTATGATTATCTCGCGCTTTTCGTTTATCACTCCGCGCTTTCCGTTGTATTGGAAAAAAAACACTCGTTCATCAGCACGAGATGACGAACAGCCTATGAGCGTTATGTAAAAAATTATGCTTACATTTTTTAAGAGAGATTTTTGCATTTTGTTTTTCCTATTTTATCAAAACCCGTTTCCGCAAGACCGAAAGAATCGGAATTTTTCCGTGTCTTCCGCAGACGGCAAATCGCTTTCGCGCCCCCTACAATCATAACACGACTGTCAAACGCCCCTTATGGTACTGTCATATTTTCCACCCCTTTAATTGCAAAAGAAAACATCGGGTGATAATTGCATGATGCTTCTGTCTCCCAAGCCCCAAAAATTCTCCGTTTCAGAAAGAAAATCATCAACTAAATCCGTTGAAGCGGAGTTTGACACCTTAGAAACATAAGTGAACCTGAATTTCTCACCGTCTTTTGTTATCACAAGAACTTTATACCGCAAACCACGCATTTTCGCATTGGTGATTTTTTGAATGTAAATCTGCGCGATGTCGGATTTTGTGATTTCGGCAATCCGCGCTCCTTTAGCAAATTTTAGGGTCTGGTAATCCACTCTTGAAACTTTCGCCTGTTCCCGAAAATGGAAAGTTCCGTAGACGAAAATCCAAAGGAGGTAGAAAAAGGTGATTATTCCGAACGACACAATTTCGTCCTTCACGAAAACCCAGCCGCTCAATTTCAGTCGGACTAGAAAAACGGCGCACGCGAGAAAGTAGAGACAATAGCTGTAGCGGTTCAATAGATAATGTGATGAAAGATTGTTTTTCATGATTTATCCCCGTTAGTTTATTAAGTTATAACCTGTACCAAAGTCATTTATACCAATGCGATACTATATATACGGAAGTGCAAATCAAAATCACAAGCCCGCCGATTCCCTGAATCAGCATTTTTACAGACTTCTGCTTCATGTGCCTGATTGGGTCTTTTGCTTTCCCGATTCCGACCAGAATTGCCCGTATTGACACAATCAGCAGGCAAATTCCGAAGAAAAGAAGAATAAGTATTTCTCGATTCATTTCCCCCCCCCTTTATAAATGGAATAGCATGAAAATCAATAGTCCAGTTACCGCGATGAAGGCAAGCGAGAAAATCACGAGTCCGATAATCCCCATCACCAACGCGCGTTTTGACTTCTGCGCTATATTCCGAATCGGGTCTTTTGCATTCCCGACTCCGACTAGAATCATGCGTATCGAGCACAACATGAAATATAGTATGCACAGTAACATTATAAGAAATCCTAGTGTTGTTTTTGAATTTCCGTTCATTTTGTTTTGAAGTTCTCCTATTCCCAATTTTTGTTTTTTATGCTCTCCTTTTTGCTTCTCTAATACCAACCCAAAGCAAAAATTGCCGTATTCTCCGGGGTATAATATTTAGGTCCGCCTCGCTCAACTGTGGCATAGCCGCCAAAAATCCATCCGTATTTTCCGTGCGCGTACTCAATTTTCAGCCAATAATCATTCATGCCGTCTATCGAATCTTTTTCCTCTGTCATCGCGACAACGGTGTAATTTTCCTGCGGATTTCTGCTTCCGCTGTCAAAATCATGAATCATGGAGATTTTTTTTCCGTCCAAACCTGGCTTTTCGCGGACATTCAGCCTTTCCCAAACCGCGACCGTCTGATTCATTCGCCTTACAATCCATTTTCTCCCCGAACTTTCGATTTTCTCAAGAACCTCAAACGAATTGTTTTTATACGGATTTGTACCTTCCGATTTGTGCAGCCAGCCGATTTCGCTCGATTTTTGTATTTTGTACCAGACTTCCTGCTGATAAATCTCCGTTTTTCCATTGGATTTTTTCAGTCTCGCGACGGTGCAAGTTTCCAAAACCTTTATATTGTCATTGTCTTTCAGCTTAAATATTTTTTTGCCGTTTTCATAACTGGTGAATACATTTCTGTCTGTTTCCTGCAGCAAGTCGCCCACCGTCACTTCAAGTTCCATCTTCCTTACGACAGTATGCGTGTTCCCGTCCGTTTTGTCCAAGAGAATCGTTCCGTTTCTGCCCATGTAATCAGGCTTGGAACTTTTCTCGCCAAAAATGCTCTGCCCATACAAAAGGCTCAGCGATAAACAAATCAAAAGGCAAAAGATATTTTTTTTCATTTTTTTTTAGGCTCCTGATACCTAGTCAACATACAATTATTTATTGGTAAAGTAAATCTCTCGTTCCACATTTATAATCTTTTTATAAACCAACAAATCTATAATGCCGCTCAACACGGTTTACTTTTTGAATATGTGCAAAAGAAAATCGGCGAGCAGCACAATCAGCACAAAAAGGCAGAATTTTAGTGATGTCTTTAGAATCGTTGCGCGAGGTTGCTTCTGATACCACCATACATCAATCTGAACAGCAGGATTCGCCTTTTTTATCGTGTCAAAGAATGCCCGCATTTTTTTTCGTTCATAAGGATAATACAGCATGTATTTTCGTATTCGGTCGTCACAGATTTGCACCCAGTAGCCGCCAGGATTTGACGAGCTATAAATCCTTATAATGTCCTCATATTTTATCTTTCTTTTAAACTGACCTGAAAAAAAACAAAAATACTCTTCATAATATTCTATTTTTGTTGTAAATCCCAAAAAAAGGACTATGCAAGGAATTATACCTAATTGAAGTTTTCTAAAAGTATTTGTATCACTCCAAGTAAATATTAGACCAGTTATAAAAAATAATGAAAGTGCCGAAAACTCAATTGCAAGAATTATCGGTCTGATTCTTTTCATTTTGCCTCTCCCCAGATTTCGAGCGTTTTCATACTACCTAATATATGCCCAAAACTCTTCAGCAAGTCGCTTTCTTATGTTTCCATCAAAATTATAGTTTTTGTATTTTGAAGTTTTTATGATGTTTCCGGAAACAAAATATAGTGCGTTGTCGCCCGAACTTGGTTTTGGCAATTCGGAGATTTTATTGTGGCATAAGTTAATGAATTTCAGATTTTTGCCGTGTTTCAATGTGGCACTGCAACTTGTTAAATCACAGTTCGTCATGGCAAAATATTCAAGATTTTCAAGATTCGCTAAATTCGGAAGTTTCGTTGCGTGAACAACGCCATCGAATGCAATGACCCGCAGTTTTTTGCATTTCGACAAAAAATCCAAATTTAAATTTTCTGTCATAATGGTATTCAATACCAAAACTTCAAGATTCTCACACTCAGCGATAAAAGAATAATCATGGATAAAGGCAGTCCCTTCCAAAATAATCTTGGTAATTTTAGGGCTGTTGCTTCCAAATTTTACTTCAGATACCTTGCTTCCGTATCCGAGATAGAAAGTACCTTCAGTTTCGACAACATCAAGAGAACCGTCGTCGTTTAAGATTGTTTTTTCGGCATATAAAGACAATGTAACTGCCAGCAAAAAATAGAATATTATTCCTTTTTTCATTTCTTATGCTCCTTTTTTTTAATTAATTTCCGTCAGAAAATATTTACCTACCGCACAAAGAAAAAGAACTATACTACTACCTATAAGTATTTTTCTTTTTCTTCTCAATTGTCCTTCACTTAATTTTTCTTTCCAATCTATTTTCTTTGCACAAATACCATATATAAGAAAAAGCACCCCCATGGATATTGCAAACCAATCTATCATGTCACTTTCCTCTATTTATCAAAACCTGTCTCCGCAAGACCAAAAGTAACTTGTTCAAGAAATAAATCCGTACTGGGTGGCAGACTTCCATATTTTTATTTATTTCTTTTTGCAGATTTGAATGTAGTTGAAAATTTCCTGCTTTTCGGAATCAGACTCTGCGAGTTCGAGGGCTTTTTCAAAATCGGCTAGGGCTTCTTTCTTTTGCTTTAGATACAGGTAAACGACACCGCGGCTTTTTAAATATTCAGACGAATCGCCGTCAAGTTGTATCGCTTTGCTAATATCCTTCAAAGCCTTATCATACTCACCCAGTTGTATATATACCCAGCCCCTGTTTTTATAGACAAGTGCGTATGTATCATTGCGTTTAATAAATTCCGTGAAGTCTGCTAAAGCCTCTTCATATTTCCCAAGTTTGCAATAAGCCTCACCCCTGCTATTGTAACACTCAATCTTTTGGGGGGCGAGCGAAAGTGCCCGTGTATCTTCAGCGATGGAATCGGAGTATCTGCCAGTGCGAAAATACACCGAGCCTCTGAGTTCTATACTAATCGGGTCGTTTGGATTTACTCCTAGCGCGGTCTCTATGTCTTTTAGGGCTTCAGCGTATCTTCCCAGTTTGATATAAATTCCACCTCGCGACAAATACAAATAGTAATAGTCAGGCTTCTCGGAAACAGGATATTTTGAAATAAGTTGCGAAGCGAAACCCAGAGATTTATCGAAATCTTTTTGGTTATAGGCATCTACCATCTTATCAAACAAGTGTCCATCTTCTTCCATAAGTTTAGGGCGAGTTATTCCTTGCACTTGCGAAAAAGAAGAAAACAAACAAAGCGAGTAGAGAAAAAATAGTAAGATGAATTTCTTTTTTAGAATCATGGGAAAATCCTTTTTATTAAAATTCAATAGTTGCTCCAACCGAGATATACGGAGATCCTGTGATATTATCGGTATTATATTCAGTTATTCCCTTCACACTCATACCAGGCACAGATACACTATATCCCGCCTTCGCATCCAACACTACGCTAGAGCCAGCAACTACAATATCTTTGCTATACTCAAAGAAAGCACCGCCCCATTCTCTTAAATCCGTCTTGTCTCCTTGCACACCAATCGACAAGCTCTCTCCAAATTGATAAGCGCACGATTTGTTATCAGCGTCTATTTTTATAGATTGAGGCAAACTTTCGATAAAATTCTGCTCTTTTCCCAAAGAAGAATCCAAATATGGATTTGGTGCAGTGAAATTACTCGCATTGTGATGAGTTTCATGAGGCAAAGTTTCCGCTTCTGTAGTGGTCTTTGCAGAATTTTCGCTTTCTTTCGTGGAATTTGCCGTTCCTTGTTCGGATTTTTCTTCCGCCGTGTTGTTTGCGGTGGAATTTGAGTTTGCAGAATTGCTTTCGTTTTCAAGAGAAGAATCGGAATTTTCTTCATCTTCTTTTGTCGTCAAATCGCCTTCTTTGTTTTCTGCTTCCTCGCTGTTGCCTTTTCCGTATGAGTCGCAATGCTCCTGCGCCCAGTCTATGTCGCCTTGCGTAATCGTCACTTGCGTTCCGTCGTCGCGGGTGAGAGTGTCGCCGACCTCGGCGTTCGCCACTGCTTCGACAGTGTTCTCTATTTCATGACCGCCGCTTTCCGACTCCGAGTTAGTTCCGCTCGAAGTGCTTTCGCTCGTTGGGTCGGCACTCGGCTCGCCCACGCCCTCTTCGCCAGTCGTGCTTTCGGTCGCAGTTTCTGCTCCTTCGTCCGAAGTCTCTTCGCTCTCGTTTCCTACCGCTTCGTCATCGCTGTCATCCGAGTCGTTTCCGCTCCCGCCGTTCACTTTGAGAAGTTCGTCGTAGGTAAGAATGTGCCAGCGGCTCAAATCTGGTTCTTCAAAGTTAAATTTTGCTTTTTTCATATTTATCCTCCTTATAAATTTTATGTGAAGCTATCGGCTTTTAACTACCTATCACATAGCCATCTTCATCTCCACCAAATCTTGCGGAATTCGCTTCGTTTTGAACAGATGACTCTGAATAAGTGTCGCCTTCATCTTCACTCGTTATCTGCGAACAAGACGCAAAAACAAATGAAAATGCCACAAAAAATGTAATGACCGTTGTTAGAATAAAGTGTTTTAATTTTTTCATGCCTAAAGCATATCACAGAAAAAAAAGTCAAACTTGTCGTTTTAGGAAAATTTCTAAAATTTATTTATGGCTAGGGGCAGTATAGGGAATAATTTTTTGCACATACTCGATACCTTTTTGTAATCGTTCTTTCTGCCCCTTCAGTTCCATGAGCGAAAAAGCTTGGTCTATGTACTTTATGCCTTCGTCTTTTCTCCCCAATTGAATGAGACTGTAGCCAATGTTAAACGCCATCACTTCAAGCACACTGAGTTTCCCCCGCCTAATGCAGAATTCCAAACCAGCTTTCGAAATCTCATATTCTTCTTCAAAGCGACCTGTGGCTTCCATCCAATTTGAGAGATTTGCAAGAACAATGGGATATTCTTTTTCCATTGAGGCATCATCGATTTTCCCCGATTCGTAATATTCTTTTAGGAAAAGCAAAATTTTCTCCGCCTCATCTTTTTTTCCAAGCCTATGCTCTTCAAGCGCAATGTTATTCAGAATGATAAGCTCAAACGAAGTAAAATATTTTTCTTTGGGCAATTTTTCCAAATCATATTCGGGGAATGTAATCTTCAAAGCTTGTATATAATAGGGCAGAATTTCTTCTGGGGCAGAATGTTTTAAATAGTTTTGGATTCCCGTCATCTGCAAATGGAACTGCTGCTCAAATTTATCCATTGGTTCGGGCAGATTCGCATATTCATTAAGCAATGCACTAATATCTTTTCCAAGCCCTGCCAAAATGTGGGTAATTTTCTGCTCCAACACGGCTCTTTGAAAGCGAACTTCCGTCACAGGAACATTATACAAGCCAATGGGAAGCCCCAGCCGTTCAAGGAGAGCTTCCATTACATTTGCCGAGGGATTCCGCTGACCGTTTTCGATTTTAGAAAGCGTTGCTATAGAGCAAATTCCGTCACAAAGAATTGCTTGAGAAATATCCTTTCGTTCGCGAGTACACTTTATTGCTTGACCGACACTGTATTGTGGCATAAAAATAGTATCTCACAGAATTTGAATAAAAAAAAGCGAAACTTATCGCAAAAACTACGGTCAATTTACCACAAAAACTACGATTTGCTTGCCCTATTCATAAACCGCCCGCACGAAATTCTCAAAAAGGGGGAGAGTGAATTTCAAAATGCCGCGTTCTTCGCCGTCTATCAAGCCTTTTTTTATCAAACGCTTTCGGTATGGGTTAAAACCGTTCGTGTCCAGCCCAAGTTGCTCCCTTATGGAAATAATCTTGTTGTCTTTTGCTCTCGCCATTCCATTTAAAACAAACTTGTCCTTTGGCGACAGCTCTGACCATAATTTTTCGTAGACGAATTCTTCAAGATATTGCTGGTAGTCATCAAGGACGGCTTCAAAATCACCGTTTTTGTTCCATGTCAGAAAACCGAGAACCTGAAAAGCGAACGGATAGCCTTTCGTGAGTTTTGCCATTCTCAAAGCGGCTTCTTCTTCGAGTTTGAAAATTGACTTGTATTTTGAAGCGATTGCCCGAATGTTAAGACCTTTCAGCTCGATTTTTGGCGTTCTGTATAAAAATGTCAGATTTTTTTCGTTTTGAAGTTCCTCGATATTCTCATAAAGCCCCGTCATCAAAAGGTACACTGGCAAATCCTGACGAATAAAAATCTGAAAGGAACTTGCAAAAATCCGCATATATTCGCTGTCGGTAACTTCATCGATGGAAATCAGAAGCCGTTTTTTCTTTTTTTTGAGGCTTTCAAGCATTTTCGTGATGGCAGTTTCCCTGTCCGTGATTTGCGCGCCCCCGCCGAGTTCAAGCCCGAAGCCCCAAAATGAAAGATTTATTTTCGCACTTTTGAAAATCTCCGAACATTGATTGTTGCTCACAAGTTTCGACATGAGGCTTTCAAGCAAATCAAGTTCCGGGTTCAGTTCAAGCACTATCCAGTCGCTTTCCTGCTTGAAGATTTTGCACACATCAGTCATTAAAACCGTTTTCCCAGAACCGCGAAGTCCTGTTATAAGGAACACCTGCTGATTTACCGTTTCCGATGAAAAATTCTCTACGATTTCTGAAATCTGAATAGGTCGAGCGATTGTCTCAAAAGGACTTTTGCCGAATGTCAGAGAAAAGGGATTTACCATACAGACCTCGCTTTTACTGAATTAAATTTCTTTTACTGTCTTTTACTGTTCTTTACTGATTGTAATATATTTTACTGTTTCGGTCAATTTTCCACAAAAAAAGCGGAACACGCCGAAAAGCAATGTTCCGCCTTTTATTATGAATTACGCATTACGCATTTCTTGGTTTATTAGACCAAACCTTGAGCCATGAGAGTCGCAAGCGACTCTCGCGCCGAAAAGTAAGATTTACTCTGCGCTCACGCGCAGGCGGCGTCATCGCTCGGTCAATTTTTTGGGTTCGATTAGACTAAACCTTGCGCCATCATCGCCCTTGCTACCTTCAAGAAGCCGTAGATGTTTGCGCCTGAAACGTAGTCGATTGTTGCGCTTGGAGCGTACTTTTTGGCTGTTTCGTAAGCGTTGTCGTGGATGTTTGTCATAATCTGCTTGAGTTTAGCGTCAACTTCCTCACGGCTCCATGAGAGGCGCTCTGAGTTCTGAGACATCTCAAGACCAGAAACTGCTACACCACCAGCGTTTGAAGCTTTTCCTGGAGCAAAGAGAACGCCCTTTGACTGGAGGAATGCGATTGCATCTGCACGAGTTGGCATGTTAGCGCCCTCTGCAACGAGTTTTACGCCGTTCTTAACGAGCTTTTCTGCGTCTTCCATGTAGATTTCGTCCTGAGTTGCACATGGGAATGCACAGTCAGC
>DFEB01000050.1:0-26480 GCA_002368605.1 Treponema sp. UBA3813 | reverse complement strand
AGAATTTTGCTTTTGGATATTTTTTGACATAAGCGTCGATTTTCTCTTTGCGGCCACGGAATTCCATAACATAAGCGAGCTTTTCAGCATCGATTCCGTCTTCGTCGAGGATGTAACCTGTTGAGTCAGACAAAGTGATAACCTTTCCGCCCAACTGTGTGACTTTCTGACAAGCGTACTGAGCGACATTTCCGTCACCAGAGATGATTGCTGTCTTGCCCTTGAAGTCAGTTCCGGCAGCCTTGAGCATACACTCTGCGAAATAGATAAGACCGTAACCTGTAGCCTCCGGACGAATCAAAGAACCGCCGAAGTCCAGGCCTTTTCCTGTGAGAACGCCAGTGAACTGGTTTGTAATTCTCTTGTACTGACCGAACATGTAAGCAACTTCTTTTCCGCCAACGCCTTTGTCGCCGGCTGGAACATCTGTGTCAGCACCGATGTGTCGGTAAAGCTCAGTGATGAAGCTCTGGCAGAAGCGCATGATTTCGCCGTCTGATTTTCCGTGACCGTCGAAGTCTGAGCCACCTTTGCCGCCGCCCATTGGGAGAGTTGTCAAAGAGTTTTTAAGAACCTGCTCAAATCCCAGGAATTTAAGGACATCAAGACCAACCTCTGGAGAGAAGCGGAGGCCTCCTTTGTAAGGTCCGATTGCAGAGTTGAACTGAACGCGGAAACCACGGTTTACATGAGGTTTTCCCTGATCGTCTGTCCAAGGAACACGGAACATAATGATTCGCTCCGGCTCAACGAAACGCTCAAGAACGGCTGTGTTCTCAAGCTCAGGCATTGTGTCAACGACCGGTGAAAGAGTCTCCAAAACGAGACCTGCAGCCTGAAGGAAGTGCTCCTGATCAGCATAACGAGTTTTGAGCTCGTCCCAAACGCGCTTACAATAAGCGTTCTTAACATTAAATTCTTTGATTGCCATTTTTTTCTCCTATTCTGGCTCAGCCGATTTCGGCGTCTTTTTTCTTGCTTCACACGGAAACAAAAAAGGCGTCATAAATAAAAAGCCTCAGTGAATCCAAATGGACACAATAAGCTCTTTATTTACGACGCCTTTGTCATGTCATTACTATATATAAAAACAAAAAAAGTGTCTATATCTTTACGAAAATTTTCCAGAACTTCATTCTGATTGTCCAGGATTTTTTTTGCCCACTATCCCTAAATAATAAAATCATCTATTATATATAGAAGAAATATTACAAATAGGAGTTTATATGAAAATCGCATTGATTAACGAAAATTCTCAGGCAGCAAAAAATGAAGTCATCTACAAGGCTCTCAAAAAAGTTGCTGATGCCCACGGATTTGAAGTCGTAAATTACGGAATGTACTCAGCCGACTCACCTTCCCTCACCTATGTTCAGAACGGCATTCTGGCCGCAACTCTCTTGAACTCAAAGGCAGTTGATTATGTAATCACTGGCTGTGGCACTGGCGAAGGCGCAATGCTTGCTTTGAACAGCTTCCCAGGCGTAATCTGCGGTCATGTGGCAACTCCACTGGATGCCTACACATTCGCTCAGATTAACGACGGAAACGCAATTTCAATTCCGTTCGCACTCGGTTTCGGCTGGGGCGGCGACCTGAACTTGGAATACATTTTCGAAAAACTCTTCTCTGAGCCAAGCGGACAGGGCTATCCTCGTGAGCGAGCAGAACCAGAGCAGCGCAACAAAAAAATCCTGGACGGCGTGCGCGAAAAAGCATTCAAGCCATTCGTCGAGATTCTTGAATCTTTGGACAAGGATTTGGTAAAGGGAGCATTCGCCGGCGAAAAGTTCAGCGAGCTTTTCTTCCGTGACTGCAAAGACGAAAAAATCGCTGCAGCTGTCAAAAAATTGATGTAAAAGCCAACGCGACCGCCATTTGTGGCGGTTGCGCCCAATTTGTTTTACTTTGCCCCTTCCAGAATTTCAAACTGACTTTTATCATCTTCAAAAAGTTTTTTGCAAGAAGTCTTAATCGTGTCATAAAAACCGCTTCGAATTTTAATAGTTCGGGCATCTACCTCTCGCACATAAAACACAATGTTAAGACTCTTTATCTGTGTAACTCGCTTGTTATCGGCAGTCCAGGCTTCATCAACCTCAACTTTATCATCTTCTTTATAAAATCGTCGCCAAGTCCCCAACTGCGTTTTAAAAAAATCAATCGCCGCCTCATAAGACATGCCTTCTGTGCTCAATTTGTTGATTCGCTCAAGGATTTCGTTTGAGTCTTCACTTGGTTTTGCGTTTTTAATGTCAGAACGCGCCCAAGATTCTTCAGTTTTATTGGTAGTTATATGAAACATAGATTTCTCCTAATGAAGCTTTCGATTTCTAAGTATAATAATAGCACAAATTCCTGTAAAAAGGAATGCAGAGCCTGCCATAATCGGAAGAAGAAGTAACTGTGCATTCAAATCAAGTAGAACTTCATAAAGATTCACGAATCCAAAGACTGCAAAAACCGCGAAGGCCAGTAATTTAAAGAAGCGGTCAGGAGTTTTTCCGTGCAAGATAAAGGCAAGGACAAGACCGATGATGTCAGCCGCAAAAAAACCGATTGAAGAGGCAAGCCAGACAAAGAAAAGAGCCGGATTGAGGCCGTTAGTCGCACCGAATGTGATTGCCGAAAGCTGGGTTTTGTCGCCAAGCTCCGCGATAAAGAAAATACAGAAAACCGCAAGGGAAGCCAGTGAGATTTTTGAGTCGCCCACCCCTTCCTCATCTTCTTTTTTAATCAGGGAAGTCGTCGAAAAATAGAAAAAAGCCGCCGTCGCAATCAGCTTTACAATCCAAAGGTGAGCCTTGAGGAATTCATTGAGAAGACCGCCTGCACACACAGAAATACCATTTATTACAAGAATAGCCGCCGCCGTGCCTAGAATGATACTGCGGATTTTGTATTTTGAAGTGAGGGCAAAAAGCATGAGCTGAGTCTTGTCGCCCATCTCCGCCACGAAGAAAGTCAACAAGACCGTGAAAAAATATGAAAGTGTCAATTTTAGTACCTCGAAAAAATCAGATAGGGATGAATCGCGGGCAGACACAGAAAAAAAATCCGCATTTATCCGCGTCAAATTTTAATCCAAACTCTGCCTGTAACGCTCGTAGAGAAGCACGCCTGTCGCCACTGAAACATTCAGGCTGTCGATTTTACCGCAAGTCGGGATTGAGACGATTGAGTCACACTGCTCTTCAAGCAAACGGCTGATTCCGCTACCCTCGCTCCCCATGATAATACAAGTTTTTGCAGGGAAAGTAAGTTTCTGCACAGACTCACCGCCTGCGTCCGCTCCATAAACCCAAAAGCCAGCCTCTTTGATTTTCTGCACGGCCCGGTTCAAGTTTTTTACCACAGCGCAAGGAACATAGCTGCTCGCCCCCGCCGAAGCGCGGGCGATGATTTCATTCTCGCTTACATTTCCCACGCTGTTTCGCTGAGGCATTAGCGCAAGACTTACGCCAAACTGGTCGCATGAACGCAAAATCGCGCCAACATTATGAGGGTCAGTGATTTCGTCAAGAACGACAATAGTGCTTTTATCTTCGGAAAGGGCTGCTTCTGCAATCCATGTGTCGAAATTCACTTCGTTTTGAGGACTTTCTTTAGCCCCCTCAAAAACAAGCACGATTCCACGGTGGTCTCTGGCAACCTCAGGCAAATTCTGCACGAGGGAATCCAGCATTTTGTTGTCGCTTTGAGAACAAGGAATTCCCGCCGTTTTCGCCACATCAAGGATTTTTTTTACGCGGGGACCAATCTTAGAATAAGAAAGAGAAAGCCCCTCGATTTTGCCTGATTCACAGGCTGAGCGAACTTTCTCTTCGATGGCATGAAAGCCAGTAATAATTTGTTTCATTTAACTGTTTCTATTAGGAACTATCGTCCGCAACATTTCTTATATTTTTTGCCGCTTCCGCAGGGACAAGGATCATTTCGACCGATTTTTGCGCCCTCACGAACGACTGTCATAGGTTTTACGCTGCCCACAGAGTAGAGCCATTCGCCGTTGACTTTCTTGAAGTAGCCGACCTCGTGGTGAATGTCACGCAAGCCGCCCTTGTCAGTGTAAGTCGCCTCGAATTCAACGATTCCTTCCTCGTCGTTCTCGCCGCCCTTTTCGGTGCGCAAGATTTTGAGACCGTGCCATGTAGAGTTTTTAGCCCAGTCTTCAGTTGCCTTGCGGTCGATTTCTGCAATTTTCTCGCCTTCTTCGCATGAATTGATGATAAAGTCAATTTCCTGTTTTTCGTAAGAAGAATAGCGGGCGCGCATGAGAGCTTCTGCCGTGGGTGCCTTTACGCTTCCCTTAATGATTGGCTGGCAACACTCGCCATATTTTTTTCCAGAGCCACAAGGACACAAATCTTTTTCTGCCATTTTATTTTCCTTAAAACTAAAGTCTGTCTATTATACTGAATTGTTATTTTTTCATCAAATCTTTTATGGAAACCGAATCCAAATATCCCTCAATCAGCTCGTCAAGTTTCGTCCACATGGGAATTGTGCGGCAATGCTCTTTTTTGGGACAAGGAGCCGCCCCCGCTTCAAGACAGGCAACCGGAGCCAAAGTTCCCTCGGTAAGACGCAAAATATCCCCCACCTTATAATCTTCTGGCGCACGATTAAGCTTGTAACCGCCACCCTTTCCGTGAACGCCGTCCACAAAACCGTTTTTTGAGAGAAGTGTCATAATCGACTCAATGTATTTCTGTGAAATTTCCTGCCGTTCCGCAACATCTTTAAGGGGAATTCGTTCATCCTCACTATGCTCCGCCAAATCAACCAAAACCCTAAGCGCGTAACGACCTCGTGTAGAAACAATCATAAAAAAACCTCGTGCAACTAGACTTCAACCTAGTATATCACGAGGTTTAAAAAATTACAAATTTTTGGGGCTATCCTTTCTAGTCAGCGAAAAGCGGTGTGGAAAGGTATCTGTCGCCTGTATCTGGCAAGAGAACCACGATGTTCTTGCCCTTGTTTTCCGGTCGTTTCGCAACTTCGATTGCTGCCCACAAAGCCGCTCCCGAAGAAATGCCAACCAAAACGCCCTCTTTCACGCCGACCAAACGGCCAGTCTTGAATGCGTCATCGTTCTCAACGGCGATGATTTCGTCATAGACCTTTGTGTCCAAAACATCTGGAACAAAGCCCGCACCGATTCCCTGAATTTTGTGGGCGCCAGGAACGCCAGTTGAAAGCACTGCAGAAGATTTTGGCTCAACTGCCACGATTTTCACATCCTTGTTCTTTGACTTCAAGAACTGACCGACGCCAGTGACCGTTCCGCCAGTTCCGACGCCTGCCACGAAGAAATCAACTTTGCCGTCAGTGTCTTCCCAGATTTCAGGACCCGTTGTCTCAAGGTGAGCCTTTGGATTGGCCGGGTTCACGAACTGACCTGCGATAAAGCTGTTCGGCGTTGTCGCCTTGATTTCCTCAGCCTTAGCGATTGCGCCCTTCATGCCTTTTGAGCCTTCAGAAAGAACAAGTTCTGCTCCATAAGCCTTCATCAACTGGCGTCGCTCCACGCTCATGGTATCCGGCATAACGATGATTACGCGATAACCGCGGGCAGCCGCAACGCTCGCCAAACCGATTCCCGTGTTCCCCGAAGTCGGCTCGATAATAGTAGAGTCTTCTTTTAGGATGCCCTTTGCCTCAGCGTCATCAAGCATTGCCTTAGCGACACGGTCTTTGACGCTTCCTGCCGGGTTAAAATATTCCAGTTTGGCAATTACTTTTGCCTGAAGATTAAATTCCTTCTCAATGCGAGAAAGTTCCAGAAGAGGTGTGTGACCGATAAGCTGGTCAGCTGAAGTGTAAATATGCGCCATAATTTCTCCTTTTTTCAAATATAGTTCCAAACCTACTTTTATTCTACCCTTTATTACCTACCTTGTCAATAGGTAATAATCAATTTTGAGTTTTTCCTTTCCTTTCTCGGCCCGCGAGGGGAGAGACTTCTCCCCTTCCCTTTTCTATTTTTACACTGTCTTGAATTTTCTTACATCAGAGCCAAGTTTATTCACATTTTCATCAAGGCTTTCTACACATTCATCAAGCCGCATTCCGCTTTTCACGACACTCTGAGCGTTTTCCGACATCGCAAACATGCTGCTCTGGACTGCCTGAAGAGAAACCTTCAGTTTATCCATTTCTTCAAGTACATGTCTGCTTCCTCCTGCCATTTTAAGGGAGGCGTCCCGCACATTTTCGGCCGTTTTGTCCATGGCAGAAAGCGAGGCGATTACAGTCCGTGAGTCTTCATTCTGACTTTCAAGAGAAGTGCGGATTGACTGCACGAGAGAATCCGTCTCCTGGATTTGTGCAGATACTCCTGAAAATGACTGGCTTGTTTCCTGCGAGGCAAGGACTATTTCGCTGATAGAATCCTGAATATTTTTAAGCTGGTCACCGATTGTTTTTGACTGACCGGAAGAAGTTTCAGAAAGTTTCCTGATTTCGTCGGCAACTACCGCAAAGCCCTTTCCAGCTTCACCTGCATGAGCCGCCTCAATGGCCGCATTCATAGCCAGCAGGTTCGTCTGGCTTGCGATTGAAGCAATAGCCATGTTCGCTTCCTGGAGCATCTGTGACTGCTGCTCAATCTGCGAAATCCTGTCATTCACCCTCTGCTGCTTTGACATTCCGCTCTGAGCCGCACTATCCAGCTGATTGAAAGAAGCTGCCATGCTTTCCATGGAAGTGCTGATTTGCTCAATTCCCTTTAAAAGCTTCGAAACCGCCGCAGAAGACTCCCGGATGCTTTTTGTCTGCGAGTCAATCATCTCGTTAACGGTATTTATGCTTGCGGCAACATCTTTCACCACATCCGTAGTCTCTTCAAAGCCCTCTGACTGATTTTTAACCTGTTCCTGAACAGTTCCGATTCCCAGTCGGATTGAGGTCATTGAATTGGAAACAGAAGAAACACTCTCTTTCATATTCTGCGAAACCACATCAAGGTTGTCGCTGGAATTTTTGATAGTTCCAATCATCCCCTGTAATTTTTCCATAAAGGCATTGAAATAAGAGACCAGACTATGAATGGATTTGAAAGGAGTATGGAGATTCGTATTCAGCCGGCGGGTCAAATCACCCTCCCCGGAAGCAATATCCTTAACCGTGACATTTACCTCAGAAAGAGGTGCAAAAAGGCTTCGGATTGAATAGGCGATTAACAAAAGTGCAAGCAGAATCACAAAAACAGCGAAAGGAACGATTGCATTGGCAAAAAAATCTTTCACCGTAAAGGGAACAAAGAGCACAAGCTCCCAGCGCAGGGCGTCAATCGGCGAAATCAGATAGACACCGCTCATTGTCGTATAAACTTCCGTTTTAGACGGCAAAAGATTCTCTACATCATTCAACTCAGGCAGGGCACTTGTAATCGGGACTTTGTTTTCAAGGTCGCTCACATTCGTTGATGCCGAAACTTCCTTGTTTCCGTTGTACATATACATGGTAACGCCATCTTCAAGACTCTGATACATCGACTGGACAAAATCGTTAAGCTCAACTCCAGTTCCAGTAATGCCAGTTACCTTTCGGTTTTCGTTGTAGACGAGTACATTTACCCACATAAATGTCTTTTTAAGACCGATATCGTAATCCACATAAAACTGGAAGGGTAAATTAGCGTCTATAGTCATCTGATACCATGCGCTTCCAGGGTCAGATTTATCAAGATCGTAGATGAATTCCATGTTGGAGTAGTATTTTAAGTCAGCGTCAGAAATCCAAAAAGTCCTGTGAGATGAAAAAGATTCCTGAAAAGTCTCAAAATCGCGGAAGGCAAGTTCCCGTACGCCCTCATCACCCGGATTCTCCATGTAATCAACAACAGCAGGAGATTTTGCCAGCTGCACGGCAAGCTTTCGCTCAGGCAAAAGTCCGCTTTCCATCTCAAGAACTTTAGCGTAGCGGATTCTTTCCAAGCGTTCCACGGTTTTGCTTCTGAATATTTTGACAGATGACAAAGCCACCACAAAAAGCCCCATAACAGCAATTACAAGCGAGGCAAATGCGAGCGGTTTGTTTATAATTTTCATAATTGTTACTTCCTACAGAAACAAAATTTATCATAAGGAAATCGCTTGTTCAAGCCCTAACTTTAATTTATCTTGAACGCTTTCTAATCTAAAAAATTTGCTATCTATATACTTTCATGTTAAAATAATCTTTATGGACGCCAATTATTATGATTATTTAACCCAGCTACCCACTATGACCTACTTCTTTGAAACTTCCACGGCACGAAAGGAAAGCATCAAAAAAAATCACGGTTCACCTGCAATTCTCTTTATCACCCTTCACGGTTTAAAATCTTACAATCAAAAAAACGGCTTCCCGGAAGGAAATAAAATCCTCCAGTCTTTTGCAAAACTCCTGTCCAACATTTTCGACAGGGAAAACTGCTGCCGCTTGGGTGGTGCTCATTTTACCCTCATTACAGAAGAAGAAGGTCTTGAGCAAAAGCTTTCTTCCTTAATGGGCAAAATCCCTCTCATACAAGTGGGGGGGGGGCTATACATACATATAGGTATTTATCCCTGCAAAACTGAAGAAATCAGCATCTATTCGGCATGTGACCGGGCAAAACTCGCCTGCGATTCCATAAAAGATGAGAAAGTTTCGGCAATCAACTATTATGACCAGAAAATCCGCCTTGCCGAAGAAAATCACCGCTACATTATCGAAAATTTCAACAGGGCAATCGCTGAACGCTGGATTACGGTCTACTATCAGCCGATTATCCGCGCAGTCAACGGCAAAGTCTGTGACGAAGAGGCTCTCGCCCGCTGGATAGACCCAATCAAAGGCTTTCTGTCTCCGGCCGATTTTATTCCCGTCCTCGAAGAAGAAAAACTCATTTACAAGCTCGATCTTTATGTTCTGGAACGAGTCCTTGAAAAAATGAAATTCTTTCAGTCCAAAGGAATTGAAGTCATACCCCAGTCAATCAATCTTTCCCGCTCAGATTTCGAGTCCTGCGACATCGTTGAGGAAATCCGCACGAGGGTTGATCTGGCAGGCTTTCCCCGCAATAAAATCAGCATAGAAATTACAGAAAGCGTAGTTGGCAGCAACTTTGACTTCATGCTCCGGCAAATCAACCGATTTAAAGACTTGGGCTTTCCTGTCTGGATGGATGATTTTGGAAGCGGCTACTCATCCCTCAATGTCCTTAAAGAAATTCCTTTTGACCTCATAAAATTCGACATGAGTTTTATGCGCCAGTTCAACGAAAAAAACAACGGCAAAATCATTCTCACCGAACTTATGAGAATGGCTTTCTCCATCGGTGCAGACACAATCTGCGAAGGCGTTGAGAGCGAAGAGCAGCTTCAATTCCTTAAGGAAATAGGCTGCTCAAAAATTCAGGGATATTACTATTGCAAGCCCATTCCCATTGAGCAAATTCTTGAGCGAATCGAAAAGAAGATACAAATCGGTTTTGAGAATCCGGATGAGACTCACTATTACGAAGCCGTCGGCCGCGTAAACCTCCATGACCTGGCCGTAATTTCTTACGGAAACGAGCAGGATTTCAGCAATGTATTCAACATGCTCCCCATGGCAATCATTGAAGTAAAGGACACATCAATACGTTTTGTCCGCACAAATCAGTCTTACCGTAAATTTTTCTCCAAGTCCTTCGGCTTTGGACTTATGGGTAAGCCTATTCCGATTTCAGAAATTTTGCATAGTGCCGGCACTGCCTTCATAAAAAGCGTTCTCCAAGTCGCAAAAGATGGAAAACGCACTTTCACCGACGAAATTTTACCAGATGGCTCACAGGCAAATTATTTCATCCGCAGACTGGCAGAAAATCCCATTACAAAACGCACTGCTCTTGCAGTTGCAGTTCTGTCAGTCAAAGACTCCGCAAAAGGATCGACTTACGCCAACATTGCAAAAGCCCTGGCAGCAGATTATTTTCATCTATTTTATGTTAATCTAAAAACAGAAGAATTCATCGAATATTCCACCGGCTTAGGTGAAGACATTATGACATCAGAAAAGCATGGCGAAAACTTCTTTGAACAAATCCGTAACATGGCAGCAAAAGTTCTCCTTCAGGATGATAAAAAAATATTCCTCGAAACTTTTTACAAAGAAAATATTCTCAGCGAAATCGACGAACACGGAAGATTCGCAATGACCTACCAAATAATGCGAAAAAGCGGGCTGGTTTATGTGAATATGAAAGTTATGCGAATGAAGCATGACAGTGACTATATAATCATAGCCCTCAGCAATGTTGACTCCCAGATAAAACAGCAGAAAATGCTCAAAAAGGCAAAGCAGGACGAAATCATCTATTCCCGGCTTATGGCTCTTTCCGGCGATTTTATCTGTATGTACATTGTTGACCCTAAAACTGAATCCTACACCGAATACAATGCTTCAAAAGACTACGAATCGCTGGGAATATCGAAACAGGGAAACGACTTTTTCGCTACCTCTCATAAAAACGCAAAAATAACACTCTTTAAAGACGATGTACCGCTTTTTATCGAGAAATTCACTTTAAAAAACATTATAGCGGAAATAGAGCAAAAAAATTCTTTCTCACTCCATTACCGCCTCATGCTGAACGGCGAGCCTCACCCCGCAAGTACCAGAGCCGCCCTCGTCAAAGAAAACGGCGAGGACAAACTCATAATCGGAATTCGAATATAATTACTTAGCTGCCGCAAAGCCTGCTTCAAGGTCAGCGATGATGTCATCAACATGCTCAGTTCCGATTGAAAGACGGATTGTGCTCTGGCTGATTCCCTGATCTTTCAGTTCCTCGTCGGTGAGCTGGGAATGAGTCGTTGTTGCCGGGTGAATGACCAGTGATTTGACATCAGCGACATTTGCCAAAAGGCTGAAAATCTTCAAGTTGTCGATGAATTTCCAGGCCGCTTCCTTACCGCCCTTAATCTCAAAAGTAAAGATTGAGGCGCCACCATTGGGGAAATACTTCTCGTAAAGGGCATGGTCAGGATGATTTTTAAGCGACGGATGATTTACCTTCTCTACCTGAGGATGCTTGCTCAAGAATTCCACGACTTTCTTTGTATTTTCCACATGACGGTCAAGACGGAGTGAAAGAGTCTCAACGCCCTGCAAAAGAAGGAAGGCATTGAACGGGCTGATTGTTGCCCCCTGGTCACGGAGCAAAATTGCCCGGATGTAAGTGACAAAAGCAGCCGGTCCCACAGCGTCAGCAAATGAAATTCCGTGATAGCTTGGGTTAGGTGCGGCGATTGGAGCATACTTTCCGCTCTTCTTCCAGTCAAATTTTCCAGAATCAACGATGATTCCACCCAAAGTCGTTCCGTGACCGCCCAAGAATTTTGTCGCCGAGTGAACAACGATGTCCGCTCCATGCTCAATCGGCCGAATCAAATAAGGAGTACCGAAAGTGTTGTCGATTACAAGGGGAAGACCATGCTTGTGAGCGATTTCAGCGATTTTGTCGATGTCAGGAATGTCCGAATTCGGGTTTCCCAGAGTCTCCAAATAAACAGTTTTTGTATTTGCCTTGATTGCGCCCTCAATTTCTGCCAAGTTGTGAGCGTCAACAAAAGTCGTCTCGATTCCAAAATCCTTCAAAGTGTGGGCAAGCAAATTGTAAGAGCCGCCGTAAATCGTTTTCTGGGCGACAATGTGGTCTCCAGCCTGAGCCAAAGCCTCAATCGTGTAAGTGATAGCCGCCGCGCCAGAAGCCACCGCCAAAGCTGCAACGCCACCTTCCAATGCCGCAACTCGCTTTTCAAGCACATCCTGAGTAGAATTGGTCAAGCGACCGTAAATGTTACCCGCGTCCGCCAAGCCGAATCGGTCAGCCGCATGTTTTGAATTGTGGAAGACATAAGAAGTCGTCTGATAAATCGGAACTGCCCGTGAATCCGTTACCGGGTCAGCCTGTTCCTGTCCTACATGAAGTTGAAGTGTCTCGAAATGAAGTTTATTTGCCATAATTTTTCTCCTGCTTTTTTATTTATTCCTACTAGGTTGGTAGGTATCTACACTATAAGATTTATTACCTACTATGTCAATAGGGAAAGAGAAAAAAAATTATTATTTTTATTGTTAACGCTGACTTTCAGTTTTAAGTTTACAATTTTGTGGATTTTCGTTACACTAAAGAAAAGTCACAAGCAGACAACGATTCTACCCAATTTCTAAGCATCGTCTAGGCGTGGCTTTTTTTATGAGGTAAAAAAAATGATAAACTTAAACGAACTTTCAGATGACATCATAAAAGGGAAACGCTTCGGACGCACAGACGACCTTTCCTTTTTCAAAACCTGCGATATAAGAGAACTGACAAAAGCCGCAGACAAAATCCGCGCTCATTTTAAAGGCGACCGAGTTGACCTCTGCACGATTATCAACGGACGGAGCGGAAAATGCGGCGAAAACTGCAAATTCTGTGCACAGAGCGCCCATAATCACACCGGCTGTGAGGAATATTCTTTTTTGGACGAAGAAAAAATCATATCTGAGGCAAAATCAAACCAAGACGAGGGAGTAAACCGTTTCGCAATCGTTACGGCTGGCCGGGCTCTGACCGGCGAGGATTTTGAAAAAGCACTCCATGTGTACGAACGCATGAACAAGGAATTGAGCATAAATCTCTGCGCGTCAATGGGTTTTATCAACCGGGAGCAATTCAAGAGGCTCAGAAAAGCGGGCGTTACGAGCTATCATCACAATATTGAGACTTCTCGTCGAAACTTTCCCAACATCTGCACAAGTCACAGCTACGACATGAAAATCGAGACAATCAAAATCGCCCAGGAAGAAGGCCTTTGCGTCTGTTCCGGCGGAATCATCGGCATGGGAGAGACTTTTGAAGACCGAATCGACATGGCGCTCTCCCTTCATGAACTGGGCATCCGCTCAATCCCAATCAACGCCCTCATGGCAATTCCAGGCACTCCATTTGAAAAGAACACACCGCTTACCGAAGAAGAAATCTTACGAACTATGGCAATGTTCCGCTTCATCAATCCGGAAGCAAATATCCGACTCGCCGCCGGCCGCAAGCTTCTTTCAGAAAATGGCAAAAAAGCCTTTGAATCCGGCTGCTCAGCCACAATCACTGGCAACATGCTCACCACCAGCGGCAGCACAATCCAGGGCGACGTCAAAATGCTCAGAGAAATGGGCAGAATTACAAAAGCACAGAAAGGCACGACTTGCGACTCTTGTGATTGCTCTTCTTCATGCGATGACGATTCTTGCTGTTGCTCATCATGCGACACGCCAAACAACAAGAACTGCGAATCATGTAAATAGATTATCCTAAAAAATAAAGCCGCCCCTGTATCAAGGAGCGGCTTGGCATAGTTTGAATTAAACTTATGCTTCTGCTGGAGCTTCTTCAGCAGGTGCGGCAGCTGCAGCTGCGGCTTTACTAGCTCGTGCTTCTTTTTTTGCAATATTTTTCAGTTCAGCATTGCAGCGTTTGCAAATTTTTACTGTATTGCCGTCAATTTCTTTTTCATAAAGAACTTTGACATTTTCAGTTCCACAGCGTGGGCATTTACCACGACCGTGATTAAATTCAGTGCGAACACCAGTTCCGCGATGTGCTTTAGACATACTTAACTCCTTTATTTTGCTTCTTCAGCAGGAGCTGCTTTCTCTGCAGTCTTAGCTTTTGATGCAGCTTTCTTTGCAGGAGCTTTTTTTGCAGCCGGTTTCTTTGCTTCAGCCTTTGGCTCTGCTTTCTTTGACTCAGCTTTCTTTGCTTTTGCCGGTGCTTCGTCTTCGCTTGAAGGCAACTTGTAGTCGACCAATTCAAGGATTACAACATCAGCGGCATCGCCCTGACGGAAACCGAGTTTAAGAATTCGTGTATAACCACCATTGCGATCCTTCATGCGAGGACCAATTTCTGTAAAGAGCTTATTCAAAATCTTCTCATCCTGAACAAACTTAGCAGCAGTACGGCGGTTGTGTACAGAATCTACTTTACTGCGAGTAATCAACTTTTCAGCAGCTTTACGAACTTCTTTAGCCTTAGCCTGAGTAGTTGTAATACGCTCAAATCTGAAAAGTGAAGTCACCATATTTCGCGCCATTGCACGCTGATGTGCGGCTGTGCGTGAAAGTGGATTAAATCCTGTCTTATTTCTCATTGGATTCTTCCTTTTGTGCTGGCTTTGCCAAATTGACTGAATTTTTAAGATGACTGTAATCAGTCATGCCCAAGTTCAAGTTCCATTCAAGGAGCTTTTCTTTGATTTCTGTAAGAGATTTTTTACCAAAGTTTCTTGTTTTGGCAATATCGTCTTCAGTTTTTCTAGTCAATTCGCCGATTGTGCGAATATTCGCATTTTTAAGACAATTTGATGAACGAACTGAAAGCTCAAGCTCCTCGACTGGAGTATTAAGCAATTGACGAATTTTTTCGTCGCCCTCATCAAAATCATCTGTTCCAGAAACATCACTGTCATTAAAGTTTACAAAAACCGAGAAATGATCTTTCGCAATTTTTGCAGCTTCTGCCAATGCATCTTCTGGAGAAATAGTTCCATCAGTCCATACTTCAAGAACAAGCTTGTCATAATCGTTACGCTGACCAACTCGGCAGGGCTCGATCATGTATTTAGCTTTTGTAACAGGAGTAAAGATTGCATCCATCGGAATTGTGCCAACAACTTCGATATAATGCTCGTTCACTTCTGCCGGAACATAACCTCTTCCCAAATCAACCTGAATTTCAAACTCAACATGAGCGCCTTCCATCATTGTAAAGACTGTCTCACCCTTCGTAAGAATCTCAAGCTGACCTTCTCTTGCAAAATCATCAGTCTTGACTGTACCAGGACCTTTGAAATCAAAAAGAAGCGTATCCTGCTCAACATCTTCTGGCAATCTCAAGCGCATAAGCTTGAGACTGTTCAAGATTTCCAAAGTATCTTCCGAAACATTTGGAATTGTTTCGAATTCACTAGAAATAACATGCGGAACTCCATCTGCATCGTAAGAAGTAATCCTTACAGAGGAGACTGCATATCCCTGAATAGATGAAAGAAGTACACGGCGGAGTGCATTTCCAATTGTTGTTCCGAAACCTGTCTCAAAAGGATAAGCTGTAAACTTTCCGTAATTTGGGTTCGTTTCAAGATGATCGAACTGAACGGTTTTTGGTTTTTTAAAACCTTTCAGCAAGTTTTTACGAGCCATCTGAACTCCTTTTTAAATTATAGAGCTCATACAGGAGCTACTGTTTCACTCAGAAGAGTCCGTCTCTTCCGATTCCCAACTATCATAGTAACAATGTTTCAAAGAGAAACACAAAAATTCACGAAGACAGGAAAAAATCCTGCCCCTGTGAATTCAAGTTACATGCGGCGAGTTTTGCGAGGACGACATCCATTGTGCGGAATTGGTGTTGTATCTGCGATTGACTTTACTTTCAATCCCAAGTTACCAAGTGCACGAACGGCATTCTCACGACCCATTCCCGGACCTTTAACAAATACATGGACTTCACGAAGACCATAGCTAACAGCTTTCTGAACAGCCGACTCAGCAACAGTCTGTGCGGCAAACGGAGTTGATTTTTTTGCTCCGCGGAATCCGAGTCCACCAGAAGATGCCCAAGAAAGAGCATTTCCGTTCAAGTCTGTAATAGTTACGATAGTATTGTTGAACGTAGCCTGGATATAAACATTTCCCTCGTATACGCTCTTCTTTTCCTTTCGCTTTTTTGCGGTTGCCATTACCTAAAATCCTCCGTCTAATTAGACTGCCTTCTTTTTGTTAGCGACAGTCTTCTTCTTGCCCTTTCGAGTGCGTGCATTAGTGCGTGTACGCTGACCACGGCACGGCAAGCCTTTTCGGTGACGAAGACCACGGTAACAACCGATGTCCATCAGACGCTTGATGTTAAGACCGATTTCTGAACGAAGATGACCTTCAACCTTATACTCTGAATCAATCAAAGTACGGATTTTTGCCAATTCGTCCTGATCCAAATCATTAATCATTTTGTTTGGATCAACCTTTGTCTTTTCGCAAATTGTCATTGCTGATGAACGACCAATACCGTAAATGTAGGTCAATGCAACAAAGACATGTTTATTTGGGAGGTCAACTCCCGCAATTCGAGCCATCTGTTACTCCTCAACCCTGCTTCTGCTTATGCTTCGGATTTGAACAAATGATACGGATGATTCCGTTTCGTTTGATAACCTTACACTTATCGCAGATGGGCTTTACGCTGGTTCGTACTTTCATAAAAGTCCCCCTGGGGATAGTATACTATGCTTGAATCATGGCAGTTCGCAATGAACTACAATCCAAGTTCGATGAGTATACCATAAATCCCCAATCTTATTCTACAGGAAAACCAAGAAATTTTGCTAAATTCTTATAAAATCTACAAATTTCTTGATCGTAATTTGCCTTTCTTAACAAAACCATCTGCATGGTGCATCTTAAGAAGGGCTTCAACCTGACTCATAGTATCCAAGTCAACACCAACCAAAATCAAGAGCGAGGTACCTCCCATCAGCATAGAAATTGACTGAGGGAAGCCAAAAAGATTCTGGATGATTGTCGGCAAAACTGCGATTGCAGCAAGATAAAGAGAGCCCGGCAATACAAGTCTATTCAGAACTTTCTGCATATATTCTTCTGTTTTATCAGTTCTAATTCCAGGGATAGAACCGCCGTTTTCACGGATATTCTTTGCGATTTCTGTGGGGTTCAGGGTTACCTGTGTGTAGAAGTATGCAAAGAAGATAATCAACAGAACAAGAAGAACATTGTAGAGTAAGCCAGTCGGATTGAGTTTCGCTGAAAGAGCGACAATCCAGCGGGCTGAATTCTGGTTAGCGCCAAAACTTTGGACAATCTGCAACGGGAAAGTTAAAAACGATGATGCAAAAATTACCGGAATAACTCCCGACGGATTGATTTTAAATGGAATGTATGTGCTCTGTCCGCCATACATTTTTCGACCAACTACACGCTTAGCATAGTGCACAGGAATCTTTCGTTCCCCAGACTGTTCGTAAACAACAAAGGCGATAATTCCAATGAACATAAGCAAAACAATAATTACAAAGACAGGATTTAATCCATCCTGAACTCGATGATAGAGTTCAATAGATGCATGTGGCAATCGAGCAACGATACCGGCAAAAATGAGCATTGAAATACCATTACCAATACCGTGTGCTGTAATTTGATCACCGAGCCAAATAGTAATCATTGCACCTGTTGTGACAGTGAGCATTGCGAGCAACTTGAATGCGAGCTGATTCTCCAAAGCAATAGCCCCAGGAATACTCGCTGCATACACGGTTACAGCCAAAGACTGAATCAAACAGACAAAAACCGTACCGATTCGAGTCCAAGCCGCAACTTTGCGCTGACCACCATCTTCCTGAGCCGCTCGTTTGAGCGACGGGAAGATAATCAACGCAAGTTGCAAGATAATCTGTGTTGATACATAAGGCATAACACCGAGCATGAACACAGAGAAATTAGAGAATGCACCACCGGCAAAGAAGTCCATGTAACTGGCAAACGCGTTTTTGTTATGCTTAGCAAGATCCTCAAAATATGTAACAAGAACCTGAGCATTGATTCCCGGAATTGTAAGAACACAACCGAGACGAAAAACGACGAGTACAACAAAAGTAAAGAAAATGCGATCACGCAATTCTTTAATTCTGAACATATTTGCAATTGGATTGTTTGCCATTTGCCTCTCCAAAGACTACTTTTTTATTTTGTTTCTTCAGCAGCCTTTACAGAGCCACCAGCTTTCTCGATTTTAGCTTTTGCCGAAGCAGAAACCTTGTCAACATCAACTGTAAGGCTCTTGGTCAAATCACCGTTTCCAAGGATTTTAACCAATTTGCTTGAAGATTTAACTAAACCTTTTGATACAAGAGCAGCCTTATCAACAGTCTCTCCAGCAGCAAATTTCTGCTCAAGAGATTCAACATTGACGATAGCATATTCTTTCTTGAAAGGATAGTTAGAGAAACCGCGGTGAGCGATACGACGATAAAGAGGCATCTGTCCACCTTCAAAGCCAACATACGGAACTCCAGTTCCTGATCGTGACTGCTGACCTTTGTTTCCCTTTCCTGCTGTTGTACCGAGTCCAGAAGAAGAACCGCGTCCTACTCTCTTCGGCTTTTTATTAGCACCCTCTGGTGCGTGCAAAAGAAAATCAGACATTATTCAGCCTCCTCTACTTTTACAAGGTGAGCAACAGAATCTACCATTCCGAGAATGGAAGGAGTTGCTTCGTGAACAACTGAAGAGCTAATCTTTTTAAGACCAAGACTGCGGACAGTCGCCTTTTTCTCTGGTTTCTGACCGATAACGCTCTTTACGAGAGTAACTTTAATTTTCTTAGCCATAATTAACCCCACATATCCTGCAGAGATTTACCTCTGTTAGACGCAATTTCTTTAGCATCCATGAGACTTTCAAGAGCATTGAATGTAGCGCGAACTACATTGACAGGGCTTGAAGATCCCAAGGACTTAGAAATAACATCAGTTGCTCCAATTGCATCCATGATAGCACGAACTGTACCACCAGCGATGATTCCTGTTCCCGGACAAGCCGGTTTCAAGAGAATTGAAGAGCTCTTATAATTACCGAGCATTTCATGTGGCAAAGTACCGTTCTTTACAGGAACGAACATCAAATTTCTCTTTGCCTTATCAAGACTCTTGCGAATTGCTTCAGATACATCATTAGCTTTACCAAATCCGTATCCAACGCGACCTTTTCCATCGCCGACAACTGTAAGAGCTGAGAACGACATGCGGCGACCACCTTTTACAGTTTTTGCCGTGCGGTTCAATCTTACGAGTTTTTCGACGAACTCTTTCTGTTCTTTATGATCTTTGTCAAACTTATTCTGGCGTTCCATAGACTCTCCTAGAAAATGATACCTGCTTTGCGGGTTCCATCGGCAAGGGCCTTTACAACACCATGATACAGGTAACCATTGCGGTCGAAGACTACAGTCGTAATCTTTTTATCCTGCAAGCGTTTTCCAAATGCTTCACCGAGTTTTGCCGCACCCTCAGTATTTGGCTTAAGGTCAGCAAATTCTTTTTCCAATGTGGAAATTGAAGCAAGGGTGTGTCCCTTATCATCATCAATAACCTGAGCGTAAAGGTTTGTGTTGCTTCGGTACACAGTCATGCGTGGACGAGCAGCAGTTCCGTAGATTGACTTACGGATGTGAACCTTACGATGCAGGCGTTTTCTTGCTTTGTCATTCATTTTCTTAACGAACATGTGTTACACCGCCTTATTTAACGCCGGTCTTACCGACTTTGCGTCTGATAACTTCAGTTTCATAGCGAATTCCTTTGCCTTTATATGGCTCTGGAGCACGCAACTTACGAATCTGAGCACTGAATTCACCTACCAACTGTTTTGAACTACCAGTGATAGTAACTTTACCTGCAGCGTCTGCTGTAACAGTAAGACCTTCAGGAATAACTGCGATGAAGTCAGATGAATATCCGAGGTTCATCACAAGTTCTTTACCTTTTACTTCTGCACGGTAACCAACACCTGTAATAACAAGCGTTTTTGTGAATCCTTCTGTAACACCAACTACCATGTTGTGAATGAGATTGCGGTACAAGCCATGAGCTGCGCCGGCATTTTTTGACTCATTTACTGGTTTCACCAACAATTCGGTTCCTTTAACTTCAACAGTAACCAAATCATTGATTTTTTCTTTGAGTTCGCCTTTAGGACCTTTTACAGTAACAAGCCCTGGGTTTACAGTGATTGTAACTCCCGCTGGAATAGCAACAGGAAGTTTACCAATTTTTGACATATCTTCCTCCTATTACCAGACTTTGCAAACCAATTCGCCACCGACCATCTTTTCGCTTGCCTTCTTACCAGTTGTTACACCAGCAGAAGTAGAAACAATCAAAGTTCCCAAGCCATTATAGATGCGTGGCAAATCTTTATAACCAGAATAAACTCGGCGTCCTGGTGTAGAAATTTTTTCTACGCCATGAATAACCGGATTATTTGAATCATCATATTTCAAGAAGATACGGATGATATTTTTTCCTTCTTCCTGAACTTTCTTAAAATTCTTGATGTAACCTTCTGTTTTCAGGATTTTAACAATTTCCAACTTAAGTTTTGATGTCGGAACATCAACTTTTTCGTGGCGAACCTGAACAGCGTTACGAATCTTAGTCAGCATATCTGCGATTGGATCTGATACACTCATTTCTATTCCTCCACTACCAGCTAGATTTTGTTACGCCTGGCAAAAGGCCTTCGCCTGCCATTTTGCGGAAACAAATACGGCACATCTTGAATTTGCGCAAATAACCGCGAGGGCGGCCGCAAATCTGACAGCGATTATATTCGCGTGTCTTGTATTTCTGTGGGCGAGCAGCCTTGATAACCAATGATTTCTTAGCCATGATTCCTCACTACTTTCTGAACGGCATGTTGAACTTAGTAAGAAGTGCCTTAGCCTCAGCATCAGTGTTTGCACTTGTTACAATAGCGATATTCATACCAGAAATCTTAGTGATTTTGTCAAAGTCGATTTCTGGGAAGATAATCTGTTCAGTAATACCAAGAGAGAAATTTCCGTGTCCGTCAAAACCAGTTGCTTTGATTCCGCGGAAATCTTTTACACGAGGTAATGCAACATTGATAAGGCGGTCCAAAAATTCATACATATTGTTACCGCGCAATGTTACCATTACACCTACTTCATTGCCCTCACGGAGTTTGAAGTTTGCAATACTCTTTTTCGCTCTAGTCTTTACAGCATGCTGTCCAGTAATCTGAGTAATATCAGCTACTGCGGCGTCAAGGAGTTTCTTGTTAGTGAGAGCTTCGCCAACACCCATGCTTACCACAACTTTTACAAGTTTTGGAATCTGCATAACGGATGTGTAACCGAGTTCTTTGAAGAGCTCTGGGGCGATTGTGTCCTTGTAGACTTTCTTAAGCCGTGGTACGTAATTATCCATTACAGTGCTTCTCCACATTTACGGCAGACACGAATCTTTTTGTCGCCGTCGATTTTATAACCAGCTCTAGTCGGACCACATTTTTTACAAACGAGTGCGACATTAGAGATGTGCAACGGAGCCTCAATCTCGACGATTCCGCCTTGATCCTGCTGGCTTCGTTTTCTCATTGCCTTTTTGACAATGTTGATTCCTGAAACGATAACTGCATCTTTTTTGGTAACCATGCGAACAACAGTTCCACGCTTACCTTTGTCTTTTCCTGCAATTACCTGGACGGTATCGTCCTTATGGATTTTGAATTTCTTGTTCATTATTCAATTCTCCTTACAGAACTTCCGGCGCAAGTGATACGATTTTCATACAATCCATATCACGAAGCTCACGGGCTACCGGTCCAAAAATTCGTTTTCCCTTCGGATTTTTGTCTGCATCAACGATAACGCAAGCATTGTCGTCGAAGCGGATATAGGTTCCGTCTGGGCGGCGGTATTCTTTCGCAACGCGAACGATTACAGCCTTTTCAACTGCACCTTCTTTGATAGTAGAAGTAGGAATTGCTTCCTTAATTGCTACTACAACAACATCACCGATTCCGGCATATCGGCGGTGTGAACCACCGAGAACCTTGATTACCTGAGCTCTTTTAGCTCCGGAGTTATCGGCAACTGTCAAATTTGATTGCATCTGAAGCATGTCTTTAACTCCTTAAGCTTATTTAGCTCTTTCGATGATTTCTGCAAGTCGCCAGCACTTATCTTTGCTGATTGGACTGCATTCTACGATGCGAACTGTGTCTCCAATGTGAGCTTCGTTCTTCTCATCGTGTGCCTTACACTTCTTAGTTCGTGTAACATATTTTTTATAAAGGGTATCCATTTTTTTAGTGTTGATTGAAACAACGATGGTTTTATCCATTTTATCGCTTGTTACAAGCCCCACAAAAGATCGTTTACCACCCTTTTTATTCTGAACAACCTGTTCTGCCACGGGTCAGCTCCTATTTAGTTTCTCCGGCAAGTTCTTTTGCTCGGATGAAGGTGTTCAAACGCGCTATATCTTTGCGCATTTCACGCTTCTGCATAGGGTTATCTACATGACCGATTACCATCTGGAATCGGAAATCCATGTATTTCTGTTTAAGTTCATTTCGCTGCGCAACCAACTCAGCGTAAGAAAGTTCTTTGAAATTTTTCTTTGCTTTTTTAGAATCAGCCATTTCTTAACTCCTTAGTCTTTCGTTGGTTTGAAAGCGATTTTCGTTTTGATAGGAAGTTTGCTAGCGGCGAGCTCAAGAGCACGCTCGGCAAGCTTAATATCAATACCACCAACCTCAAACAAAATGACACCTGGTTTTACAACGGCTGCCCAGAACTCTGGAGAGCCCTTACCTTTACCCATTCGAGTATCAGCAGGTTTTTTTGTTATTGGTTTGTCCGGATATACACGAAGCCAAACATTACCTTTTCGTTCAAGCTTACGGTTGATTGCGACACGAGCAGCCTCGATATGTCTTGCATTCAACCAAACTGGCTCAAGTGCTACGAGAGCGATTTCGCCGAAATCGATTGTGTTGGCTCGCGTTGCGTTACCTTTGATTCTACCGCGCTGTACTTTGCGGTGAATAACTCTTTTAGGACTAAGCATTTACTTTACTCCTTTGAAGCATTTGCCGCACGAGCAGGCTTTTTAGCTCTTGGTTTTTCAGCATCGCCAGAAGCCTGTGAGCGATCATGGCGTGGCTTTTTAACAAGCTGACCAGCATCTTCCTGCGGGTCACGGCCATATTTCATACCATTGTAGACCCATACTTTGATACCGATTTTACCGTATGTTGTATGTGCCTCAAATGTGCCGTAGTCGATATCCGCACGAAGAGTATGGAGAGGAACGCGTCCCTCTTTGTGCTCTTCAGAGCGTTTCATATCTGCGCCACCAAGACGACCAGACAAGCGAATCTTGATTCCCTGTGCTCCGCCTTTCATTGCATTTGCAGAAGACTGTTTGAGAGCCTTACGGAATGAACCGCGACCTGCAAGCTGGCGACCGATATTCTGTGCAATAAGTGAAGCATTGATATCAGCACGCTTAATTTCCTTAATCTTAATCTGAACTTTTTTGGTCAGTTTAGACTGGATTTCGGCACTGATTTTTTCAATGTTAGCACCTTTTACACCAATAATAACACCTGGGCGTGCTGTATGAATTACAATAGTAACACGCTGCGGATGACGAACAATTTCGATTTCTGCAATGTCAGCATTCTGACACTCTGGCAAAGCCTTAACCATATTGCGGATTTTCAAATCCTCAATAACAAGGTCTGCATATTCACGAGGATTTGCATACCAGCGTGACTGCCAAGTCTTGTTAATACCAAGACGCAAACCGATAGGATTTACTTTCTGACCCACTTTATTCCCCCGCCTTCTCGTCAACAATGACGGTGATATGACACATGCGTTTCAAGAGCTGATCAGCACGACCTCGTGCACGGAACCAAACTCTCTTGAGTCTCGGACCTTCGTCAATGCGAATTTCTTTGACATAGAGCATATCTTCATCAAGATTCTTGTTAGCGAACAGAGCGTTTGCTACAGCTGATTTAAGAGTTCCTTTAATCAACTTAGCGCCTTTCTGCGGCATATTATCAAGAATTGCCATAGCTTCAGAGCATGACTTCTGATTGATTACATGTGCGACAGGGCGAACCTTTGTCGGTGATGCAATCAGGAATTTTGTAGTGGCTACATAACCTTTCTTTTCAGCCATAATATCCACCCTTACTTATCAGCTTTTTTGTCTGAGCCGCCGTGACCTTTGAAGGTACGGGTCGGAGCAAACTCGCCAAGCTTGTGGCCAACGAGATTCTCTGTTACATAAACAGGAATCCATGCTTTACCGTTGTAAACACTAATTGTGTTTCCAACCATCTCTGGAATGATAGTAGAGCAACGAGAATATGTTTTAACCATCTTCTTGTCAGACTCTTTGTTCATTTCAATAACTTTCTTATAAAGACTCTTTTCAATGAAAGGTCCTTTTTTAACAGATCTTGACACCGTTAACTCCTATGCAACTACTTCTTGCGGCGTGAAATAATAAACCGGCTAGAAGTCTTTCGCTTGTTGCGGGTTTTGTAACCACGACATGGCTGCCCCCATGGAGTAACAGGAACATGTCCCTTACCAGCGCCTTCACCACCACCGAGCGGATGATCGACTGGGTTCATAGCCATACCACGAACTGTCGGACGAACTCCGAGCCAGCGTCTGCGACCAGCTTTTCCAAGCTGAGTGTTCATGCGCTCTTCGTTTCCAACGATACCGATAGTTGCATAGCATCTGCCATGAATTCGGCGTGTTTCGCCTGATGGAAGACGAACGATTACATAATCACCATCTTTACCCTGAACAGTAGCACCAGCACCAGCAGAACGAACAAGCTGTCCGCCTCGGCCAAGTGTAAGTTCGATGTTATGAATAGTGAAGCCGGCAGGAATTGATGCGAGCGGAAGTGCATTTCCAACAGTTGGAGCTGCATTCTCACCAGCCATAATTTTCTGTCCGACGACAAGACCTTTTGGAGCGATGATATAACGTTTTTCACCGTCTGCATACGCAATCAAAGCAATGTTTGCACTGCGGTTCGGATCGTACTCAATAGTCTTAACCGTTCCAGGAATGCCATGTTTGTTGCGTTTGAAGTCGATAACACGATATCTTCGTTTATGACCGCCACCCTGATGTCGTACAGTGATACGACCAGCAGAGTTACGACCAGCGTTAGATTTAAGACCTGATACCAGTGTTTTTTCGGGTTTATCTGTTGTCAGTTCTTCTCTTACCAAATCAATACGGGTACGAGTACCTGCTGAATATGGTTTAAAAACTTTAAGAGCCATCTGGTTCCCCTTAATTTACGATTCACGATTCCCAAGTTCTAAGGACTTAAACGCCCTCAAAAACCTTGATCGTTTCTCCTGGAGCAAGACGAACAATCGCCTTTTTCCAGCTGGCAGTTCTACCGGGTTTACCACGAACCCGTTTTACCTTGCCACCAACATTAACAGTTGTGCAATTAACAACTTTTACATTGAAGAGCTTTGCTACAGCATCTTTAATCTGGATTTTTGTAGCAGAAGGATCTACTTTAAAAACATACTTACCCTGCTCACGCAAAGCTGTTGCTTTCTCAGAAAGAACCGGCTCAATAAGAATGTCATGCATATCAAACAACATTATTTAGCCTCCCCTTCAAGTTTGCCATAGAATTCGGAAAGATTCTTTGCGGCACCCTCAAGCATAATAACTTTTCTTCCGTAGAAGAGGTCATGTGCACGAAGGCGGTTATAAGACAAGAAATACAAATTGCGGATATTTCGTCCAGCCTGTTTGATTTTTTTGTCGTCGTCTTTCAAAATAATGACTGTGCGCTCATCTTTTGCGAAATTGCTCAAGATTTTCACCAAGTCCTTTGTTTTTCCGCTCTCAACAGTGAAATCTTCGATGACTGTAAGTCGATCGCTCTGAGCCTGAAGACTCAAAATTGATTTCATAGCAAGGCGCTTTTCTTTCTTTGGAATTGAATAGCTGTAATCGCGGGGTTTCGGTCCGAAAATAGTACCGCCGCCAACATTGATTGGTGATTTTTTGTCACCACGACGAGCGTGACCTGTTCCCTTCTGTTTGTACGGCTTTGCATTTGAGCCATGAACTTCAGCACGAGTTTTTGTACAAGCAGTTCCTACGCGTTTATTTGCTAATTCATTTGTGATGGCATAGTAAATAACATCTTCGTTTACAGGAAGTCCGAACACTTTATCATCAAGATTGATTGTGCGGAGTTCTTTACCATCGATTGAATAGACTTTCTTTTCCATTTTTCGTATTCCCTCGATTATTTCTTGACCGCGGACTTGATAATCAGCGTGCAGTTTTTATTTCCTGGGACAGCCCCACGAACCAACACAACTTTGAGTTCCGGATCGATTTTGACGATTTTAAGATTCTGTACCGTAACTCGCTCAGATCCCATTCGACCAGCCATTTTGATGTTCTTCATGCTGTGTCCTGGTGTAGTACAATTTCCTGTACCACCTGCTTCACGATGGAATTTTGAACCGTGAGAAGCACGGCCACCATGGAAGCCCCAGCGTTTCATAACGCCCTGGAATCCCTTTCCTTTTGAAGTTGCTGTAACATCAAGGAATGCAGTTTTTTCAAACAATTCAAGACCAATCTGGTCTCCAACTGCAACTTCTTTCTCGAAGTCTCTGAATTCTTTCAGATGACGCTTCGGTGAAACATTTTCAGGAAACTGACCTTTGTATGCTTTGCTGACTTTTGATTCTTTCAAATCTTCAAGACCAAGAACAACAGCATCATAGCCATGCTTTTCCTGAGTTTTTGTAGCAATAACAGTATTCGGTTCAACATGGATCACGGTTACTGGTGTCAG
>DFEB01000040.1 GCA_002368605.1 Treponema sp. UBA3813 | reverse complement strand
TTTTTTTACAATGTCGCAGGATATTTTTTTTCAAAGTCAGGATACTCGTTGTTATGAGAAACGAAGTAAGTCCACATATCCTTATAGAATTTGTCATCAGCATTTTCAGCTATGACTTCCTTGAGTGCGTCTGCATAAATCGAAATATCGAAATATTCAGGAAGCGGACGCGGATTTTCCTTATTGATATAGCCCTTATCCACACAAATCTGATATTGAGCAAGACAACCGTTATAGAATGGATCCGGATTGAATGTGATGTGGGCCGTTCGTTCAGGATCATAGATATTTTGTCGAACCCATGTGTCATCCTGTTTTGTGATTTTCTTTACGGCATTGATTGCCGTTTTCTCGTCAGTATTGTAGACTTTCCAGGCTTCAATCAGGCCTTTTGTCCATGCTACAAAGAGATTTCTGTCGGATTTAACCTTCTTTCCGTTTGCGGTTTGGCGGCAGCAGGCATAGTCCGGGGCAAGGTCAACAAGCTCAGCGATGATGACAAGTCCCTGTGCTTCTGCAGTGTCCTTATATGCATAATAGGTTGTACCAATGTCAATTTCACCCTTCGCACAGGCAGCCATAATAGCCTGATCATTATCAAAGAACTTGAATGTGACATCCTCATCAGAATATCCGTATTTTTCTTTGAGTGCGTGTGCAAGAACCAGCTGCGGAGTAATTTTTACCCGTGCGCCGATTGTACGCCCCTTCCAATTCTTCAAATCCCTGACCTGTCCGGCGACATTTTTATTCGCATACACGATATGTCCGCCACCCATTGTCCCTGCAAAAATAGCCAGATCCTCACCGTTGCCTCCGGTAATGAGAGAAGCGACCAAATCTGTGAGCCGTCCGTCGATTTTACCGGTTATAAGCGGTTCGATACCGTCGTTGTAATCAATAATCGGACAGACACCATTTTTTTCGGCAAGTCCTTCAAGGACTGCGGTGTTGATAATCGGGGTGTAGTTTGAAGTGATGTCATTTGCAAGCCTCAAAGACGGTGCATTTGACTTTGCTTTTTTTGAGCACCCCGCAAGCGAAGTGACAGATGCCAGCAGGAATGTGCCGGTCAAGACAGTCATTTCCATGCTTTTAAGAAATTTTTTCATAGGTTTCATTTTTTACTCCTCTTCTAAAACCTTTTTTAATTTTCAGAACTGATTTTTCTGATTTTTTTCATGCGCTAGTAACTCCATTTGATGAAGTGTTTCTGCAAGAACGTGATTCCGATATTTAAGATTGTGACTACAAGGCCAATGAAGATGATTCCTGCAATCGCCTTTGTATACATCGCAAAATTAAGGGCAAATTTTACATAAAAGCCCATTCCGATATCCGCACCGAGCATTTCTGCCGCTGAAAGGGTCATGATAGCAGTCGCACAACGAATCGGCAGGCTGTTTATGATTCGCGGAATATTGAACGGAATGATAATCTTGAAGAGAATCGTCGGCGTTGAAAGAGAAAGAACTTTCGCCGCGTTGATGATTTTCCTCTCGACAAATACCGTGTTGTTGATTGATTCCATAAAGCTGCCCCAGAAAATGCTTAAGAAGATGACCAGAATCGAAGCTGAACGGAATGTCGGCATCAAAATGACGATGTACGGTGTATAAATCAAGGCCGGAACCGTGGAAACAGCTTTTGCAATCGGGTAAATCGCCTTTGAGAGGCGTGGTGACCATCCGACTACCGTTCCCAAAACAACTGAAAGAATTATCGAGCTTGTCATTCCAAAAACAAGAAGATACATTGAGCTCAAAAAGCCCAGAAGAATTGTCTGAGTGTCGCTAACAAACACATGGAACACATTTTCAGGAGCCGGAATGAATACATAAGGAAGCAGATTAAATCTCGAAACCCCCAGCTCCCATATAAACAAAAATCCGTAGACAAATGCAAAAATATCTCGTGCGGAACGATTTTTTTGCGGCTTCAAAAGCTGGAATACAAAGAAAATCTCGATAATTACAAGCACAATGCCGAATACAAGCGGACTTTTTAGCCCCTCCGACATTTCTGTCTTGTATTTGCTCGGTAACAGGAAGGACAGAAGCGTAAGAATAAAAAAAAGATTAGCGAGATTGAAAATGTTTCCGAAAATTCTTTTTTTCATATATGACCTCCGTCGTCTATGACCAGCTGTGTTGGTTCGTTGTAGAAATATTTTACGAGTTTTTGATATAAGTTTTTGTATTCTTCACTTTCCTGAACATAAGGATAATTTCGCGGGCGAGGAAGATTGTCCTCGATGACTGCCTGAATACGCTTCGGAACCATGAAAACGATTCTGTCGGCAAGCAGTTCCGCCTCATTCAAATCATGGGTCACGAAAATAATCGTTTTTTTGTTTTCATCGTCTCTCCACAGTGAAAGCAAAAGGTTTTGCAGATTCTCGCGGATTTTTGCGTCCAAAGCTCCGAATGGCTCATCCATAAGCAGAATGTCAGGATTACAAGCCATGGCGCGGGCAATGGCAACACGCTGCTGCATGCCTCCTGAAAGCTCACCTGGCAGTTTGTCTTCAAAACCGTCCAGCTCAACTTTATGAAGGAAAGCCTTTGCCGTTTCGAGAGCCTGCTTTTTTGAAACTCTCTTCCGTTTTTTGCTCGTTTCGTAAACGGCAAAGGCAACATTTTCCAAAGCACTCATCCAGGGAAAAAGCGAATAACTCTGGAATACCACTGCCCTTTCAACGCCAGGACCAGAAAGTTCACGGCCGTTTATCTTTACGCTTCCCGATGACGGAAGATGCAGTCCCTCCAAAACAGAAAGCAGAGTGCTTTTTCCACAGCCACTGGAACCAACGATACAAATAAACTCTCCTTTATTTACCGTAAGATTTATGTCCAGAAGAGCCTCATAACTTGCAGCATCAAAATCAGAAGAATATGTCAGGCATAAATCCTTGATTTCAATAATTGGCTTTTCATCATCCCTTTTCTGCTTTTCATCCATAACAAGCCCCTTTTACGAAGGAAAATCATAGAATAACCGGCATCAATTCTACCTAGTAACATAGTAGTTATATATGTTTTTTCAAAGTCTGCCTAATACAAATTCTTTATAGAAGCTATAGATTTTTTTTATAGAGTTTCTCATCGGAAAGTCGCAATGCTGTGCTTTTTCAACATTCCGGCATAGAATTCCTCGATAAGACGAAGACCGCCGGTATATCCCGTGAATGTTTTTTCGAGAATTAAATCTCTCGACAAAGGCATGGATAAAAATACGCTGTGATTTCCCGTATGGTCAGCTACCAGCTCTTCCCAGGTACTTCCAAAAATGACCGCATCTTTTGAATTTCCTATGGATTCATACAATTTCCCTGAAATCTTACCGCCGTCAGCCTCTAGGAAAAGTGAGTCTTTTATGCCGGGAATAAACTTTTCGGCATTTTCGACAATCATTTTCCGCACACTTTCACTTTGAGCATCATCAGTAATAAACGTTTTTTTATGCGTAAGCCCCAGCTCGTTCACAAGAAAATCAACGACTCCGAGTGTATATTCTGCGTCTCCTACCGTATATAACTCCGACGGCAGCTTCTCTCTGGAGAATGTTCCGAAATCAGCTAAGCCCAGAAAGAAATTATAGAAATGTTTTTCTTACATTTTTCAAAATCATAGAAGACCTCTTTTTTTTTTATTTTTATATAGTTGAAGAATAATTCTTTTCAAAATTTGGATATTTGTTATTGTGGTCAACAAAATATGCCCACATATCCTTGTAGAACTGCTCGTCAGGATTTTCTTTTATAACTTCCCGAAGCGCGTCCGCATACACAGAAATATCAAAATATTCGGCAAGTTCGCGATGATTATCGTTTATGTAGCCCTGATCAATGCAAGCATCAAATTGCGACAGAACTCCGTTATAAAATGGGTCGGGATTGTATGAAACATACCCCGTTCGTTCTCTGTCATAAATATGGTCATACACCCATTGCTCATCTTGCCGAGTCACCTGTGACACAACACGAATCGCTTCTTTCTGATCAGAATTATACAGTTTCCAGCTTTCTATTAGGCCTTTCACCCAGGAGACATATACCTGTCGGTCTGAACGGAATCTTGCACCGTATGCCGTTTGGCGACAGCACGCATAATCAGGGTAATAGTCAACTAAATCAGCAATTTGTATCAAACCAGAAGAAACCGCTGTATCGCGCAGGGCATAGGGAGAAGGAACAATGTCGACATCTCCTTTCGCCACTGCCGCGATAACAGCCTGATTGCTATCAAAATATTTAAATTTTACATCATCGGCAGAATAGCCGTATTTTTCTTTCAAGAATGCACTTAAAACAAGCAACTGGGTAGACTGATTCGTCACTGCAATTGAGTGTCCTTTCCAATTTTTGGGGTCTTTCAATTCCTCGGCAAGCGATTTGTTCGTAAATACAATATGTCCACCGCTCATTGTTCCCGCAAACAAAACAAGGTCAGCACCATTTGCCCCAGAAATAAGTGGAATTCCCAACGCATTAAGTTTGGCATCGACCTTTCCTGTCATAAGCGGTTCAAAATTATCATCGTATTGTATTTCGGGGTGGACGCCATATTTTTCTGCAATACCATCTTCAACAGAAATAGAAATAACTGGTGTGTAATTTGATGCCAGCACATTGCTCAGCTTCAGTTCAGGAATTGAAGCTGTTTTTTTTGAGCAGCCTATAAATG
>DFEB01000041.1 GCA_002368605.1 Treponema sp. UBA3813 | reverse complement strand
TCGCAAAAATCGAAGAGCTTTCTTCATATAAGTACGGAAGCGACGAAGAAAAGGACAAGTCAGTGCGAATCATCGCTGACCATGCCCGCGCATCTGTCTTCATCATCGGTGATGTCCGCGGCGTTTCTCCTGACCGAGTCGGGGCTGGCTATGTTCTCCGCCGTTTGATTCGCCGTGCAGTCCGCCACGGAATGAAGCTGGGCATCGAAAAGGCATTCCTTGCGGAAATCGCAGATGTGGTAATCGAAAACTTCAAGTGCGCTTACCCTGAGCTTGAGCAGAACGGCGAAAAAGTACGCAAAGAGCTTACCGCCGAGGAAGAGAAATTCCGAGTCACTCTCAAAAACGGTGAGGCTGAATTCCAGAAGCTTCTTCCAAATCTCATGAAGAATCCTAAAAAGGAAATTTCAGGCAAAGTCGCCTTCCGTCTTTACGACACATTCGGCTTCCCTCTTGAGCTTACTCAGGAATTGGGAGCTGAAAACGGCTTCACTGTTGATGTCGAGGGCTTTAAAGAGGCTGAGCGAAAGCATCAGGAAGCGTCAAAATCACTGGACGCAGGAAAAGCAAAGGGCGGCTTGGCCGAGCAGAGCGACACCACCACGAAATATCACACGGCAACTCACCTCTTGCAGCAGGCTTTGGTCAATGTTTTGGGCGATCAGGTCGCTCAGAAAGGAAGCAACATCAACAACGAGCGAATGCGCTTTGACTTTACATTCGAGCGTCCTATGACAAAAGAAGAAATTCAGAAGGTCGAGGACATCGTAAACGAAAAAATTAAGGAAGATTTGCCTGTCACAATGGAGATTATGTCTCTTGAGGCGGCAAAGGCTGAGGGAGCGCGAGCACTTTTCACCAACAAGTATGGCGAGGATGTAAAAGTCTACACAATCGGAAAAGACCCGAAAAAAGACTGGTTCTCAAAGGAAGTCTGCGGCGGTCCCCATGTACAGCACACGGCTCAAATCGGTGATTTCAAAATCCAGAAAGAGCAGTCATCTTCTGCTGGCGTTCGCCGAATCCGCGCGGTTATTTCTGGCGGTTTGCCACTGGATCCGCAATAAAAAATGTAACTAAATAAGAATAAGCATGTTCTTATTTTTTAGAGGAAATAAATATGAAAAAGATTTTACTTGCTGCAACACTTGCACTTTCATTTGCCTTCGGCGCGTTTGCTCAGTCGGATTTGCAGCCTTTGGCTATTGTAAAACTTAACAAGTCTGAGACTATCACTCTCAAACAGCTCCGAAATCGCGTTGAAACTTACCAGAAACAGAATGACATCAAGTCTTTTACTGTCGAGCAGAAAAAAGAAATCCTTGATGCTATGATAGATGAGAAATTGGTCGTTCAGGCTGCCCAAAAAGCAGGTATGAATATTACCGATACTCAGGTGAATCAGCATTTTGTTCAGAGCCTGAGTCAGCAGGTTGGTCGTCAGGTAACCGAAGCTGAATTTTCTGAAATCGTCAAAAATAAAACAGGAAAGAGTTTCGATGATTTCATGAAAGAACAGGTCGGAATGAATGTCGCTGATTATAAGGCTTATCTTAAAAACCAACTTTTGGTTCAGCAATATATTTTCCAGCAGAAACAGGGCGAAATTAGCAAGGCGGCTCCATCTGACGCTGATATCCGCAAGTTTTATGATTTGAACAAGGCTTCATTTGTGCAGAATGATATGGCTAAACTTTTTATGGTCATTGTTCCCAAAGCAGATAATGCAGAAGGCGCCAAAATCAAAGCTCAGGCCTTATATGACAATGTAAAGAATAAAAGCCTTTCATACGACAAAGTAAAATCAGACAGTGGAAAGGATTATCAGTGTGGGGATGTGTTTATCGGAAAAACTGCACAACATGCCCAGCAGCTTGGTATTAAATATGATGATTTGCTTGAGTTGTTTACTCGTGATGTTGGTTATATGTCTGTTCTTAATGAAACTGATAATGACTATCAGTTCTATGTTGTCCGACAGAAGTATTCTGCAAAGATGCTCGCAATTTCTGATCTTGTACAGCCAGAAACTACAATAACTGTCTACGATTATATCAAACAGAATCTCACGAGCCAGATGCAGAGTCAGGCCTTTGTAGCCGCGGTTCAAGATGTAACTGAGGCTTTGCGAACTCCGAGCAATTTTGAGTACAAGCAGAAGGACGACAAACTCAACAAACTTCTTAACTGGGAAAAATAATGTCACGAAGAAAATCTAGAATTATCGCATTTCAAGGCTTATATTCATGGGATGTAGGGGGCATCAACGAAAAAGATGTTCTTAATCTCTCATGGGTAAATTCTTCCTCTAATGAAGATGAAGATGTAGAGAAAGCTCTTCCTGATGATGAGTCTTCGGCTTTTTCCCGTATGTTAATCGCAGGCACAATTGAAAACATCGAAAAAATCGATGAAACGATTAAAGCTCATCTTACAAACTGGGATTTTAACCGTGTGAACCGTGTTACTATTGCAATTTTGCGTATGAGTGTTTATTCTCTTCTCTTTACAAAAGATGTAGATCCTTCAATTGTCATCGATGAGGCAATTGATATTGCGAAGAATTACGGCCCTGATGATTCGTATAAATTCGTGAATGCAATCCTTGATAATATAAGAAAATCAATTTAGCTTATGAAAAAAATCCCTTATTTGAGAAAAATTTGTGTGCTATGCTCTCTGTTTTTCCTGACGGGGATTTTTTTTGTCTCTTGTTCAAAATCTTCTGATTCTTCTTTTATGACAGCGATGGAATCCGTTGACATTTTTATTAAAAATGGGGATACAAGCGAGGCTATGCGGCTTTTAAAAAAATATGAGAAAAAAGCCTACAGCTCTTTTGCAAGAATAGGAATTTATCGTCGTTATATGATTATGGGAGAGGAAAAGCGGGCCGAGTCTGTTCTTACAAAAGGGTTAAAGAAACTTCCTGAAAACCCTGAGCTTTCTGCCGTCTACGGTCATTTTTTACTTCGCCATGACAGACTTTCTGATGCGATTTCTGTCACGAAATGTCTTGAGGGGACAAAGTATGGCTCGATTCGAGCTGAGGCTGTAATGAGGCGACTTCTGAAAAGTGACAGTCTTTCTGATTCTTCAAGCCCTCTTTTTGAGCGTGAAATTTCTTCTACATATTATGACACTTATGTCGGAACGAAGGATTCCCGATGGCTTAGAAATTGCGCGATTATTTATCTTCTTCGTGGCGAATATGCGATGGCGTCTTCCTTGCAAGAAAATCTAGAAGATTCACAGGATGCTCTTTTTTGGGCCTTTGTGCAATATGATTCAGGAAATTATGACATTGCGGCAGCAAATCTTACCCAAGTAAATTCTCCGATTCTTGCTTCTGCGGCGGCTCTTCTTGCATCTGATGCATACATGATGCTTGAGGATGAAAAATCAGCTGAAGAGGCTCGTGAAGAATACATTTCTACTTGTAAAAATAATGGATCAAAGATTCAGGCTTCAATTTTGGTAAATTCTTCTTTGTATGCATTCCGGCAAAGGCAGTTTAGAAAATCCTACGAGTATTTGATTGAGGCAATTTTGGCTGAACCTGATTTTATTCCAGCTCTTATTTCTTACGGAAAATTATCTTGGCAGGATTCTCAGCCTGTTGAAATGACAGAACTGGAAAAAGAATTGAGGAAAACAAGTCTTCGTACAAGTCAGATGCGCGAGTATGATGAACGACCTAAATTCACGATTGCTGACGCACTTTATCGTATGGAAGAAACCCTTGAGCGTGAGAGTAGGGCTGGCATAAAACATAGTGATGATTTAATCGTTGAAAGGCTCTCCCTCTATTTGAAAAATAATCCAGACTTGAATCTTATCCAGAAAACAGCGGCGATTTGGGAAGAATTAGAGCAAAACCAGCTGGGTACGAATTTATATCCTTCTCATTTAGTGCAATTTGCCGTACAGAAATTCCTCTCTTATGGTTTGATTGATGAGGGAAGAGAACTTTTTATGAATTACATAGATGCAAAATTTGATTTGAACTATAAAAGATTGCAGTCTGAATTAGGAACAACTGAAATTGTAGAAAAAGATATTTTTGGTGGAGAGAAAATTCTATACAATCCTATAATTCCAGATAGTGTTGCTCGGCTTGCTTTTGGAGACCGTGCGGCTGATAAAGCTGACAGAATGGAAATTTGGGAAATTGAATTCGCGGCATACTTTTCACTTCTCGAAAAAAACATAACGGCGGCAAAGCGTTTGTATGAGTATGTGGTTTTTGAGACTGGTGGCGTTAAATCTGCGAATGCAAGCGGAAAGATAACTTCAATGTCACCTTTAGCGGCTTCTTCTAGTGCGGCAAATCTTGCGATGATTTATTCAAGCATGGGAGAGCGAAATCGTGCCCTTGCGCTTTATTCATTGGCGGCAGGAAAATCAAAATCTATGCAGATAAAATCAAAGTTGCTTTATCGTTCGGCTAAAATACAAATTGATGCCGGGGACATTGATGGGGCAAAAACATCTCTTCGATACAGTATAAGCCTTGATCAAAGCAATGCGGATGCCCGCTTGTTAAAACGACAGCTTGATGTAAAATAAAAAATCGCCGTATTTCGGCGATTTTTTATTTGTCTACTCAACGATAGCGATGATATCTGAATTTTTTACGATAAGGTAATCTTCGCCGTCCATTTTAACCTGTACTCCGGCATATTTGTCGTACATGACGCGGTCACCAACTTTTACCGTAATTGGGTCTTTTTCAGTTCCAGGTCCTACAGCTTCTACTTTTGCTGTCTGTGTTTTTTCTTGTGCAGTTTCAGGAATGATGATTCCTGATGCTGTTTTTGACTCAGCCTTTTCCTGTTTAAGAAGAACTCGGTCTGCCAATGGTTTTAGTTTCATATATTTCCTCCAAAGTTAATACATTTTGATATTATAAAAATACTGAATTTTTAGCTAATCGGCAAGAAAAAATTACAAAATAATTTCCTTCTGCCTGTCCATGGTGTCTTTTATACAGTGCAAGAAAAGCTCCATGCAGACCCTGGCATCATCCTCTGCCCTGTGAGCAGCTTTCACTTCGATTTTAAGTTGCTCTGCCAAAAATTGCAGAGTCCAATGTTCATTATCGGGATAAGCCCAGCGGGAAAATCTGAGGGTATCAATTGCCTTGTTTAAAAGCGAGTCATGATTTATTCTCTCAAGCTCCGTATTTACAAATCGCAGGTCAAACTGGGCATTATGGGCGATGATTATTGATTCATCCAAAAAAGAAAGCAAATCATCGGCAATATCCTTAAATTCTTTCTGACCGAAAACCATCTTGTTCGTGATTCCGGTAAGTTCTTGACAAAAATGAGGAATCAAAATGCGGGGATTTACCAGTGTAGAGAAGCGTCCGAGTTCTCCGTTTTTATCAAATTTTACCGCTCCGATTTCAATAATTCTTTCTTCGGCAGGCTTGAGTCCTGTCGTCTCTGTGTCCAAAGCGCAAAAAACAGCCCCGCTGTGCAAAAGTCGGTTCATTCGGCGGTAATCATTAAGTAAGTGAAGGTGAGATTTAGGCATAGACAAAAAATCCACAGATTATACAGATTTATATATTTCATCTGTGAAAATCTGTGCTAATCTGTGGATAAAAATTACTTAAGCTTTAGAAAGCAAGTCTTTGATGTCAGCCGTGATTGCGTCGCAGACTTTTGCGCTCTCGGCCTTTGCCTTGTCGAGACCGTTTGCAGAATCAGTGCGGGCGTTGATGTAGAACTTGATTTTCGGCTCGGTTCCAGACGGTCGGGCAGAAACGATTGTGCCGCCTTCAAGGACAAACTGGAGAACATTTGACTTAGGCAGCTTGATTTCTGTTTTTGCGCCTGGATTTGCCGGGTCGTAAGAGACAGAATTTCCGATGTCCTTAATGCAGAGAACTTTCTTTCCGCCCAAAGTCTTAAGTCCCTCTGTGCGGAGCTTTGTCATGATGCCAGCCATGACTTCTTTTCCGGCAGAGCCAGGGAAGTTCTGGCTGATTGCACGGTCTTCAAAGAAGCCGAACTCTTTATACATATCGTCCAAGTGCTCAAGGATTGATTTTCCTTTTGAAGCCCAGTAGAGAGTCATCTCAGCACACATTGCGGCAGCTGAAACGCCGTCTTTGTCCATGACTTCTTTTTCAACCTTGTAGCCGTAGCTCTCTTCAAGGCCGTAGACATAAGTTTCTGTGTTTGATTTTTCAAACTCGTCTTCCACTGCGGCAATCCACTTGAAGCCAGTCAGGCATTCGTGCATCTTTACGCCGTATTTTTTGCAGATGTAGTCAGTGAATGGAGATGTAACGATTGAACGGATGGCGGCACCGTTTGCAGGAAGTTTTCCCAATTCCTTTCGCGAAAGAAGGACATACTCACAGAGAAGAGCGCCCATCTGGTTTCCTGAGACGAGAACGAATTTGCCGTCTTTTCCGGGGAAGGCCGTTCCGAAGCGGTCTGCGTCCGGGTCTGTCGCCATAACACAGTCTGCCTTTTCTTTTTCGCCCAGGGCAACTGCCAGTTTGAGAGCAGGAGCTTCCTCCGGGTTCGGTTTTTCTACCGTGGGGAAGGCTCCGTCAGGCTCTCGCTGCTCAGGAACTGTGATGACTTTGAGTCCCAAATCACCCAAAACCTTCTCAACATGCATTGCGCCTGTTCCGTGGAGAGGAGTGTAGACGATTTTGACAGAAGAAGCCTTTTCTTTGATAAGCTCCGGGCGAAAAAGCTGTGCCTTACACATAGCCCAGAATTTCTCGTCGATTTCTTTGTCGATGAGGACGAGCTTGCCAGATTTGATAGCCTCTTCTTTTGAGATTGTCTTTACCTCTTTGACGGCATTTACTTCTTTAATGATACCGACATCATGTGGCTCAATGACCTGCGCACCGTTATCCCAGTACGCTTTGTAGCCGTTGTACTGAGGCGGATTGTGGCTCGCCGTTACGACAACGCCCGTCTGCGCCTTAAGCTCGCGGATTGCGAAAGAAAGCTCTGGGGTCGGGCGCAGTCCTGTGAAAAGATATGCCTTGATTCCGTTTGCAGCAAGAATGAGGGCTGTAGCCTCAGCGAAAACATCTGAGTTCTTGCGTGAGTCATAAGCCACGACCGCGCTCAAAGTGCCGTCTTTTGCTTTTTGGGGGAAGGCTTTGAGAACATAGTTAGCCAAGCCCTGGGTCGCCAGGTTGATTTCAAGGGTGTTCATGCGGTTAGTTCCGCCGCCCATTACGCCGCGCAAGCCGCCTGTTCCGAATTCAAGCGTCTGATAGAAGCGGTCTTCAAGCTCTGCAAGAGCCTCTTTGTCGTCTGCCTTTGCAAGAAGGTCTTCAACTTCCTTTCGGAAGCGCACATCTTTTTCGTCCGCGATATATTTTTTCGCGCGTTCAAGGATTTCTGATTTTTCCATAAAAGTTATGCTCCTTTCAAATCCCTCACAGAGCGCACGGAGTACACAGAGTTTAAATGCGTATGCCCGTGTGCATTTGAGTATATTTTTTTTGAAACTGTCCTAAAGATTATAGCACAGATTTGGAATTATTGCGAATTTTTTTAAAGAAAATCTTCCTTGACAGCATTATATTCTGTCGGGTATAATCGACACAAAGATTATTATTTATTTGGTATACTCGACAAAAACAAATCAAAATATCGGATATATCAGACTCTATATAATACTATTGTCGATTATATTCTACTATAATTACATAAAATTGTCTGATATAATCGACATTGTAGGGACGCGGCGATGGATCATGGAAAACTGAAACAAGTGATTTTCGACAACCACAAGACAATCCGCAAATTCAAGATTACAAAGCGGGAATCGCAATTTGACTTGACGGCAAATTATGTTG
>DFEB01000025.1:1878-15016 GCA_002368605.1 Treponema sp. UBA3813 | reverse complement strand
GGCCATATCCTCGTTCCCGCCGTGACGGCGGAGCCTCACGTGCTTTCTTCCCCCCTTTCCTTTTTTTTCGGTATTTTATATGCCGGTGGCCATGGTGGGGTGGATATACCCGTTCCCGTTCCGAACACGGAAGTCAAGCGCCCCTACGCCGATGATACTCCAGACCGGGGGAAAGTAGGCAGCCGCCGGCTTTTTTTGTTTTCGTCTCGCTTTGCGGCTACTGCTTTTTCAAAATAAAAATTATAAAATCCTTGTAAATCAAAATTTTCTCGTTAGAATAATAAGTATGGAAAATTCTGTAACACGAGTTGCTGTATACAATGAAGAATATGTTGAATTAAATCATGCTTATGTTCAAATGTATAAATTTTATAGTCGTCTTTTAGAGGCAAAAGATGCCGATGATGAAGTTTTAGATGTTATGCGTGAAATCCTTCTCGTTTTTAATCCAACATTAGATAGGATTAAGTCTGAGATGACTGTAAAAACAAGGTTTAAAGAGGACCAAAAAGAAAACAGTTCACTTAAAGAATCTGACTCTCAAAATCATTCTTCCGTAATTTTGCACGGAAATTTCACTGGCGACTGACAAATCTTCTTAAATGTCATAGAATATCGGCATGAACGAAAATCAAACGAATAAATCGATTCTTTCTAATATTTGGGTCGTCTCGCTTGGGGCGGCTCTTTGTTGTTTTTTATGGGGCAGCGCCACTCCCGCTATTAAAACCGGCTACGCGCTTTTCTCCATTGCCGCTGACGACACTCCAACGGTAGTGCTTTTCGCTGGCGTTCGCTTCTTTTTTGCCGGAATCTTCACGACTCTTTTCGGTTCACTTCTTCAAAAGAAAGTTCTCCTTCCCCGCTCTGTGATTGCCTTTAAAAAAGTAGTCGCTCTTGCCATGGTACAGACGATTTTGCAATATTTCTTTTTTTATGGCGGACTTACCCGCTGCCCCGGCGTTAAATCCAGCGTAATACTAGCAACGAATGTTTTTGCCTCTCTTTTGATTGCGGCCCTTCTCTTTAAGCAAGAAAAACTCACCATTTTGAAGATTCTCGGCTGTGTGGTTGGATTTGTCGGCGTCGTTCTCGTGACAGTCACCGGAAAAAGTCTCGACTATCATATTTCTTTCGGCGGCGAGGGCTTTATTTTTTTGAGCAGCGTTTGTTACGGTCTCAGCGGCTGTCTCATGAAATCTTTCAGCCGGGACGAGAACACGGTCATGCTTTCAGGCTGGCAGTTCACCTTTGGCGGTGCTGTCATGATTTTCACGGGCTTTTGTCTGGGAGGTCGTTTTTCTGGTTTTACGCCCCTTTCCGTCCTTCTTCTGGTCTATCTCGTTTTTATCAGTGCGGTGGCTTACACGCTCTGGGGATTGCTTCTTGCCCATAATGATGTGAGCAGAGTCGTGATTTTCGGCTTTTTGAACCCTGTTTTCGGCGTGCTTTTAAGCTCGATTTTCTTGCACGAGCAAAGTCAGACTGGATTTGTGACGATTATTTCTTTGATTTTGGTTTGTATCGGAATCTTTGTGGTGAATTTTCGAAAAAAAGACAGGTGATAAATAATAATATGGGCACTTCCTTTCGGCACTTTTGAAAATCAAAAGTGCCGAAAGGTCGGGCTTTTCGCAGTTTCGTGCTAAAAAGCACTCCATTCCTACACTCACATTCGTTCGCTTCGGAACAGCCCTTGCGGGCTGCAGCTCCAATCCCTAGTGCGTTTTAGAAATTAACGACTCTCAAGATTTTTCCCGTGAAAAGAATGAGGATAAAATCAATCAGCCAAATGATGTTCCAGCCGAAGAAGAGCCGAAGCAATCCTGCAACGATTTTTCCCTCAGAAAAACGAGCGAGAATACCCATGAGTGGTCCCAGAAAGAAACAGAGAATAACGCTGACAAGCCAGGGGAGTCCGAAATAATCTTTTGATGATTTAGCCATAATTTTCTCCTTATTGTATTGATTACAGAACCGGTTTCATTGCTGTCATGTATGCGCGGAGTTTGCGTCCGACAACCTCGATTGGGTGGTTGCGGATTTCTGCGTTTACATTGACAAGCTCAGTGTTGTTCACGCAGTTGTCTTTGTTTGACAGTCCCTTACCGATAACTTCTGTGGTGAGGTTTGGCATGAGGTCTTTTGCCATCATCGGAGCGGCGACGCGGGCGAAGAGGTAGCAGCCATATTCTGCAGTGTCGGAAATGACTCGGTTCATCTCGTAGAGGCGTTTGCGGTCGATGAGGTTTGCGATGAGCGGAACTTCGTGGAGTGACTCGTAGTAAGCGCTCTCCTCTTTGATTCCAGCGTCAACCATTGTCTCGAATGCAAGTTCACATCCGGCTTTAACCATTGCAACCATGAGGATTCCCTTGTCGAAGTATTCCTGCTCGGTGATTTCTTCTTTTGACTCTTCGGTTTTCTCGAATGGGAGTTTACCTGTCTCTTCACGCCATGCAAGAAGGTCTTTGTCTCCGGCTTTCCAGTCTTCCATCATTGTAGAAGAGAATTTTCCAGAAATGATGTCGTCCATGTGCTTCTGGTAGAGAGGAGCAAGGAGCTTTTTGATTTCTTTTGAAAGGGCGTTTGCCTTGATTTTTGCAGGGTTAGAGAGACGATCCATCATGTTTGTGATGCCTCCCCATTTCAAGGCCTCAGAAATTACATTCCAGCCGTGCATCAAAAGTTTTGTAGCGTACTCAGGGGCGATTCCTTCAGAAACCATTTTGTCGTAGCAGACGATTGTACCAGCCTGGAGCATACCGCAGAGGATTGTCTGCTCGCCCATAAGGTCAGATTTAACTTCTGCAACGAATGATGACTCAAGAACACCTGCTTTGCTTCCACCCATGCCGACAGCGAGAGCCTTTGCGTAAGCCCAGCCCTTGCCTTCAGGGTCGTTTACAGGGTGAACTGCGATAAGGTCAGGAACACCGAATCCACGCTGGAATTCGTGCCAAACTTCTGTACCTGGTCCTTTTGGAGCGCACATAACGACAGTGATATCCGGGCGAATCTGCATTCCCTCTTCAATCATGTTGAAGCCGTGTGAGTACCAGAGGGCAGAGCCTTTCTTCATGCGCTTCATGACTTCTGAAATTACTTTTGTGTGCTGCTTATCAGGAGTAAGGTTACCGACGAGGTCTGCTGTTGGGATAAGCTCATCGTAAGTGCCGACTTTGAAGCCGTTCTCAGTTGCGTTTTTCCAAGACTGGCGTTTCTGAGCGATTGCCTCTTCGCGGAGAGCGTAGCTTACATCCAAGCCTGAGTCGCGGAGACAGAGGCCCTGGTTCAAGCCCTGTGCGCCACAACCTACGATTACGATTTTTTTGCCTTTGAGAGCGTTTACTCCGTCAGCGAATTCTTCTTTTGCCATTGAGCGGCAGTGACCGAGCTGCAAGCGAGCCTCGCGCCACGGAATAGAATTAAAATAGTTGTTACCCATTTTTTTCCTCTTAAAAATTATTTGATTTCATTATAGTGATAATTGTGATTGCGTAAAGTGAAATAATCGAAAGTTGATGATGAATTTTATGCAATACGGGGGCTTGGGGGCTTGCCCCCAGGAGATGGGGGTGTGGTGAAGACCGCGGGCGGGCTGAACCCAGGGGGGAAGGCTTTCCCCCTTTGCAATTTTAAATTTTTGTTCTATAATAGCCGTATGTTTACAATAATTTTTGGAATTGCATGTATCGCTTTTACAGTCTTTGCCTGCTTGCCGAATGGACTTGGTTGGAGCAATGAGATTATTTTCTTTTTAAAGGGAGCGGCTCCTGTTCTTGCGGCTTTTGTCGGATTGGTTGCTATTTTGATTGGTATCGCTGATATCCGTGACCGTCAGGAAGCTAAGCGTGAAGAGCTGGAAGCCAGCAATAATGAGTAAAAAAATGATTTTTTCCTTTGTTTCCTATTGATTAAAACAAGAGAAAATTCTAAACTATTAATCCCCGTATATTCATTGTGTGCGACTGCTCATCGCTCACAAGTACCAAGCTGATGATGCAAAACAGCGAAGTACAAAAGAATTTATATTGAAGGTTAAAAGAATGAAAACCATTTTCGTTAAAGACTATGAACAGAAACGCGACTGGTACATCATCGATGCGGAAGGAAAGCCGCTCGGTCGTGTTGCAGCAAAAGTAGCTTCAATCCTTCGTGGAAAACATAAGCCTACTTACACACCAAGCCAGGAAATGGGTGACTATGTTGTTGTAATCAACGCAGAAAAAGTTGCTGTTTCTGGAAACAAACGCACAGATATGCTCTATCGCCACTACACAGGTTTCGTTGGCGGTCTCAAGAGTTTCACTTTTGAAAAATTGATTGAACGCCACCCAACTCGTCCATTGGAGCGCACAATCGCTGGTATGCTTCCAAACGGCCGCCTTGGTCGCCGTCTCATGGGCAATGTTAAAATCTATGCTGGTTCAGAGCATCCACATGCTTCTCAGAACCCGAAAACAATCGAGCTTTAATAGGAGTCTATCATGGCAGTAAAAAATATTGCAATCGGAACAGGAAGACGAAAAACATCTGTTGCCCGCGTATTTGTTCGTGAAGGCTCAGGAAAAATCGTCGTAAACGGCAAAGATGTCGCTGACTACTTCGACACAGAAGCTGAGGTCCGCACTGTTCATCAGCCGCTTCTCGTTACAAATTATGCTAACAAATACGACATCTTGATTAATGTTCAGGGTGGCGGTGTAAAAGGTCAGGCTGCGGCTTGCTTGCACGGAATTTCTCGTGCTCTCTTGCAGATTGATCCAGATGCTCGTGCATCTCTCAAGGCAAACGGTTACCTTACACGAGACAGCCGAATGGTAGAACGAAAGAAGTACGGTCAGCGTGGTGCTCGCCGACGCTTCCAGTTCTCAAAGCGCTAAGATTTATCTTTTGCTTGTACAAATGCCTGCAGCAATGCGGGCATTTTTTGTTTAGCTGTGTGAGCTGTAAGAACGATGACAGAAGAAATCAGCAACGAAACTGTAAAATCAGCGATTCAGGTTGCTGCGCGTTCTCTTGCCAGAACAGAACAGTGCAGGGCCTCTTTAGAACGAAAACTCCGCCAGAAGGAATTTGATGAAAATTCTATTTGCCAGGCATTGGACTTTCTTGAAAAAAAACGATATCTTGATGATGAGCGATATGCGTCGTCATGGGTGAGAAATCATTGTGCTTTTAAACCTCAAGGAAGCATTCGCCTGATAAGGGAATTGTGTGTTCGTGGTGTTTCAAAAGACATCGCTACAAGAGTCGTGAAGTCATATTTCGAGACTGTTGATGAAACTGAATTGTGCCACCTTGCTTTTCAAAAATTAGTTTCTAAGAATAAAAGTGAGCAAAAAATAATAAAATCGCTTGCAGATAGCGGATTTTCATATAAAATAATACAGTGGATATTTAAAAATAAAGAAGGTTTTGATAGTGGCGCAGAATGATAATAAACCTGTCATGTATTCAGCACTTGAAGTTGCTAAGTTATGTGGCGTTGTTAATCAGACGGCAATAAACTGGATTCGCAAAAATCACTTGAAAGCATTCAATACTCCAGGTGGTCAATTCCGTGTGTACCCTGAAGATTTGGTCGAATTTATGCGCTCTCGTAGCATTCAAATTCCACCAGAATTGATTCGCGTGTGTTACGGAGAATCTTATGTTTCTCGAAATTTGATTATCGTTGATGATGACCGTGGCTTAAATACTGTTTTGGCTCGCTTTGTAGAAAAAAGCCTTGATTCTGTTTCCGTATTTCAGGCTTTTGATGGCTTTGAAGCTGGTTCCATTATGAGTGAAAAACAGCCAGGTCTTGTTATCCTTGATCTTGACTTGCCGGGTATCGATGGTTTTGATTTGTGCCGGAGAATCAATGAGAGTGATCGTTTTGGAAAACCTGCAATTGTCGTTATTACGGCTCTCGAAAATGAGGAAATCGAAGAAAAAGTAAATTCTTTAGGTGTATATGCTTTTATGAAAAAACCTCTTGATTTGGTAAAAATCACCGATATTGTAAAAGAAATACTTGACCGATGAAAAAAATTCTTTCCTTATGTTTTCTTGGCGTGACTCTTTCTTCCCTGCTTTTTTCGCAGACAAAGACTGTCACCGCAAAATCTTTGATTGACGCAGCCTCAAAAAAATCATCTATCGAAGAATCACTTTCCTATCTTAAAAAAAATGTCTCTTCTGTTACGGTAAATGCTGAAAAAAGGGCAGTTTATGCTTTCCTTGCGGCTATTCTCGAACAGCAGGGACAATATGCCGAAGCTCAAAAAAATTATGTTCAGGCAGCTTCAATTCAGGGAAGTGCGGATTCCGTTGTGGCTGGTGTTCCTAACAAGAATTCAGAGCAGTTGGTTATTGATGCGGTAAGGTGCTCTTTGTCGGCCGGTGATTATTCCAGTGCCGAAAGTTATCTTAATTCTGCTGTCCGAAATTCAAAAGATGAAAAAATCCTTGCTTATGTGAAACTCTATGAGCAATGGAGCGCCTTGTGTAAGGCGAAAAACGAGTCTGAAACAAAAGAAAGTATCGCTCTTTTAAAAACTTATGCCACATTGGATTCGATGAAGAGCCTTCGTCCGTCAATTTTGCTGACACTTTGGCATCTTACTGGAGAGGCTCAATTTTCCGAAAACTTAAAGAAAAACTTCCCGAAAAGCATGGAAACTGCCATCGTAAAAGGGGAGGTACAGACATTCCCGACACCTTTCTGGTATTTTGTTCCTAGGAGCGGCGTTGATTTGCCTGAAATCTCAAATGAAGGCAGTCTTGCTCCTGTTGTGACAAGCGCTAATCTGGCAACAGAAAAAAGCGAAAAGGCAGTTCGGCTACAGCTAGGTCTTTTTAGGGAAGAGGCGAACGCAAAGGCATTGGTTGACCGGGTTGCCGCTAAAGGATTTAAGGCTCAGATTACCACGGAAATTCGCCCCAGCGGAACAAAGTATTATCTTGTCGTAGTTAATGAAAATTCAAAAGGCACTGTAGGTGAAGAATTGCGGACGGCAGGATTTGACTGTTACCCTTTGTTTGAGTAGATTTTGGAGTGATTTTTATAGATGCGGAGACTTTTTTGCGCTTGCTTTATTACATTTTGTTTCTCTCTTTTTGCACAAGAGGCTGAAAAAGATTTGAGTCAGGATTATCTTGCGAAATCTTCTATGCCTGTAAATGCCGTTGCATGGACTCGTGACGGAAAGTATTTTGCGACCAGCTGGAACAATTCTATAATTCTTTGGAACGCAGGCTCTAATACAATTGCGGCCGTTTATTCTAATTCGGTAGCAGAAAGTTCAAATCCGATGGCAAATGTGATTTCACTTCAGTTTACAAGCGATGGTCGGTATATGCTGAGTCTTCGCGATGACAATACGATTCTTATTCACGGAGTCGGCTCAAACACAGACACTACTTTAATCAGCGGAACTGGCGAGGCTATGAGGGGGGCTGTTTACGCAGGCGATTACAGGGTAGTTCTTCCATTGGACGGAAAGAGCCTTTACGAAAGTTTCAGGCTTGCGGAAACGGGACAGTATATCATCGAGGAAAAATTTTCTTTGGATGAGAATCCATGGGCTTTGAGTGCGAGTCCGTCTGGAAAGCTTCTTTTGCTGACTATGGAAAACGGAGAGGTCAAACTTATTGACTCAAATTCTTGGACTGAAATCTCTTCGTTCAAACGATATACCCTGTCGCGGATAAAACCAAAATTTGCCTCGGACAGCGTTCATTTTTTGGCGGCGGAAAATCCGAATACTCTTTCAGTCTCTTCGATTACAGATGAAAATTATTTTTATACCATTGAGGAGCCGAGCGGATTCTCCTATGCGGCTGAATTTTCAAGTGATGCATTAAAAGTTGTCGCGGGGCTTAACTCAGGAAAAGTCAAAATCTTTGATATCGAAACAGGAGCCGAGGAAAAATCCTTCCAACTTATGTATGGTGACTCCGCGAAAAGCCTTGCATTCAGCCCGGATGATAAATATGTTATCATCGGTACGGAAAAAGGCTATATTTACCGTTGGGTTCTCAACGGCGAGGATTTTGTGCCAGAGAATGATGACGATGATAATAAATTGCAGAATGCGCTTTTACTTGGAGTTGGCTACGGACGTCTGAATTCGGAGTATTACTCTGGTGAGTATATTTTAAGTATTGGCTATAGAAATTACTTTAAGTCTCCCTTTTTCTATGGGGTGGATTTTTCATTTGGAGTCGGTGCTCCTAACAGTGAATTTCCATACACTTATTCTGTCGCTGGTTCATCTTTGAATGCGCCTTATGTATATTCGCTTTCTGCTGGTCCTTGTATCGGACTTGCTTATTATAATGAAAATCTTGATTTAACAGTTTTTAGCGAGGCTATGCTTGGAGTTAATGGCCGGATTTTGTTTAATAATAGCCTGAATTATGGTCATGCCAGCGATTTTAAAACAGGCGTATATGCTGAAACGGATATCGGACTTCAATGGCATTGGATTCGGGCATGGGGTGGAATCAGATATGACACCAATTTGCATTGGCTGGGAAAAATTCATCTAGGTGTGGCGATTCCTACAAAAAGTTTCAAAAATAAAAAACAAAAATAAAATTTTCCCTTTCATATAGGCTCACTGCCTTTTTCTTAAAGTTTTCTTATTTTTCTGCCGATAATACTTATTGGAATTTTCTTTATATTTTAAAATTACAATGAGGTTTTAAAGTTCTGCCGGTGTTTTTGTCGGTGTGACTGAAGTATGAAAAAGTCTGTCACTTGGCTTTCACTCAGTTTCATTTTTCTCATCTTAATTCTGTCATGTAATACATCTATTGATGATATGTTGACGCAGTATAATTCTGGTTTTGTGCCTGTTTCTTATACTTATACAACTGATGAAAATTCTGCCGAAGTTCCTGTTTATGAGCCAGGTGATGCTGGTTTTTATGCTGAGGATATGCTTTATCCGACTTATGTTATTTCTCAAAACTCAACCTTGAATCTTGCAGGACCAAGAAACTGTTCTCGCTATACATGGACGATGACAGACCCGGATGATGAAAAAGATATAGAACTTCCGATAACTTTAATGAATGGATACACAAAGACTGGGCGAAAATATGTACTTTATGTTCCTTTGTCTGGATTGTATGCGAGCAAAACCTTTAAATTAAAATTGACTGTTCTCGGAAATGACGGACACTTATATACAGATACTTGCGGAATATCTGTGTATAAAGATTATTATTTCAATGAAAGCTCTAACCGTAGCATTGTTTTATCAGATTTGACGAATGATTCTTCTGAGTTTTCAAGCAGGATGATTCTGCCTGATTCATATTCAATTTCTGACAGCGATTTGCATTACTATCTTTATGCAAAAAGTGCGGTAACAGGTGCGATTTTTGGACCGAACAAAGTGAGTGTTACGGCAGATGGTGAAAATCCGCAGCGAGGTTCTGTGCTTGTTGATTTGCCGAAATCTAATTACTATCTTACGCTATTTTGTACGAAAGGAATACCGGAGAATGAAGCATCTACAGAGGTCATAAAAGCTTCTTCTGTTTTGATTGGATATGCAAGTGCCGATACACGCTATAATCAGGATGTTGTTTTCTATATGGAAGGTGACGAACTGACTCGTGCTGGATATGCGTCTTTGAAAATTTATACGGATGGCTGGTCTTTGTCAGCTACGGAATACAGCACATTCTCCGTTTCGGCAGAAATCTTAAACTCAGACGAGAGTGCTGCAGATATTGGTTATACGACAAATCTTTCAGATTCAAATTTAACGGCAAATTCTCTTCCAAGTTTGGCAAATCTTATATTTACTGCTGCGCCAAACACTTATTTACTGAAAATCAGCTTCTCGGATGGAGCACGGACATTCACCTGGAGTGATTTGATTGTGATTAATCCTGGGAGCACTACGGAAGCGACCGTTGGTCTACCTCTTATAATCTTTTCAGATGAAGGAGGTGGATAGTCGTGAATGAAAAAATAAATAAGCCAAATATAGTAAGGAGGGAATGAAAGAATTAAAAATATAATTTGGTTGTTTCACAACCTACAACTTATTTGGATTGCACTTTTGTCAATAAACAAAAAACTTTTACTAATGGAGGCAAAATATGAAAAAAATTGCTAAAATTACCGCTTTAGCGGTTGGTTTGTTCGCGCTTCTTTTTGCAGGTTGTTCGGATATTTCAACAGCCGATGCAACTATTAGCACGACACCTTCTTCAAGTAGTGATTCATACAAATCACTTACTTTGGGTGTAACTTCAAGTTCTAATCTCGTAGATTTCTCTGGAAGTTCTGATGACGGTCGTACAATCTTGCCGACTGCTCAGCAGGTTGGAAACTTGTACTTTTATTTGTGTTCAAAAAACAACACGGCGAAGGCAACTGCTTACGCCGCTCCTGTAAATGTCACCGTAACAGCTGACACAACCGACACGACTGGACGCACGGGAACGGTCGTAATCAACCTCAAAAAGGCTGACTATGACTTCAAGTTGTATGCTGTCGCGAAGGGAAGCAACACGACGGCTCCAACTTATGCAACGGAAGCGGCTGTGCAACTTGATGCGGTTCTCGTAGGTTATGCGAACGCCGACATCCGCACTGATGATAAGGTTGATTTCTATCTTACATCAGAAGGTCTCACAAAGAACGGAAGCGTTTCTTTGAAGTTGTACACTGACGGTTGGAAACTGTCTGACTATGAGGGTTACTCTCCATCTGCGAAAATCACTTTCACAAAGAAAACAACGATGGACAGCACTACATATAACGCAGGAGACACCTACTCAGGAAGCAACAAAGATTTCTCTGCAACTAATGACCCGGCAAATCCGTTGGGAGATTCAGTACCGTCTACCGCAAACTACACGGTAACGGTCGCACCAGGCACTTACAACTTTGAGGTTTCATTTGCAGGCTCTGGAACAGGAGCAAAAACCTACACATGGTCTGACCGCCTCATCGTTCTTCCTGGACAGGCAACTGAGCAGACAATTGGAATTCCTTTGGTTATCGCTAAAAAACCTGCCGCTCCGACTGATTTCAAGGCTGGCTACATTGACCCAACGAACGACACAACTCAGTACTACACGGCAGAATTCGTATGGAACGGCGAGTCTATCGACAACGAAGAGAAGTTTGTTCTTCAGTTGATGAGCTTGCCGGCAACAGTCACAGACACTTATCTCACGACTTACAATACCGCTGTCACTAATGCTAGCGCTACTCAGACGGCATTGCAGTCCGCTTGGGATACTTTGAGTTCTTACGCTGGCACAGGTTCTGTAAAAGAATACTCAAATGACTTCTATGGCGATGAGTATGTATGGGTCGCAGGCTCATTGCAGAAGAACAACTCAATGGCACAGTTCAAGCTCTTGCTCGGAAGCCGATATGTCGCTCGTCTCTGCGCACGAAACGACGCAGGTGACTCTGACTGGGCATACGCAACGCTTAACACAGCGATTACCGCAGATGCTGGTACTGGTGCTGTTGCCGCAAACAAATTCACTTCAATTTCTATCAACCGATTCCGAGTTGAGTATGATTTGAGCGGCGGAACTTTGAAAGACAAGAGCGATGCTGATGTCGATACGGTCTACTACTACTGTCAGGAATTCAAGACGACAAGCGGAAGCACGACAACGGGCGGTATTGAAATCATGGATGCAAGCGGAAAGGCAGACTACACATTCAATGTAACGAATGCAACCCCCGCCGTTACGGTTGAAGAACCTAAACTTACTTTGAGCGGAAGCACATGGACCAACTGGCTCTTGAACAACGCAAACTACAACGAGGTCAATGTTTCTCCTGAGAATTACGGCGGATACGAAAGCCTCATCCTTGTCGCTAACTTCGCCACAATCGGAACAATCACCATCCATGACGATGCAAATTATGTAATTAAAGTTGCAGACCTTGCATCTACGTCATCAGGAAGCGGAACAGCCGCAACATTCAGCGGAACCTACCCTGTCGTAAAGATGATTGCAAGCCAGACTGACGATGACACACTGACATGGACTTTGACATATCCAACTGGCGTTAAGTATGACAAAGTGACATTGCTTCTTACAAGCACTGATGGTCAAACCCATTACAATCTTGGTAACATTACAAATGTCACCACAACAGGCGCTACCACAACAGGCACATTCACAATTCCTGTCAGTGAGTACAAGAAAGGTGTTTATCAGGCTGTAATTTCAGCTTGGACAAGCATTAAACCTCAGGATCCGTACACAACAAACATCACGCTTACAATTACAGACTAAGCGATTGTTTCAGGCATGGCATAAGCCATGTCTGGTTTTCAAAAAAAGCCGTGTTTTGGGATGCTTTCCCAAGACACGGCTTTTTCTTCAATGCGGACTGAAATTTTTTTCTTTTTTTGCTATAATTTCTTTAAATGAGACGCTTTTTTCTTTCTGCGATGATTTTTCTTTCGGGGCTTTGCTTTTGCGAGGGGGCTTTTGTGGCTGGCGAAAAAATCCTTGAGACTGTGGATGACGAATTGGATTCTTCTTTTTATATAACTGAAATTTCCGACGAGCTTTTTGCGAAAATGTGGGGCAAGTCTTACAAGGAAAACTGTACGATTCCCCGTTCGGAACTCCGCTATCTTCATCTTCTTCACAAAACGCAGGACGGTTCCACGAAGGAAGGGGAGCTTGTCTGCAATGTAAAAATCGCCGACACTCTCCTTGAGATTTTCAAAAAACTCTATGCAGCGGGCTACCCGATTGAAAAAATCCGCCTGATTGACGAATATAACGCGGACGACGAGAAATCCATGAGCGACAACAACTCGTCCTGCTTTAATTTCCGCTTTATTTCCCACACGACCACGGTTTCAAAGCATGGCTCAGGTCTGGCGGTGGACATTAACCCCCTTTACAATCCCTATTACAAAACTGTCAATGGAAAACCAAATATTGAGCCATTCAAGGGCGCGCCTTACCTTGACCGCAGCAAGAATTTTCCCTACAAAATCGACCACAATGATTTGGCCTACAAGCTTTTTACGGAAGCCGGCTTTGAGTGGGGCGGCGACTGGCAGGGTGTCAAAGACTGGCAGCATTTTGAAATGAGCAAGTAGCGGGCGTTGCGGGCGGCGATTGAGCCCGCAGA
>DFEB01000025.1:0-1753 GCA_002368605.1 Treponema sp. UBA3813 | reverse complement strand
TATAATATTGATTTTGACATTTTTTAAGATTTTGTCATAATGAAAAGATTGTCGGGACAAGTCCGATAATGACGGTGGAGGAAAACATGTCTAAGAAGTATGCATTTTTGTTCCCTGGACAGGGCGCACAGGCTCAGGGAATGATTAAAGATGTTTGTGAGGCTTTTCCGGAGGCTCGCAAGGTCATTGATGAAATTTCAAAAGTAACGGGAAAAGATATTCCAAAACTGCTCTGGGAAACTGAGCAGACAGAATTAAATAGAAGCGACAACAGCCAGCTGGCAATCACTGCGGCAAGTCTTGCCGTTATGGCAGCCTTGAAGAGCAAGGGAATCGAGCCGAGTGCCGCAATGGGCTTCTCTTTGGGCGAATTCCCGGCTCTTTATGCCGCAGGAATCCTTTCTTTTGAGGATGTTATTAAAGTTGTCGTTCAGCGCGGAACTATCATGCAGAAAGTCTGCGAGCAGATTGCCGAAGAAAACGCAGGAAATGCTCCTGGAATGAGCGCGATTCTTGGCCTTCCGCCAGAAAAGGTTGAGGAAATCGCAAATGGAATCGAAGGCGCTTATGCCGCAAACCTTAACAGCGTAAAACAGACCGTAATTTCGGGCACTGCCGACGGTCTTACAAAGGCTGAGGAAGCCGCAAAAGCCGCCGGAGCTCGAAGGACTGTCCGACTTGCCGTTGCAGGTCCTTTCCACTGTCCGCTCATGCAGCGCGCCGCCGACAATTTCAAGGTGGCTCTGGAGCCATACACATTCTGTGACCCGAAAATCACTTTGTTCTCAAATGTAACCGGCAAAAAAGTCACCGAGGGCGCGCCTGCAAAATCAAGCGCAGTTGACCACCTCACTCACCCGGTTCGCTGGACTGACGAAGAGAAGGTCCTCGCTGATTTGATTAAAGAAGATTCTGCAAACGAGTGGGTTATCCTCGAAGTAGGACCGGGAAAAGTTTTGAGTGGCCTCTGGGGGCAGACAGAACTCGGCGCAACACTCGCATGTACGCCAGTAAATACAGCTGAGGCAATTCAGGCACTGTAGAAAGGAGAAATTTATGTTGTTGAAGAATAAAAAAGCACTTGTGACAGGTTCAAGCCGGGGAATCGGTAAGGCTATTGTTGAAGCATATTTGAAAAACGGAGCTGAGGTTTGGGGCTTGTGCTCTAAGCCAAGTGCCGCAAAAGCTGATTTGGAAAAATTGGCCGCTGATAACGGTGTTGCTTTCCATGAAATTTATGCTGATGTTGGAAACGCTGAGCAGGTCACAGAGGTCGTAAAGGCTGCCCTTGCAGAGGCCGGTACATTCGACATTCTTGTGAACAATGCGGGAATCACCCGCGACGGTCTTTCTTTCCGCATGAAAAAAGAGGATTGGGACGATGTTCTTCGCATCAACCTTACAAGCGTATTCTTAATCAGCCAAATTGTCTCTAGCAACATGATTCGTGCAAAGGACAAGTCTTGCTCAATCATCAACATGGCTTCAATCGTCGGTCTTCACGGTCAGGGCGGTCAGGTCAACTATGCGGCCTCTAAGGGCGGAATCATCGCTTACACAAAGGCTCTGGCAAAAGAAGTTGGTAGCCGAGGCGTTCGCGTAAATGCAATCGCACCGGGCTTCATCGAAACTGACATGACAGCCGTTCTCAAAGACGACATGAAAGCTCAGTGGGTTGAGGGCTTGCCGTTGAAGCGGGCAGGAAAGCCTGAGGACATCGCTAATGCCGCTCTCTTCCTTGCCAGCGATTTGA
>DFEB01000023.1 GCA_002368605.1 Treponema sp. UBA3813 | reverse complement strand
AGGACTGTTTTGCCCGGCTCAAGGTAAGGCTCCTGCTCCAGATATCCCATTGAATACCCCGGAAGAAGCTTGGTTTCGCCAGTGTAATCTTTATCGATTCCTGCAAAAATTTTAAAAAGTGAAGATTTACCGGCACCGTTCTCACCGATAACACCGATTTTTGCTCCGTAGTAGTAAGAAATTGAAATGTCTTTGAGGACTACTTTTGTTCCATACGCGCGAGAAACGCGATCCATCGTGTAAATGATTTTTTTATCGTCGAATGTCTTTGCCATATTAAAAAATTATACATTAAATAGAAGATTTTGTCTCGAAACTGCGGTATTATCTATTTATTGTTTCTGGTTATTTTTTTATAATAAACTGGATAAATGAAAGGTAAAATCAATCCGAAATCGCTTGTTTTAAGAATCCTTCTCACCGCCCTAATTCTGACCGGCATTTATGTGCTTCTCATAGGACACAACACAACTGATGCCCGCATAATCCACTATCAGGAAAAATTTTTTAACAAAGGCTGGTTTTATTACGATAAAGAAGGCAATGAAATTGCAATCGACTCGCTTCCTGTTCATATTCAGACAGACGGAATGAAGTCTGCCATCTTCCACAGGCTTACAGAATTCGAGGACGGAAGGACATCCGTCTGCTTTTACTCGCAGCATCAAAATGTAAAACTCAAGCTGAATAATCAGATTATCTACGAATACAAGACAGAGGCTGTTCCAAAAACAATCATGTCCTACCGCCCTGTCTACAATTTCACTGACTTGCCGCCAATTCCCGCCGGTTCCCTCTTATGTATTGAAACGGAAGCCGTAATTCCTTCCAGCGCAGGAGATTATGAAGAAGTCTTTTTCGGCGATACGGCGCAGATTCTTTTCACAATTCTTCTTAAACACATAAACAGCTTCCTTCTCGGAGTAATGTTCATTGTTATCTCTGTCCTCTTGTTCGGAACTCATCATCTGTTCTCACACACGAACAAAAAAGATTACACATTGCTTCACCTCGCACTTCTGACTTTCACAATCGGTGTCTGGCAGCTCGACGACTCAACGCTTCTTCTTTTCTTCACCGGCTACCTGCCGCTTCTCTGGTGCTGCAAATATCTGTCACAGCTTTTCATACCGATTTTTACATACTTTTTCGTCAAAAGCATTTCGCCTAAAACCAACAGCAAATTCCTGAATGTGTTCTTCTGGATTACGATTGCTGCCGTAGCCGTAGAATACATTCTCCAAATCACAGGCATAAAGGCAATCACGAACACACTTTTTATCTCACATTTTATTTATCTGACAGCATGTATTTACACCCTGCGAATTCTTTTCAAGGAAGACTGGATTAAAGTCAGCAAGCTAAAATATCTTTTCATTGGCTCAATGATTTTATCAACGGTGATTTTTGCATTCACTGCCATTTCAATGTTCAACAACAAATTCTTCAGCTCCATGATGAGTTTCGGGCTTGCGTTCACATTTATCTCAATGATTCTTATCACTTACCAGAAAGAACTTAAGCTTTTTGAAGAAATGAATCTTGTGAATATGTACAAACATCTTGCTTTCGTGGACATTGCCACAGGAGTGAACAACAAAACTGCATGGTACACTCTCGTAGAAAATTTCAACGAAACCACCAGACCGCAAGGTGAATACTGCATGATTGTTTTCGACATGAACAATCTTAAAAAACTCAACGACAATTTCGGGCATCTAATCGGAGACAAAGTAATCAAATCGTTCTGCGAATGTCTCATAAAGATTTTTGGCACAAACGGCGCAATTTACAGAATCGGCGGCGATGAATTCGTCTGTATCTGCCACAATATTTCCCGCGAAAAAGTGCAAAAATTACTGCAAAAATTCGATGAAAGCGTACTCACACAAGAAGAAACCGAGCACAAATTCTCTGCCGCTTATGGATATGAATTCTTCACGCCACATTCACCGGCTGATTTCAAAAAAGCCCTCAATGCCGCTGATGAAAAAATGTATAACGCAAAAGTAGCGATGAAAGCTGCGCGAGAATAATTCAGAAAACACTTACACTAAAATCTAAAATCAGCTGACTTTGAAATCAATCGCCTCGACTGCAGGAATCGGCTTAGAGAAGAAATAGCCCTGAATTGTGTCCGCACCAAATTCTTTGAGACGAAGATATTGCTTTTCTTCCTCAACACCTTCAATAATCATGTTTTTGTCCAGATCGTGCATGAGGTGAATTATATTGCGGATGAATGAATCTTTGCCGTCAACAAGATAGGTATCAACCAAAGACTTGTCGAGCTTGATTACATCAACCGGAATGTAGGTGAGATAACCGAGTGAAGAATAGCCCGTACCGAAATCGTCCATGAGCAGACGGATTCCCAAGTCCTTGAAGCGGCGGAAAATGTCATCGGCAAGAACGCTCCTTTCTAGGAACAAGCCTTCGGTAATCTCAATCTCCAAGAACTGAGGCGGAATATTATATCGCTTGAGCAAATCCTCGACGAAATCAACATAGCCGTGATCGTTGAGCTGATTGCTCGAAAAGTTGACCGAAACAGGATGCAAGGTCTTGCCCTGGTCACGCCATGCGGCAAGCTGCTTGATTACAAGCTCGGTGGTGATTCGACCGATTCGCCAAATCCAGCCGCTGCGCTCCGCAACAGGAATAAACTGGCCCGGATAAATGCCAGGTTCCTTCATTCGGACAAGAGCCTCATAACCGCTGACTTCTTTTGTCTGTGCATCAATCTGCGGCTGATAAAGCATGAAGAATCCGTCGTTGTCGAAAGCCTGCTGAAGCTTTTCTTTGATACGGATTTCTTCGAGAGCCTTTTCTTTCATTTCATCATCATAGATGACAATGCCGTTCTTACCGCGCTTTTTGGCCTCGTACATTGCCGTTTCTGCATTGATGACATGCTGCTCCGGCGGCGTAATTCCGTCTGAGCAAGAAGCTCCCATACTTGCTGTGATAGCAAGAGTCTCATCACCAAGCGGAATAGGAGCACGGATAGCCGCAAAGAGCTGGCGGACAATCTGACATTCCATAGTAAGAACTTCATCAGGAATCACAAGAAGAAGCTCGTCACCGCCAAACCTCGCAATCTTCCATCCGCCTTCCTCGACCATTCCTTTAAGGAGTGCAACAACATACTGCAAGATGCTGTCAGCAAGCGAGTGACCGTAATTCTCGTTGAGCATTTTGAAATCATCAATATCAATGATGATTATGGAATAGACACTTTTTTCGGTCATTGTGTCACGAAGCCAGGCTGTAATCGTGCGGCGGTTGAGGACATCAAGAATCTCATCATATTCTGCCTGATAGCTCAACTGTTCCTGAGAATCCAGAAGAACCTTCTGAGACTTTTTAAGCTCGGCGATATATGTCATGGAAATCATCTTGCCGCATTTTGAGTAGAGCATCAAAACAACCAGCGTAATGAAAAGCATTATTATAGGAGGAAAGATTTTACCATATTGAGAGATGAATGACTCCGGCTTGTTGTAGAAAATCGTATCTTTTGGAAGAAGAGAAAAATCAAGGTTAAAATCCTTCATAAGACTGTAGTCGAATGAAGTGCGGCTCTTCGTATAATCGACAAGTGAAATTTCCGGGCGAGAACCTTTGGTAAGCACCTCATTGACCATTTCACCAACTTTTACGCACTGCTCCTCAACATCCATGTGAATTCCACCAAGAACGCCCATTCCTTCGCCACCGACATAATTGCGGAAAATCGGAACCGTGGCAGAACGAACGACCGTGCCAGTTCGGGAAAGCATCGAATAAACATTCTGATTTTTGTCAGAATAGCAGTTCATATAGAAGAGAATTGAATCTTTTGGCAGCTCGGCAAGAAGGAATACCAAATCTGACTGAGAGAGAAGGGAAGCGTCCAAATCAACGAAAGAATAACCTTTGTATTTGTCGCGGAGTGTCCAGAATGTGCTTATATCAACTTTGCCCGCGACTGACTGATCATGGAGACCGATAAAAGTCTTGCGGTCCGGGAAAAGAGCTTTCGCAAGATTCATCGTCTCCTCAAGGTAATCATTTTCATAGAAACCCGACATCATCGGATTTAGAGAAGCCTTTAAAGCAAGCTCGTAATCGTTTATACCGAAGAAAATAACCGGAATTTTTGGGAAAAGCTCTTCCTGATATTTGATAGCGAATTCAAGGGCTGTATCATCACCAATAAGAATCGCCTCGTACTTTTTGACCTTTGAAAGGCGTTGTTTCATGAAATTGAAGAACTCATCGCCCGAAGTATCTCCTCGGCCATTGGAATACATGTAAGCAACATCATATTCAATTCCGTTAGGATATAAACTTCGCTCAAGCCCCTTAACCTGCGCATCATAAGTAAAATAAAGAGGATCGTAAGAACTGATGAAAAGAACCCGGTGATAGACTTCTACAGGCCGTTTGACAGCTTCTTTTTTATCAATACCCGTTACAATAAAACGCAGGAAAAAAATCAATAATGCTAAAAGACAAAGAATACTTAACCAGAGTGAAAAATTTCTTAAAAAGATAAGAGCCTTTCGTTTATCCATGTTAATCCTTGAGCTTAATCTATTCTATAAATATATCACAACATAAAAAATTTTCAACAAATAATTCAGATTATATTAAAAATTTTCCTTATTTATAGGTAATCAAAAGTTCCTCGACACAAATTGTGATTAAGAGTAATATTTACGCATGTTCAAAAGCCCGGCAAATTACGAGTCTCTGGCAGAAGCACTAGTCTCACTTTACGGAAACAGCATCGCAATCGTCCAGACGGACAGGCTTTCCGGCGGAGACATAAACAAAGCTTACGCCCTGCACCTAAATAATGGCGAAACAGTCTTCATGAAAGCAAATGCCAAAGAAAACTCGGCATTTTTTACGGCTGAAGCACTATCTCTCTCAGCAATCGAATCAACTAAAACTATAAAGACCCCGAAAATTCTCTGCACCGGAACAGATGCAGGTGAACAGGTAGGCTATTCCTTCCTGTTTTTGGAATACATTGAGAGCGCGCCCAAAATCAAAAATTACTGGGAAGTTTTCGGTCAGGAACTTGCGGCCATGCACAATGCTGCCACCCGAAAATTCACCGATGGCAAAAAATTCGGATTCGTGCAGGACAATTTCATCGGCGCAAAATCACAGAAAAATGTTAATTCAGACAGCTGGATAACATTTTTTAGAGATTCACGACTTGAACCACAATTCAAAGAAGCCGACTCTTATTTTGACACAAACGAACGAAAGTTAGTTACAAAACTTCTTGACCACCTTGACGAATTTTTGGTGGAGCCGGAAAATCCAAGCCTCTTGCACGGCGATTTGTGGAAAGGAAACTCAATGTGTGGCTCGGACGGCAAGGCCTGGCTGATTGACCCGGCAGGCTATGTCGGACACGCAGAGACAGATTTAGCCATGACAGAGCTTTTCGGTGGCTTCCCGCAGGAATTTTACGATGCGTACAAAGAAGCAAATCCTTTGAAGCCGGGTTATGACGAGCGGCGGGATTT
>DFEB01000038.1 GCA_002368605.1 Treponema sp. UBA3813 | reverse complement strand
CCCCGCCAAAGGCGTTCGTCGGTCGGCAAGCCGACCTTACCGAGTTTTCTACGAAAACTCGCGAAGCAACCGTAGGTTGCGGCGAATGGAGCGCGGTTAGCGCGGAAGGGCGAAAAGCCAAATGAGCACGAAAACGAGAGTGCTCACGACCGCCGCTTGCCGTCGGTTGCGCCCGAAATTATATGGTATACACTTTTGAAGAAAAACGGTATAATCTCCTAAATATCTATATCTCTATTCTAGTGGAATTTTTGGAAAACTCATGAATTATTCAGAAATCAACTTACACGAACTTCTTCAGAAGGGACTTGCCGAATGCGGTTATGTCACTTGCACTCCGGTTCAGGAACAGGTTCTTTCGACTTCCCTTGAAGGCTCTGATTTGTATGTCCAGTCACAGACAGGAACTGGAAAAACGGCTGCGTTTTTGGTCTCAATCATGCAGGAAATTCTCGCGCAAAAAGGCGAGGGGGCGGAAGGCTCCGTAAAAGAAGGGGAGGCAAAAAAGAACGCCCTCATTCTGGTTCCGACCCGCGAGCTTGCCGTTCAGGTTGAGGAAGAGGCCAAGAAAGTCGGAAAATACACCGGCCTGCGTTTCGCTTCGTTCTACGGCGGAGTGGGCTACGAAAAACAGGTGGCTGACCTTAAAAAAGGCGTGGACATCATCATCGGAACTCCCGGCCGCGTCATCGATTTGACGGAAGGCAAACAGATGGATTTGTCTCATGTAGGCTATCTCACCGTGGACGAGGCTGACCGCATGTTCGACATGGGATTTTACCCGGACTTGCGAAAGCTCATTCACTTTCTGCCTTCCAGCGAAAGCCGCCAGACCATGCTTTTTTCGGCGACCCTCAACTCTTATGTCAAGAATCTCGCCTGGGAATACACCAGGGACGCAAAGGAAATCACCATTGAAGCCCAGAACATCACCGTGGACGAAATCGATCAGGAACTCATCCATGTATCTAGCGATGACAAAATGCGCCTTTTATTGGGCATTTTCCATAAAGAGAAACCTGAGAGCGTGATTATTTTCTGCGACACGAAAAAGATGTGCGAAATCGTCTCAAAGCGTCTTTCAATAAACGGCATCAAAAACGAGTACATAATCGGAGACTTGCCTCAGGCCAAGCGCTTGAAGATTATGGATTCCTTTAAGGAAGGCAAGGTCACGTGTCTCGTGGCAACAGATGTGGCAGCCCGTGGAATCGATGTGAACGATCTGGCTATGGTCGTAAACTACGATTTACCGAATGAAGCCGAGAATTATGTTCACAGAATCGGCCGAACGGCCCGTGCGGGTAAGAGCGGAAAGGCCTATACATTCTGCAGCGAGCGGGATGTTTATTCCCTGGCTCCAATCGAGCGATATATCGAAAAGCAGATTCCAAGCAGGGTAGCCGTTGAGGAAGACTTTGCCGAGGACAAATCTAAGGATGTCTACATCCGCCTTGACTCAGAAGAGCGGGAAGGAAGAAGAAACCACAGATGGACACAGATGGACACAGATGTTGCACAGAATAGGGGGAAAAAGTCCGGAGGACGAAAATCTCGCAAAGAAGGCAGAAAATCTTATTCCGACGATGAAATCAAATCGTTTAGGGGCGACAAGTCAAAAGCTACGGTTCGGCGGGCAAGCGACGAGGAAATCGCCAAGCTTTCAGGCATGTCAAGCGACGAGCGGCTCAAATACTTCAAGGAAAAATACGCAAAGCAGGGTTCGACAGCTTACAGCGGAAACAATCACGGCAAGAACAAGGGAAAGCCGGGCAGGGGAAGAAATCCGGCTCCTGGCAAAAAGAGCGAGAAAGCGCCAAAGAAGCTTGGCTTAATCGCGCGGCTAAAATCCCTTATCGGTCGAGGAAAATAGAGACTTTTACATAAAAAACAGGAGAAAAACATGATTACAGTCAGCGATGTATCACTTCATTTCAGCGAAAAACCGCTTTTCAAAGACGTAAATATTAAATTCACGGCGGGAAACTGCTACGGAATCATCGGCGCGAACGGCGCGGGAAAATCCACCTTCCTTAAAATCCTCTCAGGCGAGCAGGATCATGACACAGGCGAGATTTTCATGACACCGGGCGAGCGAATGGCCGTCTTGAGCCAGGATCACTTCGCCTTCGATTCATTCAGCGTAAAAGACACGGTAATGCAGGGCTACCCAAAGCTCTACGAAGTCTCAAAAGCCAGGGACGAAATCTACTCAAAGGCAGACTTCACAGAAGAAGACGGAATCAAATCCGCTGAGCTTGAGGCTGAATTCGGCGAGCTGGGCGGCTACGAGGCCGAGAACCAGATTGAGCAGATGCTTTCAGGCCTGGGTCTTGAAGAAAAATTCCACGACAAGATGATGAGCGAGCTTGACGAAAGCCAGAAAGTCCGCGTTTTGCTTGCCCGCGCCCTTTTCGGAAACCCGGACACCCTCATCCTCGACGAACCTACCAACGGTCTTGATTTGGAGTCAATCAACTGGCTTGAAGACTTCCTTCTTAATTTTGAGAACACGGTCATCGTCGTAAGCCACGACCGCCACTTTTTGAACACAGTCTGCACGGTCACCTGTGACATCGACTTCGGAAAAATCACTCAGTTCGCCGGAAACTACGACTTCTGGTACCAGATGAGCCAGATTTTGCAGAAACAGGCCAGGGATCAGAAGAAAAAGAACGAGGAAAAAGCCAAAGACCTCAAGGAATTCATCCAGCGATTCGCATCAAATGCGGCAAAATCACGCCAGGCGACCAGCCGAAAGAAGGTCTTGGAAAAACTGGAGCTTGAGGATTTGCCGGTCACAAGCCGAAAATTCCCTTATGTTCACTTTGCAACGGAGCGGGAAATCGGAAACAATGTTCTGGAATGCCGCAAGCTCAACTCAAAGGACGAGGACGGCGTCCAGCTTCTCAAGGATTTTGATTTCAAGGTCAACCGAACTGACAAAATCGCTTTCGTGGGAGTAGAGCACAATACAATCTCATCTCTGTTCGACATCATCGCAGGCGAGAAAAAGGCTGACTCAGGCGAGTTCTTCTGGGGTCAGACCACCAGCAACACCTATCTTGCCCGCGACAACAACAAATACTTCGACAACGACATGAACATCACCGAATGGCTCAAGCAGTTTTCTAAAGAGCAGGATGACGCTTATGTGCGGGGCTTCCTCGGTCGAATGCTTTTTTCTGGCGACGAATCCCTCAAAAAAGTAAAGGTCCTTTCGGGAGGAGAGAAAGTGCGCTGTATGCTCTCAAAGATGATGCTGCAGAACGCGAATGTGCTTATTCTTGACGACCCGACAAATCACCTTGACCTGGAGGCAATCGAATCTTTGAATCAGGCGCTCGTACAGTTCCCAGGCGTAATTCTCTTCACCAGCCACGACCACGAGTTCATCCAGACAATCGCAAACCGAGTGGTGGAAATCACTCCAAAAGGCGTGATTGACCGCATGATGCCCTTCGACGACTACATGGCCGACGAGCAGGTCAAGGCACTGCGAAAAGAATACTACGAGGGAACAGACCGAAAGATTAAATTCTAAAAAATAATTCGCTTTTTCAGCCATACAGTTATATAATGATTGTATGGCTTTTTTTAATCAAACAGAAGATTATGACAGACTCTTAACAAAAGCGGTGAATAATATTCACCCGCTCATGATTTTCTGCAATCTCTCGAACAATTTTTATCAGATTATCTCTTACAGCGACAGCGTTTTAAGCAGTTCCATAGCATACACAGGAACTTTTGAGAGTTTTGTCGCTCAAATAAAATCCGAAATCAAAAACAAAGACTATGCAAACCTTTTTTCAGCAAAATTCAACAGAAATAAACTTCTTGATATCGTCCATGAAAATGATTCAACAATCGAACTTCAGTTTCCCTATACATTTAATTCGGTAAAAGAACAATGGATTGAACTTCAATTTATTTTTGTCGGAAAAGACTCAAACAATATTCAAGCAATAATTCTTGGAAAAAACATAGACGAAGAAAAGAGAAGGGAAGACGAATCAAAAAGAAACAGAGATTTTCTTGGAATACTTGCAAACGAATATTCAAATGTCTACCATGTTGATTTAGACAGCGACACTTTTTTTGCATTCAATTTTACCCCGCGAATCGATGGAAAAATAGGTGATACACTCCGCTCAAAAGTAAGTTTTTCTGAAGCCGTGAAGATTTATGCGGACAAATGTACTTTTGAAGCAGACCGAAACGAATTTATCCAACGATGCTCAAGCGAATATACGATCAGCCAACTTTCTTCCAAAGACCGTTTTTTTTACCGCTACAGAAACGAATCAAATCAATATTGCGAAATGAAATGCGTGAAAGTAGGAGATTGGAATCAAGAGCACAAGGCAATTTTTGGATTTGCCGTTAAAGACGAAGAGATTCGTGGTGAAATGAAAGCTCAAAAAGAACTTCAGGAAGCAAAAGAAAGGGCAGAAGCGGCAAGTGCTGCAAAGAGCGAATTCTTAACTCGTATGAGCCACGATATCCGAACGCCAATTAATGGTGTCATCGGAATGACAGAACTTGCGGAAAAAAATCTTTCAAATCCTCAAAAAATGGAAAAATGTCTTCAGAAAATAACAAAGGCTGCTTACCATCTCAATTCTTTAGTGAATGACATACTTGACATGAGCCACATAGAGAGCAACAAACTTGAAGTAGCACATAAACCCATGAACATTCTTTCTTTGGCAGACGGCTGTTTATCTATTATTGAAGGCCAGCTTTACAACCGCTCGCTTAAAATCATCACAGAATTTGACGACTTCGGACATCCATTTTTGCTCGGAGATGAGCTACATTTGCGGCAGGCATTGGTCAATATCCTTGGAAATGCGGTCAAATTCACTCCTGACGGAGGAAAAATAATATTCAGAATTCAACAGCTGTCCATGGGATTCAAAACAATTACATATCGCTTTGAAGTTGAGGATACTGGAATCGGAATGAAACCAGAGTTTCTCAAACATATCTGGGAAACTTTCGCCCAAGAAGACAGTGGCGCAAGAAGCGAATACAAAGGCAGTGGCCTGGGAACATCCATAGCTAAATCACTAGTCGAACTCATGGGAGGAACAATTTCAGTAAAATCAAAACTCAACGAAGGAAGCACATTTACAATTGACATTCCGTTCGTAATTGACGACCGCACAGAAACAAACAGAAAAGCCTCTATCGAAGAAGCCGAGGAAATGGAAACACTTCACGGCTCAAGAATACTTCTCGTTGAAGACAACGAAACTAACCGCGACAGCGCAAAAGGTCTGCTGGAAACAGAAGGAGCCATTGTTACAACCGCCGAAAACGGAAAAATCGCTCTCAAAATTTTCTCAGAGTCCAAGCCTAATACATACGACGCCATACTTATGGATATCATGATGCCGGTAATGAACGGAATCGAAGCGACAAAAGCCATCCGTGCCCTCAACAGAAGCGATGCAAAAATCACGCCAATCATCGCGCTTACGGCAAATGCTTTCGAAGAAGATGTCAGGGCATCATTGGAAGCTGGTATGAATGAACATCTTACAAAACCAATCAATATCGCTCATGTCATCAGAAGTCTCATCAAATGTATGCGACAAAAATCTCTGAAACAGGCTTATGAACTCAACAAGGTCCTTGAAAATACAAAAAATAAAGACATGCTCACAGGAGTAGGAAACAGTCATGCACTAGACGAGGTAAAAGACAAGATAAATGAAAACATATCGAACAATCCAGAATTTGAAATAGGCGTACTCGTCTGCGATATAAACAATCTTCGTAAAATAAATGATAAGCTGGGACGAAAGACTGGTGACAGTGCAATAATCAGCCTTTGCAAGCTCACTTGTGAAATATTCAAGCACAGTCCCGTATTTCGCACAGGTGGTGACGAATTTGCAGTTATTTTACAAGGAATTGACTTCAAAAACGCGGATTCCCTCATGGAAAACTTCAATGCAAGACTCAAGCAACTGCTTTCAGGCCCAATGCCTTTCTCAGTTGGAACTGGATTCGCCCGCTTTATGCCCCAAGAACAAAAGAACATAAACCAAGTCATAAAAAAAGCGGAAAAAGAAATGCAGGCACATAAAAAAAAGTCAAAGTAAAAGTCAGCAGAAGAGAAGTGATGAAAGAAAGCTATTATATATACATATTGGTAGACAGAAGGTATATTATAGAAAGTTATTTATGCACAAAATTCATTTAAACTTATACATTCTTACATCCGCTTCTTGTCAGCTTTCTTTTCCATGAGGGAATCCCGCTGGCTAATCAGTTCTTTGTTTACGAGGGCAATGCGCTGATAAAGTTCAAAATAAGAAATCGCATTGGCGTTCGCCGCTTTCATGTTCTCTTCGGGCTTTAAGATTTTTTCTTTAAAGCGAGCGTTAATCTCCAGCATCTCAGAATGATTTTTCATATTCTCCAGAGAGGATTGATAAGCCGCGTTTATCTCGCTCGTCCAGCCCGTTATATCAGGTTTTGCAAGGGTCTGGATTTTATGAATCGTGACGATTTCCCAGATTTTCTTTCCGAAATACTCTTCAAGGGCATTACGGAAAGGCCGGTCTTTTTGAAAGAGAAGTTTCGCAAGCACTTTGTTTCCGTCCGAATCATCAAAGGAAAATTCACAAAGAGAAGACTTGTCAAGGAAAGGCTTAGAAAGCTCCGAGTCAAAAAAGTGCTTAACCTCACCCACCGGGCACTTAAATGAATACTCATAGACATTTCCCCACAAGCCTGTGCTCAAAGATTCACGGCGGCGCTGGTTAGTCACCGGGAAAACAAAGGCTTTCTGAATCTGAATCGAAGACGGTAAATGCCTGTTCAGCGAAGAAATAAAGTCGCTTTCAGTAATATTCTCATAAAGAACCGTGGAGGCAATCTCAGCGTCAGAAGAAATTCCTAAGGAAAGAGTTGAGGCAAATTCCAGGCGAGGAAGCGGATTAAAGCCCGTCGTATATATGACTGGCAGGGAACTCTTCAAGACCGCCCTGTTGAAAAATTCAATCTGCGAGAGATGAGAAATGTACTCCCCGCCGTTTTTCTTGGTAAACTGGAAAATAACCCGGTACATAACAGGGATATTCCACTCCGGGTAGACAGAATTACTACTTAACTGTATACTTTTCTGTACATCTTGAGGTTTATTATCAATATTCACACAGGTTTTATTGTTGCAGACTCCGCATCTGTGGTCGCAGTCAGGCTTACATTTGGGAGTAAGCTCTTCTTTTTCGTTTTTATCCCATTCTTTTTTGTAGAAATTCTTGGAGACTCCCAGAGAAACATCATCCCAGGGAAGAACTTCGTCCTTGCCCCGCTCCCGTAAAATCGACTCTTTCACATCAAAATCAGCCTCGGCAAAAGCAGATTCCCAATGCTTTAGGTTTTCTCGCAAGTGATTTTCCCAAGCATCGAGACGAGCACCTTTTTTGTAAGCCGAAAGAATCACCTTCCCTGCCCGCTTGTCGCCGCGGGAAAGAAGACCTTCCAGGTAAGATGTGTTAACATCATGAGTTCCCACATGAAATTTCCCCCGTGGAAGATGGTCGCGGATATAAGAAAGTTTTCGCTCCGACTCTTCCGGGGAAATCTGCCTTACCCACTGATAGGCAGTGTGCGGTTTTGGAATAAAGGTTCCCACATTTACATTGCATTGAATTCTGGTTCGGTTCTGCAAATCAATCAAAAAATCAACGATTGCTTTTTCTTCGGTAAGCTCCTCTGTTTCCGGGAAAGGAAGCCCAACCATAAAATAAAATTTAGCCTTGTTCCAGCCCCGCTTTTTAGCATCCAAAATCACATCAACCAAGTGCTGGGCGTAAACTTCCTTGTTAAGACGAAGCTGCCAGGCTTCTTCTGGTGTCTCAACGGCAAAAGTGAGGCCAGATTTACGAACTTCCGATAGTTTTTCAAGCAAAGGAAGGGAAAAACTGTTCACTTTTAAGGACGGGAGCTGGAATGAAACATTCTGGCTCTTATAGCGCGCGTTCAAATCATCAAGCAAATCCTCGATATTAGGGTAATCCGCACTGGAAAGAGATGTGAGGGAAATTTCCCGGTAGCCGGCCTCATTCACAAGCTTGTCCACATCATCAAAAATCAGCTGCTTGGTCTTGGCCCGCTGGGGACGGTAATAGACTCCGGCATGACAGAAACGGCATCCATTGGGACAGCCACGCATAATCTCAACGACGCCATGATCCTGAACGGGCTTTACATTGGGAAGGGGCATAAATGACTCAACGGAAGGAAGCTTTCCAAAATCAGACCAGATTGCCCGGCGAGCCACAGAATGCCCGCACTTCTCTTCGCTCATGCCCTCTGTCCAGATGCTGGGATGCTCGGAAAGATGCTGCAAAAGCTCTGCCCTGCCCGCCCCATTTTTTTTCATCTCGGCAAGCTCTTCAATCAGTTCGAACATGCCCCCCTCTGCCTCGCCGATAAAAACCGCGTCAAAAAAATCTGAAAATGGAGCCGGATTCGTAGCCCCGCAGCCACCTGCCACCACAATCGGGTCGGACTCTCCTCGGTCTTTTTTCAGAAGAGGAACTCGTCCCAAGTCAAGAATTGAAAGCACGCCAGTAATTCCAAGCTCGTAGCCAATGGAAAAGCCAATCATATCAACTTGATTCAGTGGCATTCCAGTCTCAAGGGTGTACAATGGTGCGTCGTGTTTTTTCAACAAATCTTCAAAATCAGTCTCAACGGCAAAAACCCGCTCGCAACGGATATTCGATTTTTTGTTGAGCCCGTTGTAAATGATTTTTATCGCCTGATTTGCCATTCCAATCGTGTAAACATCAGGAAAAGCGATACAATAATTGAATAAACCATCAGAAGATGTATGATTTTTTACAACAGAGCCGAATTCACCGCCAATATAAGCCGATGGATTCTGAACCGAGCACAAGTCATTACCAAAAAGCGACAAAGGATTGATAAGATTCATTTTAAAATCCGAATTTTCGAGATGAAACGCTCATCAAAAAACCGACGCAAATCATCGCCGTCCATAGTGAAGAGCCGCCGTAAGACAAAAACAAAAGCGGGATACCAGTAATAGGCATGATTCCCATGACCATTCCAACATTAATCAGAAAGTGAAAGGCGAACATACCCAAAACACCAGCCGCAATCATCATTCCGAAAGTATTTGACGCATTTTTGATAATAAAAATCGTCCTAAGCAGAATCGAAAAATAAAGGGCAAAAACGACCATTCCACCAACAAAGCCCCACTCTTCAGACAAAATGCTAAAAATAAAGTCAGTGCTCTGTTCTGGCAAAAAGCGGTAATGACTTTGGGTTCCCTGTAAATAACCGCGACCGAGCAAGTTTCCTGAACCAATGGCCGTCTTTGACTGAATGATATTCCAGCCGGCCCCTCGAGGATCAGCGTAAGGATCGATGAAAACGATGAGACGCATTACTTGATACTCTTTAAGGACTTTGCCCGCAAAATAAGAGAGAATTAGAGAACCGCACAAAATCGCCGAAAAATACGAAATCCAATAGAAATATTTGTTGTGACGGTAGAAGAACATCCCCAGCAATGAAAGGACACCTATTGAGCCAGTCGCAAAAATAAGAATAAGCCGAAGAGTGCTGTTAGTGAGGACTCGCACGAAAATAACTGAATGATGGGCAATCTGACTTTCCCAAATCGGAAGGACTGTGAACAAAATCGTCATCATGCCGCTGAGGAAAACAAAAAGGATATAACGGACAGGAATTCCCGCAATAAATGTCATTGCTAGGAAAATCGGAAAATAAACCAGAGCAGTTCCCAAGTCAGGCTGAGCAAGAATCAAAGCCATGGGAATAAACATAATCAACAAAGATATGATAAAACGCTTACGCTGGTCAGAAGATTTTTTTGTCCTGTCGAGATACCAGGCTAAAAAGAGAATGAAAACGACTTTCATGAATTCCGAAGGCTGAATTCCAAAAGGACCGATACCTAGCCAGCTTCGCGCTCCATTAACATAGCGTCCAAAAAATTTCGTAAAAATGAGAACCGCACAGGCAAAAATAAAAATCTGAGGCACATAGCGGGACAAACGGCGGTAATCCACAAGGGAAAGTCCCAGCATGAGCAAAATGCCTGTTCCACCCCAAATAATCTGCTTTACATATTCAGTGGAAACATTCATTCCCTCAGAGTTGATTCCCGAAGAATAGATAGAAAGCACACCGAAAGTGACGAGAGCTACGACACAGAAAAACAGGATAAAATCGAAAAATTGCAGGAATTTGAAATTTAATTTCATTTTTGTATTTTCCATTACTCTGCCCTGCCTTGCGCATGTTTTCGTGAACGGATGACTTCGCGTACATTCGCCGGAAGCGAAGCTACAGCCTCTTCATAATTCTGATTTGCAAAAATTCCCTGAAAAATGATGTTTGTCGCATAAGGAGCCCACCATTCCCATTCATTTACCGCCTCAACCAAGACAACAACGACGACCTGCTCTTCCACAGGAGCGTTAAAAGGCGCATAACAGGCCATCCATGAGTGCCAGTGATCGAGAGAACCAACCTCTGCCGTACCAGTTTTACCTGCAATTTGAACGACTTTATTGTTGAGCGGGAAAGCCGGAGTTCCGTCAGTGATTGTATAACGCATGGCATTCTGAACCTCTCGCCAGACAGACTCATCAATGTTAGACTCATGCAAAATCTGCGGTTTAATTTCTTCAATTACTTCGTTGCTGGCAGGATCCCGGATTTCTTTTAGCAGATGAGGTCGGTAAATTTTACCTTTATTTGCGACCATTGCCACCATATTTGCGATATGAAGAGGTGTAACGAGAGTGTATCCCTGTCCGATTGACATGTTCATTGTGTCTCCGCCAAGCCATTTTTGGTGGAAGCGTCGTTCTTTCCATGGAGCTGTTGGAACAAAGCCAGCCTGCTGTGCCGGCAAATCAATGTCCAAACTCTCTCCAAAACCAAATTCCTTTGCATAAGAAGAAATTTTATCAACGCCAAGATAATCACGACCAATCGCCCAATAATAAACATCGCATGACTGAGCCAAGGCCTCCCGCATATTGAGCCAGCCATGCCCCCATTTTTGGTGACAGTGGAAAATACGGTTACCATAATCGACACGACCCGTACACTCAATGTCTTTTGCAGAAGGAAAAGCTTTTTCAGCCAGCATAGCCGTAGACATGATGATTTTAAAAGTTGAAGCCGGCGGATAAGCAGCATTAACGGCTCGATTTAAAAGAGGACGGTTCGCATCCTGAGCCAGCCGGTTATACTGAACGGCGGCATTATCGTCATTGAACAAATTTTGATCATAAAAAGGATACGAGACCATTGCAAGAACCTCACCGTCACTAGGACGAAGAACGACCGCTGCACCGACACGCTCACCCAAGGCTTTTTCTGCAAGTTCTTGTATGCGCATATCTACGGTAAGCACGAGATTCTTACCCATCTGCGGAGGCTCAACAATAGGAGTATCCGAAAGGACATGGCCTCGAACATCGACAGTACGGCTCTCCCGCCCCTGAACGCCTTGCAAGCGCAAATCATATTGCTTTTCAACGCCGGTTTTTCCAACAACAGACTTATTCGAATAAACGCGGCGACCATTTTCATCGGTAATGTTGTACATGACTTTGATTTCTTCGTTCGTAATATCGCCGACATAACCGACAACATGAGAAATCGAGCCTGTCTCAACATAGTTTCTCACAGGTTTGCTTCTCCAGGAAACACCGGGCAAATCAGTTACATTCTCAGCGATGTTAGAAATAACCGAAAAAGGAACATTCGAACGAACTTCAATCGCCGTATAAGAGCCAATTGACTTTCGTGTATGGCGAAGATTAACTGGCACGCGCCTGTCAATTTCATTTTTTGAAATGCCAAGATAAGAAGCAAGACGAGAAGCAACAGAATCATAAAAATCAGCCGGAATCTCAGCAGGAATCAAATCAACAGCGAAAGAGTCAGTATTAATGACCATGGGCATATTGGCATTACGGTCAAAAATCTCACCTCGCTGGGCGTCAATCGTCTTTACCTGAGAAGAAATCGTCTGGGACTGTTTACGATACTGAGCGCCCTCAATAACCTGCAAGGAAAATAACTTGAGAATATAAAGCGCAAAAATAATAGAAATCAAGAATCCGAGAATGACGACTTTTGCGTTCTGCTCAACAGAGCCGTTTTCACTTCCAAAATAATTCGTCACGAAACTTTCTCCGGTTCAAGCAAAATCATGCCACTGAAACTTCCCAGGAATTTGAAAACCAGAGGCGTAAGAATCGAATTGGCGCACAACTCAAACAAAAATGCCTTTGAAAAAATCGAGTATGGAATGACAGAATCAGGGAAAAAGACCGAAATCACAAACACAAGCAAGACTTTAATGAGGGTCGCGATAAAACCAATGAGAATCGGAAGGAAAATACCGTTCATATTAAGCGTTTTGTTGAAAATCCCCATCACATAGCCGATAATTGTGCGCAAGAGACAGTGCAGACCGAAGGGGGAGACGCTCAAAAAATCAAGGAAAAGCCCGGAAACAAAGCCCGATGAAACTCCAAAAATCTTGCCGTTATGAACCGAAAGATAAAGCGAAACAATCAGCAGCAAATCAGGAACGGCAGGCAAAAAAAGCAAATTAGAAAGGATTGCGGTCTCAAAAATCACCACGCAGAGCAAAATCAAGACCGATACAAAAAAAGACTTAAACATCCCCTCTCCTCCTACTTCACCTGCTCAATCTGGGAGACAAGAGCCGGATTCAATTCAATTCTGTCAGAAACGATGACCATCTCTATTCGAGAAAAATCAATAACAGGAGCTACTTTAATATTCAATGAGGAATCATACTCAAGAACCCGAATTTCAGAAATGGAGCCGATAGGAATGTCAGCGATATAATTTCCTCCCTCGCCGCTCGTCACAATTAAATCACCAATCTGAAGTTCATCAAGGACACGCTTTTTGATATAACTCATATTAAGCGGAATATCAGCCGAGCCGTCACCGGTTACGATACCAATATCACGAGTATTTTGAATTCTCGCAGAAACGGAGCACTTGGAATCATAAATCGGCATGACAAGACTCGTAAGGCTTCCCACCGTCACGACTTTTCCAACCAAACCTACGATTCCACCCTGCACAGCGAGAACAGGCATATTCTTTTTGATTCCATGACGGCTTCCCTTGTTAATCGTAAAGGCAGAATACAAACTGTCGGGATTTCGGGAAATAATCCTCGCAGGATAGTTTTTTTCTTCAAAGGTGAGGGAAAAATCAAGCTGCTCTTTAAGCCTTTCGTTTTCTTTGCGGATATCAGTGTTTGCCCGTTGCAGAATTTCATAATTCTTGAGACGCTCGGTAAGTTCACGGTTCTCCTCACGCAATCTGGAAAGCTCATGCACGGCATTGAATGTATTTCCAATGCCAGTGACAAGCGCATTTACACCTTTCTGAAGTGATGAAAATACCGTAAACCCAAGGCTTTGGAAATTTACGACAAATCCACCTGAATGAAAGGCCAAATTAATGCCAGAAAATGCCAGAAAAATAATGAGAAGAAGCTCTGATAACCCGAATCGAAAGGAATGTTTAGACGAAGCCATGAAAAATCTACTTAGTCATTGAGATTGTCGTAAATAGCACGGTCAGTAGACATATCCTTGAACAAATCGAATGCCTGACCAGCACCAAGAGCCACGCACTCAAGCGGTTTTTCAACAAGAATGACAGGAACGCCAGTTTCTTTTGAGATAAGTTTCGGCAAGCCCTTGAGCATACTTCCGCCACCAGACATAACGATACCACGCTCAACGATATCAGCCGCAAGTTCTGAAGGAGTCTCACCCAAAGTTACTTTGATAAGCTCGACGATTTCATTTACGGTTGATTTGAGAGCCTCACGAACCTCAACGCTGTCAATTTCAAGACGGCGAGGAAGGCCTGTAATCGCATCGTTACCGCGAACCTCCATCTTTTCGATTGCCTTGTCTTTATCCTGAAGGGCGTTTCCAATCTGAATCTTCAGCCGTTCTGCAGTCTGCTGACCAATACGGAGGTTATGAACATTGAGGACATATTTCATAATCGCCTCATCGAATTTATCTCCGCCGACACGGATTGCCTTGGTTACGACCATGCCGCCCAAAGAGATGACAGAAACCTCGGTCGTTCCACCGCCGATATCACAAATCATGTGACCAGCAGGCTCATTGATCGGAATCTGCGCACCAATAGCGGCGGCAAGAGACTCTTCGATTACATCGACTTCCTTTGCACCGGCTTTGAGAGCCGTTTCAATGACAGCACGGCGCTCAACCTGAGTAATGCATGAAGGAATTCCGATTTTCATTCGGGTAGACTTAAAAAGCTGATGACGGGAAATGACTTTAGAGATAAAGTATTTAATCATTTTTTCACATGAATCGATGTCAGCGATGACGCCATCTGCCAGCGGGCGAATAGCCTCAATATTGCCCGGAGTCTTCCAGAGCATTCTTTTTGCCTCGGCACCGACAGCCCAGACATGCTTTGTTCCTTTTTCGACAGCAACAACAGACGGCTCGTCAACTACAATTCCTTTGCCGCGTACATAAATCAATGTATTACAGGTACCCAAATCAATACCAATGTCCGTTGAAAATCGGTCCAAAAATCCCATAAAAAGTCCTCCCAAACTTTTATATATCTTACTTATATTCTGACATTTTTTTCAATGCGAGCGGGTGATTATTCTGAATACGCAAGGCTTTTCGCCATTCAGCACGAGCTTTTGCAGCCTCTCCCCGACTCTCATATATTACACCCAATCCGTAGTATGCGTCAGCAGAATTTTCATTTTTTTCCAAAATAAAATTAAATTCTTTTTCGGCATCATCGAATTGTTCGCGCTCAAGGTATATATTCCCCATCAAAAGATGGCTTTTCAAGATAATCTGCTCATCCTTGCACTCTTGGGAAATACGAAACAAATACTGCTCTGCGGCATTATCCTGCCCGACATTGTGATATTGCTCAGCAATCGAAAGAAGAAGAATGTCCGATTCCCGAACCAAAAGAGCCTCAGTAAAAGCAGAAATACTCTCCATGGTCATTCCCAGAGAAGCATAGCTAAGTCCGAGCAATTCAGGAATGTCATCGGCCTTGTAGCCGTGTTTTTTCGCTTTTAAAAGATAATCAATGGCCAAGTCAGCGTAATAATAATAAGAAGAATGCAAGTCCTTGTAAAAATAAGCCTTGCCAAGCATATATTCAATTTGCGCGACAGCTCCAAACCTAGCCCCCTGCAAGGCAATTCTGAGAGAATTTATTGACTCATCGATATAAGAAAGAGACTGCACAACATCACTTTGCGAAACCGCAAGAAAAAAAGATGCATAGCCGTTGTAAGTGCGCGCTTTGGTATTAAACGGTGATTTATATAAAATAGCAGAGCTTATATCATATACACCCTGATAATCATACACTTTCCATTTTGACTTGAGATTAATAAAAGAGTTTCCGTTATTGATTTTTGAATCGATTAAGCGCCAGGCAAAGAAAATTCCAGCAGAGACAAGGGCTGCAAGACAAGCGAAAATCGCAAGTTTTTTTAAAAACTGACTTTTTCGTTTGACAATTTCTCGTGTTTGCAAAGCCTTTAATTTCATTTCCCCACCGCATTATAAAAAAAACAGAAAAGACAATAAGCCGGGTTCTGTCTTGTACTTTTCAAAAAAGAAAAGCACGCATAACCATCTATCCGAAACTTCTGTCACCAGAAGCCTTTAGCAGCCTACCCGCGGCCATTAGTCCGGAAAACCTGACCGCTGCTTGACCTTGCTCCAAACGAGGTTTGCCCTGCCGTTTCCGTTGCCAGAAACGCGGTGCGCTCTTACCGCACCCTTTCACCCTTACCCGAAGGCGGTTTGTTTTCTGTGGCACTTTCTGTCAGAAAAAAGGCTTATGCTCAATCAAAGAACAAGTTCCCTATTCTGCCCGGTTATTACCCGGCGTTTTTTCCGGTGGAGCCCGGACTTTCCTCACCCGCCATTGCTATCATGAACAAGGCAGGCACGGTTATATCTTTTCTGCAATTTACCGTTGATTTAAGCAGAACAACGATTACTCGTCGAATGCCATTGACTTTTCGTCATCGAGATTGTTCTCGTTCTCGCCATCTTCAACTTCGTCCTCGTCACGCTCATCTGCGAATTCGTCTTCGAAGTCAGCAAGGCTTCCAGTTTCTTCAAGTGTTGAGTAATCCTCTGCTTCTTCTTCGTTGACTTCCTGATAGAAGAGGATTCGAGAACAATAGGGACAGAAGAGAATCTTCTCACCGTCACGAACTTCGTTCGCAAACTGACCAGGAAGAATCATCTGACAACCTGTGCAAACACCATTTCGAACGGCAACAATACCCTCAGAGTTGCGCTGAATAATACGCTGGAATTTATAGACAATTTCCTGATTGAGACCAGGAATAATTTCATCTTCTTGTTTTTTAAGACTCTCAAGCTGATTTTTATAGCTCTGAATCTGATCAGAAAGAGCAGCCTTGCTCTCATTCAAATCATTTTCCTGAGAAGAAATCATTGCCTCGTCAGCCTTAAGAGATTCGTCAAGTTCAGCAAGTTTTTTCTCTTCGCGCTGCAAATCTTTTCGGACAGAAGCTTCTTTTTCGGTGGCTTCAGAAATCTGCTTATCCAAAGCCTCGTACTCACGATGAGAAGTGATATTGTCCATATCCTTTTCACCTGACTCACGAGAAGCCTCGGCTGCAGAAAGTTCCTGCTTAAGTTTTTCAACTTCAGCCTTTACTTCTTCATAGCTTTTATTTTTTTCGATATATTCTTTTTTGAGACGAGCAAGAAGCTCATCCTGTGAATCAAGCTGCTTTGGAGAAGACTCGATTTTCTTTTCCAAGTCATATTTTTCGACCAAAACATCCTGCAACGATTTAAGTTTGTCAAAAACTTCTGTCATTTCCATAATCAAAAGACCTCAAAAAACTCGGAAAATCACCAAAGAAAAGAGAATTCCCGATTATTTTATCGCAAAATTATATAAAAAATAGCCGTTTATGTCTATTAGACAACGGCTATTTTTCGATTTTTATTACATTTCGATGTAGTCACGAAGCCCGCTGGCACGACGAGGATGTCGGAGCCGACGCAAAGCCTTCGCCTCAATCTGTCGGATTCGCTCTCTGGTAACATTGAAATACAAACCAACCTCTTCCAGTGTAAGGCTGTATCCATCCTCAAGACCAAAACGCATTTTCAGAACCTCCTGCTCACGAGACGGCAATGTATTAAGCACGGTTCTGAGCTGTTCCTGCAAAAGCGTGTATGCGGTCTGATTTGCCGGATTTTCCACATCTTTGTCCTCGATGAAATCTCCCAGCTGAGAATCTTCCTCTTCACCGATTGGAGTTTCAAGGGAAATTGGCTCACGGGCAACATTCTTAACCTGCTTGACACGGGTAACCGGCCAACCCAGCTGCTGTGCAATTTCTTCGTCGGTAGGCTCCCGACCAAGCTTCTGCATAAGCTGACGGCCTTCCCGCACGACTTTGTTAATCTGTTCAATCATGTGAACAGGAACGCGGATAGTCCGCGCCTGATCCGAGATTGAACGAGTGATTGCCTGACGAATCCACCATGTAGCGTATGTCGAGAATTTATAGCCCTTACGGTACTCAAATTTCTCGACAGCCTTGATAAGACCGATATTGCCTTCCTGAACAAGATCAAAGAACTGCAAACCTCGGTTGGTGTATTTTTTGGCAATGGAAACTACCAGTCGCAAGTTAGCGTTGATAAGCTTATTCTTTGCCTTTTCAAGCATTTTTCGACCGCGCTCAATTTCATCTGCCATAGAAAGGATTTCTTCGACATTATTCTCGAAATCGTACTCCATGCGGCGAAGCTTGCGATCTATCTTCTGAATCTGCGTGTAAATATCGCGAATCTCATCACTTGAAAGCCCCAACTCATTCTCAAGCTTGACAGCCTCAGAGTGAATGGCAAGGCGACGACCAAGGCTTCGGAGTTCAGCAGGACTTGAAATGCGAAGCTCCCGCATCTTATGCTCCTGCTTGTGACGGTACTCGCCGATTTTCTGAGTAGCCTCAACAAATTTTGCGCTGAATTTTTCGATTTCTTCAGATTGAATGTCAATTTTCTGCAATTCAGGCAGAATTTTTGTCCGAAGTTCGATAATCTGCTCATTATTAAAGATTTCGCGAGACTGATTTGCTTCAAAAAGCTGTTTTTTGAGATTCATGTAGACTTTCATATTCTCTTTGCAAGCCTTAAGATTCTCACCATAACAGCTTTTAAGACGACGCTTTTCCGCCTGAGCCTCGTTTATTTCCTTACGGGCTTTTCCGGGCTCATGGGGATCGATTTTAGCAAATGCTTTCTGGCAGATTGCGAAGAATTCAGGAATCATCATGCCGGATTTTTTAATAACATCCTTAATGATATTCTCGCCGTCTTCCATCTGTTTTGAGTATGTAACTTCCTGCTCTGCCGTAAGAAGCTTTTCTTTGCCGATTTCCCGCAAATACAAACGGATAGGATCATCTACATTTGAATCTTTGTCACCGTTAACAAGACGAGTTGCCGCAAGTTCATCCTCACTCTCACCAACGCCTCCGACATCATCTTCGTCATCAAGAAGATCATCCTCATCGGCATCAGCATCATCGTCAAGGTCAGTGTCCTCTTCCATGACCTGAATGTTGCTCTGGGTTAAAAGTTGAAGCACATCTTCCATTTTCGGGGAATTAACAAAATCCTGTCCCAAGATTTCGTTGATTTCATCCCAGGAAACAATCTGCTTATCTTTCGCATATTCTAAAAGTTTCGCAACTTTAGGATCCAACTCCTGATCCATATTCCAGTCCTTTTTTATTTAGTTTTTCGTCAATGCGTTTTTTTTCTTCAAAAAGCTTTGTCATCAATTCTTGGTTTGCAGGAAGGCTTAACTGCGACTGCAATACGCCCATTTGTTCAAGGATGGATTTTTTCTTCCGCTCAAGACTCTGCATCTCAAGCCATTCAATGCTGTCCGCAACAGACTGCGCCGTATACTGAGAAAATTCCCCTTTGGAAACAGACTCAGTGATTTTTTGTTTTATGCCATCATGTTCACAATGACTGAGCACCGAAACAAAAGACAAATCTCCCGCCTTGTAACACTCCTTCAGAATCAAGAACAAAGTTCTTGCGCTCGGATTTTCGAAATCGCTTTCTGTCAAACGGCTCTGCATCAGCTCAAACTGATTGGTATCGGACAAAACTGCCAGGACTGCGCGGAATTCAGCGTTTACTACAACCTGATCCTGAACCGGCGCACGGCTTTCCGTTGGTGTATTGAGAGTGCGTTTTTTTACATCTTCACGATTATTGAAATCCCTTTTTATTGCCTCAAGGGAGATGTTTAGCGTCTGTCCCAAGAGAACCAGACTTGATTCCTTCTGTATGTCGGTCTGTAGCGCATCAATATACGGGAAAAATTCAAGTGCGAACTTGGATTTTCCCTCTGGAGTATCCTTCTGGTACTTTTGCGACAGAAAACTCAACAGATAATCACTATCTAATATAGCGTTATTTACTTCATTTGTCAAGGTTTCCGCCCCGAAATTTACCATAATTTCCGCAGGATCTTTAGCATTATGAAGGCGGATTATTTTAACCGTAAGACCCTGCCGCCTGCACATGAGAATCGCCCGCTGAGTCGCAGCCTGCCCTGCCCCGTCAGAATCAAAGGAAAGGAGAATCGTGTCAGCAAAGCCCCGGACAAGCTTAATCTGATCATCGGTAAGGGCCGTTCCCAAAGGAGCGACGGCATAATTGATTCCGCACTGGTGATAAGCGACGCAATCCATGTAGCCCTCGCAAAAAATAACCTTTTTGTTTTCTCGGATAGCATTTTTCGCAAAATTGAAGGCATAAAGGGTCTCGCCTTTTTTATACTGAATCAAATCGCCTGAGTTAAGGTATTTGGGGGATTTTTCAGGATCTCCCCGCAAAAAACGGCCGCCGAAAGCCACCGCCTGCCCCCGCCTGTCAAAAATCGGGAACATAAGCCTGTCAGAGAAAAAAGCTATATCCGGGTATTTTTTACTGAAAAGACCTGAATTTGCCAAAAATTCATCGCTGAAATTCTTGCTTTTGAGGAATTTCTTGAGCCATTGGCGGTCAGCAGGAGAATAGCCCAGCTTAAATTTCTCGATTGTCTCCATTGAGATTCCACGCTTGGTTATGTAATCCAGAGCGAATTTTCCGGCCTCGGTTTTTACCAGCCCGTAATGAAACATATCAGCTACACGGTTATACAAATCGATGTAGAGTTCTTTTGAATTATCAGGCTTTTCGGCACCAGGAACAAAATTATTTGAATACCTTACCTCAACGCCAAATTTTCGGGCAAGCAGTTTAAGCGCCTCTGGAAAACGGATTTTTTCCATTTCCATGACGAATTTTATCGCATCCCCTCCCTCATGACAGCCAAAACAGTAATACATATTTTTGTCGGGGGTAACGGAGAAAGATGGAGTTTTCTCATGATGAAAAGGACAACAGCCCCACCACTGATTTCCGCGGTTCTCAAGCTGAACATAATCGCTCACCACGGAAACAATGTCCGCCGCAGAAAGAACAGCGTCTTTAGTCTCCTGAGATATGATTCCATCCATGCGCTCTTAATTCCCCGATTTTTTCGTCTTGAACTGAGTGCCAGCCTTTACATGGGCATTAAAGGATTTTGAAAAAGTATGACTTCCAGCCCCAGCGTCCGTAAGCGTAAAGTAAAAATATTCTGTCTCAGGAGGATTTGCGGCCGCATTAAGGGCGACAAGCCCAGGATTTGAGATTGGCGACGGAGGAAGGGCCGCCCATTTGTAAGTGTTGTAGGGGCTGTCGATTTTCAAATCATCATAGGTAATCACATCAGGATGAGGCTTCCCCTGAATCTCCGTAATGATATATTCGATTGTAGCGCATGAATACAAACCAACACCAGCATCAATCCGATTTCTGAATACACTTGCAATCAGAGGCGCCTCATCGGCAACACGATATTCCCGTTCAACAATAGAGGCAAGAACCAGCGTCTCATAAAACTGAGAAGGCGATTTATCAGTAAAATAAGGGATTTCTGAAATCCGATCAAAAAAAGCTTCGACCATAAGCAGAAGAACCTTCTCGGCTCCCATCTTTGGAGCAAAGAAATAAGTGTCAGGAAACAAAAACCCCTCAAAGGAATGAGACGGAATTTTGTATTTCTCCAACAAAACCTGATTATGACAAGCCTCAATAAAATCTTCCGCAGAGCAAATTTCATTTTTTTCAAGAAGAGCGGCAATTTTTCGGATTGTAAATCCTTCTGGAACGGCAACCTTAACAGAATCTTGCAGTCCAGACTCAAGGATCCCCATAATCTGATAAGCATTCATTGAGGAATTAAGGCTGTAATAACCAGACTGAAGAAGCGGACTCTCCTTGCGAAAGGAAAGCATAGGAAAACGAGCCGCAATATAAAAGGCACGATCAGAGCGAATAAGACCATTATCAGCAAGGATTTCCGCTATTTTTGCGACACTTGCGCCAGACGGAATCTCAACCCGCACCTCTTTTGCCTCGTTTTTAGAATCGGGAGCTGAAATCGAAACACGAAAGGCAAGGACACAAGCGAGAAAAGCAAGCAGCACGCAACCAAAACAGGAAAGAAGAAAAGATAAAAAAGTATTTTTTTTATGTTTAGTTTTTTTCATGAGTAGAATGCTTCAGCCTCGTCTATAGACATGGAATTGTAAATCGCACGCTCAATCTTCATCGAAAAATCAAGAAGTGCATCTGGAATTTGCTCCTGATTATTACGAAGCAGGCGGGCAAGAATTTTTATCTCACTTTCGTTGAAATGATAATCAAGCGAAAGAGAAGTTTTTTCTGAAAAAGAATCATTCGTCATAATGTAAGTCCAAAACCCTCGCGGGCTATATCGATTTCCAAGGATTCATCTGAAATATAATTAGCATACCATCGGGCAGATTCAAGAATAGTATTAAGTTTGCGGTCATCATAGGTTGGCTCATGATGAAACATGTACATTTTTTTAATTTTCCATGCCACCGCAAAATCAATTGCATAGCAAAAAGCAGAATGCCCCCAATTCGCCTTACGAAGAGCCTCTTCCACAGTATACTGAGAATCTATGAGCATGATATCCGCGCCCTCAAAGACGGAACCTCGCTCTTCACCAGAAACAAAATCCTTAGTACCGAGCTCAACATCTGTCGCATAAACAAATTTTTTGCCACCCTCAATAACAGCATAACTGTAAGAATCCCCAGGATGAGACATTTTCGTACAAGAAACCAACGCATCACCGATTTTTATAAATTGCCCCGGAACAATATGGTGAAAAACGAAATGCTTTTCGACAGCCGAGAAATCAACAGGATAAAAAGGAGCCACCATTTGACTTTTTAAGTAATCTTTCATTTTAGGAAATGGCGAATAAACCTCAATAACTATATTAGGATTGTATATTGAATCAAAAAACGGAAGACCTTGTATATGATCCCAGTGAAAATGTGACATGAAAAGATGATAATGCTTATCAGCCGGGGGCTCAGAAAACTTACCCATAACCCGCATACCAGAACCAGCATCAAAAACAATTTTTTCGCCATTACTAAGGGTAAGCTCTACACATGGAGTGTTTCCACCGACAGTTCCCGAAATCCACCATGGCAAAGACTTGACAAAACTTTCTTTTGCGGCATCGGATTGTATATCCTCAGGCTTTATACGCTGAAGAGCCGCGATAAGCTTTGTGCGAACCTGTTGCGATGATAACGGAGTCGGAATTGATCCACGCACTCCCCAAAAATCTATATTCACTGATGTGGCTCCACCCGTTCTGTCAGCAAAATTTTAATAACCGACGAGAAAAATCTGTTACAGTATAACCCTTTTATGCTGTTTTTGTCAAAATAATTCACCCGACTGCAAGCATTTCAAGAAAAACAGCCCATTTTCAAGCAAATATTTTAAAAATAAAAAACGGCCTTAGGAAGCTAAGACCGTTTTTTTTGCTGTTGGGGAGTGAGGGACTCGGACCCCCGAACCCGAAAGGGAGCGGATTTACAGTCCGCCGCAATTGCCGCTATGCGAACTCCCCGAAATTAAGCTGCTTGTAGGACTTGGACCCACGACCCCGAGATTACAAATCACGTGCTCTACCAACTGAGCTAAAGCAGCAAACTTCCTAACAGAAGTGTTTCGGAATGTGTGTAATATTATCTAGAACGATAAAAATTGTCAATACATAAAATATATTTTTTTTGATTTTTTTTATTTTTTTGCAAAATCAGGTCTAAGCCTCTCCCCTCCATTTATATAAACCGGAACAGGAATGGCATTTTCGTCCATGTAAACCGTAATCATAACGCGAATCATCTTTTCAGGAGATGCCTTAATTTTCGGCTCTTGAGAACAAAAAAGAGGAATTGAAGAAACATCAAAGTCACTCTGCCCTTTGCGAAGTGCCGCCGCAGGATTGAGCGCATCAAGGTCTTCAGTCACCGTAAACTGAATTGAAACAAAATCCTTTGCGGAAAGATTATTTTCCCTAAAAAGCCTGAGGCACATTTCGCAGACACTACCCCGGATTGATTCCGCATTATTTTCAGCGCCAGTTGCACCGCGAATCGCAAAAAGTCTTTGTGACATTTCCTACTCCTATCTCTTTTGCACGAGTGATTTTTCTGTTAGAATATCAAGAAGTATATATTTTTGGCACGGACGATTCAAGAAACATGAGAGAAGAGAATCCACAAGAAAAAGAAAACATAAATCTCGAACAACCCGAAGATCTCGAAGAACTTGAATCCATTCCAGAAGCTGATGATAAAGCCCCTGAAAGCACAAAACCTAGAGCCCAAAAGGAACCGGGCACCTTCCAACACAAAAAATCACGGAGACTGCCCCCGTTACTTCGTCTCACACGACGAGCCACTGTTTTCCTATCACTCACACTTATCGCAACGATTATTTTTTTCGTTACCGGGAACAAGCAAACATTTCTGGATTCAAATCTGAACATGATTTTAAAAATCATCGCCTTAAACGCCATAGCTCTTGTTTTTTTCAGTCTCGCCGCTGTCACAGAGTGCGTTTTTTACACCATCAAAAGCAAAAAAATCAGGCTAATCATCCATCTCATCTGCTACACACTTATTTTTCTCCTAAGCCTTGCAATTTCAATCCTCTCCCTAACGATAAATTTACTTTCAGAAGGAATCGATTTCTGATATAATGCGCCACATGAAATCCATTCCGATTCCTGAAATACTAAAAAAAGTAAACGAAATTTTTGAAGAAAAGGGATTTGAGGCCTATCTGGTCGGCGGAGCCGTCAGGGATGTGCTTTTAGGTAAGCCAGCCAGCGACTGGGACATCACCACCAACGCGAAGCCCGAAGACATGATTCGTATTTTTCACCGCGTCATACCCACAGGAATCGCCCACGGAACGGTCACAATTCATTTCATGGGAAAGGAAATCGAGGCCACAACTTTCAGGAGCGAGTCAGGCTACTCCGACGGCAGACACCCGGACAGCGTGAGTTTTAACGCCACCTTAGAAGACGACCTTTCCCGCCGGGATTTTACGATGAACGCAATCGCCGCATCCCTAAAAGACGGCAGAATCATAGACCCCTTTGACGGGCAAAAAGACATAAAGGCAAAAATCATAAGAACAGTCGGAAAGCCAGAGGAGCGTTTTTTAGAAGACGGACTCCGCCCAATCCGGGCCTTGCGCTTTTCAAGTCAGTTAAATTTCAAAATCGAAGAAGCGACCTACGAGGCAATCAAAGAGAATCAAATTCAGGAAAAGATAAAGTCAATCTCCATGGAGCGTTTCCGGGACGAATTCGAGAAAATCCTTCATTCAGAAGAGCCGTCCCTCGCCCTGCGCCGCATGGAAGAGACAGGAATTTTAAAAATCTTCATCCCGGAGCTTACCGAATGCAGGAACTGCTCTCAGGCCGATATACGAAGCTATCATGTTTTTGACGTACTTGACCACAATCTCTACGCTTGTGACGGCGCGCCAAGGGAAAATCTCACCGTGCGTCTCTCAGCCCTTTTTCACGATGTAGGAAAAGTCCAGGCAAAAAGCATTGAAAAAGTGGAATATCCGGCCGGGTCAGGAACTTTTGTTGACATCATTCACTTTTACCGCCACGAACTCTACTCAGCACAGCTCGTGCGCCCTATCCTCACCCGCCTCAAATTTCCCAATGCCGTCATCGACTCGGTTGAGCATCTTGTGGAAAACCACATGTTCCATTTTGAGGAAAGCTGGTCAGACGCGGCAATCCGCCGTTTCATCGTAAAAGTTCAGCCTGAATATTTAAATGACTTGTTCGACTTGCGCCTTGCTGACATGTACGGAAAATACCGCAGGAAGCCAGAGCCAGGAAGCGACGGAGTAAAAAAACTGGTAATTCTGCAGAAGCGGGTCGAAGAAATCCAGTCTCAGGAAAACGCCCTCTCCCTCAAAGATTTAGCCGTAAACGGAAAGGACTTGATTCAGGCGGGAATCCAGCCCGGAAAAGGCCTGGGAGCGATTCTAAACGAGCTTTTCCAGTGTGTGCTTGATGATCCGCAAATGAACGAAAAAGAAAAATTGCTCACCGTAGCAAAAAATATTGCAAAAAAATCATAACTTTTCGATTTAGGCTGTTGACATTTTTTCTCCAATGATATATATTAAGTACCGTCACACGACAACATGCCGGTGTAGCTCAGTTGGTAGAGCAGCAGACTGAAAATCTGCCTGTCGTTGGTCCGATTCCAATCGCTGGCATTCTTGCGGCAGTCATATAACGGCTCATTATCTCAGCCTTCCAAGCTGATGACGAGGGTTCGACTCCCTTCTGCCGCTTAAATCCTTGCAGAATAATAAAATATTCCGCAAGGATTTTTTTTATTTTAAATCAAATTTTTCTTCTGTTACCACTTGTGTTACCAAAATGTGACCAATATAAATCGTTACTCTTAGAGCAAAAAAAATCCCGCCTGATAAGCGAAAGTAAAAAAAATCGCTCACAGCGGAATTTTTCGTTTTATTAATTAAGAAAAGCCTATTTTTTTTCGACAAAGCCCTTCTTTTCAAGATAATCAAGAATCATCTCCACAATCACTTCCGGAGTACGGGTGGCCGTGTCGATTTTAAGGTCGGCGAATTCGTACTCATTGTTGTCGATTTTGTAAAGTTTCATGTAGCGCGCGCTGTCCTCACGGTCACGCATCGCCGTGAAGTTCTTGATTTGCTGCAAGTCCCCGCCCTCACGGTTGAGGATTCGTTTTGCGCGGGTGTCGTCGCTTGCGATGAGATAAACCTTCACATCAGCTTCTTTTAGCATCCAGATTGCAAGCCGGCTGCCCAAAACGCAAGGCTCGGCCTGAGCAAGGGCAACCTGATGTGTATCAACGGCGACATCATAGCTGTCATCATTCTTTGCGTTTTCAATTACCTGAGCAAGAGTAAGCCCCTTTTCTGCCGCAAGCTGGCGGAAAGTGTAATTTATAAGCTTGATTCCGAGCTTTTCTGCAAGCATTGTAGAAACAGTTGTGTTTCCGCAGCCCGATTTACCAGAAATAGCCACCCTAAGCTCTTTTTTCAAATTGTATTCAGACATAATTTCTCCTCTCTATTCCACATTTTTGCTCTGCTCGCGGATGTTTTCCAGGGCATCTTTTGCGTTTACCACCATGGCTCCCACTTCCGTGAACTGATTCTTGCTTCCGATTGTGTTGATTTCCCTGTTTGCTTCCTGACAGATGAAGTCAATCCGCTTGCCTGGAACAGGATTATCGCTGAACTCCTTGCGCAATGCGGCAAGATGGCTGTGAAGGCGGATGATTTCCTCATTGATAGTGTACTTTACCATCATGGCCGCCACTTCCGTCATTATGCGGTTTTCGTCCACGCTGTCGCCCAGAAGCTCCTTGAATCTCGTTGTAATCTGCTCCCGGAACTTCTCTTCCATTTTGGGCTGCCACTCCTTAAAGAAAGCGGCGCAGGAATCAAGGGTATCGAGTTTTGAAAGCAGGTCTTTTTTAAGGTTCTCGCCTTCCCGCTTGCGGTCGTTTATAAAGTTCTCGAAGACCTCATTAAAAACGCCCTCGATTTTTGACCAGTAAGTGTCGGCATCGTAGTCGTGGGTGATGTTGAGAACCCCTTCCTGACCTACGATAAGCGAAAGGGGGACATCCTCAGGCCTTCGTCCAAGGGCAAGGGCAATCTGACCGATGGCCTCGGCGTACATTTTCGCCGCCTGAGGGTCTGCGGTCACCTTTGCGGTTGAGGCCATATCCTTGACGCGGATTGTCACATCCACCTTGCCGCGGACGATTTTCTCTGAAACCAGCTTCCGCACCCTTGCTTCAAGTGGATTTAGAAAGTAAGGAAGATTTATGTTCAAATCAAGAAAGCGGTTGTTGACGCTCTTGATTTCGACGCTGATTTGTGTGTTTTCTACGACGGATTCCTTGAACCCGTAGCCTGTCATGCTGTTCATTTTTTCAGTCTAGCATAAAAAAAGAATAGATAAAAGTAATTTTTTGAGTTAAACTATTTCTTAAGAATGATTCAACAATTTCATTCTAAATTTTATTCATCGAGGTGTTTTTTATGAAAAAACTTTTGACTTTGGCAGCCATAGCCGCGATCGGAAGCGCGGCATTTGCCCTTGATCTGGGAGAAATCAACGGAACATGGCAGGATTCCAAGTACAACGCAAACTGGAATTTCGCCGCAGACGGAAAAATCGTTCTCTCTGATTCAGTGACAGGCGAAACATACTTCACTTTCACAGACTCTAATACCCAGAATTTCAAACTTTCTGGCGGAGCAAGCGGAGCCACAATCACATTCGACTGTGCAGAGACCCACCGCTCATACAGATTCAACAAGCCACTCTCTCTTGGAACTGACTTGAAGATGACCGTAAACCCGGACTGGACCGACACTGATTACGAAACGACAATCAAATTCCAGAAATAAAAAAGTCCCAAAAAATTGCTACTTGAGACATCGGGAGGGGGAGAATCGCTTCGCTAATGAGTTTTGCTTTCGATTTTCATCGAGGTCAGCAAAACTCACTTCCCCCTTCCGATTCCTAACTGCCCATTCCTAATTTCTAATTCTATATCTCCATGTTCATCACATGGCGCACTTCAAGCAGGGTCTTCTCGGCGATTGCCCTCGCCTTCTCAACGCCCTCGTTAAGCACTTTCCTGATAAGCTCCGGCTGCTTTTCAAGCTCGGCTCGTTTTGCGCGCAATGGCCTCAAATGCTCGTTCAAGGCTTCCGTGAGGGTATTTTTGAGCATTCCGCCGCCGCCATCCCCAATTCTCTCGGCGATAGCCTCCGGGGTCTCGTCGGTGCAGAGGGAAATAATCCGCAAAAGATTCGCGACTTCAGGCCGCTTTACCGGGTCGTAGGTAATATGCCTGTCCTGGTCGGTCTTTGCCTTTTTGATAGCCTTTGCCGTCTCGTCCTCGGTGGCAGAGAGCATAATCGTGTTTCCCAGGGATTTTGACATCTTTGCGCTTCCGTCCAGTCCCATAATCATCGGTGTTTTTGAAAGAAGGGCGTGAGGCTCAGGGAAAATCGGCTCGCCTCCCTTGCAGAACTTGTTGTTGAACCTTCTGGCAATCTGGCGGGCAATCTCAAGGTGAGGAAGCTGGTCTTTTCCAACGGGAACAACATTTCCCTTGCAGAAAAGAATGTCAACGGCCTGATGGACCGGGTAAGTGTACATTCCCGCATTCAAGGGAATCGAAGACTTGGCCATCTCGTCCTTTACGGTAGGATTACGGTCAAGGTCGCTCTTGGTCACCAGCGTGAGGAATGGAACCATAAGCTGGTTGGCCTCAGGAACATGGCTGTGAGGATAAATGCAAACATTTTCCCCCGGCTCGATTCCGGCCGCAAGATAGTCGATTACAAGCTCTTTTGTGTTCTGGCTGATTTTGTCGAAAGCGTCATGGTCGGTCAAAACCTGATAATCCGCAATCAAAATCATTGTTGGAACGCCCAGCTTCGAAAGGCGGACACGGTTTTTGAGCGAGCCGAAATAATGCCCTATGTGAAGGCGGCCAGTCGGTCGGTCACCGGTCAAAACCCGGTATTTTTTCGGATTGACGGCGATGTCTGCCTCAATTTTCTCGCTCATGCGCATGGCCTCAGCCAAGATTTTATCTGCATTTGTTTCTAATTCTACGTTGGTATCTGACATAAATTCCTCTTCTGAATGCAAGGATTATATCAGAATCGGTCGCTTTTATCCATAAGAATTTTCAGGCGCGAATCAACTGACCACCGCCCTTCCGCACTTCGGTAGCCCTCATTCCTCCGCTTCGCTGCGGAACGCCTTCGGCGGTGCTACACGGCGGCGCGGGCATTTTCTAAAAAAAATAAAATTCACTCGCTTAAAGAAAGCCTAATCATTATAATTTTCCATCATGAAAAAACTCCCTTCCATTCAAAAACTGGAGTCATGGATTGACTCATACCTCAACTTCGAGAAAACCCCCAAAAAGAACATTTTCTGGCTGGACACCATGCGCTTCTTCTGCGAAAAATTCGGTCATCCCGAAAATTTCGCCCCCTGTTTCCATGTAGCCGGCAGCAAGGGAAAAGGCTCAGTCTCAACCTTTATCGCCTCGATTCTGGACGAGGCAGGCTTTAAGACAGGCCTTTACACTTCCCCCCATATTCTAGATTTTATCGAGAGGGTCTCAAGTCCCAACGGGCCTTTTGAAGAAGAGGCCTACGACAGGGCCGTTCAGGAAATCATGGACGGCGTTCAGTCAATCAGCCAGGAGGAGCTTCCGGGGCAGAGGCCAATCACCTGGTTTGAGCTTGTCACCCTTTTTTCATTTTTAGTCTTCCGGCAGGCAAAAGTTGACTACTCTGTTTTTGAAGTAGGCCTTGGCGGGAGGCTGGACTCAACGAATATCGTGAACCCAAAGGTTTCGGTTATCACCCCCATAGAGCTTGAGCACACGGAATTTTTGGGCGACACTCTTGAAAAAATTGCCTTTGAAAAAGGCGGAATCATAAAGGAAAACACGCCCGTCGTAATTGCCAGACAACAGCCGAACGTTCGGAAAGTTTTTGAAAAAATAGCCTCCGAAAAGCATGCAACGGCTATTTTTATAGAAGACACAATCGAAAACCTTGATTTTAAGATAAAAAACATAACAGAATGTATAAAAAATAATACAATTTTAACTAACGGTAATTCAGATTTTCATAAGAATTGTATAAAAAAATATACATCTTTAGAAAATCAAAACATTTTACCATTAATGAGCGTTAGTTTTTCTTCAAAAATCTTCTCTCGGCCTGTAAAAACTACCTTACAGTTGTTGGGTAAATTTCAGGCAGAGAACGCGGCGCTGGCAGCGATAGCCGTAAAAACAGTGCTTCCGACCATTAGTGAGGAAGTTATCGAGCGAGGGCTGGCAAAAGCAAAACTCCCTGCCCGCTTTGAGATTCTTGACCCCCCCCTGATCGTGCTGGACGGGGCTCACACGGTCAACAGCGTGACTTTCACCATGGAAACGATGAATCAAGTCTTCGCGCCCTTTAGCCACAGGATTCTCCTCTTTGCCTGCGCCGCCGACAAGGACGCAAAAGACATTGCCCCACTCTTCAAAAATCAATTTGATGAAATTTTCCTCACCAAGCCGGGAAATGTAAAGCAGTCGGATTTAGGCAAACTGGGAGAAGCCTTCGAGCAGGCAGGCCTTTCATACGACCTTAACGAAGACTTTAAGCTTCAAATTCAAAAGGCGATAAAAAAAGCCCGTGAAGAAGAAGCATTGCTCCTTGTCACAGGCTCATTCTATCTCGTCGCCGAAGTGAAGAAGATTTTAGCCGATGTAAACTCTCGGAACCCTTTTTGAGATTCCGCAGGTGATTTCGTAGGAAATCGTATTTGTAGCGCGGGCAATCTCCTCCGCGCTCTGAAGCGCCCCGCTGTTCTCAGGGCCGAAAATTACCGCGTCGTCCCATCTCTTTACATCGCTCTCTTTGCCAAGGTCAATCATGCACTGATCCATGCAGATTCTTCCTCGGACAGGATAGGGCTTTCCTCCGATTGCAACTTTAAGGCCACTGCCCTCCCGGCCATCGTTCGTCTGGTTGAAGCGGCGGAAAAGTCCGTCATCATAGCCGATAGGAATAACGCCGATGTCAGTCTCCCTTGAAGAAGTCCATGTGCGGCCGTAAGAAATAGAATGCCCCACGCCGAATTTTCGGATTGCCACGACTTTTGAGACAAGAGCCATCACAGGCTTTAAGTCAATGTCCTCATTTTTTGATTCAAAATATTCTTTTGTTAAATCGCCGGGATAATAGCCGTAACAGATGATTCCTGGCCGGCACATGTCCAAGTGCATTTCAGGATTGTTGAGAGTAAGGGCAGAATTCGCACAGTGACGTATTCCGGGATCGATTCCCAGTTTTTTTACCTGCTCAGTGGCAAATAAAAATCGCTCAAACTGATGTTTTGTGTACTCAATGTCGTCGGCATCAAGGGAGTCAGCTACAGAAAAATGAGTGCACATGCCCCCCAGCTTCAAGACTTTGGTGTCCTCAATCATCTTGGCGTAATAGGCAGATTCTTCCGGCAGACAGCCGATTCGCCCCATTCCAGTGTCCACCGCAAGATGAACCGGGAAATCTTTTTTTCCAAGACGGAGGCAGGAAACGGCTATTCCGGTGATATACTCCTCATCAAAAACAAGGGGTGTCAAATCATGCTCAACGAGAGAGTCCATTTCATCTGGCGAGCAAAGGCTTAAAACGAGAATCGGGCACTTGATTCCCGCCTCGCGCAACTGGATTCCTTCGTTAATAATGGAGACGGCAAAATAATCCACTCCGCACTCAAGGGCAACTTTCGCGCACTGAACCGCCCCGTGACCGTAAGCGTCGGCCTTGATTGCCACGCACATTTTTGAAGGCTTTTTTATTTTTGAGCGGATAAGGTTAAGGTTATGCCGCAGATTGTCAAGATAAATTCGAGCTATTGTTGGTCTCATTCTCTCATTCTATTGACTTGGATTTTTTTGTGCAACAACGAAGTATTTATCTTGTAGAATTCTAGCTTTTATTCTATAATATTCTATATTTTTTTTTACTGAGTTTAAAAAGTAATTGAGAGGAATTTTAGAATGAAATCTACCATCAAAACGGGGATTTATATTGCAATTGCGACATCACTGGCTTTTTCATGTGCATCAAATCCAAAAACATCGAATAATTCAGTTGCGAATGACTCTAATTCCATGAGCACTGAGCTTCCTTCAGCCGCAGATTTATACTCTGACAAGGCAAACTCTTCAAAAATAACCGTTCTCTCATCTCCAAAAGAAACAACAAAACTTAAAAACTTTTCTTCACCCTATGTTATTAAAGTAGAAGATTCTCTGGGAAATGCGGTCACAGATTTTGAAGTCACCGTTGTTTATCCTTCATCTCGCAAAGACGGAAAAATCATATATGGTGAATCTACAATTGTCACAAATTCAGAAGGAAAAGCAGAATTCACTCCTTCAACGCCAGAACACTCATTCAACTCAGAAATTCGTTTCTTTCCAAAAGGCGATATTTCTGACTCTCAAATCAAAGAAACGGCAAAGGCAAATACAGTCAGCGCCGCTTACAAGGTTCAGACAAATCTCAAGTCAGCGGGCGGTATAATTGCCCTCGTTGACTTTAACCAGAACGGCAAGGCAATCACATCAAACCCTGTCTCATCTTCAAATCTTCTCATGACACTGATGAAGCTGGGTTTTACAAGAATCGGAAACATTGACCTTACAAATCAGGTTATTGCCGGAGACGATGCAAAAATTCGTGCAAAAGCAAAAGAAATCGTTGGAAGCACTTCAAATTTTCTTGTCTACGGCACGGTTAAGATTGATTCCACGGCAAAAACCGCCGATGGAACGGCCTACACCCTCAATGGAAACATTAAGTGCATGGACTTAAAGTCTGGTGAAATCACTTTCGCCGCAACAAAAGTCATCACTGTAAGCGATAAAAACGACTGGAACGCGCTCGACAAGGCGCGAAAAACACTCGCATCAGACTTCGCAAACGAGATTAAATACGGAATATAGCAATGCTTAATGCATAATTCAAAATGCTACATTAGAAGAGGAATTATTTATGATTTATACAGACACAAGAGACAAATCTGTTAAGACTGACTTTAAAACTGCCGTTATGAGTGGCATGAACGAGAAGACAGGCGGATTATACATCCCTGTTGAATTTCCCAAATTGCCTTCATCTTTCATAAACAAAACCCCGGAGCCTTCATTCCGTGACATCGCCTTTGAGATGGCTAAGCCTTATGTTGAGGGCGAAATCCCGGACAATGATTTAAAGGCTATCATCGCAGACGCCTATCCATTCACGGCTCCAGTTGTTCCAGTGGATAAAGTTTCATATATCCTTGAGCTTTTCCACGGCCCGACTTGCGCTTTCAAGGATTTCGGAGCGCGATTTATGGCCAGAGTCATGTCATATTTCAACAAAAGCGAGTCTACTCCCCTTCATATTCTCGTTGCCACCTCTGGTGACACAGGAAGCGCGGTTGGCTCTGCCTTCCACAATGTTCCGGGGCTTGATGTTACAATTCTCTATCCGGAGGGAAAAATTTCTCCCTTGCAGGAAAAGCAGCTCTCAACCTTCGACGGAAATGTCCGCGCCCTCAAAGTAAAGGGAACTTTCGATGACTGCCAGAAATTAGTCAAAACGGCCTTCACAGACAACGAATTGCGAGCAAAACTCCGCCTTTCATCAGCAAACTCAATCAATATTTCACGGCTTTTGCCACAGAGTTTCTACTATATGTATTCATCTCTGGCCGTGCGCGCTCGAAGCTGGGGCGACAACAAAATCGAAAATCCTGCTATTATCTGCGTGGTTCCAAGCGGAAACTTCGGAAACCTCACATCAGGTCTTATCGCCAGGGAAATGGGTGCGCCAATCACTGGTTTCGTAGCGGCAACGAACTCAAACCGTACAATCCCTGACTGGATTGCCACAGGCGACTACAAGGCTCGTCCTTCCGTAGAGACTTATGCAAACGCTATGGATGTCGGTGCTCCTTCAAACTACGAGCGTATTCAGGCAATGTACTCTCTTGAAGAAGTTCGCTCCCTCTTCGCCTCTTACTGGCTTGACAATGACGGCATCATCGGCTCAATCAAGAATTGTTTCGATAAAACAGGCTATACAATTGACCCCCACGGCGCTGTGGGCTGGAAGGCTTGGAGCGATATCCGTCACGGCGGCATGGAGACATTAAAAAACGGCACAAAGAACGATATCACAAAGCCAGGTCTCACGCCAAATCTCCCTTCTTGGGCAGAAAAGGTCATCAAGAAGGAAGCTGTGGGAATTATCCTCGAAACAGCTCATCCTGCAAAATTCGGCGCAACAGTTCAGAAGGCAACAGGCCAGTCTCCGCTGATTCCAGACCGCTTGGAAAAAGTCATGAAACTCGAAGACAAAGCCATCCCTATGAACAACAACTACGAGCAGTTCAAAGACTGGCTCCTGGCTAATTTGTAAACAAATTTTTCAATTCATTTGCTAAAACAAAAAACGGCTTCCCGTCGGGAACGCGCCATCAAACATCGCAGTGAGCAAAGCTCAGGCGAGTTTGTGTCGCAACCCCGACTCCAGCCGTTTTTTGCATTTATAACCTTTATAAAATTTTTTTACATCTCAGCGTATCTTTGAACTTCATCTTCCAGATGCTCGATTTTTATGCCGACTTCCTTAAACATTTCCAGACTGTCGGCTTCATCGTGGTAGTGCTTTTCGCAGACAACCCGCTTGATTCCGCAGTTGATTATGAGCATGGCGCAGGTGCGGCAGGGAGTCATCTTGCAGTAAACGGTGGCTCCGTCAATGGGGATTCCCCTCTTTGCGGCCTGACAGATTGCGTTCTGCTCGGCATGTACTGTGCGCACGCAATGCTGGCTGACCGAGCCGTCTGAGTGTAGCATTTTCTTCATTAAGTGGCCTACTTGGTCACAGTGAGGAAGACCTGCCGGGCTTCCCACATAGCCCGTCACGAGGATTTGGTTGTCTCTGGCAATGACGCAGCCGCTTCGGCCACGGTCACAGGTGGCTCTTTTCGCGACAGTGCGGGCGACTTCCATAAAGTATTCGTCCCAGGTGGGGCGGATGTATTTTTCTTCAGAATTTTCAATAGACGAACTTACATTTTTTTCAGACATATAATTCAGTATAATAAATATCAAAAGTAATTACAGTAAATTTACAAAAAAAAATCGGAAATTTCTTTGCCTATCTTCTCATTCCATATTAAAATATATTAGATTCACAAATTAAAATGGAGAATTATATGAAAATCACAATCAAATCATTTTTTGTCGCTGCACTTTTTGCTACAGCCCTGGGCGGGGCATTTGCAAAACCTAACGGAATTGACCGAATCAAACGAGCTGGCACAGTCACTGTTGGCGTAAAAGATGATGTTCCAGGATTTGGTTTTCAAAATAAAACAACAAAAGAATATGAAGGCCTTGAAATTGACCTTGCAAAGGCCATTGCAAAGCAAATTCTCGGCAATGAATCAAAAGTAACATTTGTAACCGTAAATGCAAAAAATCGAAGCGCATTCTTAAACCAAGAACGAGTTGATATGGTTATCGCCACATTCACTGTCACAGAAGAACGAAAACAAAACTATGATTTTTCAGATGTCTACTACACAGATTCAGTGGGCATTATGGTCAAAAAAGCATCTGGTATCACTTCCTTCAAAAATCTTGAGAACAAGAAAGTCGGAATAACGCAAGGCTCGATGACGACAACGACAATCAAAAACGCAGCAATCAAGGAAGGAGTATTCCTTAATGTCGTAACTTATCCATCAAATCAAACCCTCAAAGATGCCCTTGATCACAATGAAATCGATGCTTTTGCTATCGACCATTCAATTCTTCACGGCTATATCGATGACTCTGTCACAATTCTTCCTGAGCATTTTGACGAGATGATGTATGCGATTGCAATCAAAAAGGACAACACTGCCGTTACAAAACAGGTAAATGAAGTCATCAGAAATCTCATAAAAACAGGCGAGCTTGATAAACTTCTGGCAAAGCATGGCTTAAAATACTAAAGCCAAAAGATTTTGAAAAGCAGGTTGTTCACACACAACCTGCTTTTTTTTATAATAAGGGCATGAAAAAAATCATTATTGCAATTTTATCATTCTTTTTATTTGCAGAAGCAGCATTCACTCAAAAAATAATCAATTTCGGCCATACACAGCATAGCGGAAGAAGTACGGCATCTTTCGGCGTATTCAGAAGCGACTACGACAATTTTACGGATTTTTTCTATTGGAATAGCGTTTCCCTTGAAAAAGATTTATATCCGGTCATTTACGGCGGAAGTGACGAAAATTACTGGAATGTCGGGGCAAGCGCAAAGTACGGAAGTCTAAAGGCAGCCCTTATTTTTTACGAGCAGATTTCAGCATACAAAGACTGGCCTTCAAACATGACTGATTTAGGCTTGGCTTTTAATATAGCATTCAATGAAAAACTCACATTTCAGGGACGCTACTATGATTTCTGCTACTCTGGCGGAAAGGGAACTGCAATGCCAGGAGGAACGATTGCCTACCTTTTTGGTGACAATGACTTTAAACACCGTCTTGCGGCTTCACTCGATTGGTGTTTTTGGTTTCTAGGTCCATGGGATGCAGATGTTATGTTCGCCCGCACTTCTTTTAAATACGATTACAGCAAGGATGCGTCTAACGGATTCGGACTCGGCTATCTTTTTGCGCCTCCTATGGAAGGTACGGGAAATCAAACAGATGTGAGCAAAATTGCGACAAGTCACACATTCTCAATTTGGGCAGGAATTACAAAAGATATCGAAGAATTTTCAGTTGGAATTCGACCAGATGCTTATATAACGCTCAATGCGGTCAATCCCACAGATTTACCAGTAAACAAAGAAGGAAAAACAGAAGATTACAATCCATTCGCCCGCAGCGGAAACACCGAATTTCACATCCGGCTCCCCGCCAGCATTAGCTACCATTTGACAGACAAAGTAGAAATAGTAGCTTCGGTCTTCTTCGGCTTGTATTATGCGAATTTTGACCACAAGGGCTACCCTGGTGTCGGAGGCAACAACAACAGAGGCTGGGTCAATGAAAAAGGAATTGGTTTGGGTCTGAATTTTGAAATCAGTCCGAGATGTTCTCTTCAAATCGGAAGCAATTTTGTAAGAATTCCTGAACTCACAGGAGAAGAGACAAGTGATGACGCATTTGAGAATCACTTGTACACTGCAGAAAATCTTTCAGCAGCAAACATTGCAAAATCTCCTCTCTCAATCTCAGGAAAATTCTCCTTCTAAATCAGAGCTTCCAGTTTTTCGCGGATAAATTCGCTTTTTTCCTTTAAGCCGATTTTTCCTGCCTCAAAGCGGATTACATTCGGCTTTGCAGGGTCTAAGCGGACTTTACCCGCGCTTTCTTTTATCAGCTTGAGAACCCGGTCAATCTTGATGTCGCTGACCTTGCCGAATTCAATCGTAATAATGCCCTGCTTTTCTTTAAGCGAAGAAATAAAGAGTTTCTTTGCAATTACACGCACTTCCGCAAGGCTTAAAAGGCTGTAGACTTCGTCCGGAATAGGGCCGAAACGGTCTTCAAGCTCCAGATACATTCCCTCAAGCTCGTCTTTGCTCTGAACACCGGCGATTTTCTTGTAAACTTCCATTTTGGTCTGCAAGTTGGGGATGTAGGAATCGGGGATAAAGCCGGAATATTCAAGCTCCATAAGGACTTCGTTCGCCGCCTCGTAGTTCTCGCTGTTCATGAGCCGCTCCACGGCTTCGTTCAAGAGCTTAACATACAAATCAAAGCCCACGGAATAAACCTCGCCCGACTGGTCTTTTCCAAGAAGATTTCCCGCCCCACGAATTTCCATATCCTTCATGGCGATTTTAAAACCGCTTCCAAGCTCGGTAAAGTCAGATATAACCTGCAAGCGCTTCATTGCGACTTCAGAAAGCACTTTATTCTCAGGATACAAGAGATAGGCATAGGCCTTTCTGTCACTGCGCCCCACCCGGCCGCGGAGCTGGTAAAGCTGGCTCACACCGTACATGTCTGCCCGGTCGATGATAATCGTGTTCACATTGGGAATGTCGATTCCGTTTTCGATAATGGTAGTTGCGATGAGAATATGGAAACCGCCCATCTTAAAGCGGCGGAAAATGTCGTCCAGTTCTTCCGCGCTCATCTGACCGTGAGCAACGTCAATCATCATCTCAGGGACAATCTGCTGCAACTTGCGGCGGACTTCATCAAGACTTTCAACCCGGTTGTGAAGATAGAAAACCTGACCGCCCCGCTCCACTTCCTGCCTTATTGCCTTAGCCACCCGCTCTTCTGTATAAGCGTCAACGATTGTTTCAATCGGCTTTCTTGTCTGGGGCGGCGTTGTAAGCAAAGACATATCCCGGATTTTCAAAAGGCTCATGTGAAGGGTCCGCGGGATCGGTGTCGCGCTCATGGCAAGACTGTCTATGTTTGCCTTCATGGTCTTGAGTTTTTCCTTGTCCTTGACTCCGAAACGCTGCTCCTCGTCAATAATCATGAGTCCCAAATCCTTGAAAACAACATCTTTCTGAATGATTCGGTGGGTTCCCACGAGGATGTCGATTTCACCGGCCGCCACTTTCGCGATAATCTTTTTCTGCTCGGAAGGGCTTACGAATCGGGAAAGCTGGGCAATGGTGACAGGAAAGTTTGCAAAGCGCTCCACGCAAGTTTCATAGTGCTGCTCGGCGAGAATCGTAGTGGGAGCAAGGAAAGCCACCTGCTTTCCCCCCATAACGGCCTTAAAGGCTGCCCGCATGGCAATCTCGGTCTTTCCGTAGCCGACGTCCCCGCAGACAAGCCTGTCCATAGGAACCGGCTTTTCCATGTCCGCCTTGATTTCCTTTGAGACAGTGAACTGGTCGGGCGTGTCCTCGTAAGGGAAAGCGGCCTCAAAGGCAGTCTGCCACTCGCCGTCTTTTGGGAACGGGAAGCCCCGGCTGGCCTTTCTTCGGCTGTAAAGGGCAATGAGTTTTTCTGCAAGGTCTTCAACGGCTTTTTTCGCCTTGTTCTTGCGGTTTTCCCAGGATTTTGATCCGATTCGGTCAAGGCGGGGATTATCCCCCTCGTTTCCGATGTACCGCTGAACAAGATTTACCTGCTCAATGGGAACGAAAGCGAATTCCTCGTCAGCATATTCCAGCTTGATGTAATCCCGCTCGTTTCCCATGGCCTTTACCCGCTGGATTCCTCGGAAAATACCGATGCCGTAGTTCACATGAACGACAAAATCTCCCTCGTTAAGCTCCACGAAGGTGTCGATGGCCTGAGACTTCGCGCTTTTGATTGACTTTGGGACATGCTTACGCCGTCCAAAAATCTCGTTTTCCTGAATGACAAGAGTTTTTGTCTGGGAAATACCGAAACCTGCGGTAATCGCCTTTGGGAAAACCGTGAGAGGAAAATAAGGAATTCCTTTTTTGGCGTTCTTGTTAAGCCGGTCTAAATATTCCCCCTCCGCAGGCTTGTCGATGAAATTTTTAAGGATTTCCTTGATACGAAGAGACTGATTTTCGTTGTCAGCAAAAACAAAAATTTTCCAGCCCTCGCTCTGGGCATCCTCAAGCTGCTCTTTTAAGTAATTGATATTTCCGAAAAAACTCCTGGGCGGCTCACATTCAATCTTAAAGAAATTCACATCATCGTGGGCGTTCTCTTCTTCTTCTGTCTCGGTATGCAGGCTTCTGAAGGAAATGCGTTTTTCTGCGATTTTTGAGACAAAATCAAAGGGAAGAAGCATCTCACTGGGCGGAAGAACGGGCATCTTCTGGCGGGCAAGCCTGTACATTCCGGCATATTCACGCTCAAAATTCTCCTGCATGTTGTTGAGTCGGTCGTAATCAAAGAAGAAAACCGTAGTGTCGGAAGAAAAATAATCAAAAAGGGTGTATTTTTTTTCCCAGAGAGCACCGTAAAAAAGTTCCTCCCCCTCACTTTCTTTTGCGTGGCGCAATTCTTCCAGCAGCTTGTTTTTTGCCTTTTCCGCTTCCTCCGTAAGAGAAAGAAGGATTGTGTTATCCCCATCATCTGTGCTATCTGCTTCTAAATTCTTTCCGAATTTTTCAAAGAGATTTTCAAGCCGGCCCACAAGCTCATCGTTCCAGATTACTTCCTTCATGGGGTAAATCAAAAGTGAATCAAGGACAGAAAGCGTGGACTGACTTTCGGCATTGAAGGACTTTATAGAAGCGACTTCATCAAAATCAAAAAGAATTCGGCTGGGATTTTCTTCTCCGGGAGTAAAAACATCGAGAACCTCGCCGCGAAGGGTAAATTCCCCCGGCACTCCGACCTTGGGGACCCGGATATAGCCCAAAGAAGCCAGTTTTTCTGCCAAATCGGCAGGATCAATCTGACTTCCCTTGCTCAGAGAAAAAACAAGGGAGCGGATATACTCTGGAGACGGAAGCGGCGTCTGAAGCGAGCGCTGGATCACGATGAAAATGCGGGGCTTTGTGCTTGCAGAAAGAGAGCGTGCCTGATAAGCCAGGCGGGAAAGGACTCCCGACCGCTGGCCAAAAATCGCGCTACCCACCGCACTCGGACGATAAGGAACCAGCCCCCACCATGGAAGAAGATAAATCTCTACGGAATCAGAAAATGCAGTCTCAAAATCCTGCCTCAAATCCAAAGCTTCCTTGTCCGTCGGAACAACCATGACAAAATCAAGTGAAGAAGATGAAAGCCCGGTCGTCCCCGCCTTCTGCTGGTTCTGGGCATAGCGGCCAGTGGCATTATACTGGAGCGAAGAAAGAATACGAGAGCGCACGGCCTCAATGTAATGAGCCGCAAGGAAACTTGAAGAAGTGAGAGAAACTCCTTCGATTTCGGCCGGGAAATAATCCCCGGAAGCAAGACTTTTAACATCTGAAAGAAAATCCTGCCAGCCATTAGTGACAGAAAGTAAATAATTTGATAATAATGATTTCATCAAAACATTCCGATAATATATGTGAATATCTCTAAAATGAGGAGAAGCAGTTGAAACGCATTCTTTTACCAATTATAACAATTTTCTCACTTCTTGTGAACTTCGCTTATTCAGAAACAGCGGCGGATTATTCGCAGGCATCGGTTTCAATAAAATTCTATGACCGAACCATGTATTATCCGGGAAGCAAAGACGACAACCCGATTTATGTAGATGTGGCAATCACGAACAAGGGAACGGAAACACTCCGCTTTAAGCTTGCCGATGACCGCATGTTCTCCCTTGATTTCTACGCTTATACAATTAAAAACACCACTCTTCCCCACACGAAAGATTTGGTTATCAAACGCTCTACGAATCAGACAGTCTATTTTCGGGAGCTTGCTATTGAACCTGGTGAAACTTATTCTTTTGTTGAGAATGTAAAAGACTACATTCAGATTGACGAGCCATCTATCTATTATCTCGAAATGCGCTTCTATCCAGAATTGTACAAATCACGAATGATTGAGATTGCATCAAACCGTCTCAGCCTCGACATCAGACCCGCACCATCCGCATCATCTTCAAGCATTCTCCCTGTCGAGAACAAAACGACCTCTCTCCTAAAGCCAGAAGCAATTTCTCCTGACAAAGTCGTTGAACAGACAATCACTGCGCGGCAGAAATCACTTTGGGATCAGTACTTCCTCTATATGGATATTGAACAAATGATGGTAAGAAACAGCGAAGTCAACCGCAAATATAAGAATGCAAGCGCAGACGAGCGAAACCGAATGTTACAGATATACAAGGCTGATCTCATGCAAAATCGCATTGACTATGACATCGTAAGCATTCCAGAACGATTCCATATTGAAAACACATCATATTCTCAGACAGAGGGCACAGTTTCAGTCCTGGAATGGTTCAGATATCCTAATTTCAGCGAGAAAAAACGATACATATACAAAGTCCGTCAGCGAGACGGAATCTGGCAGATTTACGACTATTCTGTCACAAATCTCGGTACTGAGTAATAAAAAAAGGGGCAAAACAAATGAAGGCATTGCTCGTTGCCGATGATGAAAAGGCAATCAACAATATTTCGGAAGTTCTCAAATCAGCAGGCTATGACACGATTGTCTATAAGTGGCTTTTAAAAGCTTTGGATAACATCGAAGAAATCGCGCCCCATCTCATCGTTGTAAGCACAGCAGATTACCCTCGTCATTGGAAAACCCTAGCACAATATGCTTCTAGCGGTTTCGGCGATTACCTGCCCCAAGTCATTCTTTATACCGACGAAAATTTCAACGAAGAGGAACAAAAGAAAGCACAAGCCCTTCATGTACGGGGAACTTTTGATTCAGTCGAAGTAGAAGGCTTGGACACACTTCGAGAAATTCTTGCAAAAACCGATGACATTTTCTCAGGATACCTTACAGAAGAAGAGCAAAAAGAAATTTCTGTAGACGATCTGGTTCCCAATGCGGAAAAGTTTGTCGATGCAAAAATTGAAGAATCAAATGAGAGTGTAGAAAAAGAAGACAGTTTCGATGAACTCGTGACAAAATTCGAGGAAACAAATGAAAAAACTGAAGATTTTACAATAAATGAACAAACTTTCGATGAAATTGAAGAAGCGCAGATGGAAGCCGAAGGCGATGCAAAAGCGGCTGAGCGTCTCGAAGAAATAAGCGCAGATGAAAAAGCCGCTGACCGTCTTGAGGAAATAAGCGGTGATGAAGAAGCCGCTGATAAACTGGAAAGAATTGCAGGAAACGAAGAAATTCCAACAGTATCGGATATTATAAACGATACTTATGACGAGTCAGAATCCACTACTCTCCCCGGTGAAGACGAACTAAAAAGACTCCTTGCAGAAAATAATTTTGCAGAGAAAAGTGAAGAAGTCTTTGAAGAATCTGAAAGTAATGATATAATTGAAAAAGTTGAGGAGAATTCACCAATGGCTGACGAACAGAATATTGAAGAAAAATTGGCTGCAATCATGAACGCAAACAGAGCCGATCAAAAAGAAAAAGCAGAAGCTCTCAAACTTGACACAGGTACAAGTTCAGTATCATTTGTATTCACTAATCCTATCACTCTTGCTATGGTTTCAGGTGTCGCACGCAATTACAATGGGCTTGTTCTTGAATTCACACCAGATATTCCGTCATTCATTCTTAACCTTTCTCCAGGTACAAAAATTGGCATAGCTTCAATGAAAATCGATGACAAGATTGAGAATGTTTTTGCAGAAGTTATGTCAAATGATGCGAAAAAACTTGCCCTCGCGATAAAAAAATAATGAAAAAACAAACTGCGAAATTCTTCTGCGAAAATTGCGGTGCAGAAGTTCCCCAAAACGCGCGGGTCTGTAAGCACTGCGGAAAATTCTTTTCTTCAGTGCGCTGCCCTGTCTGTGGCACAACTGGACTGCCGAGTAAGTTCAGCAATGGATGTCCAACTTGTGGCTATGCAGTTGGCAATGGAAATACAGTTCTTCCTCCCAGTCAAAAAGAATCGAAAGCATCGCGCAAATCAAAGAAAGCGCTTTTAAATGCCATAGACTCGCGGAATCCCCGTGGCTCAAGGCGCAAAAACGCGGACGGCACCCTTCCAATCTGGTCATTCTTTCTTATTCTCGCGATTTTGGCAGGATTTGTCTTTTGCGCAATGAAATATATCGGAAATACTTAAAAACAGCTCTTCTGCAAATTGACACAGAAAGAGCTTTACTATAGAATAGAATAACATTTTCGCCCGGGTGGCGGAATTGGCAGACGCGCTAGGTTCAGGTCCTAGTGAGGGCAACTTCATAGGGGTTCAAGTCCCCTTCCGGGCAGACGCTTCCATTTCGGGAGCGTTTTTTTTATTTTCCGCCCACTTTATTTTCTCTTCACATAAAAAAAGACTCCGGTCAATTCCGAAGTCTTTGTGTTTTAGTAAATCGTAAGCCTAGAGAGCTGCGCTTCCCGTGTTCATGTTTGTGAGGAAAGCCTCGTTATTGCGGCTCTTCTTCATCTGCTCAAGGATAAGCTCGGTGATTTCGGCATCTTCCATAGGGTTGATGACCTTGCGCAAAACCCAGAGTTTCTGCAAGGTAGCCTCGTCAAGAAGAAGCTCTTCCTTTCGTGTGCCAGATTTTTTGATGTTGATGGCCGGGAAAAGACGACGCTCAGCCAGTCGGCGGTCAAGGTCGATTTCTGAGTTACCGGTACCTTTGAATTCCTCAAAGATAACCTCGTCCATGCGGCTTCCTGTATCGATAAGGGCCGTAGAAATAATTGTGAGAGAGCCGCCTTCCTCGATGTTTCGCGCAGCACCGAAGAATCTTTTTGGCTTGTGAAGGGCGTTTGAGTCAACACCGCCGGAAAGGACTTTGCCGCTGGTCGGAACGGTGACATTGTAGGCTCGTGCAAGACGGGTGATTGAGTCAAGGAGAATGACGACATCACGCTTGTGCTCAACCAGGCGTTTTGCCTTTTCAAGAACCATTTCCGCAACCTGAACATGGCGGGTAGCCTGCTCGTCAAATGTAGATGAAATGACTTCGCCTTTGATTGCCCTCTCCATGTCGGTGACTTCCTCAGGGCGTTCGTCTATGAGAAGAACAATGAGGTAGACTTCAGGATTGTTGGTAGTGATTGCGTTTGCCACTTTCTGCAAAATCGTTGTTTTACCGGCCTTTGGAGGCGCGACGATAAGAAGACGCTGGCCTTTGCCAATCGGGGCAAACAAGTCGATTATGCGGGTGCTGTATTCGGTGGAAGTTGTCTCAAGGGTGAGTTTTTCTTTCGGATAAAGAGGAGTAAGATTCTCGAAAGGAACGCGGGTCTGGGCAACGCGCGGCTCGTCAAAGTTGACAGTCATGATACGGAGCAAAGCGAAGAATCTCTCGCCTTCTTTTGGAGAGCGTGTCTGACCGTAAATGGTATCGCCGGTTTTAAGGTTGAAGAGACGGATTTGGCTTGGGGAGATGTAAATGTCATCAGGACCTGGCAAATAGCTGTTCTGAGGACTTCTCAAAAATCCGTAGCCGTCAGGCAAAATCTCCAGGGAGCCGGAAGCGAAAATCAAGCCGCCCCGCTCTGTGTGTGATTTTAAGATAACGAAGATAAGGTCCTGCTTTTTCATTGCGGGAAGTTCTTCTTCAGGATAGCCGTATTCGATTGCAAGATTACGAAGCTCAGGCATGCTCATTTTGGTGAGGTCATTGATTAAAAGCTTTGGTTTAGCCTCAAATTCCTCCGGATTTTCGATAATCTGAGCCTGTGCCGTAGCCTCGTCCCTGGCAGCGTTTCTGGCTGCGATTCGCTCACGATAGCTCTGGCGGCGGTCGAAGCGACCACGGCCATTATTGTTATAATTATTTTCGCGGGGATTGCTATAATTTCGATAGTTACTTCGATAAGAACGAGCCTGATAGCCCTGCTCACCAGACTGATTATCTCCAGAGTCAGATTCCGGCCCCCCTTCAACAACATTTTGTTCGTTACTGTCAAATGAAGCTGGTTCAGAAGCAATATTTGCAGATTCATAACTTTCTGGCTGTTTTTCAGCAGTTTCTGCTTCTTCAGATGTATTTTCGCTCTTTACAACAATGCGCCGTCTTCTAACGACTTTTGCGTTTTTTTCTTCTGCAACTGTACTGTCAGTATTTTCGTTTTCGGGAAGACTTGGATTTGCAGTCTGCAAATCAAGCTCAGGTTGATTTTCCGCAGCTTTTTCTTCATTTGCTGCAGAACGGCGTCTTGAAATCAATGCCATTTGAATGTCTCCATGAGATTAAAATATGTATAAAAAAAATGACAAAAAATCATGAAAATCGACTTATATAAAATTACTTAAAAAGGATTTTAATAAAAAGATATTCGTAAATAAAAAGTGTATACATTAAATCATGGCAGATAAAAAAAGTCAATACAATTTTTAACGCGGATCATCAGACTTTATTACAAGAGCATCTTTATATTCTTTTGAGGCAACAGAGAACAAGCTGACATCAGGCTCTTTCTCAAGCATGGAAACTTCGCCTTCAAATTCCACATCCTCGGCAATACGAATCCGTGCTGTTTTTACATCACCACGAACAAGACTTCCAGAACACATTTCAACTCGCTCACTTGCATCAATGTCGCCAGTGACAGTACCGGAAATCACAATTGAATTGGCAGTCATTTTTTTGACATCACAGACAGCACCTTTTTCGACTTCCAAATCACCAGTAGCACGAATTTCACCTTTAAATTTACCAGTGATAACAAGATTATCTGTAAACTCCAATACACCGTCAAATTCTGTTTCTTGTCCAAAGACGGTAAGGTTCTTTTTTTGCTTATCTTCTGCCATATTTCTTTATTCTACAAAATCGAGCAGATAAAATCAACAATAAAATAAGAATTGCGAGGCAAAGAACCACAAAGGGCCAGTCCCCTATCACGGTGTAAGGCGTAAAAGAAAGTTTTGGAACCTCTACAGTCGCACACAAGTAAGAATCAGTTTCACTTTCAATTTCCGATAAAATCTTTCCGTCACCACCGATAATGCAGGTTATACCATCAACAGTCGAACGGAGCATTGGGGAGGCGTTTTCTGCACACCTGAAGACTGCCATAGAAAGGTGCATTTTTCTTGCGGCCACACTTCCAGACCAGGCATCATCACAAATACTCACAAAAAAGTCGCAATCGTTTTTTTTCATTTTTCGTATTAATGATGGAAAAGAATCCTCAAAACAAATCGGACTGGAAAAATGAAGGAGAGCGTCACCCTTTCCAGACTTTAAGGCAAAACTTTCAAATTCTTTTCCCGGAGTAAAAAATTCACACTCCAGCGAATTTTTTATTCCGTCTAAAAACTTAAAATCAAGAAAGTTCGGCCAGAATTCTGTAAAAGGAACCAAATGAATTTTATTATAAACTCCTACGCTTTCAGAATCTCGCGAAAAATAAAGGGCAGAATTGTGAGTTCCGTCTTTGTCTCTATGATTGTTTCCTATAATAAAAGAAGTTTTTTTGTTCTTTATATAGTTGATTACATTGAAAGAAAGTTCATGGCGTTGTAAGTCAGAATTATGGCTATAATGATAAAGAATATCAGGTACAATTGCAGTTTCAGGCCAAACAACAAGATTTGTATAAGGAAATTTATCAAGAGCCGCATCAGTAAGACTTTCAAGAAGGCTAACATCATTCTCAAAGTCTGAAATCGTGCGGGAAGGAGCCGAAGACGCATTTTGAATCAAGGCAATTTGTATCGGATATGATTTTTTTTCAGGGAAAAAGGAAGAAAAAACAAAAAATAAAAAGCTGCCGGCCAACAAGGAAAAAGAAAAAGACAGGCTTCTGAGATTTCTGAGCAGATTTTTTTCAAAAAACACTTTTGCCACAATTGAATTAAAAAGCAAAATCACAAGGCTTACACCCATAATTCCAAAAAGAGATGAAAATTTTAGAAAAACAGGATTTTTCCACTGGCTGTAGCCGATTATTCCATAAGAAAAGGCAAAAATTCCATGAGTACGAAGAAATTCTACTGATAAGACAAGACAAGCCCTAAAAATCCAGAAAAATTCAATAAAACGCGGTGGAAATACTTTTTTAGCCCAAACAAGAAGAAAAAACAACAGCGAATCATAAAAGGCAAAGAGAAGACAGACAAAAAGAAGAGCTACTGCTCCAAAAGAAGAAAGCCACCAACAAAGGCAAAAATAGGAAAGTGCTCCGTAAGCTCCACCCCAGAAAAAAGAATGTCTCATAGGAATTCGATTCAGAAGCAAAAAAAGGGGAATATAAGCAAACCAGGCACAAAAAGAAAGACCGTCCTCAAAAAGGAAGGACGGCTGACTAAGCGCAAAAAGTGCTACAGAAAGAAAAAAGAACAGCAACGAAAGCGCTTTATTTTTCAACAGGAATCCCCAAAAGAGCTTTTTTAAGTTCCTGTCCAGCCCGAAAAGCCGCAACATAATGCGGATCTACAGAAAGAACCTCACCAGTTTTTGGATTTCTTGCTTTTTCCCGACCCTTTCTCAAACGAGGCTCAAGAGTTCCAAACCCACGGAGCTCTATCGTTGCACCATCTTTGAGAGCATTTTTGAATTCATCAATAATTCCCTCAAAAGCTTCTAATAATACTTTTTTTTCGATTTTTGTTGTCTCATGAACCTTATCAACAATATCACTCTTCGTAACCTTTTTAGTAGACATACATACTCCGTCTAAAAAAAATGCTATCTGAAGTATCTTATAAGATAAAATCAGATAGCTTTTAGATAGCTTACCGTAAATCAGAAGCTATGATTCTTAGTTTGCAGCAGCAAATGTTACATTATACAATTTCTGCATACGAGAAACTTTTCGAGCAACAGCATTGCGTTTAAGGACACCTTTGCTACGAGCTGAGTCAAGGCGAGAAGTCATAGTAACAAGCTTCTCCTGTGCAAGTTTAGCATCCTTTGCCTGAACAGCTTCGATAAACTGTTTTACATAAGTACGGCACTCGCTTTTGATAGCTTTGTTGTGCAAGCGTCGAACTTCGCTCTGTCGGAATCTTTTCTGTGCAGATGTCTGGTTTCTTGCCATAAGGTAAAATCCCCCAAAATAATTTACAATCTAAAGTTATAAAAAAACCTTGCAAACGATTTTTGTTGCAAGGTGTAAGTTCATCTCCTAGCAGAATTGAACTGCTGTTGTCGGGATGAAAACCCGATGTCCTAACCACTAGACGAAGGAGACATCATTGCAACTCTTGTCGAGCTGACTTAGATACTATATCAGAATGAAAAAAGTTCGTCAACAAGAAAAAGAGTTTTTTTGAAAAAAAATCATTCTTCATCATCTTTTATACCGTATTCTTCAAGCTTGCGGTGCAGGGTTTTGCGACCGATACCTAGAATATCCGCAGTCTTGCTTTTGTTTCCTTTGTTGGCGGCAAGATTTTCCTGAATGATGATTTTTTCAGCCTCGTCCAAGCTGATTCCCAAAGGAAGGGAAATGCTTTCGACGGAAGAAGCCCTGCTCACGGAAGGCGGCAAATCTTCAAGGGTGATTTCTTCTCCGCTTGCCATAACGACCGAGCTTTCTACACAGTGCTGAAGCTCACGGATATTTCCCGGCCAGTCGTATTTGTAGAGAGCCGACCGGGACTGATTGTCAAAGCCCGTGATGTGCTTGTTATTCTCTTTGTTGTATCGCTCAAGGAAGGAATTTAAAAGAAGGGGCAAATCGTCCTTTCTCTCCCGCAGAGGCGGCACTTCTATATGGATTCCGTTAAGGCGGAAATACAAGTCCTCGCGGAAACGGCCAGCCTTGACTTCTTCCTCAAGATTTTTGTTGGTGGCCGCAATGACGCGAACATCTACTTCGATGGGAGACTCCCCTCCTACCCGCTCGAATTTTCTCTCCTGCAAAACCCGCAAAAGTTTTACCTGAACGCTGGGATTGATTTCACCGATTTCATCAAGAAAAATCGTTCCGCCATGGGCAAGCTCGAATTTTCCCTTGTGCATGCTTTCCGCATTGGTAAAGGCACCTTTTTCATGGCCGAAAAGCTCGCTTTCAAGAAGGGTCTCGCTCAGAGAAGAACAAACAACAGGAATAAAGGCCTTATTGCTTCGGGAAGAAAGATTGTGAATGGCATTAGCGACGACTTCCTTACCAACTCCGGTTTCGCCGGTAATCAGCACGGAAATGCGGGCATCAGCCACTTTTTTTACAAGGGTCATCACCTTCTGCATGGCAGCGCTCTTTCCGATTACCATGTCAGCCTTTTTTTTGGAATCTACCTGCTTCAAGAGTTCGGCGTGCTGAATCGAAAGTTCACGGCCTTCAAGGGCTCTTTTTACGATGACTTCCAGCTGCTCCAAATTAAGGGGCTTGGTGAGAAAATCGTAAGCGCCGTCCTGCATGGCCTTAACCGCAGCATCAATTGAGCCGTGGCCGGTAAGCACAATCACCGGGATTCCTGGCATTTTAGTGGTGACCTCGCGCAAAACCTGCTCACCGGAGATTGAGCCGGGCATTCGCAAGTCAGTAATCACCAGGTCAATGTCGCCTTTGGAGATAAGCTCCAAGCCTTCCTTTCCGTTTGCGGCGATTTTGACATTGTAGCCGTCCATCTCAAAGTCGGCGGCAAGTCCTTCCCTGATATTTTTTTCGTCGTCTATGATAAGAATCGTGAATTTCATGCCTTTTCTCCCGAATCAGAGCAATTTTCCTTAAAAGTGAGTAATTTTTTCTCGATTTGAGGAATCGGAAGGGAAATAGTGAAAACAGTTCCATCCCCCAAATCAGAAGAAACCGTAATATCGCCGTTGAATTCCTTGATGATTTTGTAACTCATGGCCATTCCCAAACCAGTTCCGTTGGATTTCGTGGTGAAATAAGGCTCAAAAACTCTGGAAAGAGTCTCTTCGTTCATGCCGATTCCGTCATCTTTGAAAGTGAGGATATAACGGTCGCCCTCGATTCCGGTTTTTATGCTGATTTTTCCGTGAATCCGGCTCTCGTCATCGTCGAATTTCTTTTGAATGGCAGAAATTGAATTTTGCGAGAGGTTCACGATGACTTCGCGGAAAAGTTTTGCGTCCAAAAGCAGGCGGACATCGCAGGAACACAAGTCAGACTGCAAGTCGATGTGCTTTTCGGTGAATTCCGGCGTAAAGAATGAAATGAATTCGGAAAGAATTTTATTGGGATTGGCAAGCTCCAGTTTTGCAGAAATCGGACGGACTGCCATCAGAAAATCAACGACAATTTTATTGAGCCGCTCAATTTCCTGGGTAATCACATCAAGATAATCCTCGGCATATTTTGCGGGAGGAAGAAGACCGTCCCCGTCCCGCTTTTTTTTGATTGCCTTCTGCATGAGCTGAATATGAATGGAAATCGCGCCCAGAGGATTTTTTATTTCGTGGGCAACGCTGGCCGCCACATTTGTCAGTCCTGCCAGAGTTTCCATGCGGTGAAGGAGAATTTCCTGATTGCGCTTTTCGGTCACATCATCGATTCGAATGATTGAGCCGATGAGATTTTTGTTCTGATTCTGATTCTGGACAAGCGGCGTGACATACATGTCGATAAAACGGACAGAGCCGCTGGCCGTGGTGACAGTGAATTCATCTGAAATATTGGTTTTATCGTTCTCGAAAGCGTTTTTTAAGAAGCGGGAAATATCCTCGTCGTCAATCAAAGTCCAGACAGAGATTTTTTCGGATTTTGCGTCCTCAGGATTGCTGAAAAAAGGCAGAAATCTCTCCGCCGCCTTGTTGATTTTTAGAAGACAGAAATTTTCGTCAACAATGACAAGGCCTGTGGGAAGACTCTGAAAGATTGAGTCCAGCATATCAATCTGAGCATAGCCGTCTTCAACCAGAGACTGAATCTGGGAGGGAGAAAGTTTTTCGATTTTTTGTGAGACCCGGCGGGAAAAATCTGTCATAAAGAAGCCCCCGACTGAGCCCAAGCCCTTTTTACGCTGGATAAATCACGGGAAAGCCGCTCAATGGCAGCGCCAGGAGAAATGTTAAAGACAGTGACCGAGTTGTAACATTCCCGGCAAAAGCCCACGATTTTCGCGCAAATTTCGCTTCTGGCAGCAGAATTTGAGTCTCCACGGGCACATTCCAAAATCCCGGTGAGGAAAATTTTAAGCAAAAAGCGGGGCTCAAAGGAAGCGCACTCTTTTACGATTGCGTCCGACAAGGGAATCTGACCGGTCATCAGGTAATTGAAATATGAAGAGGCTGATTTTTTGATTTCAGCAGGCTTTACCGGCAAAAAAAGCTGCAAGTAATCATTGATAAGGAGATTTTCTTCCTCTCCCCTTGCATGGAAAACCCGCTGAACCACTTCTCTCTGCTGGGGAGCGCTTCTCTCGCTGAAATTATATGTTCTCACGCGGGAAAGAATGGTGGGCATAACGGCTCCCCGGTTTGCCGTAGTGAGAATAAACACCATGTCTTCAGGCGGCTCTTCAAGAATTTTCAGAAGGGCATTACGCACGCTCTCAAGCATTCTCTCCGCGTTTTCGATGATGAAGATTTTTTTACCAGAGACGCTTTTCATGTGAGCCCAAGAGGAAGCCCTGCGAATCTGATTTATGGGAAGAGAATCGTACATAAAAGACGCGCTCAATTTGTCACAGTTTTTTACGATATCATCGCAGATTTTTTCAAGTTTATCAGAATCTGGCAAATCTTTTTCGGGATTGAGTTTTTCCATCTGCTCGTCGATTGCGGCAAGAATGGGAGCGAGTTTTGAGAGTTTATCATCGCCCTCCCACAAGATTTGGGAAAAACGCAGGGTCAGTTTGCGGACAGAACGGATAAAAAGATAGCGTACCGCCGTCAAAAAGCTGGAATTATCGAAAGAAGCCTGCAAAAAAGCCCTCTTTGCCGCAAGAATCTCAAGGGAACAGTCCCTGGGGCCTGCCAAAAGCACATTAGTGTTTGAAAGCTCCTTGTTTTTTTTGCAGGAAGGACAGTCACAGAGCCAGTGCCCCCTCTGATTGTATTTATTCTGGCCTGAGCAGGAAAGAATTCGGGCAATCTCCAAAGCACAGGTGAGTTTTCCTGAAGAAGAAGGCCCGCTCAAGAGGATTGCTCCCGGAAGACGATTGTTGAGAATATCCTCACGCAAAAGAGAAGAAGCGTTTTGATAGAGAAGATTATCGAACATTAGGCCAGCATCCCCCTGATATATACGATTGGCTGCTCAAGATAAGGAAGAAGAATCTTTGCCACGGTGCTTGACGACAAAAGCGAGTCAAAATCGAACCAAATCTGCGCCTTCATCAAAATCAAAATACAAGAAACGATTAAAAGCCCTTCAAGAGCTCCGAAAGCCAAGCCCAAAACACGGTCAAGGCTCTTCATGATTTCGCCGGAGAAAATCGCGCCCACGATAATCTGAATGATTTTGACAATGAGAAAGGCCGTGATGAATATCAGAATAAAGGCAAGAACTATGTCCACGGCTGGAATCTTGATGATTTTTTCGATGTGGGGAGCCAGCATACCGCAGAAATAGAATCCCGCCACCACGCCTGCAATCACGGCGAGTTTTCCGAACAATTCCTTAATGAGACCGTGAATCATTGCGACGAAAGCAAAAGCTGCGATTATAATCAAAAAAACAATGTCGATGAAAGTAAAGGTCATTTTTCACCCCCCAGAGACTCTTCCCAGACGATTTCAGCGATTTTTTGAGCGGGGCGTTTTCCTTCTGAAAGGGATTTTGAGGCAAGGCTTGCATTCATGAGGAAAGCCGAATCGCTCATTTTTTCGAGAGCGGCTTTTAAATGCTCGGAATCGGCCTCACCGCCCAAAAGAAGGAGAGCCGCCCCCTTCTCCTCAAAGAATTTAGCATTATCGACTTGGTCTCCCCTGGTTCCGCTTCCGCAGAGAGGAATCAGGACCATGGGCTTACCGAGAACGGAGGCTTCCCAGATTGAGTTGGCACCCGCCCGGCTTAAGATTATGTCGGCAGAGGAAATGACATCGCTCATCTCCTTGTAAATGAAAGGATGGAGGAAATAGCCCTCGTGATTTTGCGGCATTGAGTCCGCGTCCCTTGCCCCGCACTGATGGACGACATTAAATCGCTGTGTAAGCCAGTCAAGGTTTTCGGAAACGAGCAGGTTAATCTGATGGGCGCCCAGACTTCCTCCCAGAACGAGAAGAATTGGCTTTTGGGGATTGTAATCAGACCTGCCCTCAAAGAGGAATTTTTTACCGTTTTCGGGATTCGTGGAGTAAAAGACCGGACGCACAGGATTTCCCGTAACGAGAGCTTTTTTTGCCTTTGCCTCACCGAGATATTTTTTGGTCTCTTCGTAGGAAAGAAGGATTTTTGTGGCGAATTTTGAATTCAGTCTTGTGGCAAGCCCAGGCGTAAAATCGCACTCATGGGTGAAAACCGGGATTTTTAAAAGAGAAGCCGCCATACAAGGGGGAACGCTGACAAATCCGCCCTTTGAGAAAAGCACGGCCGGCTTGATTTTAGCCAACACAAAAAATGACTTTACGAGACCTGCGAAAATCTTAAAAAGATCGGTGAAATTTTTAAGGGAGAAATTGCGGCGCAACTTTCCGCTGGGGATTCCGATAAAAGTGTCAATGGAGCCGGATTTTTCCACCAAATCCTTGTCCATGCCGCTGGAATTTCCCAGCCAGATGATTTTTATTTGTTTATTCTGCTTTGAGGCGAGAGAACGAAGCTCGTCAGCGACGGCAAGCCCCGGATAAATGTGACCGCCAGTTCCTCCGCCGGCAAAAACGAATGTATTTTCTGATTTTTTCATTTTATTCCCTACAAAAAAAAGCCATATCAGAATCAAAAGACTCCGACATGGCTCATTATGACACAGTTTTAGAGAATATACAATTAAAACTACATCTTGAAGCGAAGGCTCAAAGCTCCACTCCAAATGCTTGTGTCACCTCCAAGATGGCGAAGGTCGGCACAGGCACTTGCGGTAAGCTGCATGAATACAAAATTGAAGCCAAGACCGCCATAAATCTGAGGCTGAAATCCTCCGAAGTTATCAGATGATACAGTTCCCTTTCCTGAAGTGGGATAGGCTGTACTACTGATTTCTGTTAGATAATCACCTTTGAATTTCCAGCTCCAGTCGTTGCTGTATTTAGAGACGATTCCCCGGAAGCCCAAGAAAGGAGTAAAACCAATTCGCGCAACAGGAATATTAAAGGCTTTTGAAACTTGAATCTGACCATACAAAGTCTGAACATCATAATCAACACTCGCCTCTGCATTATCCTGACTTACAGAGAAAGCGCCTTTATTGTAGGAATATCCCAATCCTATGGAAAGTCCTGGTGTAACAAGCCCGTCTTCAATGAGAGCGTATCGGACATCAGCGGCAATCGTAAAGAATTCAACCCCTACATCAACATCTGAAAAACTGATGTTGTTAATATCCAAAGTCATGAAGGAAAGACCGACATCAAATGGAAGTATCGCTCCGCCAACACGAATATCTGCATTCAAAACAGGAAAAAAATAAGAATTTTTGACTCCGCTGATTCCCAGCTTATCGGCGGCTTTTGCAAGCCCTTCCGTATTCAAGTGGGTTGCGCCTGCGTTAATACCAAAGGCAAAATGAGGAGGAACTGCCGGAAACAATTTACCTATGAAGGCATCCGCATAAACATTCTGCTGAACGGCGGCCTGTGGAACTGCAAGGGCAAGATTCTCAGAAAAATCCGTAAGTCCTGAATTAAAGACAGCGATATAGGAAGGATTATACTCAGCTGCATAGTCTGACGCAGAATCAGCAAATGAATAAGAAGTAAATGCCGCGAACAAGACGGCAGAAACAAATATTTTTTTTACGATTTTCATAGTATCTCCTTTCTGTAAGGAATTTTCATTTATAAGCACATTATAATTGATATTTTTCATATTTCAATAAAAATCACTTATTTTGAAGTTTTTTCAGAATTTTTTCACCCACCTTCCAGTTGTCGCCGGCTCCCATAGTCACGAAGACATAGCCGTCAGGGAAATCTTTTCCGCTGGGGGCAGACAGGAAAGAAAGACCGACTTCCACCGCCTGATCGAATTCACCGGCATAAGTGACATCGCCGTGATATTTTTTGGCATGGTCTGCCAGAATCTCTCCGGTGACTTTTGCCGCGCTGGCGTCTTCCCTTGCGCTTCCGTAAATCTTGTTGATAATGACTTTATCAGCAGAATCAAAAGATGAGGCGAATTCCTCAAGCAAAGCAGCCGTTCTCGTGTATGTGTGGCTCATGAAATCCACGATTATTTTGTGATTCTTGTAAAATTCCTTAAAACCTGCAAGAGTCGTTTTTATGGCCGTGGGATGGTGGCCGTAATCGTCAATGAAAATCACATCCTGACCGAGAGGAGTCTTTGCCCGACCGACTATTTCACTGCGCCTCTTTCCGCCGGCAAAATTTCTAAGACCGCGCTTTAAGTCTTCGATATAGTCTTTTGGATTTTTGCCCGCGCTCTTTAAAAGCTCACATGAGAGAGCCAGAGCCGCCGCCGCGTTACGAACATTGTGGTCGCCGGGAACGCAAATCGCACACTCGCCTAAAGCCGCAAGCGTAAAATAATGGCTGCCGTTCTCGACCCGGCCGAAAGTGAGCTTGTAATCGCCCTCTGCCTTTTCGCCGTAAGGAATGGCAAGTATGTCGCTTCGTTTTTCTTTTGCCAGAGAAATTGCCTGACAGGCTCCCATGTCATCGGCACAGTAAATGACCTGCCCGCCCTGAGGCAATTTGCAGATATAGTCAACGAAAGCCGAGCGTATATCCTCGTAAGTTGGATAATAATCCTGATGGTCGCTCTCAACGCTGGTAAGAATGATTTTTTTTGGCTCAAAGGCCATGAAATGCCTCTGATACTCACAGGTCTCGGCCACAAAATACTCGTGTCCTTTTGTCATAACGCAGGAATCCCCGAAGCTCTTGATAATAGAGCCTGCCAGAACCTGAGAATTCAGGGGAAGTTCTTTTAAGAGAGTGCCGACCAAGCCGGTGGTGGTGGTTTTTCCGTGAACGCCGCAAACACCGCAGGAATAAGAAGTGCTGCTCACCGCTCCCAAGGCTTCAGAATAAAGCATCATGGGCAAACCGCGCTTTTTTGCCTCGATAAGGTCGGGATTTTTTTCCACCGAATAGGCGCTTGAGTAAATCACGAACTGCACGCTGTCGGTGATGTTCTTCTCTGAGAAAGGCAGGGCTGAAATTCCCACCTTTTCAAGAATTTCGTCCGTGTAAAAACGCTCTGAGACATCGCTTCCAGTGATGACGGCCCCGCGGGCATGTAAAATCTCAACAAGGGCGACCATTCCCGTGCCCTTGATTCCGACAAAATGAAAATGAACTCCCGAAAATTCACTTGGGAACTTATATTCTGCCATTTTTTTCCTACTTCCTGTGGTTTATTTTTAAACCTGGAAATTATCGATTTGATTTCCGATTTGACTGATTGACTGCTTCATTTTATCAGAAATCGAGCCCAATGCGCTACCTGTTTCGCGGATTTTTATTGCGCTTGAACTCATGAGCATGACGCTGTCTTTCATGACTCCTGTAGCGTCCTTTAAGCGGCGGACTTCCTCAAGAATCTGCTTATTGCCCTCGCTCATTTCCGCGCTTGCCGTTTTGACTTCGGCCGTGCTGTCACTCATGTTGCGGAGGGCGTCCACAATCTGCTTGCTGCCTTCCTGCTGCTCTTCCATGGCACTCTTAATCTGGCGCACCAGCTGGTCGGTTTCTTTAATGCCGTCTGAGACAGAAGTGAAGGTCGCACTGGTCTCCTCTGAGGCAGAAACCACTGATTCGATAGAAGCCTTGATTTTGTTCAGCTGATCGCCAATTGTCTTTGACTGGACTGCACTGGTTTCAGAAAGCTTGCGGATTTCATCGGCGACGACAGAAAAGCCCTTGCCCGCCTCGCCTGCGTGAGCCGCTTCGATAGCCGCATTCATGGCCAGAAGGTTTGTCTGCTCGGCGATTGTTGCGATTGCCGCATTTGCTTCCTGCAGCATGACAGACTGCCGTTCAATCTCTACGATTCGCTCGCTCATTTCGTTCTGTTTTTCGTTTCCGGTTTTTGCCCGGTTTTCAAGCATTTCAAATGAGTTGGCCATTTTAGCCACAGACTGATTGACGCTTGAGATATTTCCAATCATCTCTTCTACTGCCGTTGAAGCCTCGCTCACACCGCGGGACTGGGTATCAATCATGCGCTCCAATGACTCAATATTTGAGGCGATTTCGTTCACAGCCCCTGCCGTCTCGTCAACGCTGGCCGACTGATGACCGATTTGATTCTGTACGCTGTCGATATTGGCAAGAATATCAGAAACAGAACGGGTATTTTCCGCAATTCCCTCCTGCATCTCACTTCCCGCCTCACTCAAATCATTTCGGGAAGACTTAACATCCTTCATGATATTCTGCAATTTTTCGACGAAAGTGTTGAATCCGCCAGAAACAGAACCGATATCATCATTTGAATGAACTTTGATTCGCTGGGTAAGGTCTGCGTTTCCAGAAGCGATTCCGTTAAGATTCTTGTCGAGGATACGGAGAGGCTTTAACATGCGGTAGACGGAAATTCCAGATGTCAAAATCAAAACAAGGGCAATTCCCAGGGCAAAAGCAAACATGATAAATGCAAGGGAACGGCTTGTCTCATAAACCTGAGCAGAAGGAACGCAAATCGCCATGCTCCAGGGAGTGCCGTTTACAGGCGAGTAGACCATAAGCTCATCACCTGACGGAGCATAAACCCAGCCGGTTCCGCTTTCACCGGCAACCATCGACCTGGCAATTTCCGGAAGACCCTTATATTCGGCATTAATCCGGGTAAAATTTTCCCTCATGACTATTTCGTGATTTGGGAAGGACATAATAGTTCCGTCCCCGGCAAGCAGAATAGCATAGCCGTTCTCGCCCACTTTAATTGCGTCAATAGCTTCTGACAGACGGGAATGAGAAACAGCTCCAGCAATAAAGCCGATTGCCTTTTTATTAATGCTCACTGACTTGCAGACATAATAGGCCGCATCTTCATTGCTTGTTCCGACAGGATTACTTATATACTGGGATTTTCCGCCGTTCTTCATGAACTGAAAATATTCCGTGCCAGAAACATCACTAGTCTCGCCCTCATCATTTGTAGCGATTCCCGTCTCATAATCACAGAAGGCTATTTCTTTAAAATCAGAGCTGCGGATTTTACGGTGGGCAACAATCCACTTTACCAAAGCCTCTTTTCCCTCACCAAACTGAACAGGATCTGCCATAGTGTACATGCGGAGCTGTTGCATGAATTTTGAATTACGATAACTCAAGCCCTGAACCTCCGCCTGAATCAGTTCTGTAGTAGAAGAAATATAAGTTTTTTCAGTACCCTTTCGCACTGCTAATATCGTAGCAAAAGCTAATACTGAGATTAAGACAACAATCTCAACTCCAAGCCGTATTCCAAACCTAAGGGATAAATTTTTCTTTTTCATACGCACCTCAACAGATAAATTTTTCATTGCACATTCTAACATATTAAGTAAAAAAGTAAAGGATATAAAAAATAGAGGAATTCAAAAATTCACCGTTAAATTTCTCTTTCACATTCCGATAATCATAATATCAGAACAAACGCCATGAGCGTGGAATGGAGAAAAATATGGTAAGAAGTCTTTGGACAGCAGCAACAGGTATGAACGGTCAGCAGCAGAATCTTGACACGATTTCAAACAACCTCTCAAATGTCAACACAACTGGATTCAAACAGCAGCGAGTTGAGTTCGAAGATCTTATCTATCAGAATGTGAAACTGGCGGGAACTCCGGCGACAGAAGATACCGTTACCCCGGTCGGAATCCAGCAGGGTGCGGGTACGAAAGTCGCGGCAACCCAGCGCGTCTTCTCACAAGGTTCTCTCCAGGCCACAGGCGTTGACACTGATGTAGCTGTCGTAGGCGACGGATTTTTCCGCGTAATGCAGTATGACGGAAGCTACGCCTACACAAGAGACGGCACTTTCAAAATCGACATGAACGGTCAGCTGGTCACTTCAAACGGACTCCGCGTTCAGCCTGAGGTAATCATGCCGGAAGGCTACGACATTCACACCCTTACCATTGACGACACAGGCCGCGTCTCAGTGAAGATTTTCGGTCAGGACGACCCTGTGGATGTAGCCCAGCTTGAGCTTTACCGCTTCCCTAACAACGCGGGGCTTGAAGCCGTCGGCGACAATCTTTTCAAGGTTACGAACGCTTCAGGCGAGGCAATCGCGGGCCGGCCGGGCTTTGAGGGCTTCGGCGTAACCAAGCACAAATTCGTCGAAATGTCGAATGTAAGCGTAGTAAACGAAATGGTTCAGATGATTGTTGCCCAGAGAGCCTACGAGTTCAACTCAAAGGCCATCCAGACCACAGACTCAATGCTCTCAACGGCAGTAAATCTTAAGAGATAATTAGAATTTAGACGCGGATAAACGCAGATGAACACAGATTATATATATCCGCGTGTATCTGTGTGAATCTGCGTCAAAAAATGAAGGGGATTTAATATGACAATCGGCGGTATTTCGGCAATTACTAAAGGCGAAGGCGCTTCTCTTAGCGCTAAGATTTCTTCTGAAAAGGGAAAATTCGACGCCCTTGTGAATGAGGCTAAATCCCTCGCTAAAAACGAAAATGCCGGAGTCGGTAAAAATCTTTCTTCCTCACAAACTTCTTATGACGGCCGCTTGAACGGAGACTGGACATCAGGCTTTACAGGAAGCTTCATGGCCGAAAGCGACAAACACGCCCTGCCTCAGGGAGCCGCCGCAAATCAGGCAAATCCCCATGTCGCACCAAGAGAAATCGACCGGACATCAAAACTCTACGAAAAATCCCTTGAGATGGAATCTTATGTGGTCAAAATGATGCTCTCATCAATGAGAAAAACCGTGATGAAAGCGGACGGCGAATCAAGCTACGCAAAAAACATGTACGAGGATATGCTCTACGACGAGTATGCCACGATGATGACCAAAAATGCGGGATTCGGCCTGGCAGACCAGATGTATCTCCAGCTTTCTCAGGGCGGAATCGAAGCCTGAAGTTCAGCGGAGTATTTTTAAGCCTTTTTCTTGCTTCGTTTTTTGGGAATGGTAATCGTGTAAGTAATATTCTTTTCGATTTCCTTCCCTGCCTCAAGCTCAATATTCCAGCACAAGGAAGCCACAAAAACATTTCCAGAGACAGTCGGAGTATCGTTTGATGTTGAAGGTCGTCGGAAAATAATGGGCATACAAACAAAATCACAAGGATCATTCGGAGTGTAGACAAATGAAATATCATTTGACGCATCTGTAATCTGGATATCGGTGACTCTTTTTGTAAAACGCGGCGAATCCTTCATTTCTATTTCATTTTTTTCATCGGCAGAAATTAGCGCGACCCTGTAAGAATTTGCCTTAACGGAAGAAAAATCAGTCTGAGCATAATTCGATTCAACTACAAAAACACCCTTTAGATCGAAGGGACTGTCATTTTTTAGAATGTACTGAATAGTAAAGCCAGTTGAATTCGCAATATATTTTTTTATAAGGGTGATAGAAGCCTGAATCGGAGAATAAGTGCCAGTTCCTGAAAACTTTATTTCATGACGGTGAGCATCAAAATCAAGCTGACGGAAAATAACCTGAGAAAAAACACCGTTCCCTGTGGGAGCACCACGCCGATAATCAGAGAATTCATCCAATGAGAAAAGATGGTCGATAAAAATTCCACGATGATATTTGTCGTCTACTTTGTCAAATTGCTTGATTCGGCTGGGAGAATCAGCATAATTTCCAGTATTGTGAATAATATCAAGTTCAGAAATCTGCGCTCCATTTGGAGAAATACAAGCATTGTACTGTTTCATTGCACAGATATATTCATTAAAACCGTCGCCGTTATAGTCATAGCTTGAAACAGTTTCCTTAAAATCACCGTTCTGCGCTTCGCGGACAAGTTTTTCTGCTTCAGTAAGATTTCTGTATGCAAGCTGGCGGACAGCGCTGTTTGCAAAAACACCGTCCGGGTCACAGACATAAGCCTCACCGCTCTGAGCAACCCATAATTTCTCGCGGGCAACCTTTTTTCGAATCTTATCTCCTTTACACTGATTTATAAGCAAAGAAATATAGAGCATTCTGTTGTAGAGGGCTTTGTTCTGCGGATATGTGAGCAAAAAATCAAAAATCGTTGGCTGGAAAAATGGTATTCCTGTTGACTCTTCGTAGGGGCGTTTTGCCCATTTCGCTACATCACTTTGAATTCCTGCTGGAATATACGAAGGAATTCTTGTTTCGGAACGATGTAAAAATTCCAAAGGCGTAGTGATTTTTATAGAATCCGGGAAGAATTCCTGAACGGCAGAAAAAAGTTTAGAAAGCCATTTTGATTCATAAAGCTTCTTAAACTGATTCTCATCAATTTTAATCGCAACGACCCGCTCTTCAGTAAGCATATTGTATGAATCATCTTTCGTGAGATAATTCACCGTATCAAAAAGATTGCGCAAATATTCCCTCGGCGCGATAAGCATATTCGGAATAAATTCGCGGCTCACAGCTATCACGGAAAGGCTTTTCCCCTGCTCTGTCACCAAAAGCGGAAGATAACTTTGTTTTTCTTTGGGAATGAGAGAACTGTCCAAAAAAACATATTCCATTCCGCATGACTGAAAACAAGGAATAAGGTTATTGTCCCAAATAGAGTGAGAGACGGTCATTCCGCGGGGGCGCTTGCCGATATAACGGCGAAGTTCCGATGTCATAAGCTCAATCTGACCAGTCCTGTCCTGTGAAAAAAGAAGCGGGAACAAAGGATTGTAATAGCCACCGCCAAGGAGCTCAGCTTGTTTTTGGCTGGAAAGTTTTGAAAGCAACTGGGTGAATTCTGAATGCTCGCGACCTATCCATGAAAGCAACTGCCCTGACAGAGAAATAGAAAAACAGGCATTTTTCTGCTCAAACAAAAAAGAAACAATATCTTTATAGATATGCTGGTATTTTTGCTCGAAATCATCTTGATGAGAAAGGATAGATGAGGTTCCTGTTACATAAAAACAAATGTTCAGAACTTTCATAAAAAACTAATAAACCTTTATCCCACCACCCAAGAGTTTATACCATACGCTCCAGAATTTAAACCCTTTTTTATTAACTTCCTCATTTTTTTTCACATAAGGCTCAAGGCGAATCAAATTCACAGGACAATAAGAGAGACATTTTCCGCAACCATTGCAGGCCGGAGAAATTTCTGCCCAGTTATCGCGGACAGAAATAGCCTGCTGAGGACAAACTTTTACACAATCGCCGTAGCCAATACAGACTTTGCTTGACTTATACTCTGATGAATAAATATCAAAAAGGAGACGGCAATTTTTCTCACCTTTGTAAATCAGCCGCTTCTGCAAGTCAAGATTTGAAGGCTTTTCTACCACAGCGACTTTTTCAAAATCAGGCTCAACAGTGGGATAGTCCAAGTCCGAAGAAAAATGCAGCTCTGTCGAAAGCATATTTGAGATTCCCTCGTATTTAAGGCGCAAAGCAGGAAGGAAAAAACAAAAAAGGTAGAAAATAGCACCTGAAATAAGCAAAAGCATAAGAAAAAGAAAGAAAAGAGATAAAATCATTTCGCACCACCTCCAAGATACAAATTAAACCAAGAGACATTAACACCGCAGATTGCGATCATCACAACGGCAAGGCACAAAAGGAATACGCAATAAATCTTTAATCCGCCCTCGACCGTATAAAAACTGACTCTCTGACGCACACAATGGAAAACCAAAACCATAAGATAAAAGGAAACGATGCTTGTAGCTGAAATTATCACGGCGGAACCAAGTGAAATTCCCTCAAAAAGAGCGAGGAATACGCTGAGAAGAGGAATTGAAAAATCTATAGGAGACTGACGAATTCCCACCCCGATAAATATTTCCGTAAGAGTTGAAAAAAGAATAAAAATCAAAGTCGCCACAAAAGGAAAAAGCTCTGTTAAATTGACCGGAACAAGAAGCCAGTTTATCAAAAGATAACTCACCGAGGTCGTAGAAGATGCGGCAAAAACTGACTTAAAGCAAGTCAAAAAAGAGGAAGAAAAAGAATCATCATGGGAAATTGATTTGTTTATGCCAATACCGTAAAAAAGAACCGCAGAAGCAGACAAAAGGTAATATATAATGGTAGCAAACATAATTATCGCAACTCCTCGCCAAAGTGATTTACCGGAGAATTCGCAAATATACGAAGTTTACGCAACAAGAAAATGTACAAAGCCAGAAGAGCCGAAATAAGAACCAAACTTCCTGGAATAGTAGCTATAAATGAACTGGCGTAGGCCGAATTCGTATTGTAGGGAAAATGAATTACAATCAAATGCTTCCAGCCAGGAAATGTAAGCGTTCCATAACCAAAAATGTCACGGATGAGGAAAAAAACAAGGGCAAAAAGTGTAATAAAGTAAGATTTTTTCATGTTTGAGCGAAGATGATTTTTGAGTCCGTAATCATAATTCAAAAAGAAAAATTCAATGATTACAGATGCCAGCGCCGGAAGAAATATGCAATATCCCAAAGTAAGAGCTGCGACAGGACAAAAAATCACCAGAAGTTGCTTGCAGAAAATGGTAATCGCAATAACAGCGAGTGAAAGAATCGCATTCCGCATATTCGCCAGATTAACATGATAAATTCCGTGGAAAATAAGAGTCATACATGCCGTCTGAATATTAAAAATAACAAGGAGAATCAGGGCGTAAGCAAAACGGCCTGGAACAGGTATCAAAAGTGCGAGATTCGTTGCGATATACAAATAGATTTTTTTATTGTCAATCATCAGTCTTTCCTTAGTACGACGAAGTTTTCTTTATGATTTTAGGTATCATGTCTTCCCAGTAATTCATAATAGTGCTGGAAATTTGCTTTTCAACAATCGCCTCTGCTTTTCCATTATCAATTGCATACCCGACAAAAGAAACTCCGGAATTTTCATTATAAATGAACACTGCAGGCAAAGGCCCCAGCAATGAAGGAATACGGACTATTATGCCGTAGTACATTTGATTCTTTCTTTCATCTTTTTTAAGCAAAGAATAAACTGCGACATTTGAGGAAAGGGCAGAATCTAACTGAAGGTTTCGGCTCACAGTGTATGTAGCCTCCGGGTATGAATCAAGAACTCTCTGCATTTCTATGGCAAGCCCATTCTTCCATGAATTCCGCGCGATTAAAGTGAAAATAACAAGGAGAACAGTAAAGGCGATGATGATTCCGAAAAAAGTGGAAAAAACAATAAGATTTTTTTTCGTTTCGGCTTTGATATTAAATTTATGCATCGAATCCCTCCCTTACAGCCTTTGCCTGCTCCAGCAAGACAGAAGCCGTATATTCTTTGAAGAAATGATTCTCAACGCTTTGGACAAAAAGAGAAAAAATATTGGTGACAAGAATGATAAAGACATAGCCTGCCGGTGAAAGCCCGATTCCAAGAATAAAAAAGGCAAGAATTCCGGCAAAAAGTCCGTATAATGTTTTTCCTCGATTTGTGAAAGGTGTCGTACCATGCCACTGAAGCATAAAGAATGTACAGAAAAGTGTTCCGCTTGAAAGCAAGGCAAGGATTACATCGCCCTGAAAAACAGTTCCGCTATAGAAAAAAGGCAGGGCAACTTTTACCAGGAGTCCATAAGTCAGCAAGAAAACACCGGGAATAATCGCAGGCAAGACATCAGTTCCCAGTAAAATAATCGATGAAAGCAATGTGAGCAGATTAAAACGGAATGCGGGAATATTTGCGTGTGAATCCCATAAGAGAGAAAAATAACCTTCAGGAATAGAAACTCCAAAAAATGCGAAAAGCCTTTTGTTCAAAAAATTAGTGACAGCAACATCAAAAGAATTAAGCGGGAAAGTTCCGTTTTTTATAAGAGACAAGGCAATATTCTTTGATTGCAAGGTTTCAAAAGGAATCTCAAAAGAAGGGAAAAAACTAGTTCCGATAAACCAGCAAACTGCAACCGTAAGTGCGACAGGATTCACCCAAGAATTCGCAAATCCGCCGAGCGTATATTTATTGAAAAACAGAACGGAAAAACTGACAAAAAAGACCGCCAAGGGAGGAAATCCCGACGGAAGCATAAGTCCTATCATAAGACCGCGAATTGAGCTTGCCATTATGACAAAAGAACTGCGGTAATTTTTTTCTTTATTGATAAAATCCACCGCATAAGAAGCCAGCAAAGAAGACAAGACAATTCCTACTGATGCAAAACTCTTTGTAACAAAAAGCATCACAAGCTGAAGAAGAAGCAATGAAAGAACGATATAAGCCTCTGTTCTTACGGATGGCCGCAAATAAGAGAAGGGACTTAAAAAAACGGATGAATAAAGATGTTCGTTATTCTTCATGGTAAGAATCCTTTAAGATTGAAATGGTCTGGACAAGCGGAAGCCGTGACGAACATACCGCGTTACACAATCCGCACTCGCTGCACAAAATTACAGACTTATAGGCATTTTTGTCGGCTTCGCATGCGTTTTCAAGACTGGAAAGATGAGCAATTCTGAATAAATTTCCGGGCCACAAATGAACCGGACAGATTTTGCGACAGTTTCCGCAGCGAACGCAATTCTCTCCGCACTGAAAAGTAACTTGACGGGCAGGAACAAACTCCACGGACTTCATTCCCCTGCTCACAGGAATATCAAGACTGCTTACCGCCTTTCCAGAAACAATTCCGTTGATGATGATTTTTGAAAGTTCCCGCTTAAAGCCGCCACACTGCTCCACTATATCTCTAAGCGGAGTTCCAACGCGAACATTAAGCATAGCCGCAGAATTCAAACAATCTCCTGTCACATGCACGAAAGTCGATACAAGCGGTTTGCGGAGCGCAACAGCATTATAGGCATTCAAGGAAGTACAAGAATCGACAAACAAATCTTTTTTACCAAGTTTTTCGACAGATTCAGATTTATTTGCCTTTTTGACAGCAGCCGTTATATCATGCATTGTCCCTGCAGGGTACTTTTTCGTATCAATTCCTATGCAAGAAAAGTCAGTGTCCGCACCGAAAAGAGCAAATGCTCTTTCTGCAAGCAAAGAATCGATTCTGTCTTTTAAATTATTCTTATCGGTGACAGAATATGCGAGAATCACAGATTTTACGCCGAAAGCGCGCGCTATAATGCCAGTGCCCTCAAGGACTTCGGCGAGATAATTAGAGGCCATAAAAGACTCTGTGACAAAACTTGGGTCACAGTCAAAAAGCCGAACAACGACAGCAGAACTATTTGCATTTTTTGTCTTTTTTATTTGCGTGGCAATCGGAATCAGTTTTCCGAAGGAATTCACCACTCCGGCTTCACGCAGGAGAAAAAGAATCGTCTGAGATTCATAGGACTGCCATTCCTGAGCTACAGATTTTTTTCCAAGATATGAGAAAGCACCGTTCAGGGCAACAAAGGCACACAAGCCCTGCTTTCCGTTACTGTACTGCATCTGCTTTATTTTTTGTACGATTCCAGGCACAGAAGAGTGGATATGCAAACCTTTAGTTTTTGCAATGACATCACCTTCTTTTACACGGTCGCCTTCACGAACGAGAACTTCGAGACCTTCCGTATCATCCTCAGAAAGCGGAATTACGGCTACTTTTGGCAGAAAGCCGTTCACTGAAGAGGAAAGCAAATCTTTATCGACAGAAATAAAATTAGATGCTGAGACCATAGCGTTTTCTTCCCATAATGTAATGGATTCCAAATGCGGCTGGAACTGCAATGAAAATAAGGAGCAAAATCAAGCCAAACCTCTCCGATGAAGACGATGAGGCATTGCGGGCATAGCCAAAACGGGCATTTTTCCCTTGTCTAAGCATCATCTTCTCAAGGGCAGGATACTCAAGTTTTTCAACGGCTTTATAAATTGATTCCCGGAATTCAGAATTATAAACGAAAGCCGGATTATTTGCGGCAAGGATCCTGCCGTTCTCTTCGCGGTAATCTGTAATTGAGACAACCTCACCTTCAGAAGGTTCTTTCCATTCAAAATCACCGATTTTTCTGTAGGGGAAAGTAACCGAATTCCAAGTCCAGGAAATAAAATCAGACAACTGAACAATTTCAGAATCTCCCCGACTTACAGGAGCAGGAAGGGATGGCATTGTCGCTGAAGAGGCAATCGATGACACATTACCAGAAAGCTTAAAGCAGAAAGAGAGAATGCAGAGAGAAACAAGAAGGGCGCCAAGCAGGCGGATTCCAAGCCGGCCGAACAGGGGAATCATACGCGCACTTCTGATGAGAAGAGGCTTGAACGGATAGCGGGCCTCTCGCTCCTGCTCAAAAAGCGAGTAAAGGTATACAAGGCTGACCGCTCCAGCGGCCGCAATAATATAAAAAAGAGAATGCAAGGGAGAAGAAAGCAAAAGCCCCAGCACAGGAAAAATCGAAAACAACAAAATCGCGGGACTGTTCATGGCGATTTTCAAAAAATCCTTGCGTCCCCAGATTCTATGGAAAATAAAGAAAGCGAATAAATAGAAAGACGAGGCAGCAGAGACCGTGTACAAGGGGCGGGAAAATGCCAGAATGACAAAAAATGCAGTTCCAGCCGTGAAGAGAATTCTTTCGTTTGAAAAAAAGACAAGAAGCACAAAGAAAAGAAGACAGATAACCGGAGCAATCCAGGGAAAGGAACTTTTGCCGTCCGTGCCGGCATTCGTAGACTTAAAAGCCGCCAATTCCCGGATCGAGCGGTCAAGCTGGCTACTTTGATTTTCTGGAATATAAAAGACCTGAGCCTTTTGCGCTCTGTCGGTAAAAAAAGCAGAACGACGATAAATGTAGGAATTCTCATCCTGAACCTGAACTGGCGAAATAGAAGAAACAATCGGAAGACGCTGGCGTCCATAAGAGATGACAGAAGAGCAGCCGTTTTTCTCAAGGATAGCGAGGATATCAGGTTCAGTAAGTTCTTCCGTGTAAACATAAAGCACACGGTAGCCCTTCCAAAACTGACTTACCGGAAGAGAACGAAACTGACAGAGCAAAAAAAGACTTATTACAGAAATGACAATCGGAATGATATGTTTCGACTCAAATTTCATTTTTAAGCTTATCCCCACCCAAATTTAATTTACAGCACGCAGAAGGCAATTCCGATGAAAAAACCAAGAAGACTTCCGACAAAGGCTTCCATCGGAGAGTGACCATTTACTTCCTTTAGTTTTTTGTAATTCTCCAACATGCCCTTTTCTTTAAGGAGTTCGCCTATTTCGTTGAGGCGGCGAGCCTGCATTCCATTGGCCCGGCGCACACCGACCGCATCACGAATCGTAACAAGATAAAAAACGCAGGCAAGAATAAAAACATCAGAATCAATGCCGGAACGGTAACCGATTGTTGTACAAAGACAGGCCGTTATTGAAGAATGGCTTGACGGCATACTCCCTGTTCTCCAAAAAAGAAGCTCAAAGAGCTCCGACAAACTGTGAACATTCCCCGAAAAAAGCTTGATAATAGCCTTGATGAATTGCGCGCACAACCAACTGAACACACATGCTAAAAAAACGGGACTAGAAAATAAGGTCTGTAAGTGCAATCCTGCATTTGATAACATGGAATTTATTTTATCAGTCTGTTTTGTTTTAGTCTATAATATAAGAAAAAATCACTGTATTCATTGTTGCATTTTATCATCTAAGAAGCGGACATCCTCTTCCCGGATTGAAGATATTTTTGCACAGGCGCAAAGCTTATCCCTCTCATAACTTTCGAACATATCATCAACGACACAGGAGACATAGACTTTTCTTTGCTTAATGGGCCCCGTAATAGGAAAACAAAGAAGAAGGGCATATTCACAGCCGGAAGCAAGCGGCATATCAGTTTTTTTTGCGGCAAAGACAATCCTTGAAGAATCAACATAAATAACCTTAGGTGCGTGAATCCGCTCGGCAATATTCTCGTTTTTTTCCGCGTTTTTCTCCGAAAGATATCTCTGAACGACCTTTTTATAATCATTTTTTGTAAACAGGGGGTAATTTTCATCAAAATCACAGAGAATATCCGTCTTCTGACTCTTATTCATGCCATTCTGCGCAGAAGACTCATAGTACACAGTAACAGAAAATCCTGAGCGGCTTTCAGGAATCTCATCAGGAAGCTTGTGGATTACAGAAGGAATCACAAGGGCAAGTCCGGTCGAAGCACGCTGAACCCTTGTGTCAAAATAAAGGGCAAGTTTGTTAAAATAAAACTGAACCCTGACATTTTTCCCAAAAAAAGACTCTACCGCACTTCCAGTATTTCTAAGAAGAATAATCCCCTCACCTAGCACTTTCATTTGTTCGGAGCGAAGAGCTACCGGGAAAGTCACGGAAAGGGATTCCGATTTTTTTTCCGGGAGATTTTCATTTTGAAGAGACAGGGTAAGAGGAGCGTTGCCATCCATTAGATATTCGAGCACAAGCTGTCTCTCAATGCCGGTGAGTTCATTTTTTTCCATTGAGAATCTCCCAATCGGCTATTTGAACTTGGTCAATCTGCCAGTTACCAGCCTTCTCGAAACAAAAAACGCAGAGGGTTAAGGTCGCCTCCGGTGCAAAAAACTTAATTGGAACTTCATAATAAACACCATCTAAAAAAGGTTCTCCCAACACGAATTTTGAGAAAAACTGTTTTTTGGAAGAATCATTAAAATCAAAGCAAGAAGAAAAAATCCTCTCAAAATCAGAATAAAAAATCGCCAGCGAATAAAGGCATTCTTTTTCAAAAAAAGAATCAGCATCTTCATTTCTGGCGATACTTTCTGAAAATGATGTAAGCATACTACGGAGAGGCTTTGAAATCAGGCTGGTGTCGAGAGAACCGAAAGAGCCGAGCGTGGGGAAAATTTTACTTGAACCGGAAGGAAGGCTTGCCAGCACAATAAGAGGCGAAAGATTCAAACGAGCAGAAATTCCTTCGACAGAGGAAACGGAGACTGTAAGCCTTTCAGCCTCAAGTTCTTCAGTCCACAAGGTCGCAGAGTCTAGTTCATTTGCAAGATAGCGAAGCGTAGAATTCTCATCATACCCGTCATTCTCCGACAAATTATTTGAGCAGGCGAAGAAAAAAAACAAGAGAAAAATGAAATGCAAAGTCAACAACAGGCGACGCATAATTCAGTATACCTTATATATCGGCTGATTTGAAGTAAAAAACTGGCAAAGAAAAGATTTTTCCGTCCTCTTTAATTGAATTCGCAGCAAACAATTGCATGGCATGTCAACGAAGATGGAAAACTTGAAAAGGATTAGTATTTATCATACAATCCTCGTATATATTTTCAATTTTAGAGGTACACAATGGCTCTTACGCTTGCCGAAAAAATCTTGCAGGAACACATAGTTCCAGAAGCCTGCCCCAACATCGATTTCAAAAAGGGAAAACCAATTCCACGAGGCGAGGACATCGCGATTCACATTGACCAGACGCTCACTCAGGACGCTACGGGAACAATGGCTTACTTACAGTTCGAGACAATCGGAATTCCCCGCGTAAAGACAGAGCTTTCAGTTTCATACATCGACCACAACACCTTGCAGACCGACTTCAAGAACATGGACGACCACCGATACTTGCAGTCAGTGGCAGCAAAATACGGACTTTATTTCTCCCGACCGGGTAACGGTATCTGCCATCAGGTTCACCTGGAGTCTTTCGGAAAACCGGGCAAAACACTTCTCGGCTCTGACAGCCACACACCCACTGGCGGCGGAATCGGCATGATTGCAATCGGTGCGGGCGGCCTTGATGTGGCCGTGGCTATGGGCGGAGGCGCTTTCCACACACCCATGCCAAAAATCTTCGGCGTAAAGCTCACCGGCAAATTAAAGAAAGGCGTCGGTGCCAAGGACATCATCCTTGAAGTTCTCCGCCGCGAAACCGTAAAGGGCGGAACAGGCGCAATCTACGAATACTTCGGTGAGGGCGTTGAAAAACTCACTGTTCCCCAGAGAGCCACAATTACAAACATGGGCGCGGAGCTTGGAGCCACCTGCTCTATCTTCCCGTCAGACGCCTCTACAAAGCGCTTCCTTGAGTCAATGGGACGGGGAAGCGACTGGAGCGAGCAGAAGGCCGATGAGGGAGCCGAATATGACAAATTGATTGAAATCAATCTGGACGAGCTTCACGCACTGGCAGCCTGCCCTCACAATCCTGATGTAATCGACAGCGTTAAAAACCTCGCCGGCAAAAAAGTCACCCAGGTCGTAATCGGAAGCTGCACAAACTCTTCTCTTGATGACCTTGAATCTGTTGCCGCAATCGTAAAAGGAAAGCACATAGCACCAGGAGTTGAGGCCGGAATCGCACCGGGAAGCCGCACTACCCTTCTTATGGCAAGCAAAGCCGGAATCCTTGAGGACTTAATCGAAGCTGGTTTCCGCATCCTTGAATCTGCCTGCGGTCCTTGTATCGGCCAGGGCTTTGCTCCCAACAGCGAGGGCGTAACTCTCCGAACATTCAACCGTAACTTCAAGGGCCGAAGCGGTACCGCCGACGCAAATGTATATCTCGTTTCGCCTGAGACAGCCGCAGCAGCAGCCGTAACAGGAGTCTTCACAGAAGCAGAAACTTTGAGCTATGAAGACCCGGCTTACAAGACAGGAGTCAGAATCTCAATGCTTGACGGAAACGATCCTCGATTGTCTAGCCCAATGGTCTTAAACTGCGCAACAAACCGTGCCATGGTTATCCCGCCGCTTCCTGAAAGCGAGGCTAGCAAAGTCGAAATCCTTCGCGGACCTAACATCAAGCCCTGCCCTGCCTGCCGTGAATACAAGTCAAATCTCTCCCTCCCGGTCCGCCTCAAGGCAAGCGACAATGTCTCAACCGACGACATCATGCCGGCCGGAGCAAAAGTTCTTCCATTACGAAGCAACATTCCTGAGATTTCAAAATTCACCCTGGCCCGTCTGGACGAAACTTTCTACACCAGGAGCGAAGAAGCAAAATTCGCTGACTGCTGTGTTGTGGGCGGCGAAAACTACGGACAGGGTTCAAGCCGCGAGCACGCAGCCCTCGGACCTATGTACCTGGGAGTTCGTGCCGTAATCACAAAGAGTTTTGCACGAATCCACAAGGCAAACCTCATAAACTACGGCATCATACCCATGACTTTCGCAAACCCGGCTGACTACGACAAAATCCAGCAGGGAGATACCCTTGAGCTCAAAGACCTTGACGATTCCCTCAAAAACGGAAAGCCGTTCAAAGTCCTCATCAACGGCAAGACCGAGATTGAGTGTGTGAACGACATAGCTGCCCGCTCAGCAAAAATCATCATGGCTGGTGGCTTGGCTGCCTACACGCGAAAGGGCGGAAACTAAGGTAAAATCTCCAAATACTCTATAAATTCATTTGCTTATAAAGAATTTATGAATTATAATAAGGTGTGTTCTGTTCGGGCACACCTTTTTTTTGGAGAATGTTTTATGAATGTACACAACATGATGGAAGACTTAGTCACGGCAGAAGTAAATGCGCTCTATGAGCAAGTCAAAAAAAGCAGTGCACCTTGGCTAACTTGTGATTGTAAGAATTGCCGCCTTGACACAATAAGTTATGTTTTAAATAGAATTCCACCACGATATGTAGTCTCAGGCCGTGGCGTCACTCATTCAAACGAAATTTTTGCTGACCATCAGCTCATAGCCGATATTTCTGCGGTAGCAATGGACGGTATGCGCGTTATCTCATCAACAAAACGCCCCTTCCATTCACTCCCTAGGGAAGAATGTGAAGTTCATCTCGAAGAGAACCCTAGTTTCAACTTTCCCACTTTTACAGGCACCCTCCTTGACGGAAGCACCTTTGAGCCTATTTCCGGGGCAAAAATTCTTCTCAAACTCGACGGAAAGCCAGTGGATATGGTCGATATGACTTGGGCAAACCCAACCCAGACTTTCCAGAGTACTAAAGGGGCTTTCACTTTCTGGGCAAGGCCTATTCCTGCCGAAAAATCAGGAGAAAGCCGCAAATTCGAGTTTGAAGTCGAAATCGATGCGGAAGGCTACGAAAAATCATACCACTATTTTGATGTGCCGATTATCAGCGATCCAAGCACAAAAACAGAACTGAATACGGCCTGTTCAATCAAAATCCGTGATGTGGTTCTCTTTAAACGCGAAGTTTTCGAAGAAGGCGAAAAAGCAGAGTCAAGCAAGGAAGAAGCAAGCGAAAAAAAGCCAAAGCCTACAAAAAAATCTGCAAAGAAAAAGGCTTCAAAAAAGAAGTAGATTTATATCAGAATAGGAATTTTACCGATTGACGCAAATTCCCTATTCTGATAAAATGACTCCATTCTTCGGGCAGTTAGCTCAGTTGGTAGAGCCCCTGGTTTACACCCAGGTTGTCGGGAGTTCGAGTCTCTCACTGCCCACTTTCAAACTCAAGGTCAGCCTTGAGTTTTTTTATTTTACCTAAGGGATTCGATGTTGAGGCTTCCGCCTTTAACGAAAGGAAGGACATTCTCGCAGCGGGCGATTTTCGTCCGCACGAAGACAGGGCCTTTTACATCAAAAGCCTTTTTCTGCCAGTCAGGATCCGCGTCCGCGTCAACAGACCTAATTCCGAAGCCCTCTGCGATTTTTAGCAAATCCGGGTTTGAGGCAAAAGTGCTTGCAGAATAGTGCTTGTCGAAGAGATATTCCTGCTGCTGTCGAACCATGCCCAAAGCTCCGTTTTCAAGGACGATAACTGTGACATTAAGATTATTCTCTGCCATTGTGGCAAGTTCCTGAATGTTCATAAGGATTGAGCCGTCACCAGAGATACAGACGATTCGCTTGTCTGGCTCGGCAAAAGCCGCTCCCAAAGCCGCGGGAAGACCAAAGCCCATAGTTCCCAGAGAGCCTGATGTTAAAAACTGCCGTGGTCGCTGAACGTCAAAATACTGGGCGGCCCACATCTGGTGCTGGCCTACATCAGTTGTAACGATAATATCATTTCCAGACGGAAGGGAGGCGATAAATTCCCGTGGATTACGGTAATTTGCCCCGCCCTTCTTGCCGCAAGTTTTCGCTCCGCAGCAATCTGCCGCTGCGCAGGACATTTCAAGCTGGATTTTCTCCTGATTTTTAAGCTCAATGCAAGAAGAAAGCCATTTTGCCCGCTCATTCTTAAATTCTGACAAATCAGCTTTTTTAAGGGCGGAATTCAACTGTGAAAAAGCATCAACCGTACTTCCGACAAAACTTATATATGAAGGAAGGATTTTATTTATTTCAGCCGCATCGATGTCAATGTGAATTATTTTGGCATTTGGGCAGAAGCCATCAGGTACGCCTGCTGCGCGATCATCAAAACGACTTCCTGCAGCAATAACTAAATCTGAATCATAGGCGGCCTTACCTGCGGTGAATGTGCCGTGCATACCCACCATGCCGAGGAAAGAAGGACAAGAACGGGGAACGACACCCAAGCCCATGAGGCTTGAAATTACCGGAATATCGTAAATCTTGAGGAATTCGGCGATTTTTTCGCCGGCCTCAGGAGAATTACAGCCGCCGCCCACATACAAAATCGAATTTTTTGCCTTGGCGAGAGAAGCGACAATATTATCGATGACAGAAGGAATTTCTGAATCTTTTGTTTTATTGCGCACTGCATGAGATACATATTCATCATAAATACGCTTGAAAGATGTGTCAAAATCTGACGGAACTTCACAAAGCTCAGTCTGAACATTGCGGGGAACATCGATTAAAACAGGCCCCGGTCGGCCGCTCTCTGCGATTGCAAAAGCAAGGGGAACAGCAGTAAGAAGCTCCCTGGCGCTTTTGACCATGACAGAGTGTTTTGTTATTGGGAAAGAAAGACCGAAAGTGTCAGCCTCCTGAAAAGCGTCAGTTCCGATAAGATTTGTGTTTACCTGACCGGTGAAAGCCACAAGAGGAATTGAATCACCTCGGGCATCGGCAACTGCCGTAAGAAGATTCATGGCTCCGGGGCCTGAAGTTGCCATACAGACAGCAGCCTTACCAGTAACGCGGGCAACCCCCTGAGCCATAAAGCCCGCCGCCTGTTCCTGACGGACAAGAACATGCTTGAAATTTGAGACAAAAAGTTCGTTGTAAAGGGGAAGAATCATTCCGCCGGGAAGACCAAAGACGACATCAATTCCGTTCTGCCGCAAGAGATTGATGATAATCTGAGAACCGGTCAACAGTGCCATAGAAGCCTTCCTTAACTGATTAGAATGTCGTTTAAAATAAAAAAAGTTGGCAGTTGTCTACTTTCCCGCGGTTTGCAGTATCATCGACGTAAAGGTGCTTGACTTCCGTGTTCGGAACGGGAACGGGTATTGCCACCTCACTATGACCACCAACGAATATAATACTATCAAAATCAGAAAAAAGTGTCAATACGATTTTCCTGAAAAATACAAGTAAATTTTATTTATGAATATCGAGATTGCGCTTATTCCATGTAGAAGGATTGTAAAGTTCAAGTTCTGTGATTTCCTTCCAGCGGTATTTTGGGAATGTTGGGGGAAAAAGCGGTTTGGGAGCAGGCTTCCTCCTTTTGTTGTTATCCTCAACGACTTTTAAAAGATATTCCGAAGTCTGCAATGATGCTCTCTCATCGCCTTCAGGGACTTTTACAAGATAAGGAGAACCAAATGCAATGATTCCGCCGTCAGAATCATACAAGGGTGTTCGATCGAATTTAGATGACTTCTGAATATTACGGATTTTTGTGCTTCTTCCTGTGGTACACTGATACACGCGGGAGCCAATTCTGAGATATTTATCAACAGAGAAAATTTTATCGCCGTCGGAAAAACTCGCTTTTTCGTAGGAATATGCCATTTCTGAAAGCCAGTAACGAATCCGATAAATTTCATTTCCGCCGCCACTTACATAATATGAAACAACTTCTTTGCTGAAAACAGGAGGCGCAATCATAATCCCGGAAGCAGAAGATGCGGCCCGGTAAAAACCGTCAGAATTTGATTTTTCGCTATTTTGTTCAGGAGTCAGACGCAAATCAGTTACAGAGGCGCTGTCTTTAATAAGGAAATCAAGGTAAATCTTTCCGTCAATAATGCAAATAGGAATGAGGACAGGGATTTTTTCGTGAGGATATTTTACAGAAAGCTCGTAGACGCCAGCCGTTTTTGAAGGATTTTCAACAATCGTGATATAGGAAATCTGAATGTCCTCTGCAGGACTTGTGGTCGTGTCGTTTCGGTCGCGGGATTTTAACTCTGAAAAGGAAGCCGGTTCGGCTGCCCGATCATTGTACCATTGATAGAATACACGCAAAACGAGGGCGAATTCATTTTCATTTGAGAACATAACGAGGCGGTCACTTCCCTGCCAGATTCCCTGCAAAAGAGAAGGAACTCGCTCGCTTGCAAGGCGGACAGAGACTTCTGGGATTCCGGCAGGCTCATTACGAACAGAAACAAGTCCTTCGCTTCCACTTGATGTCTGGGCAAAAAGTCCTGCCAATAAGAAAAAAAACAAAAACAGAGAGATAAACTTCTTCATAAATTATATTTACTTTTCCTTTCGTCCAAGGATTCCAGCCCTAGAAACAGGCCAAAAGCGATATGATGCAGAACCTAACATTCTGGCTCTGCTTACATATTGTGGAGCCATATTAGAATCATAATAAAGACTATATTCGTCATGAACTGTAAGCGGAGTTTTAACAACCGAGTAAGAATGACGCATATCAAGGGAATTGAAACGGTTGTCTCCCATCATAAAGTAGCAGTTCTTTGGAATATACTGAGGATTTCCATTCTCATCATTGGCCGGAAAAATCGGCATGTTACGATTATCAAGGATTTTCGTATAAAAATCCAGTTTTTGAAGCTCTGAAAAATATGAAGCGCGCAGTTCATCAGTCTGGAAACCAACATCAGAGACGCCACTCTTATACAATTGAGCATTACGCAAAAATAATTTTCCAAGAGTCAGTTTAGCCATTACATTCAACTTGAAATTTGCCTCCGAATACAAATCGCCCGAAAAATTCGGAATCGATTTTGCCCAATCCGTCATAAATAAAGCAAACCATTCAGAACCATTCACAGAGGAAAGCAATTCCGCACTCATATAGGTGCTGTTTCTGGCTAGGGTCTCCAAAACAAAATTATTTTTTGAAATTGAGAATGTTGCGTTTCGGTTCGTTTTAATCGTTTTGAAAACGGCGTCAAAATCCTCTGCAATTTTTTTAGCCTCTGAGGCCGCAGCGTCAAGAGAAAGATTTCGCCGTTCCTTTTCGCATGAAATCATATTGTCATAAGCCTTCTTTTCCTCAGACAAAGCCTCTTCCAAAGAGTAGTTCCAATGAAATTTATCCCGCCCGATTCCGCTCAATTCCTCACGATAGATACATGTAATAGGAAGTTTTTCGATTTTAAGTTCATTTTCTGATAGATTATATAAATCTTTTAGCTCATTTATGTTCCATGCCGCATAATCAGCGTCATCTGTGACCGCCTTGAATTCAGGAGAATCTTTCGTTCTGGCATACAAAACTCCGTCCTGCATCATAAGCTGCTCCCCTTCCAAACCACGAACTCTTTTTACAAGAGGATCTGCCTTTTCCCTGCCGTATTCGTCCACATTGAGATTCACCTTGGTGAGCGTGCACATATAGACAAGCTGGGAAAGAAATGTATGAACTTCGCTTTTTCGGTCATTGGCGTAGTGGGGATTTCGGAAAACGACGATGTCCCCCCGCTTGTATTTTTTTAAGTAAGGAAGCCCCACATCAGAAAGAGGAAATTTTGGCCCGCTAAGGGTTTTGAAGACAACGACCCGGTCTTTTATTAAAAATTCAGGAACCATTGATTCAGAAGGAATCTCATAGAGCTGAACGATGAAAATATTAAGGAGCAGAACCATGAAAACGGCCTGCACGAGAGCGTCTATCCAGCTTAAGATTTCGCGGACAGTGGATTTTACGAAAGATTTATTCTTGGGATTCTTGCGCTCAACCTTTTGCTTTTCGACAAAGGCCGCCCAGTCAGAGCTGACTTTTGAAATATGCTTGGGATTAAGGTAATGAAGAATCACTAGAGTCGTTCCAGAGGCTAAAAGCCAGAAGAGCACGGAAATCACATCAAGGGCAAAGCTCGTGCCGAATTCTCCTGCCCGGCGGAAAACAAAGGCGACAAGAAGCACATAAGGAAGATACTGCAAAAGTTCCCGGAAAACAGGAATCATAAAAAGATTCTGCTGGAAAAAAAGTTTTTTAATAGAAAAAAAGGCAAGGGACGCCGTAAAAACAAGGGCAAGAGGAAGGGCAATCAGGGAAATATCAGCGTGAAAAGAAAGCAAGGTCAAAGAAAAAAGTGCGGAAAAAGAAGCACAGGCGAAAGTCAGCCAAGAAAGTCTTTTTGTATTCATAAGGAAGAATTATAGCGTATATGAAAAAAATTGTCATTCTCAATTATGACATCGCAATTATGAATTATGCATTAGTAAAGGATTTTGCATTTTCAGTTATTATGCTATAATTAGGCCATGCAAGAACAAAAAAGTCTTTCAGATTTTGATTATTTTCCAGCCGAAAAGAGTCTTTCAAAAGTGGCCGAAAAGGCCTTTAGCCGGCTTTCATTCACATTCACGAAAGAGCACCTTGAAGCAATCATTCACTCAGCCCTTTCCCCGGATGCCAGCGACAACGACCGCTATGTCCTCGCCTGTATGCTAAAAAACGCTCAGGTCGCCTCTCAGGGAGTCTTCCCCCTTTGTCAGGACACTGGAATCGCAAATATCTTCGCATGGAAAAAAGGCTCTTTTGCAAGCGAAAATGCCTTTAAGGAATTGACCGAGGGGGTCAGAAAAATCTACGATGAAAAAAAGCTCCGCTTTTCAACGACAGTGCCGTCATCTTTTTATGAAGAATTTGACCCGAAAAACAATCTTCCGGCGCAAATCTCGATTTTTGAATCAGACTGTGCCCTTGCTCCTACCCCTTCATTTGTAAAGGATGCCCCAAAAGACTCATTAAATTTTCTTTTCTGCGCAAAAGGCGGCGGTTCATCGAATAAAACCAGTTTCATTCAGGGAACAAAAGCCTTTCTCACAAAAGAGCGTTTTTCTGCCCTCATGAAAGAAGAGCTGGAGCATTTCGGAACCAGTGCCTGCCCGCCCTACACCATTGCCATCGTAGCAGGAGGCTTAAGCCCGGAGCAGAATCTTCTGGCACTCAAACTGGCCAGCATGGGCGCCTACGACGGCATGACCTACAAGGCCAACGAATACGGCTTCAGGGACAAGGAACTTGAAGAGCTGGCAATAAAAATCGCCTCGGAGTCAGGATACGGCTCGCAATTCGGAGGCAAAAAATTCGCCCTCAGCGCAATTGTTGTCCGACTGCCCCGCCACGGAGCCAGCTGCCCGATTTCTTTTGGAGTCTCATGCTCGGCTCACCGCAATTTAAAGGCAATCCTCACAAAAGACGGCCTTTACCTTCAAAAAACGGTGGCAAATCCCAGCGAACTTGAAGGATTTGAAAAAGCAGTGGCTATGGCAGAAAAAAACACAGAAAATGGCGCAAAAGCCGAAAACGAGCGGATTATCACGAGTGAAGGAAACATTTCCTCAGTTCTTGAAACCCTTGACACTGCAAAACCTGGAGACAGAATCATCTTAAACGGGAAGATTCTCGTAGCCAGGGATGCCGCTCATGCCCGCTGGCAGAAATTGCTGGACGCAGGAAAACCACTCCCGGACTACACGAAAAAATACCCCATCTGTTACGCCGGCCCTGCCCGCACTCCGGAAGGCAAAATCATCGGAAGTTTCGGGCCGACCACAGCAGGCAGGATGGATGTCTACGCGGAAAGCCTTATGAGCCGGGGTGCGGCACTAGTCACGCTGGCAAAAGGAAACCGCAGCAAAGGCTGGACGACCGCCTGCAAAAAATACGGCTCTTTCTATCTGGGAACTCCCGGCGGAATCGCAGCCCTCATTGCAAGCGAATATATCGTAAGCCAGGAAATCATAGACTACGAAGAATTGGGAATGGAAGCAGTCCGTCTGGTTGAAGTGCAGAACCTCCCCTGCTTCGTCATCACAAACAAAAACGGAGAAGATTTTTATGAGCGATAAACTTCCTGTATTTGACAGAAAAGCCGCCCTTGACCTTTTGGACAATGACGAGGACTTGCTTCAGATTCTCATTGATTCTTTCCTTGAAGAAAATAAATTTGAAAAGAAAGTCCTAGAAAATCTAATCGCAAGCGGAAAGATGAGCGAGGCGGCAAGTTATGTCCACGCAACAAAGGGAGCCGCCCGCCAGCTCTGCATGGAAAAACTCAAGACATCAGGGCAAAAACTTGAAGACCTGCTCCGCGGAAAAAGCGATGGAGAAGCCCAACCTCTGGTTGAAGAAATGTTTGAGGATTATAAAGAAGCGGTAAAAGTCCTGACAGAATAAGCGGCAAGGAAATTCCTGTAAAGTGCTTCTGAAAACTCTTCTAGGCTCATATTTCTTAGCTGGCAGGCCTTTTCATAGACTCTTTTTATGTCTTGGGGGAAAGTCTCGGACTCGCCCTTTAAAGTTTGATAAGGTGCGTCTGTTTCAAGGAGAATGTTTTCAAGAGGAAGATTTTTAAGGCAATCTATGGCTGATTTTTTGCCATTTAAAATAGGTTTTCCGAAAGAAAAATAAGCATTGACTCCGTGATTTTTAAGGGATTCGGCCTCGCGAAGCGTTCCTGGAAAAGAGTGAAAGACGACGGCAGGGAGTTTTTTCAGTTCTTTTGAATAGGTAAAGATTTTTTCGATTGATTTTCTGAGATGAAGCACCAGAGGAAGATTGTACTTTTTAGCCAGAGAAAGCTCTTCGTTAAAAACGATTTCCTGCTCACGGGCGCTGGCTTTGTAGTCCGGCGTAAAAAAATCGAAACCGCACTCCCCGATTGCGATGATTTTCCTAGAGAGACAGAGAGATTCCAGCAAGGAAAGCATGGAAGAAAAATTATTTTTTATAAAGTAAGAAGTTACAATCTGTGGATGAATGCCGTAGGAAATAAAAGCGCAAGGGTATGTAGCTGTGGCGGAGCCAGTCGGAAGCGAAGCGGACGACCGAGGGCTACCGAGCGGCGGAACACCCGACCCGAACGGAAAAGCGCACGACAACGAGAGTGCGCGAGTGAGGGATGCGCCCGAAAAAAATTCAAATTCTTCCTGAGAGTGACAGGATGAAACGCAGAAATACTGCTCATTTTCGCCAAAATGCGGCTCTTTGGAGTGAGAAAGGTGGATATGAGCGTCACAAAATATCGTTTTTTTCAAAAAATCACCTTAAAAAAGCAAAAAAAGCTAAATGTTGCTTTCAGTATACCGAAAATATAAGTGTACGGCATCGCATTAGCGGTGGAAATTTTGAAAAAGTTGTCCAATTTGGGCTGGGAGAAAAATATGGGAACATACACACTTAAAAGCATTGGAAGCAATTCAGATTACATGACTGTCGTTCGTGAAATGGATGACGGATATGTCGTTCGCATCGTACGCGACAAAGACGGATACGATGATGTGACCACAGACTACATCAGCAAGGCTTTGTTTGAGAGTTGTGTTCGCACAGGATATTTGACGAAAGTATCTGAAACAGAAAAAATCGCGGTAAACGCGTAAATAAAACTCGACAACACAAAAAAAAGCGGGCTCTCGGTGTGAACCTGCCAAATAAGTCGCTGTGAGCATAGCTCAGGCGACTTTTTGTCAGAACCACACCTACGCCCGCTTTTTTATTGCATTTTCGGGTAACCTCGACTCCAACTTTCATCTTCCACAATCTTACAGGCGGCCTCGAATCGCTTTTCTACGCTCATTTCCTGGGGAAGCCAGTGGATTTGGATTCCTTTTTTTTCCATGCAGCGGAACCAAGTTTCCTGCCTTTTCGCGAACTGACCGATAGCCAGCTGCAAGAGATTTTTCATTTCTTCTTTGGATTTGTATTTTCCCTGTAAATAATCGCTTACGAAACGGTATTCAAGCCCCAAGGCTTCAAGGCGGCTCCACTCTGCCCCGTTCTCGCTTTTGTGGGCGTGGAGATTCTCAACTTCCTCGATGAGGCCTTCTTCCATGCGGTCGGAAAGTCTTTTGGCAATTCTCTCCCGAACTAAAGTGCGGTCGAGGGTTGTTCCAAGCACCAGCGGTTTTATCTCTGGCCGGGAAGCACGCAGCTTTTCCCGCTCAAGTCTGCACTCTTCTGAGATATTGAATCGGTTTATGAGGATTGATTTTATCATTCGCTCCTTGTCACCGAATTCGGAAGTGTTGTGGAGCTTTTCTTTTTCACGCGTGAGGATTTCTTCCAGCTCTTTTTCACTCTTCTTTTCAAGCTCTTCCCGCTCGCCAGGCTTTTCGACAAAGGGAATCATGTCGTAGTGCTGAAGGATTGAATCGACATACATGCCGGTGCCGCCTACGCAAATTGGGAGTTTTCCCCGGCTTGTGATGTCGGAAAAAGCTTTGTAAAAATCTTCCTGAAAGTCAAAAAGATTGTACTCTCGCTTTAAATCGCATACATCGATGAGATGATAGGGAATGCTTTTTCCGTTCAGAGTGTAGTCCGCCAAGTCCTTGCCGCTTCCGATGTCAAGACCTTTGTAGACCTGTCTTGAATCCGCGCTGATAATCTCGCCGTTAAAGCGGTCGGCCAGGCGCACACCGATGGCGGTCTTTCCCACGGCGGTAGGGCCGATTACGAAAATGCAGTTAAAATCTTTCACGAGTGTAATATAACATATTTCCGGCTTTTTTGCACAGAAAAAGCAAAGTTAGTCAGTAAAAAGAAACTGGCTCTTAATTGACAGTATACTTTTTTTTTATATAGTATTTCTAAATCATTTCTATTTTAGGAGTTAAAAATGAAAAAAATTTTAGCATCTCTTACATGCGCCGCATCCCTTTTGCTCTCAGCATGTACTTCAATCGAAGACTTGGGAAGATTCACTGTAATCTCATCAAAAAATGTAGACTTGTCACGGCTCGGTGAAATGCAAAGAATGCCAGAAAAAACAGAAACAAAAAAATATAACGCACGATTTCTCTTCATCAAGTACAGTAAAATATCTGACTCGTATGTTCTTGAAAACGCTTTGGACAGTGCCTTGGAATCAATTCCAGGAGCAGTTGCCCTTGTCGATGCAAAAGTTCAATACTATAAAAAAACCGGATTTTTAGGAATCACAGGAAAATGGGGCTATAAATTTGAAGGAACAGCCCTCATTGATTCTGCTATATTCGGTGAAAGCAATTTACCGACTGATAACGGAACGATTTTCGTAATTTCAAATGAAACAGACGGAAAACTTGCATTCGTAACCGAAAAAGAATTCAATTCTGTACTTGCTGAAATGTCAGAACTTTAAGATTCAGATGACCGTATTTCATTGCCGAAATACGGTCTTTTTTTGTCAGGAAAATTAAAATGAAAAAAATTATCACGTTTCTTCTTATTTCGCTGATTTCGATTTCAGCATTTTGCAAAAACATAAGCATCAAAGTAACTGGAGAAGATTACAATAAAATCAGAATCCACAACTATTCTTCTTTTGAAAAAATTAGCGGAATCGTAAAGAAAATGGAAAAATCCAATAACGGTTTCGGAGCACCGAGTATTTTAGACAGATTTACGGTCGAAGGTATTGACGGCGAAACTGACATAAAAGGGAAAATCAAGGAGGACGGTTATCTGGTCATCGTACTCGACAAGGAATATGATGGCAAAATCAAAGCAAGTCTGTCTTATAAAAACTATCCCGGCTATGATATTGTCATCATAAATTTTGAAGACAAATAAATTTGTTTTCACCTTTAACCAAAAATTAAACCGCACCGACGAAAGTCGTTGTCGGCTTTGAAAATTATGTTATGTGATATTAATCTACCACATATAATCCATGTAGTCTGTTATTTTCCTTGTCAAAGCAGTTTTGTATTATCGAATAATAAGAATCGTCACCATATTCAAAGTTTCTGAACAAAGAGAATGCAATCAAATCAGCAACTTGTATAGAACGCGAAATTGATGAGTCCAAAAACAGAGGAACTTCTGCAAAATTATTCAGTTTTTCGTTCAGTCTGTTTCCAAGTGTCTGATAGATTTTTGACCAGTTTTGATACTGATTTTCCATTTTGCTTTTATCAAAAATAGCAAGCCCTCTGGCAGACTCATCATGTTTCAAGAATTTCCGTTTTAAGTATTTGTCAAATCGGCTTGTAAGTTGAGAGAATAATTCCTCAGGAACATCTTCCGCTGAATTATTGATTACAGCACCAAACAAGATAAACTGTCTGGGATAATTCTCTTTTATATAATTGAGAGTATCTTTTAAAATCGCCTCTCTTTTATCTTTTGGAAAACCTCTCCAAACTCCTTTACCGCTTCTGATAGGACTTGCATGAAGTTCTAAATCAGATCTTCCTATGTGTTTTAGCATGATTTCATCCACAGCTTTTTGAATCCAAAAAGTTTGGTTCTCAAAGGTTGAGAAGCCTGCCAAAACACTGTATTTTACATTCGGATCTGATGAAACTCCTGAGTCATCTGCATACAAAAGGTACATAAAAACTTCCAAGACAAAAAAAAAGAGAGCCAAGCGAGAAACCTCGACGCACCACTTAAAGGCAGCACTCTTGACCCTTGATTAAAATATAACTACGGTTTTACAAAAAGTCAATACTTTAATATTTAACTTAATTTGTGAATGGTCTGTTAAAGTATTTCCATGTGCATATAATGCAATTGCAAAAATAAAACTCATGGATAAAAGAAAAAAGTTTCTTTATGTGTTAATTCTTAACAATGGATATTGATTAAATACATCAGCGCATATTAAATCTTCATTTAAATTAATCAGTTTTAAAACAAGAGGTCGTATAATCTTCTGTGAAAAGGAGCTCTTTTTCATTTCTTCCTGAAAAACTTCAGATTCTTCTAATGACAAAGTTATCTCCGAATTAGAAATTTCAAAACAACCAAGCCCGTCACATGAAATACGCTCAAGGAAAACCATACCATTTTGTATATTAAAATCTATAAAACAACTACCATCATAGCAGCCCAAACAATATTCTGCAGGGCGTGAATCAGGCATGTTATAAAGATAAAAAGTCAAATTTTTACATATTTCAAGTTCTCTTGAAAATAATACAGATTTAGTTTTCATATAATCTATCATTATTTCCATGCAATGCTTAAAAGCATCGTCATCTTCTTTTAGGCTATTGTAACTATCTTCATCAAGATATTCTAGAAAATGCCAAATGTTTACACATTCTTCATTTTCTGTAACCAAATATGGAACAGTACCTCTTCTAATATATGAAACAAAAATTATAGGACTGAATTTATCATGTACATAACGATATTGTATTATTTTATCCTTTTTTAAATAAAATGACGATTTACAATGATATCCATATTCTTCAAGAAAAGAATATTCTTTAATGAATTTTAACTTCAACTCTTTTATATTTGGAAAATAATAACAAACTGATAATGTTATGCAAAATAAAATAACAAGACCAATCAACCAAGGTAAACAATACCTTAATCTTTCTGACGTATCTGTAAGTCCAGGAGCGTTGATGCATAAAAAGGCTATCATAGTGAGTGCGTAAAATGCAAGAGATATTATACAAATTGTCTGAGGTTTATTTGGAATCCCCTCTATTCTTGTCTTCATACTTTTAAAACCTAAGCGCCCCAGTGCGGGCGTCCACATAACCTTTGTTATGCTTTTATTTATTCTATGAAAATCTACTTCGTGTAGAACTATTATTTTCAAGCTCCCTTACAAGTACAAATCATATCATCCCATAAATATTCTATGTTTATCAATATCCCATTTATTGTTCTTATATGAATTAATTGACCATTTTGAAGTTCTTCTATTTCATGAGATTCAATTAAGGTAGAGTTATTTATTGCATATCCTAACGATTTATATCCTGGATCTGATAGACAAGTTCCATAAAAATTAATTTTTTTTATATTAGAGGTCATAAACATTTTTTCGAGTTTATTTAGAAATTCTTCATAAGACTTTGTTTTAAAAACAGTCTTATTTTTTTTTGTCAAAGATTTTGTAAGTTGAAAATGCAGGAAATCCATTATTTTCACAGAATATTGAATAGTCATGTTTTCCATAATAAGTTATACCATTTTGTTTGAATAATTCATAAGAACCAATTGGCTTTATATTAGAAACAGAAAGTTTTCTTATTACTAATAAACAGGGAAAACAAATTATAGGGAGACCTAAATAAAAAGCTAACGCAATAATAATTCCCTTTTTTATATTTTTTCTTTTTAATTTATTTAATGCGATATTTCTTTCTTCTTCGGATTTACATTCATTTATTATCTTTTTTTGAATTTCAGAATTTTTTTTGAGTTCTCTTGAAATCAATTTATATATTACGAGAGCAGTGCAAATAATAAAAATACCTATAATCGAAAAAAATATAAACTTCATTATTTTTTTTATTTCCTAAAGCGCCTCAAGTAGCGGGCGTCCACATAACTTTCAGTTTACACGACCCGGCAGACCGCGCACTTCAGGTATTCTGACTTCGGGTAGCCCAGCAAAACAGGATGGTCGGGGCCGGCTCCGTATTTTGCGAGAATCTGCACCCGTTTTTTTGAGTCTTCGGCGGCTTTCATGAGCATTCCGTAAAAATGCTCGGCATCGAAGAAATATGAGCATGAGCAGGTGACGAGGATTCCCTTTGGATTCAAGAGGCGCATGGCACGGAGGTTGATTTCCTTGTAGCCGCCATAAGCCTTTTCGATATTCTTGGCGCTTTTGGTGAAAGCCGGCGGATCGAGGATAATCAAATCGAATTTTTCGCCTGATTTCTCGTATTCTTTTAGCAAATCAAAGACATCGGCACAGACGGCCTTCATTTTTGAGCCGGCTTTGTTCATCTCAATGTTCTTCTTGACCAGCTCCACTGCCTCCGGGGAAATATCCACGGAAATGACTTCCTTTGCCCCGCCCTTAAAGGCATTCAAGCCGAAGGCACCTGTGTGGGTGAAGGTATCCAGAACCCGCTTTCCCTGAGAAAGGCTTCCTGCCACGCGGCGATTGTCTTTCTGGTCAAGGAAGTAGCCGGTTTTCTGACCGTTTGCAAAATCCACCTCGATTAAAACATCGTTTTCACAGATAGTGATTTTTTCTTCCCTGACTTCACCGTCCCAGCAGCATCTCAATTTAAGGCCTTCCTTTTCTCGGCTGGGAGCGTCGCTTTTCTCGTAGACTCCGTAGGGCTTAATGATTTTTCGCAAGGCGTGCATGATTTCCTTTCGGAAGACCTCACAGCTTAAAGTTGAGAACTGAACCACGAGATAGACATTTTTGTTCACATCGACGAAACGCTCGACGATAAGGCCGGGGATAAAGTCTGTCTCGCCGTAAACAAGGCGGTAAGAATCCTTTATTGAATAATGCAGCTTCCGCAAATCGTAGGCGGCCTGAATCTTCTCGTCATAAAAAGCCTGTGCGTCTGCCATAATCTGGTCGGCGTGCTCGCTTCCAATCAGGCGGACGGTGATTTTTGATTTTTTGTTGATTACGCCGCTTCCCAAAAAAGCTCCGCCCTTGGCAAATACTTCAACGACGCTTCCGTCTTTTACATCGTCACAAGCACTACATTCTGCCAAAGAGGCCTGCTTTACGCCCTCAGCAGAATCATATTTGATGTGAGAAATCTCGTTATCAAAAACCCAGGGAAAGCCCTGCTTGATTTCCTCTTCTTCATTCTTGTTCAAAAAAATTCGCGCGTACATAAAGACAGTATAGATTTTTTTTCGGGAAGAAACAACTGAGATTCCTAAATAAAATTCCGTAAAAAACGCTTGACAATGAAAAAAAAAAAAATGTATAATAGAATTTAGATTTTATTCAAAAGGAGTGTATTATGAATAAAAAACTTCTCGCTGTTAGTGCAGCATTGTTGATTAGTACTAGTGCAAGTATGTTCGCAGACAACATCGGTCCTGGTCTCGGTCGTGTCTTGCTCAAGGGCAAACAGGGAAAACTTTGGGAATTCTTGGGTACAACCTTGAACGGTCTTTGTGGTAACGGCATGTTCGCTCTCACGACAGGTACATTGGGTTATGAAGAAGGAGCGGCTATCGCGCTCGCTGATACAAACCGCTTCATCGCCGATAACATGGACAACCTCGCACAGGATATTGCTATGGGCGATGGTGAATATTTGGATGTTTTGGCAGATATGCTCGCTGTGTCTGACAAAGCAACTTTCAAGAGCACACTTCAGGCAAACTTCAACGACATCTACTCATCAAGCGATGTTTCGGCAACAGAAGTTAGTGCGAAAATCTACGCTCTCGTAGGCTAATGTGTTAGTCTGTTCCATACAGAAAAAAAGCAGACGGTTAGTATGCCGTTTGCTTTTTTTGTTTTTATTTCTGATTCCCGCAAGAATTTTTTCTCAATCACAATACGAAGATTCCCTTATTCAAAAGGCGAACGATCTTTCTTTATACAAAGATGATTACTGGCTTTTGCTCGGTCATTACAAGCGCACGCTTACAGGTTACAAGAGCCTAGTTGACGGAGAGGAATTTTTTCTCGCCCCTGACGGAAAGCAAAATCCAAAGTCAGAAATGGAAGCTACGATAAGGGCATTCTTCTCTCCAAAAGAAGACGGCAAGGAACATCCGACTTATGTATATTCAGCCCGCTACAAATGGCTGTGCCAAAAACTCGAAATCGACAAATCCCAGATTCTGTATGACGGTGACAAAGACTATGAAATCGTAAAAAGTCGCATAAAACCGACTGCCATATACCTTGTTTTTCCTGCCGCATATATGAACGACCCTGCCTCTATGTTCGGTCATTTGTTCTACCTGATAGAAAGCGAAAACATTCCTCATCTTGCGGGGCTTTCCGTAAACTACGGCGCGATTGCCACAGACCCGCCGAGCCTCATATATGCGATAAAAGGTCTTTTAGGCACTTATCCTGGAAGATACGATATAATTCCGTATTATCAGCAGATTACGAAATACAGTTACCTTGATATGCGCGACACATGGGAATATAAACTTTTACTGACAGACGATGAAATCGACTGGCTTTTGCGCCATATAATCGAAATGACTTTCACCTACTCCGACTATTATTATCTTAACGAGAACTGCGCTTATTGCATGCTTTTTCCGATTGAGGTCGCCCGCCCCGCAACAAAACTAACCGACAAATTCGGAATGATTGTAGAGCCGATTCAGGTCATTCAGAGACTTCAAAAAGAAAAATTGCTTGACGAAGCCCAATACAGACCGTCACTTTACAGCAAAATGCAATACGAAAAATCTTTTTTGACCAGAAAACAAAAGAAATTCATAAAAAAACTCTGCTTCGGGAAGGCAGATGTGTCATCGCTTCCATCTGACGGCATGAAAAAAGAAGAGCTGGCAAAACTCTGGGAATTCAGTGCGGATTATCTGAAATATCTTTTGTCGGAAAGTAAGATTACACAGCAGGAATATCAAAAAAGATTTCTCACAGTTCTTTCAGAGCGCAAAAAAATTTCCGAGATGGAGTCCCTGTCGAAAAATATTCCGGTTCCAGACGAGCAGCCGCAAAAAGCGCACGGGTCTTCGATGCTTTCGCTAGGAGGCGGAGTCGTTGACAAAAACGCTTATGGAGAAGCGAGATTCCGATTGCTCACGCACAATCTCATGGATACAGATTCAGGTTATACGCCAAATTCCCAGATTGAATTTCTTTCAGGATGCGGAAGATATGATTTTTCGCAGGAAAAATTTTCATTGCGCTATTTTGACCTTGCGAACATAATTTCTCTCCCTGTCAGCGATACTTTCATGAAGAAAAAGTGCATTCAGTTCCGCACAGGACTTTCTCAAAATCTCAGCAAAGACGGAACTGAAGACTTAGCATGGCGACTAAAACTCACGCTCGGATTAAGCACCTTGCTCACAAAACATAACCAAATCTATTTTTTCTTGGGTGCGGACACATTTTTCTCGCCAGTCTATGACTATTGGGCAGACGCGCTCGCAGGCGGAGAAATCGGTATTATCACGAGCGCAGGGATATGGAAACAGCACCTCCATGCGACGGCATATCAGTCGCCAGTCGACATAAAACACACCCAGTTCAGCCTTTGCGCAGAAGAACGAATCGCCCTGCATCAGAATGTCGCGCTGAAAGCCTACTACAGTTTTTCAGGAGATTTCAGGCAAACATGGCATGAGGCGGGCGGCTCGCTGAGCATATATTATTAAAGAATAATTCCTAAAATCCATACTCCACGTCTTCGCTTTTTTTGACGGCGGGCTGGAAAATCTGGGTCATAACTTCCATTGCCTGACGAACCGGGATAAATGTAATGCCTTTTTTAACATGATCAGGAATGTCGTCCAGGTCCCGCTCGTTGGCTTTGGGGATAAAAATCGTCTTGATTCCGTTTCGGCGGGCAGCCACAGTCTTTTCACGAAGGCCACCGATCGGCATTACAGCTCCCGTTAAATCAAGCTCGCCCGTCATGGCAACATTCGGCTTTATGGGCCGGCCTGTCAAAAGTGACATTAAAGTCGTGGCCATGGTGATTCCCGCACTCGGACCGTCTTTGGGCGTTGCCCCCTCAGGAATGTGAAGGTGAATTGTATTCCGCTCGAACCACTGGGCTTTTTTGATGTTGTGCTCAATCGCATACTGTTTGACCCAGTTCATGGCAATCTGGGCAGATTCCTTCATTACATCTCCCATCTGGCCGGTGAGCTGAAGGCCTCCCTTGTCGCTTGGGAAAGTGATTGACTCGATTAAGAGTGTGTCGCCGCCCATGCTGGTCCAGGCAAGCCCTATTGCCGTTCCCGGCCGGTCAGCCTTTTTTATTTCGCTTTCGTCGAAGACAGGCTTTCCAAGGTACTTGTCAAGATCTGGAGCGTCAATCACAAAAGTCTCTTTTTTGAGGGAGCCGATTTCCTCATCGGTGACGGATTTAGTGACAGCCCCAAGCTTTTTGCTTTCGGCAGGAATTCCTGTGAGAATCTGGGTGATGAGTTTCCGGTGGATTTTATCGACGCACTTTTCATAATGGCGCACACCGGCTTCACGGGCATATTCCTCGGCGATTCGGAGCAATGCTTCCTTGGTGTATTTGACCTGATTTTTAGAAAGGCCGTTCTTAACAAGATTTTTGGGAATAAGGTATTTTTTTGCAATCTCAAGCTTTTCCTGATCGATGTAGCCTGCAAGGGAGATGATTTCGGCACGGTCAAGGAGAGGCTCAGGGATTTTGTCCAGTGTGTTTGCCGTAAGAATGAAGAAGACATTTGAGACATCAAAAGGCAAGTCCAAGTATGAGTCGCGGAAACTAACATTCTGCTCAGGGTCTAAAACTTCAAGCAAGGCAGAAGCCGGGTCGCCGCCGGAGTAGCTGGCTCCCATTTTGTCAACTTCATCAATCAAAAAGACCGGTGACTTTGTTTTGGCGATTTTCAGGCCCTGAAGGATTTTTCCGGGCATTGCTCCGACATAAGTGCGGCGGTGGCCTTTTATTTCAGCCTCGTCCCGCATTCCGCCCACAGAAAAACGGTAGAAAGGCTTGTTCATGGCCTCGGCGATTGAGTGACCGATGGAAGTCTTGCCCACGCCCGGAGGCCCCACGAGAATCATGATTGAGCCCTTGTTGTCTTTTTTGAGCTTTCGGACGGCAAGATATTCCATGATTCGCTTCTTAACATCGTCAAGGCCGTAGTGGTCGCGCTCCAAAATCTTTGCAGCCTTTACCAAATCATAATTTTCCTTTGACTCGTCCTTCCATGGAAGGGTGCAGACAAGCTCCAGATAATTCCGTGAGACAAAATACTCGCTGGAACTTGGATCCATGAGTTTGAATTTCTCAAGCTCGTTCTCAACCGTGTCTAAGATTTCTCCCTCGAATTCAAAATCAGCGATTCTGGCCTTGAATTTCTGGTAGTCAGAGCCGTCCTCGCCCACTCCCAACTCGTCCTGAATCATTTTCATTTCTTCACGGAGGAAGTATTCCCGCTGGTTCTTCTCAAAATTCTCGTTGAGTTCGTTCTGAATCTTTTTCTGGATTCTAAGCAGATCCTGATCTTTTTTGATGTAGACCAGAACCTGCTCCATTCGGGCGCGAACATTGGTCTCTTCAAGGACTTTCTGCTGGTCAGCCTTCTCAACATTGAGGACAGAAGCCACGAAGTCAGCGATTTTACCGGGATTATCGATATTGACCATGTTAAGGCGCATTTCCTCGCTGAAAAGAGGATTGTTCTCGCTGATTTCCTTCATTTCGCTGATGAGGGCGCGGGTAAGTGCCTTTACCTCAAATGTGTCGAATTCTTCGTCTTCAAGATACTCAACGGCGGCCACAATCGGGTTCGACGCGCTCAAAGTCTTCCTGATTTTGAAGCGCTTGATTGTTGAGATAAAGATGTTGATTCCGCCGTCAGGAAGGTTGATTTTGCGCACGATACGGGCCACGGTTCCCACCGTGTACAAATCCTTGATATTGGGAGTCTTGTCGCCGTCTTTTGAATCATCGTCTTTTAAAAGAACAAGGCCGATAAATCCGTCACCCTCGTAGACGCTCTCCACGGTTTTTGCGTCTTCGGGAGAGTTAATCATAATGGGCGTGAAAATGCCAGGGAACATGGGGCGGCCCGCCACAGGAATTATGTTCAGTTTTGGAGGCAAAAAATCCTCGATGGGCATGATTTGTGCGTCCTCGCCCAAATCCTTGAGGGAAACCTTTCGGGTACGCTTACCTTTTTTTTGGGATGAGGAATCAGACTTTTTTTCTTCAGAAGATGCATCGGGCAAATCGTCAAGATTCACCTCAACATCAAAATTATCCTTCATAAAATCTTTGAAGGCATCTTTAGATTTTTCTATATCTTCGTTGTTTTCTTTATTTTCACTAGAAATACTTTCGCTTTCTTTAGTATCTTTGTTTTCATCGTCGTGTTTAGCCATACTATAAATATAATGGAAAGAAGGGCTATCGGCAAGGAAGTTTTTTACTTCTCAAGCCCGGCGTTCACAAAAAGAGTGTCCTGGTACCAGTCAATAATCATGCTGAATTCTTTTGTCTTGTAGTCGGGGCAATCAGCGTGGATTTTCATAACCTTGCCGCTGGTCAGTTCTTTCTGGGGAACTTTCTCGAAGGGAACGAAAGCGCCGTTGTAGAGAACCGTAAATTTCGTCTTGTTAGTAAGGATTTCGCCACTTTTCGCATCGAAGGCGCGGGTCTGCACCGTAACGGCTCGCACTACCCTCTGCAAGTTGTCGAAATTCATATTCACGCTCTCGCCGTTCACTTGAAAACTTGACCACATCACATAAGAACCGATGAGGATTTTGACCCGGTAAGCTCCGTCTTTTAAATAAACAGGCTTTATCGACAGGTACTTGATGTTCTTGTTTGAGCTTTGAGAGACAGTCTTTCCGCTTTTTGTCCTTGAGATAAGGCCTTCGCTCTGCTTAAAATCCCGCTGACTTCCAGGCACTTCCGGCAAGTCGGGGTCACTTTCGTCAAAGAAATAGGCTTTTACAGGAATGTCCATGCCGTAAATGTTGTTCTGCACTCCTGCCACCGGGGTGACCAGATTGAGGGTGACAGGCTTGTACCAGGGACTTAAAATCGATGCGTGGAAAATTCCCGCGTTCCAGGCATACATCCCCAGACAGAAAAGAGCCACTGCAGAAAGAGCATAGCTTGCGATTTTTACTCCCAGCCGGCTCTTTTTTTCAAATTCAGGGATTACGAACTGATTTTTCGACAAGATGATTTGAGCCAGGGAAATTCTGATTGCGTGGGTGTCGTAGTCCCTCAGGTATTTCTTTACGATTTTGATGACAGAATCGATGGACTTATAGCGTTTTTCAGGATTAGCCTTGAGCATTTTGTGAATCATGCGGCATATAACCACGGGAATTGACGGGTCGATTTTCCGGGGATTGATGTACTTGCCCTTTTTGATTTTTTCAAGATTTTCAGCACTGATTGTCGAAGGAAAGGGCTTAGAACCAGTGAGCATTTCATAGAGCATGACGCCCATGGAATAAATGTCTGCCCGATTGTCAACAGAACGGGAATCCATAATCTGCTCAGGGCTCATGTAGGCGGGGGTTCCCAAAGTGACTCCTGTCTGGGTGACATCTCCCGCAACCTTGGTTACAATCCGCTCTGATTTTGTGACCGCGATTTCCTCTATGTCGTCGCTGGCGGCAATTCCGAAGTCAGCCAGTTTCACTTCGGCACGGCGGCTGATTAAGATATTTCCGGGCTTAATGTCACGGTGAACGATTCCTCTTGCATGGGCGAATTTGAGCGCGTAGCAGGCGTCAAGGAAGACAAGAAGAGAAAGTTCCGTACCAAGCGACACCTGTTTTTCAATGACTTGGGCAAGGGAAAGACCATCAACGAATTCTTCTACTATATAATGGCTGTTTCCCTCAACGAAATAATCAAAAAGATGCACGATATAGGGACTTTGCATGTCAAGGAGAATCTGAGCTTCCCGCTTGAAACGCTCCCGAATGGTGGCATTGCCCTTTATCGTGAGTTTCTTGAGAATGACCATGCGGCGAAGAGTCGGATGAACGGCCTTGTAAACAGCCCCCATGCCGCCCTTAGCCACAAGCCCCATAATTCTGTACTTTCCAATCATCTGAGGAAGATTCTCTGCCATCATTTTCTCCATATATAAATTTCTCACAGAGTTCAGGAGTACACAGAGAGCTTCTTTTTAAGGGAGTATTTTCACAAACCATAAGAAACTCTGAGACCTCTCTGCCCTACGAGCATAGCTCTTCGGGAGAATCGCTAAAATTGCTTTGCAATTTTTTAACGCTCCCTATCCGTGAGGAATTTTTATTTTCTTTCTATATCTATAATATCCCGCTCTGGATCGAAGTCGCTCTCTGGAAGAAGCAGGGCCACTTGCTCCACATCGGGATTATGAATCTGAATCAGGCGGTCGCCTTGACGCAGGGCGTACTTCCCCAAAACCGGGCGGTGACCTGTAAAATACAAAGCCTCTTTTTGCGCTGATTCCGGAAGCAGCTCCCTGAAAAGATGCTCCACAGTGCCGTCCTCTGCAGCATCGTTTGCCGTCCATGTGAGGGCAAAAGTGACGATTGAGCGGTCTGCATGATAATTTATAATCTGCTCCCTAGAAAAAAAAGTCGCAGGCTCGGCGTGGCTCACCAAAAAACGGGGAAAAGCGGCGCAAACAGGAAGGGCTTTCTCAAAACAGGAAATTTCATGCAGAATCAAGTCATCGTAAAAATGACGCAAAAAATCAGCCACCATGTTGCCCTCGTCACAGAATTTTCGGAAAGGCACATTGCCGTATTTTTCCCGGTGGTTTTCATTCGTCACATTCTCATGATTTCCTTTTAAAATATGAAAATGAGAGGCAAAGGCTGATTTTAAAGAAAGAATAATTTCCAAAAGGGAAAGATTTTCCAGCATTTCCTGACGCAGAGGTTCATTTACCAGATTCCCCGCCATGCACTCTAAAAAAGCGTTCTTCCACCGCTGTCGGCCACGGTTCTCCGAGTGAAAAATATCACCTACACAGCAAAGAAAAATCCGGCCTTTCTCCAAAAGTGAAAGAACTTTCTCGCCATTTAGTTCAAAATCAAGGATGTCAAGGAGGAATTTTCCCCGACCGTGCAAGTCAGGAATAACAATCACCGGAAGAGAAGCATTTTTGGAATCAGTAAAATCAAGAAGACCGCCGGCATTTTTTTCATCATCTTTGGGTCGGTAGTCCGCGTTTTCCCCCTCAAGCACAGAAATTCCCCCTTCCAGAAGAGAAAGAAGAGCCTCATGACTGGGAAACTGGGGAGAATCAAGATAAGACTGAAGGAGAAAGCGAAGATTTGACAAGGGCGTCCCTGTTTTAAGACATTACCAGTGTCGTTGCGCCTATCGTGATTTTGTCGCCAGGATTGAGCTTGACATACTTATCCGGCGGAATGCGATGACCGTTCAAGAAAGTGCCGTTTGTGCTTTTTTCGTCTTTCAAAAAGTAAGCGTCACGGATTTTCTGAATGGTCGCATGCTGACGGCTGGCCAGTTTGTTATCGATGACAATGGAACATTCAGTTGAACGGCCGATTGTCATCTTCGCCACAAGATTAATCTTCTTTTGATTGAACATTAAATAAGAGACAGGCGCACCCTCAGCTACCTTTTCCAAGTGCTGTCCGATTGGGCTCGTCGTCGCGATAGTTGTATCATTTGCCATATGGCTTGATTATAACACCACATGCCGATTTTTACAAATTATTTCCCTAAAACAAAAACAGGCTCCCAGCGTGAACCTGAAAAAAAGTCGCGGTGAACAAGTTCAAGCGACTTTTTTTCAGAACCCCGCTTCCGCCTGTTTTTGCATTAGCTTACACATGTAAACATCACATGTGTTCTACTCAAGCGTGAGATCACCTTCTTTAATCCAGCCGATTTTGCGGAGGAGGAGGCCGAAGGCCCAGCTTAAAAGGCCGGGGAGGATAAAGCAGACCAGGATAAGGCCAATCCAGTCGAATGCTGACGGGGAAATTGCAGCCGCTCCGTGGGCAAGAGCCGCCTCGCTGGGTGAGTACCAGCCTGCAATCACGCCAATCTGGCCTACAAGGCCGCAGGTTCCCATGCCGCTAGAGACAGCCGCGCCGTTCATTTCCATTTTGAAAAGGCAGGTTGCAATCGGGCCGGTGATTGCCGAGGCAAGCGTAGGCGGAATCCAGATTTTCGGATTTTTGATGATATTCGGCATCTGGAGCATGCTCGTTCCCAAGCCCTGAGAAAGAATGCCGCCCCAACCGTTTTCGCGGAATGAAAGGACTGCAAAGCCCACCATTTGGGCAGAACAGCCGGCCACAGCAGCCCCGCCCGCCAAGCCTACCAAACCGAGAGCCGCACAGATTGCCGCAGAAGAAATAGGGAGAGTGAGGACGATTCCCACGAGAACAGAAATGATGATTCCCATTACGAAAGGATGAAGTTTTGTCGCCCAAACAATGATATTTCCGATTGAAGAAGCCGCAAGACCGATATAGCGGGCAAAAAGAACCGTGAGAAGAGCACCTGAAAGAATAGTCACCAAAGGAGTGACGATGATGTCAACCTTTGTTTTTTTGCTGACCAAGTTACCAAGCTCTGCTGCCGCAACTGCAATCACGAGGACAGCCAAAGGACCGCCCGCCCCGCCAGTCACATTTGCCGCACTGCCGACCGCGACCAGTGAAAAAAGAACCAGGGCAGGAAGCTGCATTGCAAAACCGATACCCACAGCCATTGCCGCGCCGACGACATGACCGTCCGTGGCAAAGTTTCCCGCATCGACTAAAAACTGAAAGACAGGATTTGTTCCCAATCGAAGGAGCTGCTGCCCCAAAGTCTTGATGATTGTTCCGATTAAGAGGGAAGCAAAAAGTCCCTGAGCCATACCGCTGAGAGCGTCAATAAGATAACGCTTGACATACTTGTTCATACGAACTCCTTGTTCAAAAGAACCTTGTGAGAGAATAAAAAAATTGGATTTTTCATTGAGTCACTTCTGATGTAGACCTAGGAGCCTTCGTGAACCCGTTAGACAGTACGCATGAATCTTAAAAGAAGCGGCGAGTCTGTCATCAGTCATCAAAACCGTAACATCTGATTAAATATGTCAGAAAATGTAACAGAAAACTAGAAAATATGCTACTATAAATTATGAAAAAAGGAATCTTTTATGCCGTTAGCACCGGAGCGGGAAATCCAGAACAGATTACATTTGAGGCCATTCGAGTTCTGCGTGAATGTGACGCGATTTTCTTCCCGGAAAGCGAAAAAAACACCATCGCCCTCCACTCAATTTCCCAAATCTCAGGACTAGACCTTTCCCGAAAATCGCTCATTCCCTGCCGCTTTTCCATGACGGACGACAAGGAAAAATCCGCCGCCGAATATGGGAAAGTCGCTTCTGACTGCCTGAAATTCTTACAGGAAGGAAAATCTGTGGTCATGCTCTCCATCGGCGATGTTTCCCTCTACTCCACTGCCGCCCGCACTGTCCGCCTTATACAGAAGGCCGGATTTGAAGTCAAATTTATTTCCGGGGTAAACTCATTTTCTGCCGCCGCCGCTTCCAGTGAAATTTCTCTTTGCGACAGGGATGAAAAACTCACCGTAATTCCGGGAGACGCATTTTTCTCACAAGGAAAGCTAAAATCCGCCTTAAAAGACGAGGGCACAAAAGTCTTAATGAAAATGGGCCGCCACCTAAAGGAAATTATCTCGATTTTGGAGAAGCTGGACATGATTCAAAATGCCACGCTGATTCAAAAAGCCAGCTGCCAAGACGAAAAAATCTTCCGAGGCAAAGAAATCGCCGCCATGACAGAAGAAGACATAAAAGCGTCATACCTTTCCGTTATGATAGTAAAATGCTGATTGCTAATCGCTAATTCCTAATTTCAAGTTTCTGTGCTATACTTCTCTTATGAAAAAAAATATTCTTTCTATATTTCTTGCGCTTTTTGCTTTCTCTGCTTTTTCTCTTTCAAAAGCATTTGATTATAAAAATTACACGCTCACGGCCTACTATCCTGAAAGCGTCCAGCCGGGAGATGCGGTCTTTATACGCCTTTGCTTTGAGTCAAAAAACAAAAATTTCATCAAATCTCTTCCCGCTGCAAAGGAATCAGGCAGTCTTGAAATATTCCGAGTTAAAGAGGATGGAAATCTTAACGAAAAGGCGACTTCAAAATCACTTTTTTACAAAATAGAAGAAAACAAGACAAAAAAACTTCTTCGCTCGGTGCTGCTTTCAGGCGCTCCTCTTTCAACTTACGCAAAAACCGGAGACTATTCAGCAGAAATTAAATTTTCGGTCCTTGGGGAAGAAAACAAAATCTCCCTTCCCGTAAAAATCATCGAAAAAGAATTCGTCTCGGAGACCATTCCCCTCAACGCGTCAAACACGGCAATCAAAACAAATGTCTCTTCTGAGCGCATGGATCAAATCAACCGACTCAACAAGATTCTGGACACAAAAAACGCAGACGCAATATATTTTGACGCCGCTTTTAATCCGCCGAATCCAGCTACACGGCGAACTTCTTTCTTCGGGGACCGCCGTATTTACGCATACAACAACGGAAAATCTTCCACAAGCCTGCACTACGGAATCGACTACGGAGTTCCCACTGGAAGCGAAGTCCGTGCCTGCGCCGGCGGAAAGGTCGTTATGGCAGAAGACAGGATTTCCACAGGATGGAGCATCTGCATTGAGCATCTTCCCGGCCTTTATTCCCTTTACTATCACATGAGCGAGCTTAAAGTCGAAGTCGGGCAGATGGTAAAACAGGGAGAACTTATCGGGCTTTCAGGGGCCACTGGCCTTGCCACAGGTCCTCACCTGCACTGGGAAATGAGATTAAACATGGAAGCCGTAAGCCCGGACTTTTTCGTAAGTGATTTTACCTTTAAAGAAGAGGCAGGCAAAAAGAAAAATTAACTTCCGTTCACTAAGCGAAGGAATTCCTCTTCATTGATAATAGGAATTCCGAATTTGGCGGCTTTAACATTCTTGCTGGAGCCGCTTTCCGTGTCGTTGGTAACCAGGTAGCTCAGGTCTTTTGTAACGGAAGATTTGCAGCTGCCTCCCGCTTTTTTGACCATAGCCTCAGCGTCAGTCCTTTTCATAGTGCGAAGCTCGCCTGTAAAACAGAATGATTTTCCGCTCAGGGCTCCGCCACCGATTTCCTCGATTTGAATAATGCCATTTGCCACAAGGGAGCGCATTTCCTCGGCGTTTTCAGCCAGCCCTTCCACAAAGATTTTGGCGGTGATTTCGGCAAAGCCGTAGACGGCGGCAATTTCTTCTTCGCTGGCAGAAAGGAGTTTTTCGAGAGAATTGAAGCCAGCGTCAATGAGTTTTTGTACCATGGTTTCGCCCATTCCCTCAATGTCAAAGCCCGCGATAAAGACAGCAAGTGCCATTCTGCGGTGATTTTGTATGCTCTCATAGACTTTTTTTGCGCCAAGGGAATCTTTCTGGCTTTCTATTGACTCTTCGTTTAAAAAATAAGGGACAAGGCTTTCTGTCGTAAGGGAGTAAATGTCTGAAATTGAAGAAACTTCCTTATTTTTAAAAAGGGAGCGCAAAAGAGTGTCGCCGAAGTCGCGGATATCTACCACGCCAACCCATTTTTGAAGCTGGTGCAGCACTCTCTTCTCGCAGGATTTATTTGGGCAGAAAAGCCGGCTTCCCTCGTCCCGAAGTGGACTTCCGCAGACAGCGCAGGTACTGGGGAAAATAATAGCGCTTGTTTTCTGCCCTTCTTCCTCAGGCAGAACGCTTTCGATTTTGGGAATGATTTCTCCACGCTTTACGACCACAACCTTGCTTCCGATTTTGACTCCCAGAGAGCGCATGGTGTCGGGATTTGCAAGGGAAGCGCGCTGAACAGTGGTTCCGTTTAGCTGAACTTCGTCAAAAATAGCCACCGGGGTGTAGGTCGCGCCCGACTCGCTCCACTCAACCTCGCGCAAGACAGAGACTGCCTCTTCAAGGGAAAATTTAAATGCAATCTGCCGGTCAGGGCGGGCGCGGCTTGCGTCTGCCAAATCAATCCGTCTCTCTTTTATGACAAGACCGTCGATGTCGTAGTCAAGGCTTTTTCGCTCTTCCATTACTTCTGCCCGATAAGAAATTACATCTTCCGCGCTTTTGCAGATTTTTAATGGAGAAGTCTTAAAGCCCATGCTTTTAAGCCAGCTGATTTTTCCCTCTTCGTCTGAAAAAGGACTTTCCCCTTCCGTGGCAAGGGCATCATAAGTCATAAGAAGGAGATTTTCGCTTCCGCTTCCGTCCTTTCTCTTCATGAGACCGTTGGCGGCATTACGGCAGTTTGCCTTGTCGGAATAGAATTTTTCGTGGACGGTGTGGCTCATAATAACTTCGCCGCGAATTCCGCCCGTAAAATCGATTTTTTTGTGTTCACAATCAAAGAGGGCTGCCTGAACGCCCTGCATTTTTTTTGCGTTGGCCGTGATGTCGTCTCCAATCGTTCCGTCGCCGCGGGTAACAGCCCTCATAAGCTCGCCGTGAACATATTGAAGTTCCAAAGATGCTCCGTCCAGTTTGTACTCAACCAGATATTCATCGTAAGCGTGATTTTTTGCCCATGCCAAAAATTGTTCCGGGTTCGCCGCCTTTTCCTGGCTTCCCATAGGCATAATGTGGCGGATTTTTGCAAAGTTTCCGCTGTCGGCTCCGACCCTTTGCAAGACAGGATTATTCGGGTCAAGGGATTTCAGCTCATCCCAGAGCCTGTCGAATTCTGCGTCGGAAATTTCTCCCTCGCCGTTGTAGTATGAGTCCTGATATTTTTTGATGAGTGTCGCAAGCTCGCTGATTCGAGCCGATTCGTCAATGTCAAATAAATCTGCCATAGGTAATCCTTTTTTTATCAGACGCAGATATACGCAGATACACACAGATTTATTGTTTGGCCATCTGCGTTAATCAGTGCCATCCGCATCAAATTCTTTCAAACATCATTTCGTTGATGACACGGTTTGCGTCAATGCCTTTCTGCTCGAATCTCGTCTCAGGCCTCCATTCCTGGTGTGGAGCATAGCCTTGGTAGCGATTTTTAAGTCCCTCAGTCGCCGTCAGTTGCTCCATGCCGAACTCTGCATAAGGAAGCCAGTCGGTCACAAAATAGAGATAGCCGCCTTTTATGAGCTTTTGTGTCATTAGGTCAGTGCGGGGGCGCTGAATCAGTCGGCGCTTGAAATGGCGCTTTTTCTGCCAGGGATCTGGAAAGAAAATGTGGAAGGCAGAGACGCTTTGGTCAGTGAGTTGATTTTTAAGCACTTCCATAGCGTCATACTCAATAATCCTGAGATTTTTAAGTCCCCGGTCACTGATTTCACCAAGAAGTTTTCCAACGCCTGGTTTGTGGACTTCAATTCCTATGTAATTGATATTTGGATTTTCACTGGCAATGATTGCGGTGGCCTTTCCCATGCCGAAGCCTATTTCGACCACCACAGGATTTTTATTTCCGAAGATTTTCTCAAAATCAAGCTTTTCTTCTGAATAAGGAAGGCAGAATTGGTCATGAAGCTCCTCGTAAGCCTTTCGCTCACTGGCCGTAAAATGCCCCTGACGGAGGACGAATGTGTGTATCTCCCGATGAATTCCGTCGGATTTTCGAACTATTTCATTATTGTTATTATCGTCACTCATTTTAATACCTTTTTTCCGTTTTCAACTTTCAGTTTTCCGTTTTCAAGTTTTCTGCCGGCATCATACAGATAATACTGTTTCCTGGTGCGACATAACAAATTCGTTTAGTACGGGCAAGTTTGTAGTCTCTGAGAATCGCATCATTATTTTTCCACGAACTTTTTGCCTTTCCCATAAAAAGAAGCTCGCCAGATGCATCGTAAACAGCAACATTCTCCGTAACATTGGAGAGAATTTTTTTGCAAGCAGTGGAATTTGCCGAAAGCAGCTCTTTATCGTAATTTACCGAAAAACGGATCGAATCCTCACTGCCAGCTGCATCTTTATACAAAAGCATATATTCTCCAGTCGGAAGAGAATCGCCTTCAGGTACATTTAGATTCAAAGAATAAGCATAGCTTTTATTCAGGCCTGTGAAAATTCCAGGTTTGGCAACTGACCATGTATAGCCTGATTCAGTATTTGAAATCGTAAAATTATCCGCTCTCTGTATGTCGCTCGTAACCTGAACAAAAACGGCAAGGCGAACGGAAGGAAGCGATTCACTGTCAGAATAATCAAAAACTACCGTAGCGGATGCAGATACAACATCGGCCTCGCTTTCTGCACATGAAAAAAGAGAAAAAGAAAAAAGCGCAATGAAACAGAAAAAAACTGAATGACGCACGGTTAAAAATTGAAAATTAAGTTGATAACCGTCAAATCCTGATTAGCGAATTCATTAACGATAGACTCGAATTTGACATTGAGTTTTTTACAGGCATCGTCAAGGTAAGAAAGATAGTACAAGCCCAAATCCGTGCTGCCCTGACCGTCTGGAATTTCACGGTAAAAATCGATAAGGGAGCGTTTGTTTGTATCGGCAGCCATTTTATCCTCAATGTTTGCCTTAGCTTCCTGATTTTCGTCACTTTTGTTAAGGACCATAATCTGCAAGCGCCCCTGCTTACCGATAGCCGTTGAGCCACCGCCTAATTTCCATGACAGTGAAACAAGTTCGTGCTTGCGTTTGAGTTCTGCTATGATTTTTGAGCGAACTTCTGGGTCAAAAAGCAATGCGTCGAGGTCATCCACACCATTATAGAGAACTTTCGCTTCTTTTTTGAGATTCTGGTTTTCGGCATTAAGAGCAAGTTCCATAAGAAGGATTGAAATATACTCTGCAACACGAGATTTCTCCATATAAATCTGAAGAAGATGGCGGATTGCGATGTTAATCTGAGTGAAAGCCTCTTTATCCTTGAAGAATTTCAAGATGATGTACCAATTCATGAGAGAAAGCCGATTAAGGAATTTTTCGGTCATGAGAAGATAAATGTTGCGCTCCTCAAGGGAATATTCCTTGTTTTCCATGATTGACTTCCAGACTGGGTCAAGGATTTCTTTTTTTGCCTGACGGACAACAGTTTCTTTTTTGGAAATCATTCCGCGCAGCTGTTTGTCTTCGATTTTGGTGCGCTCATCAATGA
>DFEB01000024.1:18141-28024 GCA_002368605.1 Treponema sp. UBA3813 | reverse complement strand
ATTATGTATCAGTCATTTGCCGGAAAAATGAAAAACCCGTTCAGTGATATTTTTATGTGGTTCTTGAATCTTATAATCAGCTTTTCTGACGGAGCGAACGATGGGCTTGTATCGGTGGACTCTGCGAAATGGGGAAAATTCCGTGGTACAATTGAAGGCCGGAGGTTTTTCGGGATTTCTCATCCGCATGAAGTTGACGGTTATCGCACAAATCCTAGATTAAAAGAAAGTGAAAGTCTTCCAAGTGGTTCAAAAACTATTAGAGATTTTTATATAAATTTAGTTCGTGAATTAAAAGACACGGGATTTTAATAAACAAGGCATAACAAAGCTTCAAAGCGGATGTCGCGGTCAAGCCGCGCCACCGTTTAAGCAAATGATATGCTCACAGCCCACTGGGCTGGTTTTATGAAAATGTTATTGTTGTATATTTATTTAATAATATTTGTACTCATCCTCATCAGCATAGTACTCAATATATATGAAAAAAGATTTAAGCAAAATTTGCTTTCAAATCAATCTTTAGAAAAACTTAAAAAATTAAATGTATCAAGATTAGAATTAAAAAGATATGTTAAAAATACATATCTTGGAAGCAATATGAGAATATCTCCGTCTATTTCAAAAAGAAAAGAAATAAATATGGAATCACCTGAACAAAATAAAGTAGGTATGTTAAATACTTTGGAAGATGAACTTACTGTATATGCATATATTAAAACTTTACCCCATGAAGTTTTTACATGTCCGTTTTCAAAGGAAAATAAAGAACTGCTACAGTGCATAGTCGATAACTATAATATATCTTCTTGACAGATATATCTGTATAACATATACTGTAATTATGATAAAAACATTCGGAGATTCCGAAACTGAAAAGATTTGGAATGGTAAAAAATCACCGAAGCTTCCGCCTGAAATTCATAAAAGAGCTTTTTCTAAACTGCTCATTATTAATTCTGCGGAATGTGAAGATGATTTACGGATTCCTCCTGGAAATAAATTTGAGCATCTTCTTGGAGACTTAAAGGATTATTGTTCGATAAGAATAAACGATCAATGGCGAATACAGTTTAAGTTTCTAAATAATGAAGCTTATGAAGTAAAGATTGTGGATTACCACTAATGGAGGTACATTATGGATGAGAAATTTGAATTACCGAAAATCGGCGACATTCTCGTAGAAGAATTTTTAGAGCCACTTGAAATTACACCATACAGACTTGCAAAAGATTTAGGAGTTTCCACAAGTTCAATTTTGGACCTAGTTCATAATAAAAGAAAAATCTCTGTTGAAATGGCTTTACGTCTTTCAAAGTATTTTGGAACAAGTTCAAAATTCTGGCTTAATATGCAGAATGAATTGGATTTGAGAGAAACAAGAGAAAAACTTGAAAATGATTTGGACAAAATTCCGAGTTGTGAAAAAATAGCATAACAAAGGTTCGTAGCCGACAGCGGGTCAAGCTGCCTGCGGTACAACCCGTTGTTATGGTGACAGCCCACTGGGCTGCTTGGAGAAAGAATGAAATTATTTAAAAGGAATAAAAAAAATTCATATATTCTTTCTGAAAAAGATAAACGCTGGAATAAATTTATTGAAGATGTATGTTTTAGAAATTTATCCTCATTATCCAAAATCCAAAGGAAAGCTGTAATTTGTTTCAACTATGATGCGGAAATGAATAATGGTGGATTTAGTTTATACAGAGATTGTTATCCAGATATAAATTCAACAGAATTGAAAGAAGCATTAATCGAAATAAGCAACGAAGATATTGCAAATAATTATATAAAGGTTTTTAAAGAAGGAGAAAAAGACGATTTTATGGAAACTGATATGAAGTACGGAACATTTTCTCCTTCACTTTGTGAATACTTACAAGAATATGTCGAAAAAAATAAAGATTGTATATTTGATTAAATGGTATATTTATTCAGCAAGTCAAGCTTGCTGAATAAATGAATTGACGCATAGATTGGTATCATATACAATACTATTAATGAAGCATCTTGTAGTAATCGATACAAATGTAGTTCTGTCAGCTTTGCAAAGCAAAAACGGAAAATCATTTGGATTGATTTCAAAAATTGGCAGTGGTTTATTTGACTTTGCAATTTCAGTTCCACTTATTTTGGAATATGAGGCAATCTTGAAAAATCACCTTGACATAAATATTTTTTCGGATTCTGACATTGAAGATTTTATTGACTACATTTGTAGTGTCGGAATCAGAACGAAAATATTTTATCTTTGGAGACCTTATTTGCGAGATCCGTTTGATGACCATGTTCTTGAACTTGCAATAAACGCAGGAGCAGAAACAATTGTTACCTTCAATAAGAAAGATTTTCAGGAAGCAGAGACTTTAGGAATAAAAATTAAGACTCCAAAAGAATTTTTGGAAGAAATGGAGGTGTAAAAATGACTACATTAAGTTTAAGACTCCCCGATTCTTACCATGCAATGGTAAAAGAAATAACCGCAAAAGAAGAAATTTCAATAAATCAGTTCATTATATCCGCTGTTGCAGAGAAAATTTCTGCTTTGGAAACTCAGAATTATCTGGAAGAAAGAGCTGAAAGAGGTTCTCGAAATAAATTTATGGCAGTTTTATCAAAAGTGCCCGATACAGAACCTGCTGACTACGACAGATAATCACATAACAAAGGTTCGTAGCCGAGAGCGGGTCAAAGCCCGACCACCGCTTGCTGTGGCCGCGCCCAAATTTCAATGTTTAAAACCCGCGCTTTGCCTTTCCTTATCTCTTCTCAATGGGGATATATTCCCGTTCAGCGAAGATATTCTTGTAGGCCGGACGGTAAATCTTTCCGCCTGCGACGATTTCCTCGATTCTGTGGGCGCTCCAGCCTGCGATTCGGGAGATTGCGAAAATCGGCGTGAAAAGCTCGCGCGGGATGTTGAGCATTGAGTAAACGAAGCCGGAGTAAAGGTCAACGTTGGCGCAGATTTTTTTGCCGTCACCGTGCATTTCGTAGAGAATGTCCGGGCTGAATTTCTCAACCATTTTGTAAAGATTGTATTCTTCCTCCAGCCCCTTTTCCCTTGCAAGTTTTGCGGCTTTGTCCCGGAGAAGGGTAGCGCGGGGGTCATTGATTGTGTAGACTGCGTGACCCATTCCGTAAATCAAGCCTGTGTGGTTGAAAGCCTCTTTGTTGGCAATTTTTTCGAGGTAAGACTTGACCTCATTTTCGTTTGACCAGTCTTTTACATTCTCTTTGATGTCGTCCATCATTTCTGCGACCTGAATGTTCGCTCCACCGTGACGGCGACCTTTGAGAGAGCCTACAGCCGCGCCGATTGCAGAGTAAGTGTCCGTGTCAGCAGAAGAAACGACATGCACCGTGAGGGAAGAGTTGTTTCCGCCACCGTGTTCAGCGTGCAAAATAAGCGCAAGGTCGAGAAGTTTTGCCTCGTCGTCGGTGAAAGCCTTGTTGTTGCGGATTAAGCGCAGGAAATTCTCTGCCGTAGAAAGCTCTGGCAGGGGATTGTGAATGTACATTGACTTTCCGTCGTAATAGCGTCGCTTTGCCTGATAAGCGTAGGCCGCAAGGGTCGAGAATCGTGAAATCAGCTCAATGCACTGGCGAAGAATATTTGAAAGTGAGCGGTCTTCTGGATTCGGGTCGTAAGAATAAGAAGCGAGAACGCCGCGGGCCAGCTTGTTCATGATGTCGGCAGAAGGAGCCTTCATAATCATGTCTTCGGTGAAGTTGTCGGGAAGCTGGCGCAAGTGTCCCAGATATGCCTTGAAGTGGTCAAGCTCCGTCTGTGTGGGAAGCTCACCGAACAAAAGAAGATAAACGCACTGCTCGTAGCCGAACTGATTGTGTGCCTCGGCGTCGTTTACCAGGGCTTCGACATTGTAGCCGCGGTAGACCAGACGGCCTGGAATTGCGATTTTTTTGTCGTCCTTGACCTCGTATCCAACGACATCACCGATGCTGGTCAAGCCCACGAGAACACCGGTGCCGTTTTTATTTCGGAGACCGCGTTTGACATCGTATTTTTCGTAAAAGCTTTTGTCGATAGGGTCATTTCGTTCTGCAAGAACGGACAATCGGCCGATAAATAAACTTTCTGATTCAGTCATAACGCACTCCTAAAACTCCGCGTTAGCGGCATTGCACAGATTTTGCATATTTATGCAATTTTTACGAAAATATAAACATAATTATACAAATTTATGCATAGCGTTGCAAGAAAAAAATAACAATCAGAGGGGAGAAGTCTCTCCCCTGCGACACACGCTGGAAGCTCCGCTTCCGCCGTTGCTCCGCACCCCACTCTACGGGGACACCCCGTAACGCCCCGGTTTTGCTTCAACCTCGTTTTCAGCTTTATCTTCCAGTAGCAAGAAAAAATCCAGCTTTGTTCGCTTCTCCACCTCGTCCACGCTGACAGCATAATCGTCAAGCTCGCCCTCGCATTTTTCGTTGGGGAAAATATAGGCCATCGCAATTATGCTCTCTGCATCTTCCGGACTTGATTTGTCAGCTTCGTTTGCGTAGAGCGGGGCTAGAATGACTTTATAATAAAACTCCGGCACGCTCACGCCATTTTCACCGATTGATTTGTATTCACTGGCACTTTTTTCCAAAATCGGCCCTGAGACCACATAAACCCGCCCGAATGTTTTTGCCCAGAGCCTCACCTGACTTTCCAAATCCTTCCAGATTCCCCGGTTCAGACTGCCTTTTTGCGGACTCATGTTGCTCATGTAAAAAGTCTCGCTCATGGCCTCTTCGTCAAAGGCAAAATCCGCCGCCGGGCTTAAATGCCCCCTGTCGTAGCCGGATTTTTTGTAGTCAGCAGGCATGGCCGAGCCTGTGGAAATCTCTGGGTCGCTCCTGAAATCGTCAGACCTTTTCGCGTTTTTGACCAGCTCTTCTTCCGTGAGGCAGTAGGCGCTCCATTCAGCCTGCTCGTAGCTTTCACGGTAGCAAATGGAATAGTGCTTAAAGTGACGGATTTGGTGGTCGCTCTCGCCATGGCTTTCCGGGCAAACAGGAATTTCAAGATTTTCAGGCAGCGAAACAAATTTCTCTGCTGATTTTTTGGCCTTTTGAGCAGTCGTCTGCTTTTCGGTCTGTTTGTTTTCTTTATCTTCTATATTAGTGGCTTCTGTCTCCGCTTCATCCTTATTGCTAATCTGTGGTTCTTTAAAAACCGAGACCAATTCATCGACTTGCGCCTTGAATTCAGGGTTCGTCTTGTACGAGTAAAGTGCAAGTGCAATCAAAATGAGAATGGTTAAGAGAAAAAATCCCCATGAGCGGGGCTGCTTTTTGTTTTTCCGTGATTTTCGTTTTGCCATGCTTTTATTATATCCAAATAAGGAATCTGTGAAAATCTGTAGAAAAAATTTCCCTTTTTCGATAAAATATCACATTCATAAAAAATAGAGGCACAAAATGGCAAGTGTAAAATTTCCAAAAGACTACAAATCCCTGCTCGGCGAAAAGGAAACCGAGCATGCAATCGTAATGATTAAAGATTTCTTCCAGACCCAGCTTTCTACCGCCCTTAATCTCACCCGCGTTACGGCTCCTCTTTTCGTCCAGAGCGGAAAGGGCTTGAATGATGACCTAAACGGCGTTGAGCGGGCAGTAAAATTCCCGGTAAAGGACATGGACGACGCTCAGATGGAAATCGTTCATTCTCTCGCAAAATGGAAGCGCGTCAAGGTAAGCGAAATGAAGCTTGCTCCCGGTTTTGGAATTTACACTGACATGAACGCCATCCGTGCCGATGAAGATTTGGACAACATCCACTCGCTTTATGTCGATCAGTGGGACTGGTGCGAGTGCATCAATAAGGCCGACCGCAACATCGAATATTTGAAGGCAGCTGTCAAAAAGATTTATGACTGTCTCAAGCGCACAGAATTCTACATTTACGACCGCTACGAGAACATCAAGCCGATTTTGCCGGAGAACGTTCAGTTTGTGTTTGCTGATGACTTACAGCGCCGCTATCCAAATCTCACTCCAAAAGAGCGGGAAAACAAAATCTGTGAGGAGTACGGAGCCGTCTTCCTCATCGGTATCGGCGGAAAATTGCCTGACGGCAGCATTCACGACGGACGCGCCCCCGACTATGACGACTGGATTAGTGAGAGCGTAGACGGTCATCATGGCTTGAACGGCGATTTGCTCGTCTGGAACCCGGTTTTAGAGCAGTCCTTTGAGCTTTCTTCAATGGGTATTCGGGTTTCGCCAGAAAGCTTAAAATTACAGCTTGAAGAGCGAGGTTGCCCTGAGCGCGCAAACCTTGAATTCCACAAGAAACTCTTGAAGGGCGAGCTTTCCCTCACAATGGGTGGCGGTATCGGTCAGAGCCGACTCTGCATGTTCTTCTTGCGTAAAGCCCACATCGGCGAAATCCAGGTTTCAATCTGGCCGGAGGAAATGCGGGCCGACTGCGAAAAGCATGGGATTCACTTGCTGTAATTTTCTTGACGATAGGGAAATTATCGGATATATTAAGAGCGGAAGGCCCCCCGCAGTGGTGTGGCTGTCTCCTTTAAGCTAGTTCTAAAAGCCTACTCGGAGTTAGCGCACTGGGTAGGCTTTATTTTTGCCCTACAAGATAAACTTGAAGAGAGCGAGTGCGTTTATAAGCAAATCTATGGAAAACACCTTTCATTTTTCAGCTTCCAACCTTGAATCTTCTCTTTCGACCTTTGCTTCTCAGGGAATTACGGAATTCACCTTGCAGGACGAGGCTATTCTTTCCCACAAGGGAAAACTCCTTCACTTTCTTGAAGCCTTTCGCGAGAAGGCGGGGGATGTATTCCTTACTCTCCCGGTGAACGCCTCTCTTCTCGACATGGATGTGTGCAAGGCTTGTTCTGAGCTTTACTGCACTTTGGAGATTCCCCTTGAAGGATTGAGCAAGGGCGGCTCTTATCTTTTTGACAAAAAATTCTTTTCCCGCAGGGCACAGATGCTCAACACGCTGGGGCTGGTCTTCGGCTTCGATATGAATTTTGCGGCGGTTCCCGGCGACAGCGTAAAGGCCTTCCGCGACAGGCTGGGTTTCGCCCTTTCCCTTTACCCCAACCACATCGATTTTCCCCAACTGGAAGCAGGCGGCCTTTCCCCGCAGAATGGAAAAATCTCTTCTATAAAAATGCCCAAGCCCAGCGCGACTTTTTCCACTCAGGACATAAAAAATTGCCGGGAAACGGCTTTTGCCCTTTCAACTTTCTACACTTACGGACGGGCGGTCACCTGGTTTCTGGCGGTTCTCGCCCCGCTAAAAATGAGCGCGTCTAAATTCTTTCAGGATTTTGCGGAATGGCAGAAAATCAACAACTGTTCCCTTGAAAGCCCCTGGAAGGCAGAAAAAGCAAGTCACGCCGAAATCGAAAAAATGCAGCTCTCTTTCCTTAAATTCAAATATGAAGAAAAAAACAAGAGTGAGCTTTTTGAAGTCGTGAGCAATGTAGTCCGGCTCAACGGTGCCCTTTCTAGAGCTTTCGGCGAGGGCGAGGAGAGCGAGGTGGAGCTTTCTTATAATCCCGATGAGCTTCTTTCTGGCTCTGCCATGGATATCCAGGCCTTTTTTGACAATTCTTTCATTGAAAACAGCACCGTTAAAGTCTTTATGGGCGAGGAAGGCCCGGATTATCACTATTGCTAGAAATCCCAAAAAATACTTTAATTTTCTCTTTTTTTTATTGACGATTTTTGGTAGATTTTAATATCTTTATAATAAAGAAAAAAGAATTCGTTGGTTTTCCGGCGGTTCTCAAGTTTAGGACGAGATGCATGAAAGACAAAAAAAACAAGCATGAAGAAAGCAAAGAAAAAGAAACTGTAAACGAAAGCGAGCAGTCTTCTTCTGAGCAAACTGCTGAAACACAGACTGATTCGGCTGAGGCTAAATCTTCTGAAGGGGCAGAGAATGCTGATTCAAAAAAAGAGTCAGAAGCTGACAAAGCAAAAGAAAAGACCCCTGAGGAGCGAATCGCCGAGCTTGAAAAAGAAAACGCTGACCTTAAAGACCAGCTTTTGCGCCGTGCCGCTGATTTCGACAACTACCGAAAGCGCATGATGCAGGAAAAGCAGGACGCATTCGACTACGGAAACGCAAATTTGCTTAAGGATTTGCTAGATTCTCTGGACAATTTTGACCGCACCCTTGATGCCGCAAAAGACGCAAAGGATGCAAAATCAATCGCTGACGGAATCAAGATGATTAACAAATCATTGGTTTCCATGCTTGAAAATAAATACAATCTGGTGGCATTCGGCAAAGAGGGCGATGCTTTCGACCCGGACTTGCACGAGGCAATCGGAATGCAGGAAGGCAAGGTCAAAAAAGAAGAGCTTGCCGCAGTCTATCTTAAAGGATACAAACTCAAAGACAAGGTTATCCGCCACGCAAAAGTCATGGTGGTTAAGCCGGCTGAGTAAAAATCGTAAATAATATAGGAGAACATAAAAATGGGAAAGATTATTGGTATTGACTTGGGTACAACAAACTCTTGTGTTTCAGTAATGGAAAACGGTGAGCCGGTCGTCATTCAGAACTCTGAGGGCGGCCGAACAACTCCTTCTATCGTAGGTTTCACTGCAAAAGGCGAGCGAATCGTCGGTGTTCCTGCAAAGAACCAGATGGTCACAAACCCAAAGAACACAGTTTATTCTATTAAACGATTCATCGGTCACAGATATTCAGAACTCACAGGCGAGGCAAAGCTCGTTCCGTACACGGTAAAAGACCACGGTCAGGATGTCCGCGTTGAGGTCACAGAGAATGGCTCTCTCAAAGAGTTCAGCCCGCAGGAAATTTCTGCTTTCATCTTGCAGAAAATGAAGAAAACCGCAGAAGATTATCTTGGTCAGGAAGTTACAGAGGCTGTAATCACAGTTCCTGCTTACTTCAACGACTCACAGCGTCAGGCTACAAAAGACGCCGGTAAAATCGCAGGTCTCGATGTAAAGCGAATCATCAACGAGCCTACAGCAGCTGCTCTCGCTTTCGGTTTCAACAAAGACCAGTCAAAAGAAAAGACAATCGCCGTTTACGACTTGGGTGGCGGTACATTCGATATTTCTATCCTTGAGCTTGCTGACGGCGTATTTGAAGTAAAATCAACAAACGGCGATACTCACCTCGGTGGCGATGACTGGGACCGCGCAATCGTAAACTGGCTCATCGACGGCTTCAAGGCTGACACAGGCATTGACCTTTCAAAAGACTCAATGGCTCTCCAGCGACTTCGTGAGGCTGCTGAGAACGCAAAAATCGGTCTTTCTAACCAGACAACAGTTGACATCAACCTTCCGTTCATCACAGCTGACGCTACAGGCCCGAAACACTTGCAGAAGTCTCTCACACGCGCTCAGTTCGAGCAGATGACAGATGACCTCTTCGAGCGCACAAAGGAGCCATGCCGAAAAGCTCTCGCAGATGCAGGCATCTCTACAAGCGACATCGACGAGGTTCTCTTGGTCGGTGGCTCTTCTCGAATGCCAAAAGTTCAGGAAGTCGTTAAGTCAATCTTCGGAAAGGAAGGTAGCCGTGCCGTTAACCCGGATGAAGCAGTCGCAATCGGTGCAGCCGTTCAGGGCGGCGTTCTTCAGGGTGATGTAAAAGACATCCTTCTTCTCGATGTTACTCCTCTTTCTTTGGGTATCGAGACAATGGGCGGCGTTATGACAAAGCTCATCGCACGAAACACAACAATTCCTACAAAGAAGAGCCAGGTCTTCTCAACCGCAGCAGACGGACAGACAGCAGTTTCTATCCACGTCTTGCAGGGTGAGCGCGAAATGGCAAGCCAGAACCGCACTTTGGGCAACTTCGACCTGGTCGGAATCCCTGCCGCTCCTCGTGGTGTTCCACAGA
>DFEB01000024.1:0-18055 GCA_002368605.1 Treponema sp. UBA3813 | reverse complement strand
GATATCGATGCAAACGGTATCGTTCATGTTAGCGCAAAAGACTTGGGAACAGGAAAAGAGCAGCACATCCAGATTACTTCTTCAAGCGGCTTGAGCGAGGAAGAAATCAACCGAATGGTAAAAGACGCTGAGGCAAACGCAGAGGCAGATAAAAAACAGCGTGAAGCTATCGATGTCAAGAACGAAGCAGACAGCCTTGTTTATCAGACAGAAAAGAGCATGAAAGAGCTTGGCGACAAAGTTAAGGATGCCGACAAACAGGCAATCGATGACGCTTTGGCAGCCCTCAAAAAAGCTCTTGAAGGCAATGACACTGAGGACATCAAGGCTAAGACCGAAGCCCTCAAGAACGCTTCATACAAAATCGCTGAGGAAGTATACAAACAGCAGGGTGCTCAGGGCGCACAGCCAGGAGCAGAAGGTGCCGCTGGAGCTGATGCCGGAGCAAATGCAGGAAACTCTGACAATGCCAATGGCGGAAGCAAATTCGACAAAGGCAGCGCCGACGATGTAGACTACGAAGTGCACGACTAATTCAATTAGAAATGAAAAGTTTTGGGCAGTTTTCAAAGACTGAAAATTGCTCAAAAATTGACCTGTGGGACGCAGAGAAAAAGTGAGGGGGTACCCTCATAGGGAGAGACCTTACTTTTTCTCGTCGCTGGGACCCGCAGGGCAATTTTTTTTAAGTTAATTTTTGAAAACGGAACAAAATCATGGCTGGGAAAAGAGATTATTACGAAGTTTTAGGAATTCAGAAGAACGCTACGGAAGATGAGATTAAAAAGGCTTACCGAAAACTCGCCGTCAAATATCACCCTGACCGAAATCCGGGTAATAAAGAGGCGGAGGAAAAGTTTAAGGAAGCAACAGAGGCTTACGAAGTTCTTTCTGATGACCAGAAACGACCAATCTACGACCAGTATGGTTTTGCCGGCCTCGACGGAATGGGAGGCATGGGCGGTGGTGCCGGTGGCGCTCAATATTCCCGCGCCTTCCACGACTTTTCAGACCTCTTCGGTGGCATGGGCGGCGGAGCTGGCGGATTTTCTGACATCTTCGAAAATATTTTCGGCGGTGGAAGCCGTTCTCGAAGAAGCCGGCCTGATGAGCCGCAGCAGGGGCAGAGCCTTCGTTACGACCTTAACATTTCTTTTAAGGATGCAGTTTACGGCACTAAGGCCGAGATAAAATTCCAGCACAACGAAGCTTGTACGGAATGTCATGGCACGGGCGGGGCAAAAGGTGCAAAACGAAAGCCTTGTCCTACCTGTGGCGGAAGCGGTCAGGTTCGCCGGCAGGCGGGCTTTTTTGCCGTTCAGCAGACATGTCCTGCTTGTGGCGGAGTCGGAACAAAAATCGACAAACCATGTTCAAAATGTCGGGGAACAGGATATGAGACAGTCACCAAAAAAATGTCACTCACGATTCCAGCTGGAGTTGATGACGGAAAGCGAATCGCAATTCCCCGAATGGGCGATGTAGGAGCAAACGGCGGACCAGCAGGCGATTTGATTGTAGTTCTCCATGTGGAGCAGCACGAGTATTTCGAGCGAGACGGACGGGATTTGTATTGCGCCGTTCCAGTCACTTTTGCTCAGGCGGCCTTGGGCGTTACATTGGACATCACTTCCCTTGACGGAAAGAAAATCAAATTCGCCTTGCCTTCAGGAACTACCAACGGCAAGCTCTTTAAAATCAAGGGCGAGGGAGTTCCCTATGCAGAAGGCAGAAAAGGTGATTTGTATGTGAAAATCATCGTGCAGATTCCGACACATCTTACGAGCGAGCAGAAACGCCTCATGGAAGAATTTGCTCGAATCGAGAACGCAACGACTTCACCGAGTTGCGTGCCCCTCTCTTCTTTGAGCAGATAAAAACTGTCATTCCGAACTCGTTTCGGAATCTCAAGTTGCCGATAATCTTTTTATGAAGAGCCAGTCTGATTCCATCGATGTTAAATTTGATTCATTTTCTTTTCAAAAATACATCGCCCAGGATTGCGACCGGCTTTCTTTTTTACAGGGCTATCTTTCTGACTGGGGTGTGGACTCTTCGGTCCTTCCCCTTGACGGAAAAAATCACCTTTATGTCAATTTTCCCTCTTCGGCCTACAATCCCATGTTCAAAATCAAGACCATAATTTCCCATTATGACAGGGTTTCGGGTAGCCCCGGAGCCAACGACAATTCCTTTGCCAATTTTGTCCTTGCAGACTTTGCAGCCGAGCTTTACAAATCCAAGCAAGCCCACAATATCCGCATTTTTTTTACCGACGGCGAGGAGTTGGGGGAGGCTGGCGTTTCAAGTCAGGGGGCTTTTGCCCTTGCCGAGCTTTTCAGGAAACTTGGAATTACAAACGACGATGTTTATGTCTTTGATGCCTGCGGACGGGGCGATGTGGCGGTCTTGGCGCGGGCAGGTCTTGACTCAAAAGTTAATCCCCAGTTCAAAAAGAAATTCCTGAGTCTTTACGAGCGCACGCAAAATCTTCTCACGGCGGCGGCGACTAATTTCTGGATGACCCTTCCCGTGCCCTACAGCGACAACGCGGGTTTCCTCGCCTGTGGAATTCCCGCCGTGGCAATCACTTTTCTCCCAAAAGAAGAAGTTTCCTTCTATTATAAAAATCTCATGGCGGACAAAAACCTTGAAAAAGCCGTCATGAACTGCAAAATCGAGGACGGCTCAAAGAACGCGACCGACCTCTCAATCCAGCGATTCAAATATCAGGAAAAAATGCCCAAAACCTGGCGGCTCTTTCACACCGAATACGACAATTTTTTAAGCCTCACTCAGGAAAGCTATGTGCTGATGAGGAAAATTCTCGCCGCGATAGCGAATGCAAAGACGCTTGCATGAAGGTTTAAGACTTTGCCAGTGATTTTTGCTGATGCCCGTTCCAAAAGAAAGTTCTTTCACCTCTATGTCTCTAATCAGGAAATGCAGTAAACTTTCCCATACACTGTCACAGGCGACACCACTATTTACGCAATATCTACCGGATTGGTAGCGAAGAATTGTTCGAAATGCCTTGACGGACAAATGCTGTAAAAGTAACACAATCACTTCTATATCAACAAATGCCCGCCCCAACCTGCAGCAGTGGCGAAGCCAGTCGCATAGCGACCGCGCGTTAGCAAGCTGCGAAAGGGTGGCAGACGGTTGATTGGCGCAAAAAATATTTCCATATTTTTATCCATTTTCAATTTTACTTTATTGGGGTACAGTATTCTATGCGTAATTTTTTTTCATTTTTGTTATTTTTTTCAATATTATTGATTTCTAACATGACAGGACTTGCTGCTCAATCAAAATCTATTTTCTCTGTTGAGCCTGCCGGTGAAGGGGATTTTTACAATGTTACGGTTGAGCCTTCTTCAATTGATTTGGAGGCTTATATCAATCAGACTTTTGAACTGATTCGGCAGAAAAACGATAGAATCCTTGAATTTAATAATACTACGAAAAAAAATCTTTCGGATTTGAATAAAGATGCTAAAGATTCAATCGACGGCAAAAAAAATGAAATCCGCGATTTTTTGGGTTTAGAAAAGGACAAGAGTAAAGATGTTTCAGCTGCATCTCAAGAGAGAGAGCTTCATGAAATGCCTGATTCAGAAAATCCTATGCTTGCCGAAGATGAAAAAAATCTCAAAAAATCTGAAATCAAAAAAATTGAGGACGAAAATGCGGCGATTCCTCGTCGTCAAAAGTTTATAAGCTATTGCCTTGATAACTTATGTGGTTATCCTTATGTTTCGGGTGGTGCTTCTCCAAAAACTGGTTTTGATTGCTCAGGTCTCGTTCAGTATGCGGCACGGGAAAGTCTTGGAATAAAACTTCCCCGGACTGCACAGGCTATGTATAACTCTTCGACAAAAATTCCCAGTGATGAAGTTCTTCCCGGCGACTTGATTTTCTTTAATTCAGCAAGCGAGCCGAAATATCGTTCGGGCACGATAATCAGTTCTTTAAGTGAGCCTTACTGGAAAAGACATTTTTTCGGCTATGGAAAGTTCATAGAGTAGTTTTTAATGATTGACTTTAGTTTTGATGTATTATATCGCTAGGTTTACGAAATCGTTTTCGTAAATTCAGTGGAATCTGCAGGAGAATTTTTTGAAATTTTTCCACGAAGATTTTATAAAAATGACAAAAGAATGATAGAAGAAGTCCTTTTTTTGTGTTAAAATAATCTTATATTTCTTGTATAGGAGAAAACGAAATGGCTGAAGAAAACAAAGAACTTTCAGAACCACAGAAGGAAATCAACGAGCTTGTTTCAAAAGCTCAGAAAGCGCTGGAGGCTTATGCTTCCTACGATCAGGAAAAGATTGACTACATCGTCGCTAAAGCCAGTGTTGCTGCCCTTGACCACCACGGCTCTCTTGCAAAACTTGCAGTCGAAGAAACAAAACGCGGTGTTTTTGAAGATAAAGCTACAAAAAACCTTTTTGCCTGTGAATATGTCGTAAATCACATGCGTCACCTTAAAACGGTCGGCGTTGTCGAGGATGATGATGTCACTGGTATCGTAAAAATCGCTGAGCCGGTTGGCGTTGTCGCAGGTCTTACTCCTGTCACAAACCCGACTTCAACTGCGATTTTCAAGTCTCTTATCTGTCTCAAGACTCGAAATCCTATCATCTTCTCTTTCCACCCAAGCGCAATCAAGTGTTCTATCGCTGCCGCAAAGGTCGTTTATGATGCTGCCGTTGCCGCTGGCGCTCCAAAAGATTGTATTCAGTGGATTGTTGAGCCTTCTCTCGAAAAAACAAATCTTCTTATTGGTCATCCGGGAGTAGCTACAATTCTTGCAACCGGTGGTAACGCAATGGTTCGTGCCGCTTATTCTCAGGGTAAACCGGCTCTCGGCGTTGGTGCGGGCAATGTTCCTGCCTATGTCGAAAAATCTTGCGACTTGAAGCAGGCTATCAACGATATCGTTATGTCAAAGGCATTCGATAACGGCATGATTTGTGCTTCTGAGCAGGGAGCTATCATCGACAAAGAAATCTACAACGAGGCAATCAAGACTTTCAAAGAGTATCGCGCCTACATGTGTAATGATGCCGAAAAGAAAATGCTTGAGAAATACATGTTCGGCGTTGACGGAGACCCGACTGTCGCTAAACTTAATGCCGCTGTTCCTGGCATGAATCCTGTCGTTCTCGCTAAGAACGCTGGTTTTGACATCCCTGAGCGCACAAGCATCATTCTGGTTGAGTGTAAGGAAGTCGGAATCAACGAGCCTCTCACTCGTGAAAAGCTTTCTCCTGTTCTGGCAGTCCTCAAGGCTTCTTCAACAGAAGACGGTCTCAAAAAAGCAAAACAGTTCCTTGAATTCGGTGGTCTCGGTCACTCGGCTGCAATCCACACAAAGGACAAGGCTCTTGCTGAGAAATTCGGAGACCTCGTTCCTGCTATCCGCGTAATCTGGAATTCTCCGTCAACATTCGGCGGTATTGGTAATGTCTACAACGCATTCATTCCTTCTCTCACCCTGGGCTGCGGTTCTTACGGACACAACTCAACTGACGACAATGTAAGCGCAGTCAATCTTTTGAACATCAAAAAACTGGGTAGGAGACGAAATAATATGCAGTGGTTTAAAGTACCGTCAAAAATCTTCTTTGAGCGTGACTCAATCGAATATATTCATCAGATGAAGGGCGTTCACAAAGTCATCATCGTAACAGACCGCTCTATGGTTGAGCTTGGTTTCGTTGACAAAATCACTGACCAGTTGAAGCTTCGCCGCGATCCTGTTCAGTACCAGCTTTTCTGTGATGTCGAGCCGGATCCTTCAATCCAGACTGTCCGCGAAGGCGTTGAGCTTATGCGCACATTCGCTCCTGACACAATCATCGCCCTCGGCGGCGGCTCTTCAATGGACTGTGCAAAAGGTATGTGGCTCTTCTACGAGTACCCGGAAGTTGACTTCAACGACCTCAAACAGAAATTCATGGATATCCGTAAGCGTGCCTTCCGCTACCCGGACTTGGGCAAAAAGGCTCAGCTTGTTTGTATCCCGACAACTTCAGGAACTGGCTCAGAGGTTACTCCGTTCGCAGTTATCACGGACAAAGAGGAGCACAAAAAATATCCTCTCGCTGATTACTCACTCACTCCGACAATTGCTATCGTTGACCCGACATTCACTTACAGCCTGCCAAAGAAAATCGTTGCCGACACAGGTATGGATGTTCTCACCCACGCAACTGAGGCTTATGTCTCAACAATGGCAAATGACTACACGGACGGTCTCTGTATTCAGGCAATCAAGATGGTATTCAAGTACCTTGAGCGAAGCTACAACAACGGGGCAGCAGATGTTGAGGCAAAAGAGAAGATGCACAACGCTTCTTGTCTTGCAGGTATGGCTTTCGCAAATGCCTTCCTGGGCATGAACCACTCTATGGCTCACAAAATCGGCGGTGAGTTCCACGTTCCCCACGGTCGTGCAAATGCAATCCTCCTTCCTTTCACAATCCGCTACAACGGAACTCAGCCGGATAAGCTCTCTACATGGCCGAAATACAACTACTACAAGGCAGCTGAGCGCTACTGCGAGCTTGCCCGAATGCTAGGTCTCCCTGCAAAAACAGTGGAAGAGGGCGTAGAGAGCTACGCTAAGGCTTGTGGCGAGCTTGGAAAACGCCTTGGAATCGTCATGAACTTCAAGGGGCAGGGACTGGATGAAAAAGAGTATCTTGCAAATGTCGAGAAACTTGCTTACCTCGCATACGAAGACCAGTGTTCACCGGTCAACCCGCGAGTACCGCTCGTTGAGGACATGAAAAAGATTCTCACAGACGCTTACTACACAGAGGAGTTTGTGGCTAAAGAGTAATGTAAAGCAAACTCTGATTAGGGAAACTCCGTCGTCTGAATTGGTGGCGGAGTTTTTTCGTTTTTCCGTTTTCAATTTTCACTTTTTTTTCTATAATATCCCCATGACTCCATCCCAATTCAAGATTTTTTCTGATTTCCGAAGCTCTTTCCGCTCTTATTGCGATGAACTTTCTTCTGCTTACGGCGAAGACTTAAAACCCTTGCAGGTTGCAGCCCGATTAAAGGACACGCCTGAATACCCCATTGAAACCCCCGTGGTTTACAACACCGCCCTTGATGAAATCACTCAGGAAAGCGAAATCCGCCTGATTGTAATCGGCGACAACCCCGGAAAAGACGAGCAACGCTCTTACAATCAAAAGTATCTTGTGGGGCAGAGCGGAAAGATTGCCGCCGGTTTCTTTCTGAAAAATCCTGAATTTCAGACCGACTTCCGCAAAAACGCCATTATCTTGAACAAAACTCCGCTTCACACGGCGAAAACAAATCATCTCAAATATCTTCTGAAAAATGGCGGCGAGAAAATCGCAAAAATCATCTCGGAAAGCCAGATTTACATGGCGCAAAAAACGGCTCAGCTCCATAAAGATTTGTGTGCCGCGGCCAGTGAAGGCGGAATCGCGCCGGAAGTATGGCTTGTCGGCTATGCCGAGCTTAAAGGGAAGGGGCTTTTCCTTGAATACAGGGACGAGCTGAAAAAATCTTACGGCGAGAGTCAGGCTTGGGAGAAGGTTTTTGTCTTCCAGCACTTTTCCATGAACCGTTTTTCCATCGATTTGAATAATTTTATGAAAAGTCACGCTGATTTTACAATCCTGGAAGCGGCGCATGAGCTGGGGCGGATTCACAAAAACGAAATCTTTAAATAGTCTTTTTGCAATCAATGTTACGCTTTCTGTGTTATAATTTTATTCATGACTTTCTTCATCTACTCAATGATTGCTTGCGGTGTTCTCATAATGGTCACAAATATTGCTCGTTATATCCGCTTTTCATTGAGTTTGAAAATATCATGCCCTGGATTTTGTATCACCACGAGACTGCGATGAAAATCATCAACGATGTGGCAGAAAGTCAGCTGGACGCGGATTTGGTCAAAATCTTCAACACGATTCCAAAAGAAAAGCTTCTGGCCTGTGCCCCCGAAGTCCTTTTTGCATAATACTTGCATATTATTTAAATAAACGCTATTCTTTTTGCATAAATATACGGTTTTACCGAAATTTCTTGTAAATCGAGGCATATCATGGCAAAAGAGAAAGTTGTTCTTGCTTATTCTGGTGGATTGGACACAACAGTCATTATCCCCTGGCTCAAAGAAAATTATGATTATGATGTTATCGCTGTCTGTATCGATGTCGGTCAGGGCGATGACTGGGAAGCAATCAAAGGCCGCGCCCTCAAAACTGGCGCTTCTGCCTGCTATGTCGTTGACGCACGACAGGAATACATCGAAGAATACATTTGGCCGGCCCTCAAAGCCAATGCCGTCTACGAAGACGAATATCTTTTGGGCACTTCAACAGCCCGCCCTCTCATCGGAAAAATCCTCGTTGAGTACGCTCGTCAGGAAGGTGCCGTCGCAATCTGTCACGGTGCTACTGGTAAGGGAAATGACCAGGTTCGCTTTGAGCTTGCAATCAAGGCTTTTGCCCCGGACTTGCGGGTAATCGCCGCCTGGCGCGATGACAAATGGAACATGGATAGCCGCGATGCTGAGATTAAATTCCTTGAAGACCGAGGACTAGAAGTTCCAATGAAAAAGGACCAGTCTTATTCACGCGACGAGAACATCTGGCACATTTCTCACGAGGGCCTTGAGCTTGAAAAAACAGAGAACGAGCCTAACTATCCTCACATGCTCAAAAACACTGTCGTTCCAGAGAAAGCTCCTGAGGACGGCGAGTATGTTACAATCGAATGGGAAAAGGGTATCCCTGTTTCTCTCAACGGCAAAAAAATGAACGGCCTTGAGCTTATGCTTGAGCTCAACAAAATCGGCGGAAAGAACGGCGTCGGCTTGGTTGACATCTGCGAGAACCGTTGCGTCGGCATGAAATCTCGCGGCGTTTACGAGACACCGGGTGGAGCAATCCTTTATTTTGCTCACCGCATGATGGATCACATCTGCCTTGACCGCGATACCTACCACTACAAGCAGCAGGTTTCTTTGCGCCTCGCAGAACTCATCTACGACGGAAAGGTATTCACTCCTCTCTATGACGCTCTCATGGCTTTCGTTGACTCAACTCAGGAAACTGTCACTGGCTGGACAAAAGTCAAGCTGGTTAAAGGTCAGATTCGCGCTGCAGGAAGCGGCTCAAAATACAGCCTCTACAACGAAGACATTGCTTCGTTCACCACAGGCGAGCTTTACAACCACAAGGACGCTCAGGGCTTCATCACACTCTTCGGACTTCCTCTCAAAGTCCGCGCAATGATGGAGCAGAAAGTAGGCGAGGGAAGGGCAATCGCTGAAAGCAAAAACTTGAAGAAACGCCCAACTGAATAATTCGAACCGAAAATCCATCCTTGGATTTTCGGATTCGCACGAGAATTTTCTTTCAGAAAATTCTCTCCTGGCATCAAACCCGCATCCTTGCGGGCTTTTTGATGAATTTTGATTCCCTGCACATCAATAGTGCGGGGATTTTTTTTTATTTTCAATGTTTCATTTTATAAGATTTATGGTATAATAATTTTATTAATGAAAGTATTTTTTCTTATTTTAATGGGGCTTTTGCTGGCTTTTTTTCCGTTTGGCATAAAAAGCCTCTACAAAAAAAATAATCTTCTTTCTCTGCGCATGTTCAATATTTTGCTCCCCGCGGGAATTTCTATCATTTTGCATATCATTATTATTCTGACCCAGAACGAAAGGATTTCGCTTATTGCATATTCTTTTTATTTTGCGAATGCAACTTGGATATCTGCGTCTATTTTCTCTTTTTGCGTCCATTATTCAGGCGGCAGAAAAACCCGTAAATTATATAATTATTTAGTCCTGCCACTTACCATAATCGATAACATTGCGCTTTTTGCGAATATTTTTCTGCCCTTTATGTTTTCGATTTACTATATTCGCTGGGGGCACGACTTTTATCTTCGCTATCTTCCATCAGGATTTTTCTATATTCATGGCTTTTTCGGATATGCGCTTCTTGTCTCAAGTTTTTTGTTGGTCTTCCGCCACACATTAAAGGAGCCTGCTTCGTTTAGGGTAAAATATTATACATTGCTTGTTTCCTTGCTGCTTATTATCGCCTCGAATATTATTTATGTTCTGGTAAATTTTCCCCTTAATCTGTCTATTCTTGTGTATGCCGCGTGCTTTATCAGTACATATTTTGTTCTTACGAAGACTCTTCCTAAACGGCTTATTCAAAAAACGCTGGGACTTATTGCAGATAATTATCCAAATGGAATTATTTTATTCGATAATGACGAAAATTGTATTTATGTGAATTCTTTTGTAAAAAAACTTTTTAAGTGTGATGAAGACGAAATCTTGCGGCAAGATTTGATTTTTGATTTTGTCGAACAGAAAAGGTCGTCGAGCATAGAAACGGATTCGGTTTTTACGGCTGAAATGGATTTTCATTCTGATAATGAACGGCGTGTCCTTCAAATCTCCGATTTTTTTATCAGGGAAGAGAATTTTACTTTAGGGCATTATTTTTTCATCATCGATATCACTGATTCCAAAAATCAAATTCATGAAGAAAAAATGCTTAGGACTCGCGACCGGCTTACCGGGCTTTTTAATCAGGAGTATTTCTTTGAGAAAGTTGAGCATCGTCTTCAATTTGACCGCTTTACTCCTTACTATTTGATTATCACCGATATTGTGAATTTTAAATTGATTAACGACTTGCACGGAAAACCTTTCGGCGACATGATTTTATCGCGACTTGCTGACAGTATCAGGCAAAATGCTGCACCCGATGATATTTACGGCAGACTCTACAACGATCACTTTGTTATGCTGGTTCCCAAACGGCATTTTGACGAAGAAGCATATATAGAAGCTTTTAAGAACAGCGTAAAGTACATGAATAACTTCTCTTACACGATTGTCGGGCACATGGGTATCTATGAAGTTGACGACCTTTCTCTCCCTGTTTCGGTAATGTGTGACCGTGCTTTTCTTGCTCTTCGTACTATTAAGAATGACTACAAAACATCCTGTGCTTACTATGACGATAAACTTCGCCTTGAAGTACTTAAAATGCAGATGTTGATGAATGAACTTCCTCTGGCGTTGAAAGCAGGACAGGTGCAGATGTATCTTCAGCCTCAAGTTACCAAAGATGGCAGAACAATGGGGGCGGAAGCGCTTGTTCGTTGGCATCATCCAAGCCGAGGTGTGATTCCACCGGCGGAATTTATTCAAATTATCGAAAAAATTAATATCATTTCCGATGTGGATCGCTATATTTGGGATTGTGCTTGCCGTAAACTTGCAGAATGGAAGAAAATAGGGCGAACGGATCTTACAATTTCTGTGAATATTTCAGCAAAAGATTTCTTTATGTTGGACTTGTACGGGACTTTCACTGAATTGGTAAAAAAATATGATATTTCGCCGGCAAATCTTAATCTGGAAATCACCGAGACGGCATTTATCATGGATTTGGAAAAACAGATGTCTCTTTTGGATCGGCTGAGAAAAGCTGGATTTATCATTGAAATGGACGATTTTGGAAGCGGATACTCTTCTCTCAATATGCTCAAGGATATTTGCGTGGATGTCCTTAAAATCGATATGGTTTTCCTGCAAAAGTCAAAAAATGACGAAAAAAGCCATTTAATTCTTGAGAAGATTATTCAGCTTGCAAAAGATTTAGGCATGAAAGTCGTTACCGAGGGCGTTGAATCACTGCATCAGGTGGATTTTCTCTCAAAAGCCGGCTGCGATCTCTTCCAGGGATTCTATTTCTCCCGCCCGATTCCAGTTGCAGATTTTGAAGAAAAATACTTAAAATAAAATAAGGAATAGAATATGAACGAGACTACTACTTCAGAACTTACATCTGCTGACCTCGAAAACGCGCTCAAGGAAATGTGCGCTCTTCTCTCACAAAGCAAGGATTCTTCATTTATATATGATTTTTTCGGCTGTCTCTTTACGCCCGCAGAACTGAATGACTTTGCAAAACGCTGGCTCTTGGTCCGTGAAATCGACAAGGGCACGACTCAGCGGGAAATCGCAAAAAAATTCCATATCTCTCTCTGCAAAATCACCCGCGGTTCCCGTGAGCTTAAAAAAAGCGACTCCGCCTTCCGCAAACTTCTGGACTACGCCGATTCTTTATAATGAGACGCAGATGCACACAGATGAAGGCGGATAGTAGTATAAAAAAATAATCTGCGTGTATCCGCGTCAAAATTCACATTGAAGAAAGACTCTTAATTCACTATAATAGACCTCAAATTTTTTACGAGATTTTACGAGGTCTGTGTATATGCACGCTATTGAATTGGAAAAAGCTTACAATCCTAAAGATTTTGAAGACCGCATTTACGGTCAGTGGGTGGAGAAGGGCTACTTCAAGCCTTCAAGCGATGAGTCTTCACCCGTCCACAATCAGCGAAAATCAACAAATATCAAATATACTGTCGTCATTCCGCCGCCAAATGTCACTGGCGTCCTTCACATGGGGCACGGCCTCAACAACACTTTGCAGGACATCGTAGTCCGCTATCACCGCATGAAGGGCGATGATACTCTCTGGATTCCGGGAACTGACCACGCGGGAATTGCAACCCAGAATGTCGTTGAGCGCGCCCTCAAAAAAGAAGGAAAGACCCGAAACGACCTTGGCCGTGAAAAGTTCATTGAACGCACTTGGGAAGTCACCCATGACCACCACGACACAATCGTAAAACAGCAGAAAAAACTTGGAAACTCAGTAGACTGGGGCCGCGAGCGGTTCACTTACGACGAGGGGCTTTCAAAGGCTGTCCGCGATGTTTTCGTCACTCTCTATGAGCGCGGACTTATGTACAAAGGACAGCGTCTTGTAAACTGGTGTCCGCGTTGCGGAACCGCCCTTGCCGACGATGAAGTTGACCATGTTGACACTCAGGGCGCAATGTACCACCTCTACTACGAATATGCTGACGGAAGCGGCAAAATCGAAGTTGCCACAACCCGACCTGAAACTTTCTTTGGTGACACGGCCGTTGCGGTAAATCCTGATGATGAGCGATACAAGGGCCTGGTTGGCAAAATGCTCAAACTTCCACTCACCGGTAAAGAAATCCCCATTATCGCCGACAGCTATGTTGATAAAGAATTCGGAACCGGTATGGTAAAAATCACACCTGCACATGACCCAAACGACTGGGAAGTGGGCTTGCGTCACAACCTTGAAGTTATCAATCTTTTGAACCCGGACGGCACATTGAACGAAAATGTTCCCGAAAAATACCGTGGACTTACCTGCGAGAAAGCCCGCAAACTTGTAATCGAGGATTTGACCGAAGCAGGCCTTTTTAAGGGCGAGGAAAAAATGACTCACTCTGTAGGCCACTGCTACCGCTGTAAAACCGTTGTGGAGCCGTATTTAAGCTATCAGTGGTTCGTCAAAATGAAGCCGCTGGCAGAAAAGGCCTTGAAAGCGTGGCGTGACGGAGAAATCGTCTTCTACCCGCGAAAATGGGAAAACACATACACTCACTGGATGGAAAATATCCGCGACTGGTGCGTAAGCCGCCAGATTTGGTGGGGTCACAGAATCCCTGCCTGGTACTGCGAGTGCGGCGAAACGATTGTTTCCCGCGAGGATGTTACAAAATGTCCGAAATGCGGCAGCACGAACGTAAAGCAGGATCCTGATGTGTTGGATACATGGTTTTCTTCTTGGCTTTGGCCTTTCTCTACCCTGGGCTGGCCTGAAAACACAGCTGACTTGCAGAAATTCTACCCGACTACAGCCCTTGTTACGGCTTACGACATCATTTTCTTCTGGGTAAGCCGCATGATTATGGCAGGCCTTGAATTCACAGGCAAGGCTCCTTTCCACGACATTTACATCCATGGTCTCGTCCGCGACAAGCAGGGACGCAAAATGTCAAAATCCCTGGGAAACGGAATCGACCCGCTGGAAGTTATCGAGCAGTACGGCTCTGACGCCCTTAAATTCACCCTTTCATACCTTGCGGCTCAGGGACAGGATGTTCTTGTTGACAATGACTCATTCAAAATGGGAAGCCGTTTCTGTAATAAAGTATGGAATGCAAGCCGCTACATTCTTGGAAATCTTGAGGGAAGAAATCTTGTTCCTGTAAAGGACAGCGACCTTAACGAACTTGACAAGTGGATTTTCACAGCCCTCAACAATGCGGCAAAAAATGCCCGCGATGCCCTTGACTCATACCGCTACAACGACGCCGCAAGCACTGTCTATGAATATTTCTGGAACAATTTCTGTGACTGGTATGTAGAGGCAACAAAACTCTCATTCTGGCACGGCGACGACCACGAAAAAGACCGAGCTGTCTCAGTCCTTTTGAATGTTCTTGAAGAGTCATTGCGCCTCCTGCATCCCTTTATTCCTTTCGTTACCGAAGAGATTTACTCAAAATTGCCTCTGGCAGAAATCATCGAAAACCGAAAGAAGGCCGGTGAGCAGAAAATCATGTCTAACGAGACATATTCTGACCTTCTTGTCACCGCTCCCTATCCAGACTTCAGCGAAAGCAGGGCTGACCAGAAAATCATCACCCGCTTTGCTGTCCTGCAGGATTTGATTCGCTCTGTCCGAGGATTGCGTAACGAGTGCGGCGTAAATCCTGCTGATAAAATCAATCTTGCTGTCTTAATCGAAAAAGGCTCTGCTGCGGAGGTCTGCCGAGAAAAGGTTGACATGATTCAGCTTCTGGCAGGCCTTTCAAAGGTTGAGTTCGTCGAGTCAAAACCAGGTAAGTCAATCGGAACTGTGGGAACTGGCTTTGAGGCCTTCATCATTCTTGACGAGAACATCAACAAAGACCAGCTTCTTCTCCACTTCCAGAAAGATTTGGAAAAGGACAAGAAAGATGCCGAGCGAACCGAAGCCAAGTTGAACGGAAAATTCGCCGAACATGCCCCGGCTGAAGTCGTTCAGGCTGAGCGGGACAAACTGGCCGAAACCAAGCGCCGCATCGAAAAACTGGGTACATATATCGAGGCTTTAAAATAAATGGAAAGTTGAAAACGGAAAACTGAAAACTTGGGGCGAGTCTCGGTGAAGACTATGCCAGAAGTGCAAGTGATTTACCGGGGATGTTAAGGGGCTTGCCCCTTAGGAGAGGGGGTAGGCGTAAATGAGGAGCGAAAACGACGAATTGAAGCCGAGGGGGAGACTTCCCCTACCCAAATTTTCAACTTTCAACTTTCAATTTTCAGTTTGACAGGAGGAGTGTATGGCTTATAAGTATGAGATGAAGACCGAAAAACCTGAGCAGATGGACAAGGAACACATGCAGCAGCTCAAGCATATAATCCTTGCGCCTTACATGCAGCTTTCAACCGGTTTAATCGGGAAAAGCCGTCATGCGGGCGGAAATATGTTCCGTCATCAGATTGATACGCTGGGAATTCTCATCGACTATGGCTATATCGACTCTGTTTTGCTTAAAGCATCCCTGGTTCACGACACCGTTGAGGATATTCCTGATTTTGACCGTAATGAGATTATCAACGCGGATTCAGAGGGAAAGGAAGTTCTTGACCTGGTGCTTGAAGTGACTAGGCGGGAAGACGAGGACAAGAGGCAGTTCCTTCGCCGTATCATCAACAACGGAAGCCAGAAGGCAAAAATCCTCAAATGCGCTGACCGAATCTCAAATATGATTTCCTTGGGCTTTGTCACTGACCCAAAATTCATCGAGCGATACTGTGACGAGACCGAATTTTTCCTTCTTCCTATGGCTCTTGAAATCGACTACAATATGTATCACGAGCTCATTGACCTTATCCGAACGCGGCGGCGCTATCTTGAAGACGGCGGATATTTCGACAACCGCCACAAAGACTCTTCCAGCGACAAAAAATAATTCATTCTTCTAAAAATTTGCCAAATTTCTCTTCCTGTGCGATAATTTCTTCTATATGAAATTTACAAAACGCACGCTTCCAAAAAATCTTCCCCTTTTGCTCAAAGAGCGGGACTCACAGTGTCCTAATGTTTATCTTCAGGCTTCAAAGGATAAGGACGGAGTCTTTCAATATTACACTTACCAGAATTTCTATGAATCGGTGATTGCTTTTGCCCATGCCCTGCGCTCAATCGGCGTAAAGAGGGGAGACAATATCGCCCTTATGAGTGACAACCGCCGGGAGTGGTTCATTACGGACTACGCTATTCTTTGTCTCGGAGCGGCTGATGTTCCCCGCGGCTGTGACTCTATGGGAACGGAAATGCGTTTCATCACGAGTTATGCTGACTGTGCTTTCGGATTTTTTGAAAATGAGCGGCAGCTTTGTAAAATCCTTGAAAAACGGGAAGAAGTTCCTCTTTTAAAAACCGTAATTCTCTTTGACAAAATGAGCGAGGAGAATGAAAATCGCGCGAAGGATGCGGGGCTTTCCCTCTATTACTTTGATGACTTGCTTGAAAATGGGCGGAAAATCGTCTCCGAAAATCCCGACGAAAAGAAAAAAGAAATCGAAGACGAAATGGAAAAGACCAATCCCGACGATGTGGCGACCATGATTTTTACATCGGGAACGACGGGCACTCCCAAGGGCGTAATGCTTACCCATAACAATTACATTTCCCAGCTTTCGGTGATTCATGACTTCATCAATTGTAAGGAAGGCGACTGGTGGATGACAATTCTTCCGGTCTGGCATGTCTTTGAGCGTCTTATTCAGTATGTGGCGGTTCACATGAAGTGCGGACTGGCCTATTCAAAACCTGCAGCCCCTATTCTCCTTCCGGACATGGCTGCTATCCGGCCCCAGTGGATTTGCGGCGTTCCCCGCTTGTGGGAGGCTCTGGCTTCTGGCGTAAACCGTGCCATGAAAAAGACCGGCGGCATCACCCTCAAATTGTTCACTTTCTTCATAAAAGTTGGCTCAGCCTATGCTCTCATGCGGGATTATGTTTTCGGAAATCTGCCACAAATCAAGGTGAAAAAAAGATGTCGGCTTCTTGATTCGGTTATAGGCTTTATCCCCTGGATTTTGCTTTGGCCGCTTCACAAGCTGGGAGACGCTTTGGTCTTTAAGAAAATCCGCTCTAAGTTCGGCGGTCGCATTTCAATCGCAATTTCTGGCGGTGGTGCCCTTCAAAAGGATGTGGATAATTTCTACCGTGCCATTGGCTTGAATCTTCTTGAAGGCTACGGCATGAGTGAGACGGCTCCTGTCGTTTCTTTCCGTGATTACCGTCATCCCCGTCCGGGCGTTGTGGGCGTGGTTTTCCCCACATTTGAGCTCAGGATTGTGGAAGAAGAACATGGCGTGATTAAGAGCATGGATCATATCGGGCCTGGAAAGCAGGGCTTGATTGTTGTTCGTTCTCCTCAAGTCATGAAGGGCTATTACAAGCGGCCTGATTTGACCGAAAAAGTCCTTGATAAAGACGGATGGCTTAATACCGGCGACCTTGGAATCATGACCCACGACAACGAAATCAAGATTACGGGGCGGGCAAAAGATACAATAGTTCTCCTTGACGGCGAGAATATTGAACCCAGCGTGATTGAGGGTGCTCTTTTGGCAAGCGACTTTATCGAGAGCGTCATGGTGGTCGGGCAGGACAAAAAATACCTTGGTGCCCTCATCGTGCCCAGTAAGGATGCTCTTCTTTCTTATGCTGCTGAAAATGGAATTCCCTGTGATGATTACGAGGCTCTTTTAAAAGAAGAGAAAATTCACTCGCTTTTTGAAAAGATTATCGGGGAAATCATCACCAGCGCCAACGGATTCAGGCTTTGCGAGAAGATTTACAAATTCACCCTGATTCCAAAATCATTTGAGGCAGGCGTTGAGCTTTCAGCGAAACTTGAGATGATGCGCTACAAAATCGCGGAGATTTACAAGAATGAAATAAATTCGCTTTTTGAGTAATGGGCGCGAAGGGGAAGACTTTCCCCTTAAATAATATAGACTATTTTTAGAAAATTTATTATCTTAATACTAACAAATTTGAATCTTTATTTTTAGGAGATAAAAAATGGCAGTAAAAGTTGCTATTAACGGTTT
>DFEB01000027.1 GCA_002368605.1 Treponema sp. UBA3813 | reverse complement strand
AACCAAGGTTTAAATTTAATAGTACGATTCCGACATTTCCGGGGGAAAAAAAAGGGGATTTTTGGGGGAAATTCTTTGAAAAGTGTGGATTTTATGGTCAAAAATATATTGAAAAGTGTCTGTTTTTCTTGCGGACTTATATTGAAAAGTGTATATTTTCGTCAGTAAAATTTATTGAAAAGTGGGGGAAGTTGTCTTTTCGGGCAAAAAAAAGCCCTTCCCAAGAGGAAGAGCATTTTAAAAAGCGCAATGGATTGTAGGGGCGGATGCGCCCGAATTTTTTAGCTTTGCATACTGGTATTCTTTACGATGACATCGTGTGCACCGCCCTCTGTGATTGATACAGAAGAAACCAGCGTAATCTTTGCCTTTTCCTGCAATTCAGGGATTGAAAGGGCACCACAGTTGCACATTGTGTGGGTGACCTTGCGGAGAGTCATTCCAACGCCGTCATGCAAGTGACCAGCGTAAGGAACATAAGAATCAACGCCCTCTTCAAAAGCCATTGATTTTTTGCCACCCAAATCATATCGCTGCCAGTTACGGGCACGATTTGAGCCTTCGCCCCAGTACTCTTTGACATACTGACCGTTGACGACCAGCTTGTTTGAAGGAGATTCGTCGAATCGGGCAAAGTAGCGGCCCAGCATTACAAAATCAGCGCCCATTGCAAGGGCAAGGGTTACATGATAGTCGTGAACGATACCGCCGTCTGAGCAGATTGGGATGTAGATTCCTGTTTTTTTGTAGTATTCATCACGAGCCTTAGCGACCTCGATTGTTGCCGTAGCCTGGCCGCGACCGATGCCTTTCTGCTCACGGGTGATACAGATTGAGCCGCCGCCGATACCGATTTTAATGAAGTCAGCTCCAGCCTCTGCGAGGAAGTTGAATCCGTCTGCGTCAACGACATTTCCCGCACCAACCTTTACATCCTTGCCGAATTTTTCGTGAATATCCTTGAGAGCCTTTTCCTGCCAGTAAGAGAATCCTTCGCTTGAATCCAAGACGAAGACATCTGCGCCAGCCTCAAGCAAAGCCGGAACACGCTCCATGTAATCACGAGTGTTGATTCCCGCACCGACGATGTAGCGGTGTTTTGAATCCAAAAGCTCAAGGGGATTTGACTCGTGAGTAGCGTAGTCCTTTCGGAAAATGAGAGAGACGAGATTTCCGTTTTTATCGACGACAGGAAGCTGGTTTACCTTTTTGTTCCAGATGATTTCGTTTGCCTCGCTGAGAGTGATTCCTTCCTGACCGGTGACCATTTCAGAAAGCGGAGTCATGTACTCAGAGACCTTTGAGCCTGGCTTACAGTGAGAGATGCGGAAATCTTTTGAAGTGATGATTCCCACCAGTTTACCATGAGCAGTTCCGTCCTCGGTGACCGCACAAGTCGAGTGACCAGTTTTTTCGCTCAATGCAATGACTTCTTCCAAAGTCTGATCCGGGCGAACATTTGAATCAGAAGTGACGAATCCAGCTTTGTAGCTCTTAACGCGGGCAATCATAGCCGCCTGATCTTCGATTGACTGGCTTCCGTAGATAAAACTGATTCCGCCTTCTTTTGCCAGGGCGATAGCCATTTTGTCGTCAGAAACAGCCTGCATAACAGCCGAAACCATCGGAATATTCATGCTAAGCGGAGACTCCTCGCCGGCCTTTTTGTTGAACTTAACGAGAGGAGTGCGCAAACTTACATTGTCAGGAATGCACTCCGCGCTAGAATAACCCGGCACCAAAAGATACTCACCAAATGTGTGAGACGGCTCTGAAAAATAAAACGCCATTTGATTCTCCTAGCCCCAACTTCTCATGGAGCAAAAATTTAAAAAAGTATAATTGTATAAGTATAACGAAATTCGCATGGGAAATTCAATAGAAAATTCGGGTGCATCCGCCGTACCACGAAGCGCCAGCGTAGTAGCGGCGGATGCGCCCATAAAAATTTCATTATATAACAGCAAATTATGGAGTCTTTAATGAAATATTAAGTAATTTGCGATAAAATGCGGGTATGAAGAAAATTCGGTTCGGGGTGATTTTTCTTTTCTCGGTTTTTCACGGGCTTTCTTTTGCGGAGTCGAATCTGCCTTCTTTGCTTTTTGGTTATTTAAAAAACGATTTGAGTCTTCAGAAAAGCGCGCTCACCGCAGAGAACAAGGCTCTTTCCTATGACAGCACAAAAATCCAGAATGGCATTGAGCTGACACTTTCATCTGGCACGGTTAAAATCCAATCGTCTTCTGACGGCACTAAATATACTTTCACTCCATCGGCTTCTCTGTCTGTTCCAGAATTAAATGGAACAAAACTTACGGCAACTCTTCCTGTCACACAAAAATCTGGTTATTCAAATGATGGCGAAAACGGAAGTTTCCTTGATAACGGTACGATTAAGCTGAGCACAGGAATTATCACGAAAGCGTCATTAAAAAGAAGAGTTTCGCTTTTGGAAGCTGAACGCGCATATATTGAGGCAAAGCGAGATCTTCAGAATCAGGCTCTTACGGTTGAAAATGAGTTTTACACGAGTCTGAAGAATCTTTATTCCTATGTCAGCAAAGTCTTAACGGCAAAAGATGATTTGTATGATGATGAGCTTTCTTTAAAGGTTTTGGAAGTACAGGGCTACAGCAAGACTAGTGCATCTTACAGAAAAAAATATCTGGAGTGTCAGAGTGACCGGCGGAATGTCCACGAGGCCTTGCGCAAACTTGAGCGAGAGACGGCTGTTTTTGCGGTGAAATGCGGGGCTGAATACGAGCAAGTCTTTAATCCTGCGACATTTGATATGGAAAAGGCAGAGGAAATTGCGAATCAGGCTTTTGAGACTGTTATGAATTTCTTACCTATGGAAGTCCCTGGCGTTGAGCTGGAAGATGTGCTTTCTTACAAGGCGAGTGATTACACGAAAACCGAGAGTGCGGTCTGGACAAAATACATCAGTGATTTGAAGCGGAAAACTGATTATTCTTTGGAATTAGGAATTTACGGCGGCTACACTCTTAACGAATCAACCTCAAAATATGACACCGTGGACGGCGGCCTTACTTTTGACTGGCGGGGAATCACGGCAAGTGCCGGCGTCTCTGTTCCGACGGGGCAGAATCTTTCTCCACTAAAATCATCGAGTTCTGGCACGCCTTCTGATTCTCCGGTTTACACTTTTTCTGTTACGCTCAATCCCAACACATGGAGGCTCTCTTCCATCGATAAAAAGCAGGACGAGTTGAACTCAAAAATCGATGAAATTTCGGTGAAATCCGCAGCGGACGATTATGACATGGCAATTTTGGACAAACTTTCTGAGAGGGGGGATTTGCATTGGTCAGAGCGTTCTTATGCCGAAGAGTATGACATGTATTCCCAGCTTGAGTATGATATGGATAACTGGTTGAAGGCGGGCAGCGTCACAAAGAGTGATTATCTGGACGCGGCCAACAACCGGGACAAGGCTCAGATGAACATTCTGATTAACGCCGTGGAGAAAATTATCTACAATAATAATGTGAAGCTGATGTTTGTGAAAACGGAAAACTGAAAACTGAAAGTGGAAAGATGAAAAGTGAAGAGGAAAAGTTGATGGGAAAGATGAAAATTAGGAAGATGAATATTCGCTTGTCTAAAAAGCAGAAAATAATTCTTGGGGCTTTTCTCTCCATTCTTGTTCTTGTCGTGATTTTGAAAGTTTCTCGCGGAATTGCGGAAAAACGGGCGGCTTCTTCCCAGACTACTTATGTCGTTCGCAAAGAGACTTATGAAAATGTGATTCAGATTGCGGGAACTGTGGCGGCGGCAAAATCCCAGACGCTGAAATCCCTGAATGACGGAACTGTGGTGGGCGTTTATAAAAAAGAGGGAGACCGTGTGAAGGCGGGGGATTTAATCGTTCAGCTGGACGACACCGAGCAGCAGTACAATCTCGCCAACCTTGACTACGAGATTTCCGTGGCACGGCAGAATCAGACGGCGGGAAAACTCAAACTCATGGAAACCCAGCGCATTTCCCTTGTACGCAAAGTCGAGAACCGTAAGATTGTGGCGACTTTTGACGGCGTAATCGCTGATTTGGATGTGGCGACCGGCGATTATCTTGAGGCAAAGGATTCAATCGGAACTCTGGTGAATACGGATTATCTCACCGCTGATGTGGAAATTGCCGAAACCGATGTGGCAAAGCTTAAAGTGGGGCAGAAGGTTGACTTTACTTTCCCGGCCTACAATGGAAGTGTGGAAGGCTACCTTGTCTCTTATCCTGCCATTGGCGAAGTGACGAGCCGGGGAGCCACAATCGTGAATGCCAAAGTGCGGATTGACGAAGTGCCTAGCGGAGTCCTTCCAAATTTCAGTTTTACGGGAAAGATTCAAATCACTGAGCCGGAGACAAAACTTGTGGTTGAGCGATACGCAATCGGACGGGACAAGGGCACGGCTTTTGCGGAGATTTTAGGCCGGGACGGAAAGACAACGAAAGTCGCGGTGGAAGTCGAGCCTTACGGTCTTGAATATGTGAATGTGATTTCGGGGCTTGAAGGCGGCGAAATGCTCAAGGCTCAGAGCAATGCTTCAAAGAGCGGCAGAATGAGCGTGAGCAAAAAAGGCCAGAAGGCACAGAAAAACAACAAGAATCAGCAGCAACAGCCGCCCATGGGTGGAATGCCTCCGTTTTAAGGATTTTTATGTCTGAGCCAGTTATATTAATGGAAGATGTTCGCAAGATTTACTCTATGGGGGAGCAGGAAGTCCATGCCTTGCGGGGAATTTCTTTTTCCGTGGAGCAGGGGGAATTCATGTCCATAATGGGACCTTCCGGCTCAGGAAAATCCACCTGCATGAACATGATTGGCTGCCTTGACCGACCCACCAGCGGCATCGTGAAAATCGGGGGCAAGGAAACGGCCAAAATGAGCGAGAAAGAGCTGGCCGTCCTCCGCAACAAAACAATCGGCTTTGTCTTCCAGCAGTATCATCTTCTGCCCACGATGACGGTGCTTGAAAATGTCATGGTTCCCCTTCGCTATCAGGGAATCGAGCGGCCTCTCCGCCGGGACATGGCACTGGCCGCCCTTGAAAAAGTGGGCTTGTCCGAGCGAATCAATCATCTTCCCAATGAGCTTTCCGGCGGACAAAAGCAACGTGTGGCAATCGCGCGGGCGACGGTCACTCGGCCTGCGATTATCCTCGCTGACGAGCCGACCGGCGCCCTGGACTCCAGCACTGGCCGGGCGGTCTTGGATTTGTTCGGCGAAATCAACGCCACAGGAACCACAATCGTTATCGTCACCCACGATCCGGGAATCGGAGCCAGCACAAGGCGATGCGTGCGTATTCTGGACGGAATGATACAGGGGGATGAAAGGCAGTGAAATTTAGACGCGGATTAACGCAGATAGACGCAGATTTATGAGGTGTTATGTTTGAAGACTTTATTGACTCACTTAGGAACTTTTCTCGCTCAAAGACCCGCACGGTGCTTTCCCTGCTGGGCGTGATTATCGGTGTGGCCAGCGTTATTATCATTACCAGCATCGGCTCCAGTTCCGCCAAGCAGATTCAGAATCAGTTCGGCTCTTCGGGCTTGGATTTGGTGAGCGTGAGCGCGGGCGGATTTATGCGGCGGAACCGGGATGCGGTCACTCTGAAATTCGACGAAGCCTTGCGCAGCGATTTGTTTGACAGCGTGCGCAATATAAAAAAAGTCTGGTATAAAAATTCGGTGAGTTTTGCGGTCTCTTACGGCGAGACTACCGTTACTTCAAATGCAACCGCCATCGAGCCCGGCTATCTTGAAATGTATCAGCTGGAGCTGGATTCTGGCGATTATTTTACTGTGACTGACGATGTTTCCGGGGCACAGAAAATGATTATCGGAAGCGAGGTGGCTTCTTCCCTCTTCCCGGACGGGGATGCTGTGGGCAAGGGCGTGATTGTGGTCTCATCAAAAGTGCCATTTGCCTTTACTGTGGCTGGCGTGCTTAAAGAGCAGTCCAGCGGCATGGAATCCACCACCACAGGCATTTACATTCCCAGAGGCTTTTATTCAAAAAAAATCAAGCCGAATCCCACGGCGGACACGATTATGGTTCAGGCAACTGACACTGATTATTGCTCCCAGCTGGTCACGGATTTAACGGCCTACATGAACGAAAAATCCGGCACGGAAGGCAGCGTGAACATTTCTTCAATGCAGACAATGATTGAGCAGGTCAAAAGCGTCATGGGAACGGTGAGTCTTATGCTTTCAGGAATTGCGGCTATTTCTCTTTTGGTAGGAGGAATCGGAATCATGAATATTATGATTGTCACGGTCACTGAGCGAAAGCAGGAAATCGGAATCAGAAAAGCTTTGGGAGCCAGCCCCTTTGCGATTTGCCGCCAGTTTTTGGTTGAGAGCGCAAGCATTACCCTTTTGGGCGGCATTTTGGGAATCGGACTTGGAATCGCCATCAGCCTTGCCATTGAATATGTGGCAACCGAGCTTCCTTATTCGATAAAGTTTTCCGCCTGCGTGATTTCCTTTGTTTTCAGCGTCTTCGTGGGTATTTTCTTCGGACTTTCCCCCGCCATGAAAGCCAGCAAACTAGACCCGGTGGAAGCTCTGGCAGGCTAGGGAGGGGAAACTTATGCGAGTTTCAAAGATTCTTTTCGCAATTTTTCGAGCGCGGCATTTATAGAAACACGATTTGTCAGGCCGTTTTTTTCAAGCCAAATGAGATTTTCCTTGTCGAAAAGATTATAAATTAGTTGAAATGCTTTTCGTAAACTTCGTGGGTAGAATTCTTTCGCTTGCTCTGGAGTCACTTCGGGAATATCTGATAAATCAATTGGTTTATTCTGTAATTCAGCTATTCTTTCTTGAGTCATAGTATAATTTCCTTTCTGATTCTGTAGCGAAACGAGCAGAAATTAATCGTGTTCGTTCTCGTTCGGTGTAAGCGGTCATTACGATAACCGCTCCGCCTGATTCTCCAAGTCCGATGTAGCGTTCTTCTTCAAGCGAAGAATGTTCAATATCATATCGCTCTATGAAAAAAGGGTCATCGAACACATCAAGAATTTCAGAAAAAGAAAAACCATGCTTTATTTTATTGATTTCGTCTTTTTCTGAATCCCATTCAAACTTGCCGTTTATAACAGTCATTGCATAAATTATATCACGGCCTGTTTTTATCCGCAAATTGATTTTAGCTCAGACACTTCCTTTGCGTACATTTCGATTCCGCTTTTCCAGAAGTCTTTTTGCGTGATGTCAAATCCTGCTTTTTTGCACAAATCCTCGCAAGTCATGTTGCCCGTGTTGGAGAGCAGTTCTGCGTAGGTTTTGGCAAAGGCGGCTCCTTCTTTCTGGTAGCGTGCGTAGAGTCCTGCTGCGAAAAGCTGGCCGAAAGCGTAGGGGAAGTTGTAGAAATCCAGTCCTGTTGAGTAATAATGGGATTTTACCGCCCACATGTACTCGTGCCGCTCGCCGTTCAAGCCGTTTCCGTAGGATTTTTTCTGGGCTTCTTTCATGAGCCGGCAGAAATCGTCGGCGTTAAGCTCGCCTTTTTCCCGCTCTTCAAAGACGCTTTTTTCAAAGTAGAAGCGGCAGAGAATGTCCACCAGGACCTGGCTCACATCCTGCAAGTCCAGGTCAAGAATCTGGATTTTTTCGGCGTCGCTGCATTTTGAAATCATATCCTGCTTTACGATTGTCTCGGCAAATGTTGAGGCCGTTTCGGCAAGCGTCATCGGATAGCTGAAAAATGCGGCCGGCTTTCCCTTCATGCAAGAAAAATGATAGGCGTGGCCAAGCTCGTGAGCCAGAGTGATTATGTCGCTGAAAGCCCCGGTAAAATTGGTCATGATTCGGCTCTGGTGGCCAAGGGCAAAGTCTTCGTCGTAAGCCCCGCCAACTTTTCCAGCCCTGACTTCCGCGTCAATCCAGTTTTCGGCAAAGGCTTTTTTTGCAAAGTCGCCCATTTCCGAACTGAAAGAGGAATACCGCTGGATGATGTAGTCTTTTGCCTCGTCGAAAGTCCAGGTTTTTGAGAGAAGAGATTGTCGGGTCAAGCCCGACAATGACACACTTTCGTCCGACAATGCCACAGGTGCGAACAAATCGTAGAAAGCCAGGCCTTTTTTTTCCTGAGAGACCGTAAGATTGTGCCTGTGCAGGAAATCCGCCTTTAAATTGAAATATTCCCGCCAGAGGGGCAGGCTGTCTTCGATTGCGCCGATGAGGGCGTCCAGCGTTTTTTGCGAGAGCCGGGCAGAGGCAAGGGCGCGGTCAATGGGCTTTTGCCATTTTCGCCGGCGGTTGAGTGCGAGCGTTTCGCCCTTTAGGTTTCCCAGACAGGCGGCAAAGGCGATTTCATTCTGTTTTAAAAGCGCGATTTCTTTTAAATATGAAGATTTTCGCACATTTGCGTCGGCAGAGTAGGCGTCGTTACGAAGCTCGTTGAAAGTTTTGCCGCTTTCTTCGTCTCTGAGATTTGAAATCAGCTGCTCGTGAAGGCGGTCCCAGGCGTCTCCCCCGGTCTGTTGCAGCTCGCCTGCAAGTTTTTCTTCAGCCGGGCTCATCTGATGCTTGGTTTCTTCGAGAGTCTCGTTCAGAAGGTAGCGGTAGCTTTCAAATTCAGGGAAGCGTTTGTAAAAATCATCGAGACGAGCGGAATTTGCCAGCAAAACTGACTTAAAGCCCAAATCAATTTGCCTGTAGCGGAGGGTAAGGTTGTCAATTTTCGTGATGTTGTTGAGGTAAGCCGTGTTAGTGGTGTCAACGGAGTAAATTATGTAGGCGTAGGCGTTGAGGCTGCCACAGAGAGAAGAAACCTTTTCGTCCGCCTCTAAAAATCCTTTGAGCCAGACGGGAAAATCAAAATTCTCGCTGGCATTTTTGATAAAATTGCCTGCCGATTCGAGAAGATTTTCAAGATTTTCCATGCCAGCCGTAAAATCAGCGAGGGCCTTCTGGTATTCAGGCGAATCAATAGAAGAAAAAATAGAATCCAAGTTCCATCGGGGAATATTGCTCATAAAAACTCCTTTTTTACATTATTAAAAGAAAATCAGTCCTAAAATTCCGAGCGGAATCAGATAGCATGCGAACCACTCCAGTTTGCCTTTGCGAATCAGTTTCATCAAAATTGAAAGGGAGAGATAGCCCCATGCGAAGGAAGCGAGGCAGCCGCAGAAAACAGGAAGGGCGCCAATCTGACTTGAAACTTCGCCCAAATCTTTTGCTTCAAGAAGGAAGGCTCCCAAAATCGCAGGAATTGACACGATAAAAGAAAATTCGCCTGCCGCAGCTCGGTTTACGCCAGAGAGTTGCGCGCCTGCAATCGTGGAGCCTGAGCGGCTGATTCCTGGCAAGGTTCCGATTCCCTGCATAAAGCCGATAAAAAGCGACTGTGGGATAGAAATGCCTTTTGGCTCTCCGCTCTTTTTTGAGTCATGTTTTTTTGACCAAAGCGAAGAAAAAATCAAAAGACAAGCCGTAACGATAAAGCCCGCGCAAGTGACTTTTAGCGGAAGTTCCGGGATGAGTTTGCTGGTAAACACGCCGATTACGCCCGTGACGAGAGTTGCGAAAATCACGGCGAGAATGGTCTTCCGTCCCAGTTCGTCCGTACCGGTGAGAAGGTCAAGTTCCGTGTTGGCTGGGGGCGTTGCGGGGGATTCCCCCGCAGAGGGGGTAGGCGAAAATGGCGAAGCCATTGTAGCTGAGGGGGAGCCGTCCCCCTTCCTTAAAATCCACCTGAACAAAATTGCGAAAAGCCGGGCGATTTTCTTTCGGAAATACAAAATTACCGCCGCGAGCGTTGCCAGGTGAAGCATTACATCGAACAAAAGCGGCACATCCTCAAGGCCAAAAAGCCGCTGAGCCACCGCCAAATGACCGCTGGAAGAAATGGGAAGGAATTCGGCGATTCCCTGCACCACGCCAAGAATAATTGCTTGAAAAACAGACATTTTTTACTCCTTACGAATTGGGGATTCCCTCAAACCAGTTTTTGAAAAGTTCCGGCCAGACAGTACATTCGCTTTCTGCGTTGCTTCCGTCGGGATTTGCAGTTTCTGCTGAAGCGAGGGCCAAAGCGTGCTTTCCTCTATTAAATAGATGGTATTCGCAATCGATTCCTTTTTCGTAGAGAGCGTTGGCGAGCAAAAGAGTGTTTTTGGCGGGAACGGCTTCGTCTTTGAGTGTATGCCATATAAATGTTGGCGGAAAATCTTCAGTTATGTTTTTTTCGATGGAGACGACTTCCCGCATTGAATTTTTCCCCAGGGATTTGCAGATTTTTGCCGCTTCTTCTTCGGGGATTGAGCCGATGATGTTTTGAATAGAGCCTGCGTGACAGAATTTTTCGTCTGCCGTGACTACAGGATAGCTTAAACAGAGAAAATTTGGCCGTATTTCTTCGCTTGTGCAGGAAATGTAGTCTTTAAGGAATTGAGAATTCCAAAAGCAGCCAAGGAGGGAAGAAAGGTGGCCGCCTGCCGAAAAGCCTGCCAGAATGATTTTATTTGAATCCACATTCCAGCTTCCGGCATTTTTTCGGATAAGGGCGACCGCATTTGCCGCGTCACAAAGAGCCTGAGGAAAGCGCATGGGAGCAAGTGTGTAGTGCAAAATGGCTGCATGAAAGCCAAGTGAATTCATTTTGAGGGCGATGGATTCCTGTTCCCGCTGACCGTAGTGAGAATAGCCGCCGCCTGGAATTACCAGAACGAGGGGACGGAGCCTTTCTGCCGAAAATTTGGGATAATTTTGAAGGATATATGTGGTGAGCGTCGCAGAAGAATTTTTGGAATCTGAGACATTTAATGTTTCGTGAATCATGGATTTATTATATTATAAAAGGGATTTAAAAAGCAAAACCCCCGCTTAAAGGAGGAGAAACGGCGGGGGTTTTGGGTGACAAACTTCCAACGGAAGCGTCATATTTCTTGCTGCTGAGTATATATTAGAGTTTTTAGAGATTTTAATCAATACTTTTTTATGAAAATTATTGAAAATTTTGCAGTTTTCTACGAAAATAACAGAAAATTATGCAGATTTTCGCAAGGAGTAACATAAAATGAAAAAAATTGGAATTATCGGTGCTATGGAAGTAGAAGTAAACTTCCTTCGCAATTTGATGGGCGATTCTGTCAAAAAAACTGAAGCCGGTTCAATCGTCTTTGAGGAAGGAAAAATTCACGGTGTTGATGTGGTTCTTTCTCGTTCTGGTGTGGGAAAAGTGAACGCGGCTCTTTGCGCTCAGCGTCTTGCGCTTCAATTCGGTTGCACCAATATCATCAATACAGGAATTGCGGGCGCTATGGCTCACGGTTTGGGTGTCATGGATTTCGTGGTTTCAACGGATGCTGTTTATCACGATATGGATGCCACGGGCTTTGGCTACAAACTCGGTCAAGTTCCCCAGATGAGCGTCTTTTCTTTCGATGCTGACAAAAAAATGATTGAGGCGGCAAAAAAAGCCTTTGCTGACTCGGAACTTTCTAAAGGCCACAAAATGATTGAAGGCCGAATCGCTACAGGCGACCAGTTTATCAGCGAAAAAAATGTAAAGTCAAAAATTGCCGAAAATTTTGCCCCGGCCTGTGTTGAAATGGAGGGGGCTGCAATCGCCCATGCCTGCTACCTCAACAAAGTTCCCTTCGTGATTTTGCGCTGCATGAGCGACATGGCGGATGATTTAAGCTCAAACGGATACGATTTTAACGAGGGACTTGCCGCAGAACTGAGCGCCCGTGTCGTTGAGAAAATGATTTCAACTTTTGCGGACTAGCAGGTCGATTCTGATATTGTCGGATATTTTTATAATGTATATAATTGCCGGAGGAATATTTTATGGAAGTAATTCAGAGTTTTACTATTGATCACACTCACTTGAAGCCGGGAATCTACATTTCCCGCGAAGATAAAGGTTTCACCACCTACGATTTGCGAATCACCGAGCCAAATAAAGAGCCTGCAATTGCTCCTTCTGCCATTCACAGCATTGAGCATCTCATGGCGACTTGGTTCCGCAACTCTCGTGTTAAGGACGATGTGGTTTATGTAGGTCCCATGGGCTGTCTTACTGGCATGTACATCATTATGATGGGAAAATACACTGTCCAGGATATGCGCTCTCTTACAATCGAGTGCCTTGAATGGATTCTTACACAAAATGAAGTTCCTGCAACCCGGCCGGAAGCCTGCGGAAATTACCTTCTTCACGATTTGCCTATGTGCAAGTGGGAATGTGCGCGCTACCTCGACCGCCTCAAAAATGACTTTCACTGTGAATATACAAAACTCAAAGTCACTCTTGATGACGGAAAAGTTTTTGCGGACGCATAATAAATGAACATCTTCGCAAAATTTAAAGAAACTGTCTCTTCAGTGCTGCCCATTATGGTCATGGTTCTGCTTTTGGGGCTTACCATTGCTCCCATGTCTTTTGGAACCATGAGCCGCTTTGTGCTTGGCGGAATCCTCGTTATTTTCGGGCTCACGATTTTTTTGCTGGGCGTTGACATTGGAATCCTGCCAATCGGTGAGCGGAGCGGAGCGGCTCTTACTGCAAAGCGAAACCTTCCTCTCTTATTGGGAGCGGCCTTTTTAATCGGCTTTATCGTCACTGTGGCCGAGCCTGATGTTCAGGTGCTTGCTGACCAGGTGCGGGGAATTGCGCCCAATGTTAGCAAGTGGGGTTTGATTTTTATGATTGCCGTGGGCGTGGGCTTTTTCGTTGCCCTGGGTATTTTGCGCACGGTTCTTTCAATTCCCCTGAACATTCTCCTTACGATTTCGTATATTTTCGTTTTCGTCCTTGCTTTTCTGGCTCCTCCTACCTTTCAGGGAGTTGCCTTTGACTCAGGCGGAGCCACTACCGGCCCAATGACAGTTCCCTTCATTATGGCTTTGGGCGTTGGCGTGGCTGCGGTTCGTGCAAAATCAGACAAGAACGGCAAGCTAAAGTCTTCAAGCGAGGATTCTTTCGGCTTAACGGGAATTGCCTCAATCGGACCTGTCCTTGCGGTCATCGTTTACGGAATCATTTTGTCCGGCGGAAATTCTTCTTCTGCCGATTCTGTTACCGAAAGCTCTCACGGTCTTATTGCCAGCGGAATCGCGGTTTTTTTGAAACTCTTGCCCTCGATTTTTAAGGAAGTTGCGGGGGCCCTCGCTCCTTTGGCGGGAATGGCCCTTCTTTTTCAATTTTTACTTCTTAAAATGCCACCCATGCAGGTCGTGCGAATGGTGCGCGGCTTTGTAATGAGTTTTATCGGCTTGATTTTATTCCTCACAGGCGCTCAGGGCGGATTTATGCCAGCGGGCGAGGAATTGGGAAAAGTCCTCGGTGCGGCAAGTCAGACGGGCAGTCTTTGGACTTTGCTTTTGGTTTTCGTTGGGCTTGTTTTCGGGGCAATCGTCGTCTGTGCCGAGCCTGCCGTATGGGTTTTGACCGATCAGGTTGAGTCAATTTCCGGCGGTACGATTAAGCGAAAGGTCATGCTGGGAGCTTTAAGCTCAGGAGTTGCGATTTCAATCGGAATTTCCATGCTCCGTGTCCTTCACGGTTTTTCTCTCTGGTACATTCTGATTCCGGGTTACGCTCTGGCTTTGATTCTCTCTTTTATCTGCCCAAAATTATTCACGGGAATTGCCTTTGACTCAGGCGGCGTTGCCTCAGGCCCCATGACCAGCACTTTCATTCTTTCGTTTACTTTGGGGGCATCGGAAGCCAGTGACGGGAATCCTGCGGTGGACGCTTTCGGCGTAATCGCATTGGTCGCCATGACACCGCTGATTGCCATTCAGATTTTGGGAATCATCTTTAAGATTAAGTCGAATCGTGCGGAAAACAGTCATTCCGAACTCGTGATGGAATCTACGGAGGCAGCAGAATGAGCGCATTTTCACTGATTATAAGCATCGTTCCCCATGACAAGGGCGAAAAACTCACCAAGGCGGCAGTTGCGGCTGGCTGCGGTGGCGGCACGGTCTTAATGGGGCGGGCTCTTGCAAAGTCAAATTTCGGTGCGATTTTGGGAACTGGCGAGACCACAAAAGATTTGATTTACATGGTCATTGATTCAGAAAAAAAATCGGCAATTATGAGCGCAATCCTTGATTCTGCAAAAAATGAAAAAGCTGATTTCGGCTGTCTTTTTACCCTTGCAGTCGATTCCACATTAAAAGCCGGCATCGTTTCTGGAAAAACAGAATCCAGCGATTCAAAAGGAGAAGAAAAAATGAATGAGAATACAAAATCCAGCGATATGATTACGGTCATCGTGAACAAGGGCTATGCCGACGATGTGATGTTTGCCGCCCGAAAAGCCGGTGCTACAGGCGGAACGGTGATTAACGCGCGGGGAACTGCCCGTGAGGACGACGCAAAATTCTTCGGAATGCACATCGTTCCCGAAAAAGACATGCTGGTCATCGTTGTTGGCCACGAGCAAAAAGAAGCAGTCCTTTCTGCAATTAAGGAAGTCAAATGTCTTAAAGAGCCGGGCATGGGAATCGCATTTTCTTCTCCAGTCGAGGATTTTACCCTTCTTGGAAAGAAAAAATAATGTCTACGAAAAACAGCGTCCTTCAATCTTTGCTTTCTCTCAAAAATGGTGAATTTCTCTCTGGCGAGGAATTGGCTTCTTCCTGTCAGGTTTCGCGCACGGCAATCTGGAAGGCAATCCGCTCCATTGAAGACGAGGGCTACAAAATTGAGGCGGTCACTAACCGTGGTTACAGGATTCTTTCAAGCCCGGACAGGCTTTCTTCAGAAATTATCTCTTCAAATTTGAAGGATTGCGGCGTTTTAGGCTTGCAAGTCTTCATTTTTGACGAAATAGATTCTACCAATTCTGAGGCGAAAAGGCGGGCGGTCGATGTGGGTGCTTTTCGTGACGCGGCGGGAAATCTCACCGAAAAAGGAAAATCCGCACATCTTTCCCTTTTTGCCGCGGAAAGTCAGACCGGGGGAAAGGGCAGATTGGGGCGAACCTTTGTTTCTTCTGCCGATGTGGGCGTTTATTTTTCGCTTTTGTATTCCCCGAAAAACGGCGTGAAAAATCCCGCTTTGTATACGGCTGCTGCCGCTGTATCTGTCTCCAGGGCGATTAAAAATCTTTATGGCGAAAATCCTTCAATAAAATGGGTGAACGACATTTTTCTCGCCGGTAAAAAAGTTTCTGGAATCTTAGTTGAGGGAATCGCAAATTTTGAGACAGGCACAATCGATGCGGCTGTGGTCGGAATCGGAATCAATCTCCGCAAAAATCCAGCCCTTTCCGGCGAAATCACGAAAATCGCGGGCAGCGTGGAAGAGGCAAAAATCGAAAAAAATGAAAAAATGCCCGAAGTTTCAAAAAATCGCGTGATTGCGGAAGTCGTAAAAAATCTCATTCAATTCTACGATTCTTTTGAAAATGACGATGAAGCAGTAAAAAATCAGATGATTGCCGAATATCGCAAGAATTCAATGCTAATTGGTCAAAAAGTGACGGTAAATCCTGTGGCGGGAAGCACTTTTGAAAGCTACAGGGCAACGGTCAAGGAAATTACTCCGGAAATAAAACTTGTGGTCGAAAGAGAAAGCGGCGGGCTAGAAGAATTGTCTTCCGGGGAAGTGAGCCTGCACAGCTATGACTTTGTATAATTTATCGATTTATGATGAAAAAAATTCAGACTTGTGTTATAATTAAAATGAATTTTGACTAATTTTTTCGAGGATGCGCATAGATGACAGATATGGATTTAGACCCCACGATTGCAGCTTTGCTTGCAGAAACCGAAGCTGAATCAGGACCTAGTGATTTACCTTCTTTTAAAGATATTTCTGACAATCCGCCAAAACCTGTAGAAGATAAAGCCTCTGAAGTTGCCCACAAAGTTGATTTGTCACAGCAAGGCTTCAAAGAAATCACTAAATTCTACGAAGACGAGTCAAATCACTATTTTGATGATCCTGCTTATTACAAAACGGCTCTTGGAGGCGAAGGAGAGCAGGCTCAGCGTGTCCACAAAATCCTTTCAAAGTATCTTACTTGTCAGGATCCAAAAGACCGCACTGTCTATCGTCAGCAGATTGTCACTTCATGGTGGGAGCTTATCCGCGTCATGTGTACAAAAGCAGGAGACAGTTCTCTCGAAAAACCTAAAAAAATGCTTCTCCGTTTCGGTGTTGTTCTTCCTTCTCTTTTCACTCCCGAACAAAAGCAGCTTTTTTCTACCGTAATTCTTGAAAATAATACTGGCGAGCCAGTCTATTATATGGACGAATGGTTCAAAGAAATCGCATCAGGGCGCTTAACTCTTTCTGCTACAGATGAGGCTCGAACTCCGCGAAAAAATGATCCGGGGGCAGAAGCTCAGCGCATTCAGCAACTCAAAAGCAAAAATGACGGTAAATTGCAGAATGCTGAGAGTTTGCTCAATTCAAAAGAAAGCGAGCGTCAAATGCTGGAAAACGAGCTTAAAAACAGAGTTGATTCACTCTGCGAGCACAGCCCGATGATTGGCCTTGAGCCACACAAACAGACCTATACTGAAGGTCAAAAGCATTTGTTCGCTGAAATTCAGGAAAAACTCCGTGCTTTGCAAAAACTTGACAAAGAATTGGTCGGATATATTAAAGAATTCGAAGAAGCAAAGGCAATCGGTAGCTCTCTCGAAGACAAGATGAGCGCACAGCCAGAGGCAATGGAAGTCAGCACTGGCGACATTATGATAGAATTCCAAACTGTCCGCCAGATGGCAAAAATGACCTGTGGCCGTCAGGGTAACCAGTTCCCGATTTTTACCCGCGAGTTCTATCACTGTGTTCCCCGACTCACCGGTTTCCGTGAGAATGTCCTCAATATTCTCAAATGGGTAGAAGACAACGATCCTGAATGCTTTATCCGAGTCCACAAGAATATGAAGAACCGCATCGTTCCTTATGTTCTCTGCTTGCCAACTTACGGTGATTTTGGTTTCTGCTGGGAGCCTTTCGACCGCTACAATCGCGTCACTAGCCGTGGACGAATCGTAATTCCCATGTACCCCCGCGACCTTAAAATCGCAATTCTTATGGCAGTTGCAGACTTGAGATGGCAGGTTGCAAAAGAAAAGGCCAGCTACTACTGGATGGAAGAAGGTCTTACCGGTCAGTATTACCAGTGGATTGAACGACAAAAGCTCAAGGGCGACCTAAAATCTTACTTCATCGCAGACTATGTTTTGTGGATGACAAAAGAGGTTGACGGTATCCAGCGAATGGACAAAGAGTTGCGCGCAGTTTTCTGGCGTTTCGTTCCATTCAATCAAGCCAAAAAAGACGACCTCAAAATGCGAAGTCCTGTTTACGCCGAACTTTATCAGCGTGATCTGAACCGAGCAATGTCAGATGGTTACTAAAATCCCTCACAGAGTTTAGGAGTTCACAGAGAGATTTTTGTTTTTCAAGTTTCCCTCTGTCGTCTCTGTGACCTCTGTGAGGAATTTATTTATATTTTTTATATACGAGGCAAAATTATGGATTTTGTAAAAGAACTTCGTGCCAAGGCAAAAGCCGCTGGCAAAAGAATTGTTCTCTGTGAAGGTGAAGACAAACGCGTCGTTGAGGCGGCTTCACGCATCGTTAAAGAAGGAATCGCAAAAATCACCCTTCTTGGAAACGAAGATGACATCAAAAAATTCGGCTTTGACATGGCTGGCGTTGACATCGTTGACCCGACAAAAGATTCAAAGGCAGACAAATACGCAGAAATCTTGTACAAAGCCCGCGAAGGAAAACTCAACAAAAAGACTGGTCTTCCTGAATACGCTGATGTAGCTGCCGCAAAAGCTGCCGCCCTCAAAGATTACACAATGTACGGCGCTCTTATCCTCAAGGCAGGAGACGCTGACGGTTTCGTTTCTGGCGCTTGCCACTCAACGGCAAACACTCTCCGCCCTGGACTTCAGGTTATCAAAACAGCTCCTGGATGCAGCACTGTTTCTTCATGCTTCATTATGGTTGCTCCAGAGGGCGGAAACAAATATCTCTCAGAGGGAATCGCAGTTTTCGGTGACTGTGCAATCAACATCAACCCAGACGAGAATCAGCTGGCAGACATTGCAATCGCTTCTGCAGGAACAGCAAAGGCAATCGCAGGAATCGAGCCAAGAGTCGCAATGCTCTCATTCTCAACAAAAGGCTCTGGAGCCGACCCAAAAGACGGCAACACAGTCGAAAAGGTCGTTCACGCAACGAACATCGCTCACGAAAAGGCACCGGATTTGGCTTTGGACGGCGAATTCCAGTTTGACGCCGCAATCGCTCCAGAAGTCGGCGAACTCAAGGCTCCGGGCAGCAAAGTTGCTGGTCATGCAAACACATTCATCTTCCCCAACATCAATGCAGGAAACATCGGTTACAAAATCGCAGCCCGCATGGGTGGCTGGAAGGCAATCGGTCCTGTTTGTCAGGGCTTTGCAAAACCGCTCAACGACCTTAGCCGCGGCTGTAATGTAGACGAAATCGTCGATACAGTAGCAGTTACAGCTCTTCAGGCATAAGAAACACAATAAAAACAAAAAAAAGACGGCCTCCCGTCGGGAACGCGCCATCAAACATCGCAGTGAGCAAAGCTCAGGCGAGTTTGTGTCGCAACCCCGACTCCGGCCGTCTTTTTTTTCATTTATGGCATTTTTTTTATTTCATAGTAAGAAAACTCTCTGTGTTCTCTTTAACTCTGTGAGAAATTTCACCTACAGTTTCTTCTGATAGCGGGAAACTACTTTTGGGTCTAGTTTGTCTTCCAGGTGAAATTTTTTGATTGCCCAGCTGACGGCATGCACTGAGATTGACATGGCGGCAATGAGTCCGATTAAAAGTAGTATAGGAATAGCAACTTGGGTGAAGACACTTTCCTGAAGATTTGGATTTTCCGCTAAAAAGAATAAAAGACCAAGCAGGAGAATTGCTTCGATAAACAAGCCGACGATAATATTAAAAAGAATTACGCAGAGATTAAAAATAAAGGTTCGCTCTTTTGTTGTCATTAGTCCTCACCGTCCTTTTTTTGATTTTTCTTCATTGTGATTAAAAACGAAACTACAAGGAATATTCCGCAAATAACGACAGCTGCGTCAGCTACATTGAAAGTAGGCCATCGTTCCCAACTTAGGAATTTTAACTTTGTATGAGCGAATTTTTCGATTCCGAACCATTTAAAGTCAAGAAAATCGATGACACCTTCTGCTCGGAAAAATCTGTCGATTAAGTTCCCGAATCCGCCGCCTGCAATGCCTGCAATGCTCCATCGCTGTAGTTGTGAAAATTCATCATTGCGCATATAGACGCCAATTACGACGATAAGAACAATAAGAGGAATTGCCCTAAAAAGTATGCCTCTTGCGAGTAAACTCCAGCCCTGCCCGATACTGAAAGCGATTCCCGGATTGTTTACATGAACGATTCGGAAAAATCCTCCAAAAAAAGAAGAGCCGATTTCATAAAGAGGGATATTCTGAGTGACGAGAATTTTTGTAATTTGATCGAGCAAAATAACAATGAGCGTTAGTACAAGAGGTACAAGTTTTTTTGCCGTGAAATATTTTGGTTTAAAAGAAACTTCGATTGTATCTGACATTTTTATATACCTTTTCAAACAGATAAATAGTTTATCATAATCCAGTGGGGATGTCGATAAAAACAGTCTTAAGTCCTTTGTCCTCTTCCAGCCGTTTTTGTACCAGCTGAACGCCCACTGTCTCCGTGTTGTAGTGGCCGCCTGCGATTACATTGATTCCAGATTCTTCAATGGCGTGGTATTCTTCGTGGCCCACTTCGCCGGTAATGTAAGCATCCGCACCGATTTTAACGGCCTGATCAAAATCGTCGCCCGCACCGCCGGAAATTATCGCCACTTTTTTAATGGATTTTTTGCCGAAGGGGAGGATATGAGCCGCTTTTTCGCCATTGGGAAAGAGTTTCTTGCTAAGTTCTTCGATTGTACATTCTGATGGAAGCTCACCAACTGCCCCTAAAGTCATGCCCCGCCATTTTCCGAAAGGCCGCACTTTTTCAAGACCGATTCGCTTGGCGAGACCGAAATTGTTGCCTACGAATTCATTTGCGTCCAGAGGAATGTGGTAGGCGATGAGGGCAATGTCGTTTTTGATGAAAGAAGCGACCCGCTTGTAGTGAGTGCCCGTAATCGTCTGGCAATGCCCCCAGAAAAGACCGTGATGAACGAAAAGTACCTGGGCGCCTGCTTCTGCCGCTTTAAGGGCTGTTGCTTCACAGGCATCAACGGCAAAGGCGACTTTTGTGATTGGCTTTTCGTCTGGAGCTGAGTTTGAAATTTGAATTCCGTTGAGGGAAATGTCAGAGTCGTAGTCTTCTTTGTGGAGGAAAGAATTAAAATAGCGGTTAAGTTCTGTAAGAGTCATTTTTTTGCTCCTATTTTTGCTCTTCGATAGCTTTAATAGTTTTGTTTGCCACATAGCGGGGAATGAAAAATTTATTCTCACGCTCTATGCCTTTTGTGTGAGCCAAAAAGACATCGGTTTGTTCGATAAAGCCGTATCCGCTGGTCTTGTACTCATCAACGCGATTCATGGAGAAAAATCCTTTTGCGTTTGAGTAAGGCTCGGTGTTGAATTCATCGATGACCGCATAAATCGAATCGAAATCTACGCCGTCAACGACATAAAAGACCTTTGTTTCGTCTCCGAAGAGTTCCAGGGCAAGTTTGGTGAGAGCCGAATATTTTTTTGTGGAAACAGCCAGCTCATCATCATGAATTTTGCTGAATTCTTCTTTTTGAGTTTTATCTATATGAATGGCGGTAAATTTTCTCATGAATTTTGATTCTACCAAGGATTTAATAACTTTGTTGTCGAAGTGTTTTGCAAGAATTTGAAGATCGTTTGTGTAAAAATCAGCGGCAAGGACAGGGTAGCCTTTTTGAGCGAGAAGCATGAGGTAAGGCTCATAATTCTGAACATTTGCATGGATTCCAGGCGTAAAAATAATCGTTGGTTTTTCCTTGTGGAATTCAGCAATTATGTCATCTTTAATAATCGGTTCGTAGCTAAAGAGATTTCCGGAAAAGCTTGCACCTGAAAAATAACTTTCCCGGATCCTAAGGTTTGCGCTTGTTCCTGTAAGTGTATATTGAGTCTTTTTGATATCAAAATCAGATGCTGAATATTTAACGGGACGGAAATATATGATTCCTATTGCGAGCAAGACTGTGAGTATGAGAATAATAATGGAGAAAATATTGAAGACAACGCTGTAACTGTCAACGATTAATTTTGCGTACAGACGCAATGTCGCCCGAAAGTTTGTAAAGAATGAGATAAGCGCGAGTAAAAAGACAGCGAATGACAAAATAGAAAAGTCAAAACAATAAAAAATAAAAAATGAAATTATGAGTGCGGCTGGTGAAAAAGCGGCAAAACAGTCAACGCGGGAATGTTTTAAAAAGAAAACTCGTGAGCTGCTGAAAAAAATAAATGTAAGCACAAGCATTTGTGCAAGAAAGCAATCGAACATATCTTTATTTTGCCCGAATGTTGATTTTTACTCAACCATCCAAAGACAGGTTATTGTATTTCCAAAAAGTCTTAACTGTGTTATAATTTGTCCTATGCAGCAAGCGCAGAAGACTCAGAAAGTCAATCTTGATAATTCTAAGATTAAAATGGCAATTCGGGCTGGAATTCCGCTTTCTATCACAACATACACTTTGCCTCGTGAAATGTCAGAATATATGGAAGAAGTGCTCGCGGCATTTTTGTCAGAGCTTGGGCAGGAACACATGGAGACATATCTCAAGTATTGTCTCAATGAGCTTGTGACCAATGCAAAAAAAGCCAATACAAAAAGAATTTACTTCAAAGAAAAAAATCTTGACCTTTTTAACGATGCTGACTACGAAAAAGGTATGCAGAGTTTTAAAGAAGACACACTGAATAATATCCGCTATTATCTTGGTCTTCAAAAATCTGGCGGGCTCTATGTAAAACTGATTCTTCAAATGCGCAATAACAAGATTAAAATCGAAGTCCGCAACAACGCTGAGCTTACTTTCCGCGAATACAAGCGAATGCATGATAAAGTGAGCCGGGCCCAGCAATACACTTCAGTTGATCAGGCAATGACGCAGATTGTTGATTTGTCGGAAGGCGCAGGCTTAGGCATTATCATTATGATTCTTATGCTTGAAAAAATTGGTCTCACCGAAGAAAATTTCCAAATTCTCAGTGAAAATGGCGAGACGATTACAAGAATCATTCTTCCTATCAACGAAAAAACACAGCGGGCGCTTAATACGGCTTCCCATGAATTCGTTAAAATTATCGAGGAAATTCCTCAGTTCCCAGAGAGTATCACAAAAATCAATAGGCTTATCAACGATTCAAATTCCAAGATGAGTGAAATTGCCATGGCGATTTCCAGTGATGTTTCACTTACGGCGGATTTGCTTCGTTTGGTAAATTCGGTTACATTTGCCCTCGCTTCCCCTTGCCGAAGTATTGCCGACGCAGTAAAACTTGTTGGAATCCGCGGAATCAAAAACATGCTGCTTTCTGTCGGCTCTATAAAACAACTTGATAATATTGGCGGCAAGTCTCAAAAAACTCTGTGGGTTCACGCATATCGTGTCGCATTCTACGCATACAATCTTGCCCGAAACTTCTGTGCCTCTGACAAAGAAATTATCGACGATTCTTACATCTGTGGTCTTTTGCATGACATGGGCAAATTGGTTTTTGCAACGGCACATCCTGATTTTATCGACAGCATAAAAGATATCTGTCGTCAGCGAAATATTTCCACTGATATTTTTGAAAAATTGCTTGCAGGCGTGAATCATAGTGAAGTTGGAGCGCTTATCGCCGAAAAATGGAATTTCCCAGATATCATCATTACGGTTATTCGTCATCATCACGAGCCAGATATGGCTCCGCCAGCAAGTAAAAAGCTTACTTCTCTTGTTTATCTTGCAGACATGATTTCTCATTACGAGACTCATGAAGTCGATTACTATCAGTTTGATTTGGATGTCCTAAAATTGTTCGGGATTGGTAGCGAGACTCAGCTTCAAAAGATTTCCGGTAAACTTTCGTCTGCATTTAAAGTTGATTAACCCAGGCCTGCATCAAGATTCCGTAAGCCACGCCCACATTCAGCGAAGCCTTAAGTCCTTTCATGGGAATTGTTACCCGGCCGTAAGTGGCTTTTGAAAGTGCCTGCGGGCTTACGCCCAATTCTTCTGACCCGATAATACAAATCCCTTTTTTTGGAAATTTAAATTCTTCTATTGGCTTGCCGCCAGTTTCCAGCACAAAAATCGGTAAATCATTCTCTTTTGCAAATTCTTCAAGCTCATCAAGGCTTTTTCTCTCAAATCCCAGAGTTTCGATGCAGCCCATGCCGCTTCTAAGTGCCTTGGGGTGATTGGGATCTATACACATTGGGGAGATTAAGACTTTTTCGGCTCCCATTGCCTCTGCTGTGCGGAAAATAGAGCCGCAGTTGAAAGGCGAGCGGATATCCTCAGCATACACATAGACTCCATGAAAGAAATCCCGCTGCTTTACAAGCCCTTTTTCGTCCAGGGGGGATGCGTGGGGGGCGATGATTAAATCCCATTCGGCGGGGAATGTTCCTATTATTGCGAGAAGATTATTCCGTGCCAGATTACAGGCGCGTTTTTCGTCAAAAGATGAAGATTGAAGCACTTCCTCAAGCTGATTTTTGCTTGCTTGTGGAAGTTCCGGGTCTTGAATGACTATTTCAATGAGTTTTTTAATATAGTCAGCGCGGGGCATTGATTTAAAATTGTACTCATTGCCCTTTTCGGGAATTCCGTCAACATCTCGTTCCAGTGCGCCGAATGTAAGGGCGAGTTTTCTTCGTTTTTGTCCCGGCTGCAGTTGGTTCAGTTTGTGAGGCTCAATCATAATTTACTTTCAGTTTCCCGTTTTCGATTTTCAATTTGCTAGAATGCTGTTTTAATCAATCCGAACAAATCATCGCTGTTCATGCTGCGGGGAAGAGAATTGACTATATCCAGCTGGCCAGCGTCCTCTGCGGCGAGAGCGAGCTGTTCCAGTGAAATAGACAAATCTTTGAGTCGGGCCGGAAGATTTGCCTTTGCGATTCTTTGGCGGATGTTTTCGGCGAAAGCATGAGCCGCCTCTTCGCTTGATTGCTCTGCCTGTGCGATTCCTATTTTTTTTGCGAGATTTGCGATACGGTCTGCTTTGAATTTTGCACATTCTTCAACCATATAGGGGAACAAAATCGTCGTGATAAGTGAGCGGGAAATTTTATAGCGTGCATTAATACACATTGAGAGTAAGGATGCGATTCCGATTGAAGAAGTTGCAGCCGCGAGAGAAGCCATACAACCTCCCTGTGAGAGCAATTCTTCCCGTGGGGTAGTAATCGTGAGTGATTGGCTTCCGTCAAGTGCATAAGTCAAGAGTTCAACGGATTTTTCGGCAATCATGTTGCTGAAGAAATTTTCTCGTTGTGAGAGATAGGCTTCTGTTGCCAGGCAAAGCGTTTCGAGTGACATTGAGTCTGTCTGGTTTTCGGTAAGAGTCACTATGAGAGTCGGATCAAAAAGAACAAGTTTTGCGATTCCAGACTGTGCTTTTAAAAGTTTTAGCGTTGAACTTCGTGCGTCAACTAAAGGAATTGTATCCGTAAAGACGAATGCGTCGCGGATTGTGGTTGGGATACAAATAAAGGGGAGAGGATTTGCCGTGGGCGCTGTCCCGTCAAGAAAATCATATAAATCGTGCGTTTCGTTGAAAAGGGCGCATGTCGCGCGGGCAATGCTAATCGGCTTTCCTCCACCTACAGCAATTACGCCTTGTACATGTGCTTCACGGGCTAGTTTGAGGGTACGCCCCAGAATTTCAGAATCCCCATTGTTTGAAAGCTCATCAAAAATAAAATAGTCGATTTTTTTGTCGTCTAGGGCGTTTGTGATTTTTTGAGAAGTGCCGTTTTCTCGTAAAATCGGATCTAAAATCAACATGAATTTCGTGCCGTAAGAGGCGACTGCTTGCCCGATTCTGCTGGATGCGTATGAACCTAAAAGAATATTTGGTGAAACTTTGAATGAAAAATCTGCCATTTTTGAATCCTTTGACTGATGACTAGCAATAAAAAAAGACGGAAAAATTCCGTCTTTCTGTAAGCGACACCGTTGCCCTTTGATTAAAGCCCATAGCTTGCAAGAATTCTGTCGGCTGTTGAAGCAATAACAGCCTGATTCAAGTAGTTTGGATCCTTAATCTTTTCTTTGATGGCGGCAACGAGATCCTGACGAATGTCCGGAGTTTCTGCCGCAACTTGATTCAGGTAGTAAGCTTCTGCTGCTGCTTTTGCTTCATCAGAAACGCTGACCTGATCTGCTGTAGAGTATGTATTTTCCTTAGCTTGTGTGCGACGAGTATTCTGAACATTGTTAAGAGGATTTACATTGTCAATTCTTCCAATCATCATAGCTAACCTGCCTTTTACTCTTTAATTATCGGCATCTTCTGAAAAATCTTTAGAATTTTTCGAAGATTTTGAGATAAATACTGCAAATTCACCCTGAATTTTGCTCCTTGACGCAAAATTTTCAAGTATTTCTTGAGCAGTCCCCTCTACTATCTCTTCGTGCAGCTTCGTGAGCTCTCGCCCGACGACCACACGCCGTTCACTATCAATATCGGCAATATCCGTTAAAAGTTTAGTAATTCTGAACGGAGATTCGTACAGAACTATTGCCGCTTCCATTTCCATGAGCTCCCTGAGCCTGCTTCGGCGCCGCCCTGGTTTGGGGGAAAGAAAGCCTTCAAAGACCAGAGTTTTACCGCCCGCGCCCGCAACGCTCACAAGGGAAGCAAATGCACTTGCCCCAGGAATTGGAACTACTGTATGCCCTGCCTTTCGAGCCAAGCCCGCAAGAATCGCTCCAGGATCGGAAATGCCCGGAGTGCCCGCATCGCTTGCATAAGCCACCGTTTGACCTTCGTCCAGCATCTTGATGATTTTTTCGCTTGCCTGCTCTTCATTTTGAGACCGGCAGGAAACGAGGGGCTTTTTTATTTGGAGATGATTCAAAAGCTGGAGCGTGTGCCGGGTATCTTCCGCGGCAACAACATCAACAGATTTGAAAGTCTCTACAGCCCTAAATGTAATATCACCGAGATTACCAATCGGCGTTCCAACGATGTATAAGGTAGACACCATTTAATTATAAATTATCAATGAGAAATTAGCAATGAGAAATTATTTCAACATTGAGCAGAAAGTGGTGACCAGTTCGTCGATTTCGCTGTAGTCCGGGTCGCCCTTGCTTTCAAAGAGAGAGCCTTCGCCGCTTTCTGGATTTGAGCGGATTTCAATCTTTTTTGCGACGATGTAAGAGTCCAGACTTGATACCGTGAGGGAAGCGAACATCTTTGACAGGGTTTCAAGGTCATTTTCTTCAAGGTCGATGATTTTTTTTGCGTTGGCAAGGCTGCGGAGAGCCTGTTTTGTCTGATTTACCAGTTTTTCTCGTGTTTCCTGAGAGATTTTTGCCGCGGCGGTCGAAATGTATTTTTCGCTCTCAATGAATGAATAAATCTGAATGAGCGGCTCTTTTTCGTTCATCTTGAACCAGCGGTTTACGATGGCCTTCATCACATTTTCGGCAGGGTATCGCTGAGAAATTGAATCGATGTCGGTTGGAATGAAATATGTTTTTCGGAAATAATCGCCGCACCAACGGATACAGTCTTCCACCATTGCGTCACGGCTTTCGTAGTGATTGTAAAGCGATGCTTTTTTGATGCCAAGACGGTCAGCGACATCTGAAAGTGAAGTTCCGCCCGCATTTTTTGCAAAGCAAGAATCCAGGAATGCGAGGATAATCTTCTCGCGAGTAACTTTATCTGATTTAGCCATTTTCCCACCCATTGAACTTTTTGTTCTATAAGACTAACTATCATTAGTTTATTATGACAAGAGGGATTTGTCAAGTTTTTTGAAAATATGTATGTTTTCATTGATAAATTATTTAAATCAGTTTAAAATAACATCTTAAAAGAGGAGCAATCATGGAAGAGAAATTTGATTTTACGATTGAACAGCTTGGTGAGTGTAAGGTTCCTTCACCTATTGAACTTTCAAAAGAGCATGGTGAATTCCGGGCAAACTATGTCCGGGACACATCTTTTGTTCGCTATAAGGTAAATGTTTTTGATGTTAATTCGACTGAAAATGAGTGCACAAAGGGTAATCTGCTTCAGAAAGCAGGCCCTCGTGAATTCATTTATTTTAATCCTGCTCATGTAAATGCGGGTATTTGTACTTGTGGCGGTCTTTGCCCTGGCTTAAACGATGTTATCCGCGCTGTCGTGCGCTGCCTTTGGTATCGCTATGGTGTCAAACGAATTCGTGGATTCCGTTATGGTTTCAAGGGATTTTTTGCTGATTCTGGATACGATACAATCGAACTCACTCCAAAAGTAGTTGATGATATCCACAAGAACGGTGGTTCATTCTTGGGCACAAGCCGTGGCGGTGGCAATCGCGTTACTGATATCGTTGATTGCGTTGAGTCCCTCAGTTTGAACATGCTTTTTATCGTTGGTGGTGACGGAACTCAGCGAGGAGCCCTTGATGTTGCCCGCGAAATCGAAAGGCGGGGCCTTAAAGTTGCTGTCGTTGGTATTCCAAAAACCGTTGACAACGACTTGCTTTTTATCGACCGCTCATTCGGTTTTGAGACGGCTGTAGAAACGGCTCGAAAGGCAGTTGACGCAATCCACATGGAAGCAGAATCACAGGTAAACGGCATTGGTGTCGTAAAACTCATGGGACGCGAGTCTGGCTTTATCGCAACTTCTACGGCATTGGCAAGCCACGAGACAAACTTCTGTCTTATTCCTGAAGTTCCTTTTGATATGGACGGTCCCAACGGCTTCCTCTCCCACCTTGAGAAACGCCTTGAAAAGCGCGGTCATGCGGTCGTTATCGTTGCGGAAGGTGCTGGTCAGGAGCACATGCAGGCTACCAACGAAAAAGATGCTTCTGGAAACAAGCGCCTTTCTGATATCGGTGTTTATCTTTGTAACCGAATCAACGAATATTTCGCTCAAAAGAATATTCATGTCAATCTTAAATATGTTGACCCAAGCTATCAGGTTCGCTCTGCTGTCACCACGGCAAATGACTCAATCTATTGTGAGCGACTTGGAAACAACGCTGTTCATGCTGCAATGGCTGGCAAAACAAAGTGTGTCGTCGGTCTCGTACACGACAAATATGTCATCATTCCGACCGAGATGGTTACCCGCAAGCGCAACATGGTCGATCCGGAAGGCGCTCTCTGGCGCGATGCCCTTGACGCTACTGGTCAGCCGATTCTCATGGTCAACAATATTCAGTCTGTCATTGAGCACATGAAGCGAAATGCAGCGGAAGAAGAGAAAAAGGCAAACGAAAAGGCCGCTAAATAAAGCAAAAGGGCTGTTCACTTGGAACAGCCCTTTTTTTGTGTGCTGAAAAACAGCAGATTAAAGCTTGTCGATAAGCATTGAGCATTTGCCCGATGGAATCGGAAGCGTTTTCTTTTTTTGGTTGAGGATGTTAATCGTAAAGTAGTAGAGTTTTTCGCTTTCCATTTGGATTCCCCAGCCGCGAGGTGTTTTGTGGCTGAGAATCGTGATGAGATTGCGTTTGAGAGAAAGCTTTTCGATTCCCATGATTTCGAGGTTCGGGATAATCCAGTCTACGGTTTTGCGCGGAAGTGAGATTGAAAGGCCGATGACATTTTCAATCATGAGCGCGATGGTAGAAAGACCGATTGTAATCATGCAGTGTTTGCGCGGGAATGAGCTGTCATCTGATTTTGTTGCGAAACCTTCTTTGCAGGGCAGGTAAGCTTCGTATAAGTCGCCCTTGCTTCCGTCTGCGGGCTGCAATCCCTCAAGGATGAAATACAAGTGACGGATTGCACATTCTCGTGCCAAATCATACCGTTGATATTTTTCGAGACCTTTAATTATCATGAAATTGTATGTGGGATAAACCGATCCGCGGTAACCTTCGCCATTTTCACTGAATTCAGGATGGTCAGCACTGAGCGTTGGGAAGGGATGCTCTGTTCCAAAAGTTTGAGGATTTGACAAATGAGCGATGAGAGTGTCAGCTTTGTCTGCATTTGGGATTTCTGCAAGAAGCGGCCAGAATCCAGCGATTGTTTTTTGTGGAAGCTGGTTTTCGTTTTCGTCCAAGTCGTTGTAGAATCCTGCTTCGCTGTTCCACATAAGGGAATTGATTCGAGTTTTTAGACTGAAATACATTCGCTTATATTGGAAACTTAACTCTTTGTCGTTGAGAATATCACCGAGGGAGCTCATGTTGAGGGCATTTATTGCCATACAAGCATTGAAATCAATTGGATAGAAAGTTCCTGAGCGGGGAGAATTTTCAAGACCGCATGCTTTTGCAGGCACAGAATAGAGACCGTTTTCTTTTTTGAAGTTCTGGTCGATCCAGTTCATATAATTGACAAGAACTGGCATGACTTCTTTTACGCGGCGTTTGTTTGCAAGTTTGTGGTACAAGTTGAATTCTGCCCATGCGTATAAAGGAAGCCCGATTCCCTCTGGATTTTCGCTGTCTACGATAGGCGCGCCACTTTTGAGATCATAGCGCCATCGGATTGCACCGTTCGCTTCCTGTTTACCATAGAAAAAGTCGAGGTTTGTTTCTGCGGTATAATTTTTATTTGAGTAGACTAAAAAGAAAGTTGAGAAGATAGATTCTGCCTGATCGATGATAAATCGACCGTCATTTTGATGAATAAAAAAACCATCGGGAGAGACTTCATTTGTTTTTGGGTCAATCCATGAATCGGAAAGCCAATTCCAGGTTTTGTCATAGATATCGACAAAATCCTGATCGTAAAAATGAATTTTAGGAAAATCTTTCTTGCTCACAAAAACTCCACAGCCTTGAAAACACAAGGAAAAATGTTCTCAAGGCATTTGAGTAATAGTATATCATATATTTTTAAAATTTGCTCATAAATTTAGAAAAATTTGAGATTTTTTTAGCGGTAACTGAGCCGAACAACCTCTGTCTCGGATTTGTGCCTTGACTTCAGGAAAAGCGTTTTCTTTTGTTCGCGATAAATAAATCCTGATGAGTTGTATGTTTCAAATCGAGGGTCAGAATGGAATGACAGACCATAAATTTCGATTTCAGCAAAGGGGTTGATTCCACTGATAATGGCATAATTCGTTTCGGTTTTTGTAAACTGCAAATTCAAGGTAATTGTATTGTTCTGGTTTGTGGCTGTGAAGAAAGGTGCGCAAGTCCAGGCCCAGACTGTGTTTTCTTTTTCGCGCAGCAAGAGCCGGTAATGCGGATAGAAAGGATTGTTGCTCAATATTGGATATGCATCTGCAAGCGTGATGCTGTCCAGAGAATTGCCTAAAAGAACCGAGTTAATGAGGGCATATCCTGCCTGAGTGTATTCAGGAGCATTGTTGTATTCACCCCACTTTCGGAGTGCGTTTCCTGTTGTGAGCGCAAGGAAATTTGACACGGGCGAGCCTTTTTCCATAAGAGACAGTGAAGAAGCATCCGAGAGAACACAATTTCCCTCGATGATTGAAAGACATGCTTCGGCAGAAGAAAAAAGTTCATCTGCAAGCGGCGAATGAAGGCTAGAAAGCTCGATATAAGTGCTGAGGATTCCAGAGGCATTCGAGAGTTTTACTTGTTCGCTCAAAGCTTCGTCTTCAAAATATGCTTGGGGAATAGAAAGCAGCTCATGAATTTTTTCATTGTCAGGAAGAATGTTGAGATATTCTGCGAGCCCGTCAACACTGAAAATAGAAAGTGAGTGAGTTGAGAGAGCATTTTCTATCATCTCGTTCATATTGGAATTGTGCATTTCAAGGCTTGGATACATTGCCTCAAGAGTATCGAAATATGGGGCAGAGAGATATGTTCGTTTGTTGCCTTTTTTGAATGAATCTGGAATGTTTTTTATGGCTTCGGCATATCGTCCTTGTGAAGCCATTTCCGCCACATAAGCTATGATGCTTTTTTCCGAGAGTGATTGCGAAGAGTTGAGGGCAGATTCCACGGAGTTTATAAGGTTCGCTTTGAAATCACGGATATTTGACTCATAAGTTGATTTTTTTGATATAATGATGTCTGAGTCGAGAGAGATAAAGCTGAATACGACTGAAGCATCGTATGCTACATAATAGGAAGTTGAATTTGTTGAAGAAAGGAAAATATCTTTGTCGCTGATTTGAGCGGCGGTGAATGCATAGGTAAGATTCCTTGAGTTAAGAATCAGCTTTGAGCGCGTTTTTTCAGTAACGGAAAAGCCCGAACTTGGTTTGTAATGTAAGTGGAGTCCGGATGCTCCTTCTGGAAGACTCGCAGTTATGGTGAGGGCTGCCGAAGAGTCAATGCCGGAAACTGCAAATGTAAGCTCGACATCATGAGTAAAAGTGAAAGTGTATGAAAGCGGCGTTCTCTGCTCATAAGAAAGGAGAGAGAGGTTTTCGGAAGAAGGCCCATGCTCACTTTGAAGAGTTAATGTTGCTGGAGTGACTTCATCGGCCGTAAAGGAAATACCTTTGAAAGAAACTTGCAGGGAGTTTTTGAGGGAAATGTTTCCTTCCTGACTTTGCGATTGTGCGAGCGAAATGGAGAGTAAACCGGTGTTTTTTGAAACAACGGATTCATTTCTAAATTGGAGAACGAAAATTCCGATAATTATAATAGAATAAAGGACGAAAAGCCCGAACGATTTTCTGATAGGATGCTTGTACATTTTATTCAGTTTATCAAACCGAGCGGAAAGTTAAAAGAGGGCAGAAAAATCTGTCTAAAAATCATTATTAAGGACTTATGATGAAATTTCTAAAAAAATCACTTGTTTCAAAACTTGTCGGCACATTAATTTTGGGAGGAGTATTTTTGTGTACGGCACCGGCTTTTGCAGCCTCAAGTTCAGCGAATCAATTCGTACAACAGCTTGATAAAATACTCTCAACGGGTACGCTTTCGGATGCGCTCTCATTGTTTGAGAAAATGCCTGCTGATTTAAAAGATGATGTCGATTTAAAGTCATTGCACGCATCACTTCTTTTGTCTGCGGGGAAAACTGGCGAGGCTGACAAAATTGCCTCGGAACTTCTGTCAAAATCTCCCAAAAATATCGATGTGCTTTTTCTCAATGCGATGATTGCAAAACAGAAAAACAACACAACTAAAAAACAACAGTATCTCAAGCAGATTATCGCGATTCAGCCGAATAATCCTGACGCAAATATAGAATTGGGAAATGAACAGGCTATGAAGCGGAATTATCGTAATGCCCGTGATTATTACCTAAAAGCTATGAAAGGAGATCCAAACAATATCGAGGCTCTTTTTGGACACGGAAAAATGTCTTATTATCTCCAGCGGGATGATGATTCTAAAAAAAGCTTCAACAAAATTCTTGAGCTTGATCCTACTTATGCGCCAGCACTTTCATATCTTGCAAAATTTGAGGCTGAGGCCAGGCACTATAAAAAGGCGGTAGAATATCTTTCTAAAGCAATTGAAATTGAGCCTGATAACAGTGACTATTATTTTGATTTGGGAACTTTTCACCGTGGGGCAGGAAAATTTGAAGAGGCAGAAAAAGCATGGAAAAAGGCGACAGAGCTTGAACCTGATTATTTTTTGGGTTATGCATATCTTGCCGGGCTTTACGATGAGCAGAATAAATTAGACCTTGCCTACGAATATTACAAGAAAGTCGTTCAGAAAAATCCGAATTATTACTATGCCTATGAGTCAATCGGAATGTTGGCATGGCATGAGGGAAATTATGAAGAGTCTAAATCAGCATTTGAGGCTGCATACAAGGCAAATCCGAACAATGCTTCTTATGCACTGATGATTTCTGCCTGCCTGCAAAAAATGAAAAAGCCTCAGGAGTGTAAGCAGTTTACAGAAAAGGCAATGAAGGGCATGGATAAAAATTCCTTTGAGTATCTTTCATTGCGCCTGTTCCATGATATGGCCGGTGACTCGACGCTGGCTCTTAAAGTTCAGAACGAAGAAAGCAAAAAGAAAAAAGGCAAATACCTCTATTATTTGGCACTTTATTGGGATATAAAGGGAAACTCCAGCATTGCACACAAATACTATGCCGAAGTCACTTCTATAAAGGGTGCGGATTTCTTTGAATTCCGGCTTGCAGAATGGGCTGAAAAGGGAGTTTAAGTTTTGTCACAGATTAATTTGAATCTTAACGGAAAAGAAATAGTTTTGCTGGGAACGGCTCATGTTTCCCAGGCCAGCTGCGATGAAGTAAAGGCCGCCATTGTCGAAAAAAAGCCCGACTGCGTCGCCATTGAGCTTGACGAGCAGCGTTATGCCTCATTGAACGACAGTGAATCTTGGAAAAATCTTGACATAATCAAAGTCCTGCGGGAAAAGAAGGGATTTTTGCTCCTGGCAAACCTGGTGCTTTCCAGCTTTCAGAAGCGAATGGGCGCCAATGTGGGAGTGAAGCCGGGTGACGAAATGCGCGCGGGAATTGAGGCCGCAAAAGAGCTTAATATTCCTTGCGAGATGGTTGACCGCCCGATTCAGACGACGCTTCGCCGGGCCTGGGCAAAAAATTCCGGCTACGGAAAAATCAAGCTGCTTTCTGCTTTGCTTGCCAGCGCGGCTTCAAAAGAAGAAGTTTCCGGCGATGAAATCGAAAATCTCAAGAACAAGAGCGAGATGGACGGCATGATGAACGAGCTTGCCCAATTCATGCCGGGCGTAAAAGAAGTTTTGATTGACGAGCGGGATTTTTACCTGGCGGCCCATATTTGGGAGGCGGTGCAAAAAGATGGTCGAAAGAGTGTGATTGCTGTTTTGGGCGCGGGGCATTTACCGGGCGTGCAGGCTCACCTTGAGAAAATCGCGGCCGGAGCAGAAGGCACGGACACGACCGAGATTAGTTCCCTTCCCGCAAAAAAAATCGGCGCGAAAATTCTTGGCTGGGCCATTCCCGTGATTATAATGGCTTTGATTGTGGCGGGCTTTGTCTACGGCGGCATGAAAAAGGGCGCGGACTTGCTTGGTGCCTGGGTTTTCTGGAACGCAATTCTGGCTGGAATAGGAGCTTTGATTGCAGGCGGTCATCCCCTTACTGTTCTTATGGCGGCCGTGGGCGCTCCTTTTACTTCACTTTGTCCTCTTGTAGGCGTGGGAATGTTCGCCGGAATCGTGCAGGCCTTTGTTTGTAAGCCTAAAGTGGCCGACATGGAAAGTGTGATGGACGATGTTTCAAGCGTGAAAGGCTTTTACAAAAATCGCCTTCTCCGGGTGCTTCTCGTTTTCTTCCTTTCAAGTTTGGGAAGCTCAATCGGAACTTTCGTAGGCGGCTCTTCAATCGTGGTAAGCGTGATTTCTTTCTTCAAAGGCTTGTTCGCTAAATGACACCCTTAGAAAAATATTACAACAAATTCAAAGAAGACCACAGGCTCACCACAAGGCACGGAATCGTGGAATTCACCGTCTCCATGAAGCATATTCACGATTGCATGGAGCTTTTGCGGGGCGGCCGGGAAAACGCTCAAATCAAGATTCTCGATGTGGGGGCAGGAACCGGCCGCTATTCCGTGGCCTTAAGCCGCGAAGGATTTGACGTGACGGCGGTGGAGCTGGTTGAGCATAACCTTGAAATTTTACGGGGCAAGCATGAAAATGTGAAAGCTTGGCAGGGAGATGCCCGCGACCTGCATTTTTTAAGCGGCGAGACTTTTGACATCACGCTCCTTTTCGGCCCCATGTATCACCTGCACTCTGACCAAGACCGGCTTGCCGCCTTAAACGAAGCTAAGCGGGTCACAAAAAAGAGAGGATTTATCCTCGTTGCCTATGTGATGAACGAGTACGCCGTTTTAAGCTATTGTTTTAAAGAAGGAAAAATCAAGGAAGTGCTGGAAAAAGGCAGGCTGACAAAAGATTTTCACACGATTACCAACATAGACGAGGATTTGTACAGCTACACCCGCCTGGAAGATATGACCAGGCTTAATGAAAAGGCCAGTCTTGAGCGGGTTAAGACTTTCGCCCCCGACGGAGCGGCCGACTACATGCGGCGGGAGCTCAATGCCCTGGACGAAGAAAGTTTCCGTCATTTTATCGACTATCAGATGTCAATTTGTGAGCGGCCGGAATTGCTGGGAGCAAGCTCCCACACGGTGGATGTTTTGAGGAAATAGTCATTCTTGTCACGACAGGATGTCGATCATTTCCCGGAAGAAGTGGTTTTCAATGCGGGCTTCGTTCATGAACTCGCCGAAGGAGGCGTATTTTTTCCCCTGAAAGCGTTCGCCGAAGACAATCAGGTCGTTTCCGGCATCATCGCGGTCGTAGGTGAGATTGTAATTTTTTCCGTGGTAAGTGAATTCAAATTCCTTTTTTGTATTGATAAGAAAAATCAAGTCGTCTTTTGTCATAATCCTTAATGTTCCGTTTTCAATTTCTCACAAATCTTCGCCGCGACCTTTTCCCCGTCCATGGCTGATGAGCCGATGCCACCGGAATAGCCTGAGCCTTCGCCTGAAGGATAGAGATTTGCGATTCCCTCACATTCAAGGCTTTCTTTGTTTCGGAGAATTCTGACCGGGGTGCTGGTACGGCTTTCTGTGGCGATGAGGAGGGCCTGGTCGCATACAAAACCGTGCATGTTCTTGTCGAAGTCGCGGAAACCTTTTTCAAGGCGGTTGCGGATTTCTTCTGGCAGCCATTTGTCCAATCGGCTGGCAACGACCCCTGGCTTGTAGCTGGTTTCGGGAAGGGCCGTTGAATCTTTGTGACTTAAAAAATCCGTGAGTTTTTGAGCCGGAGCGAACTGGCCCTTTCCCTGACGGAAGGTTTCTTCTTCGAGCCAGGTGCGCCAGTAAAGGCCTGCGAGGGCGGGGCAGCCGTCAGCCTTTGCTTTCTGGACGAATTCTTCCGGGATGTCTTCGGGACGGCGTTCCACAACGATTGCGGCATCGCTCCACTTGCTGTTCCGTCCTGAGCCTGACATTCCGTTGATGACAATCTGGTTTTCTGCCGTTGCGCAGGGAACGATGTAGCCGCCGGGGCACATGCAGAAACTGTAGACGCCGCGACCGTCAACCTGAGTGGTCAGGCGGTATTCTGCCGCTTCGGGCATTGCCTTTCCGTGGAACTGGATTGAGTCGATAAGGCTTCTGGGATGCTCAACGCGGACTCCCACGGCGAATGTCTTTGCCTCAAGGGATTCGGGAGAGATTTTTGCAATCATCTTGTAGATGTCAATGGCAGAATGACCTGTTGCGAGAATCACCGCATCTCCTGACAGCTGGGATTCCTGCCCGGTCTTGAGATTTTTCGTGCGGATTCCCTTGACGGTGAGATGCGTTTGCGTTTTTGTCATTGTCGGGCTTGATCCGGAAATCTCTTCTATAATCAAATCAGTGCAGAGGGTGTCGAAATGGAATTCCCCGCCCAGTTCGATGATTTTTTTTCTCATGCCGCTGATGATTCCGGGAAGTTTGTCCGTGCCGATGTGGGGATGGGCGTCGGTCATGATTCGCTCAGGCGCGCCGAATTCCACGAAAATGCGGTAGATTTTTCCGATGTCGCCCCTTTTGTTGCTTCGAGTGTAGAGTTTTCCGTCTGAGAAAGTGCCGGCGCCTCCTTCCCCGAAGCAGAAATTTGACTGGGCGTTGAGTTTTCCTTCGTTTTCAAGATTTGAGATGTCGCCCTTTCGCTCGTCCGTGCAGCTTCCTCGCTCAACTAAAATCGGCTTGATTCCGTCTTCCAAAAGCCTGAATGCGGCATATAATCCGGCGGGGCCGCTTCCTACGATGACGACTGAGTGCCTTCCGTCAGCCTTTTTCCAAGTGGGCAAAAATTCTCCGTCTCCGTTGGGCTTTTCGCCAATGTAGACCTTGTAGCGCAAGAGAATTTTTATCTGTCCGTGGCGGGCATCGATGGATTTTTTTACGAAAACACTGGTGACATCGCTTTTTGACGCATGGATTCCTTTTTTATCGAGAGCGTGCAAGATTTCAGCGTCAATGAGGGCAGTGTTTTTTTCGTCGGCGGGTTTTACGGTAATTGAAATGTCAGTCGTCATGGAGAGAATTATAGTGAATTTATCTTATCTCGTTAAGAATCTCATTCACGGCCTTGCGGATTCTTTTGAGCGACTCGCTTCCGGAAATTTCCTTTTTTTGAATAAATCCGACTTCATAGTAGCCCAGGGCATTTCCCGCAGAAAGACATGTGAATCCTGCTTTGTAGGGACCGTTTGTCAAAACAATGTGGGGAATAAGGCCGATTCCGATTCCCAGCTGAACCAAGGCCATAATCGCCTCGTTGCCTTCGGTTTCGGCGGCAATCACTGGCTTTACATTGCGGCTCTGAACCCAAGTGTCAAATCTCTCCCGCGCGAGGCCTGTTTTTGGGAGAATCAGTGGCACGGAAGAAACGATATCCTGGGGGCTGCCTGCTGAGTGTTCCCAGGGGCCGCCAGTGCTCGCGGCAAAAACCAATGGCGTGTGGCGGATGGGAAGGGTGTCAAAGCCCGAAAGCCCGCTCTCTGGAATGGCGGCAACGGCAAGCTCTGCCCGGCCTTCTTTGACCGCGTTCACCGCTCCTGCCGGGTCTCCGGTTTCGATTTCAAGATGGATTTTCGGGTATTTTTCGGAAAGGGATTTTAAGAATGGCGGCATAATCGAATAGCAGGCCGTGACCGAGGCGTAAACATGAAGAGTTCCAGAAACTTCATCCCCGGATGAGCGGAAGGAATTGAGAATGTCTTCCTGTTCTTCAAGGCATTTTTTTGCAAAGAGGGCAAAATCCGCACCAGCGGGCGTGAGTTTTACTTCCCTGTTGTTGCGCTCAAGAAGATTCGTGCCAGCCTCGTCTTCAAGCCTGGAAATCAATCGGCTCAAAGCAGAGGGACTGAGGTTCACTTTTTCTGCCGTGTGGGCGAAATGAAGGGTCTGAGAAAGATTAAGAAAGGCGTTGAGTTCAAAAAAATCCACTTATTTTCCCAGAGCGATTGAGCGGTCACAGGCTGCTGTGACTGCCTCAATCACTGCATTTCGGAAATTGTTTTTTTCAAGGGCTGCGACGCTTTCAATCGTAGTTCCAGCCGGCGAGCAGACCATGTCTTTAAGCACAGCCGGGTGGCTTCCGCTCTGCAAGACCATTCCCGCTGAGCCGTAAACTGTCTGGGCGGCGTAGGTGTAAGCCTGAGAGCGGGGCATTCCGCAGCGCACGGCGGCATCAGCCAGGGCTTCAATGAACATGAAGACGAAAGCCGGGCCCGATCCGCTTACAGCCGTAACGCAATCCATGAGTTTTTCCGGCACGACTTCGACCTTTCCTGCCGCCGAGAGAATCTCTTTTACAGCTTCAAATTCTTCGCTTGAAACCGATTCACTCTTTGTAACGGCGGTCATAGCCTCGCCAATCTGAGCGCAGACATTGGGCATCATGCGAACGAATCTGGCTTTCGGGGCGAAATTCTGCAATTTTTCCAATTTTACGCCAGCCGCCATTGAGATAATCACTGAGTCGGAACTGATGTCATTTTTGATTTCGTCAAAGACATCGCCCAAAAACTGAGGCTTTACGGCCAGGAAAATATATTTTGAAGAGAGAACTTCTTTGTTCGAGGCAACGAAAGAGCAGCCGTTTTCTGAGGCGAATTTTTTGCCCATTTCGCTGTTTTTGTCGGTCACTTTGATTTGTGAAACATCAAATTTTTTGCAAACGGCCCGCATGATTGCGCCGCCCATTGCGCCAGTTCCAATACAAGAAATTGTCATAATTAACTCCTTAAATTACTCTGCCAAAAAAAGCGTTCCCCTTGCGCTGCCGTCGGCCAGTTTGTCCAAGATGTCGGACTCTCCGCCGTTGGCAAGAATCATTGGAATGCCGTATTTTGTGCTTTTGCTGGCGGCCTGAATTTTTGTTTCGATTCCGCCGGTTCCGAAGGCGTTTGTCTCGCCGATTGTTATTTGTTTGCGTAAGTCTTCGATTGATGAGACCTGCTCAATCAGCTGGGCTTTTGGGTTCGTTTTGGGATTATCCGTGAAGATTCCCTCAATGTCGCTGAAAAGAACCAGCAAATCCGCGCTCCAGAGAATGGCCGTGATTGCGGAAAGATTGTCGTTGTCGCCGATGGCAAATTCATCTGTGGAAACAGAGTCGTTTTCGTTGATGATTGGGACCACTCCCTCATCAACCAAAGTGAAAAGCGTGTTGCGGATATTGAGGGAGCGGTGATTGTCCTCAAAATCTTCTTTGGTAAACAAAAGCTGGCCAATGTGAAGATCCTGCTCGGCGAAAGCCTTCCGCCACTGAGCCATAAGCTCCACCTGACCGATTGCGCAAAGTGCCTGTCGGAAGTGAACATCCTTTTTGCGCGCCCATTCCTTGAGGGTTGAGACCCCGGAAACCTGTGCCCCGGAAGAAACGACCACGATTTGCTTGCCTTTTGCGATGAGATTTTTGCACTGGCGGGCAAATGAAGCCATGAATTCGGTGTTCTGGGTGCCGTCCGCTTTTGCGAGGGTGTTTGAGCCGATTTTGATTACGATTTTGCGCGATTCATTCATCGCCTGAGAGATTGTCATAGTCTTACCTTACCTGGCCATCGCCGTCAATCAGATATTTTGTTGTGGTGAGCGCCTTGATTCCCATTGGACCGCGGGCGTGGAGTTTTTGCGTTGAGATGCCCAGCTCCGCGCCGAAGCCGAATTCGCCGCCGTCAGTGAAGCGGGTCGAGCAGTTTACATAGACACAAGCCGCGTCGATTTTTGCCTGGAAGAGTCGGGCATTTTCCCGGCTTTCAGTGATGATGCTTTCTGAGTGCTTGGTGTTGTGGCTGTTGATGTAAGAAATCGCTTCGTTTACATCGCTCACGACTTTTACCGCACAGATTAAATCAAGGAATTCAAAACCGAAGTCAGAATCTTGGGCTGGAATGATTTTACAGTCCACAGATTCAAGAGATTTATTTTTCAAGATTTCAAAGGCTTTTTCGTCCGCGCGAATTTCCACTTTGCCGGCAAATCTTTTTGCCAGACGGGGCAGGAATTTTTCCGCGACTTTTTCGTGAACCAGAATGCACTCAATGGCGTTGCAGACTCCCGGACGCTGGGTTTTTGCGTTCCATGCGATATTTTCGGCCATTTCAAGGTCGCCGCTTTCATCCACATAAAGGTGGCAGACTCCGGCCCCAGTCTCAATTACGGGAACTTTTGCCGTCTGAACGACCATGTTAATCAGTTTTGCGCTACCCCTGGGAAGAGCCACATCGATTTTGCCAACGGCGGTAAGAATTTCTTCGACTTCCTCGTGACTTTCGCAGGGGGCAAGCTCAATCGCGCCTGGAACTCCGAATCCCTGAGCAGCCTCGGAAGAAAGACCTTCCTTGATTGCGGCCACGATTGCCTTGTTTGATTTTAATGCGCTTGAAGAGCCTCGGAGAAGAATCGCGTTGCCGCTTTTGTAGGCGAGGGCGAATGCATCAACTGTGACATTGGGGCGGCTCTCGTAAATAATGGCAACGACTCCCAGGGGAACGCGAACCTGTCGGATTGACATGCCCTTGGGCGTCTTCCAGCCGGCAGTTTCTTCGCCGATGGGGTCTGTCTGGGAAATGATTATTTTGATTGAGTCGATAAGACCGTCGATTCTTTTGTCATTAAGGGAAAGTCGGTCAACAAGGGCCTCGCTGGTGCCTTTTGAGCGGGCCATGGCTACATCTTCAGCGTTTGCCGCAAGAATTGCAGGACGGTTTTTTTCGATTGAAGAAATAACCGCCTCCAAAGCGACATTTTTCTGAGCCGCCGTCTGGAGGGCAAGAGTATCGCTTCCGGCGCGGAGACTGTCACATATTTCGTTGATATTCATAGGCTTAGTAATTTGCGAGGAAGAACATGGCAATTAACATGACAGCCTTGTTCTTTTCGTTTGGCCAATCGTTTGTGGCAGGCAGATTGTTGACATACCACCAGAAAATGCCGAATTCCGGGTCAATGCGAAGGGCATACTCGCTGAAATCCTCGCTTTTTGCCATTTCGCCGAACATAAGGTAAATCACATCGTTTACGATTGCCGTGAAAGAAGCATAAACTTCTGACCAATTGCCGGCCTCAACGGAAGCGCAGTATTTGTCGAGTTTGACCAGAATTTCTTCTTTGAGGGAAACATCCGCGCTGTCAACCCAGGTTTTCTGAATGAGCAGGGTGAGGTTCTTTTTGAAAGAAGTAATGAGTTTTTTGACGCTTTCGCCAGAAGAAATATCGAAGCCAGAGCCGAACTGAGAAGCCACGACAGAAGCCGCTTTTTGAATTTCCCCGGAATCAGACGATGCAAGCAGGGTCTTTAACGAATCTATTACATTTTTTTCTATAAAATCTTTTATTAAATCGTTCATACAGAGGATATTTTAGAATATTGTAAGCGTTTATTCAATCAGCAAGAATTGGCAGGAATTAGCGCAGGTTTCGTTTTGCCCAAGCCCGCGGAGACATGCCCGTATTCTTCTTGAAAACGCTGGAAAAATAATTCTGATTCTGAAAGCCCAGACGATTTGCGATTTCTCCGAGTTTTAGCGACTCGACTTGCAGTAAATTTTTTGCCTGCTCGATTTTAAGCTTTTCGTGAAGGGTTTGAATCGTAAATCCCGTGAGTTCCTTTGCCCGCCTTACAAGATGGCTTTTGCTGACGGAAAGGTCGCTGGCCATCCTGTCCAAATCCGTCATTTCGTTCAGGTGCTCCATCAGATAATTGGTAATCTGACTTGCTTTGATAGAACCGCGGAATTCTTCCTGTTCCCGTGACGAAGTGCTCAAAATTCCTTCGACTTGCTCGTTGCTCAAGAGTGCCGTCCGTTCTTTTGTTCTTCCCTCCCGGATATAAACCGAATTCAAGGCATTGCTCAAAAGAGTGCGGACTGTATCGTAAATAGAGATATTTGGATTTCCTACCTCAAGGAATGCGTATCCGAAATATTTGTCACTGTAATGTAAAATCTCCACGATAACGGAAAATCTGCGCGTCCGGGGGAAGAATATCTTGGGAATTCGTGTCGGCTCGGTAATCCTGTAAGGCAGCTTTTCCTGAATGTCGGCAGGAGGCTCAGGAAGAATCAGCTCAAGGTTTGCGGTGGCGATATCGCTCGTCATGTTTTCGCTCAAGGCAAGTACGATTCCAGGAATACCCATTTCACTAAGCTGATAACGCAAAACATCTTGAATTTGCTTTCCGCTGGTGGCAGAGGCAAAGTTAATTGCGATTTGAGAGAGATTGTTCATTAAGTAAGTGTCTTCGCGGGAAGCCATGGAGTCATATTCAATGAAAATAGAAACCAATGCCCGGAGCTGGTGAAAAACATCCTCCATGTGGACATATTGCTTTATGTCGTCACGGACAAGGGGAAGAATCAGTTTTCGCAAAGAAGTGATGCTTTGCTGGAATTCACTGTTAACGATAGAGGAATCTTTCCGTGTGTTTTGGAGCAAATTCTGAAACCAGCGGAGCATTTTGCTGGGAGTCTTTTGTTCATAAATATCATCGAAGACAGAGTTTACAAGCCGCTCAATGGAAGTTTCGTCCTGATGGGGGAAAATAAACCTTACCTTTTGGAAAAGTGAAGTGCGTACATCTCCCTCTGATGACCGCTCGACCGAAAAATCCTCCTGGCGGGAACTGTCCTCTGCCGCCTGAACGACGCTTTTCTCAAAACAGCCGCATGATTGGCGAACCAAAAGCGAAGTGTGAACCATTCTTGTTTCAAAAACATCTTGAGGGGACATGATTCTGTCGATTAAAAGCTCTACAGAAGCATAACCGCGCTTAAAATATGCAAGATCGATTGTGGTGACAGGCGAGCGGGCGAAAAGACCATTGTACTGATTATTAAAACCTGTGACGGCGACATCTATGGGTACTGAAATTCCGTGTTTGTCCAGCTCTTCGATGACTGCGGCGGCAATCATGTCACTTGGAGTGACGATGCACTCGATTTCCTGTTTGTCGTGCAAGTCGTGGTAGGAGATAAGTTTTTCAACGGCGATGGCAATATCGACATCAGACATGCTTGGCGTAAGAATCACGGAGTTTTTTATTTCGTCGATGCCAAATATATTAAGCTGCTCGTGGTAACATTTGAGACGCGTGAGCTGTGGAGTCGAAGTTTCACAACCGATGAATGCGAATTTTGAGTAAGAGTGTTCCTGAATCAGGTGGGTCATTATGACTGAAATTGAATAGGAATTGTCGATGCGGATTGACGGAACTCCCGGAATGTCGAGGTAGCCGATATCTACCATGGGGAGCGGATTGAGGGCAGAGAAAGTGGAAACAACAGAATCGTTATCGAGAAATTCGCAGAGTGAAGACCCCCAGATTACAAGGCCGTCGATGAGCGGTGCTTTCATGAATTTGAAGGTCTTGAGGTAGTGAGAGATAAAATCTATGTCGTCAAAAAAGGAATATTTGATTGCGCCTGCAAAGTTGATGAAATTTAAGTCGTAGTCAGAGGCGGCTTTTTGCATTCCGGCTATGTATTCCTGGCCGATAAAAGAACGGAAATCTGCAATTCCTGCAAAACCTATTGTGATTCTGTGCCCGCGGGCCTTTTGAGAAGTCAGAAATGAGCGTCTTTTGGAAATGTCGTGATTCATACATTCATATTATAACACGAAATGATTATTTTTTATATAAAAATTTTGAAAAAAAGACGAAAAATCGAAAAAAGTTAAAATATAAGCTAAAAATGCAAATATTTTATACATTAAACCTGCCAATAATTCCGTCTGACAGATATATAAAATATGCTTAAATATTAAATATTATTACAAAATATAATCATTAGATTTTACTTAGAAATAAAAAATTGGAGATTTCTTAGATTTTGCGAAAAAAATGATTATATTTTATAAAAAACTTGAAAATATTTTATAATTCTACTGCTATAAATACGCTTTTGTTCAAAATTAGCAAAATTTTGCACAAAACTTGTATAAAATTTATGAAAATTTCGAGATACACAAGTGAAAATCTCTATTATTCTCACACTAGCAAAAAGTAGGGAACTGAAAAGTTCGTCATATTACAAAAAAGGGGAAAAATATGAAAAAAACAGTCTTGGAGAAACTTACTCTCGCATTCGGCGCTCTTTCATTGCTTTTCGGATTTGCGTCATGTGCCGCAGATGCGGGTGGTGGCAGTGACGGCGGAAGTGCTGCATCCTCGCTTACGATTTCAAGCGCATCTATCACTGTGGGTGAGGCAACTGCCGATGGTGTAAACCCTGATACAGATATTATTGTTGCAACATCTTCGAAGCCATCGACTGTAACGGTTTATAAAGTTGAAAATGATAAAGAAAGTCTCGTTGATACAATCAAGGCGAGCGATGAAAAATTATATTCTGGAAACGGAAGCGGAGTCGGTAAAATCAATGTAAAAGACCAGCTCATTCAGCTCGTTGACGGAGTTGTGGTTGTAAAACCGCACTTTGATTCAAACGGTTATGGTCAACTTGAATACAACACTACTTATAAAGTTTACTTTGATGATTCTGCTGATGAGGAGATTTCTTTTAAAACGCGTGAAAGCGAACCTTCAATCTCTGGCAATTCGATTACGGTTGGAGCGTCTGAGGAGGATGATTTCGCGACTGTTCAGGGCGCATTAAATTATTTGATGAAGAATTCAAAGTCTGGTGATTGGACGATAAATGTTGCGGAAGGTTCTTATCATGAGCGTCTTTATTACAAAGGAAACGCAAATGTCACTTTGGCTGGTCCTGAGGACAGTGGGGATAATGCCTTTGGCGATAAGGCGATTATTTATTGGAAAAACAATGACTCATGGAACGGCGGCGCGAGACTCCGCACGAACTTCCTTTGGGAAGGTGGAAATCTTACTATCAAAAATCTCACGCTTAAATCAACATATCTCCGAACTGTTGACGGCTCTTCAAGCAACGACTCAACAGAGGTTCTTTATTTCGACTCAACTTCAAATCTTGTAGCTTATGATTCTTCTTTCCTCGGTCATCAAGATACTCTCATTATGGGAAACAAGGGCGGAAGAGCTTGGTTTTATAAAGATTTCATTGAAGGTGATGTTGACTTCATTTGGGGCTATATTGATGTCGCTTTGTTTGAGGAATGTACACTTCATATTACTTATGATGACAAGGCAAGTAATGGATATATTTTTGCTTCACGAACAGTTTATAATAACAAAGTAAACAAAGGATATGTTCTTTTGAACAGCAAAGTTTATATCGACAGCGGTATTAAACCGTATTATGGACGAAATTCAGGGGATGACTCTCAGGCTGCGGTAATAAATTGTCAGTTTGAGCTTTCTCCGAACTCGGCTTTATGGGGTTCTGCTGGAAAGTATAACACATTTGATGAAGCAGGAGATGCCGCAATCGCATACAAAGATTTCGGAAATACGCTTTTTTCAGGCTCTTCAATTTCTACTAGCGGCAGAAAAGATGATACATATACAATGAGTGAACGGGTTGTGAATCGTGAATACAACGGTCGCTATGCAATTCTCAACCGTGGATTTGATGTTGACTCAAACGCATACAAGACCGTTTCAAAGATTTGGGATATTTCTGCGTATGAAGAAGAATTCAATGCAACAGAAGATACCTCAAAATCAAATGTGTATGTTGAGCCTGTTTATAAGAAAAATCTCGTAGGCGGAAATACTGTTCAGCTTACGGCTTCTTCTGACGAAAGTGGACTAACATATAGCTATGAGTCTTCTGATTCTAACATTGCTAGCGTAACTGCTGGCGGACTTGTTACGGCTGAGGTTGGGAAAAAAGGAACTGCGACAATCACCGTCACGGGAAGCAACGGAAGCTCGGATATTTTTGTGGTCTCTGTGATTCCAGAAATCATTAAAGCGGAAGCCGTTAATGTGAGCGTTCCGAGTGCAACAATGGCAAAATACACGATGCAGGATTTGAATGTTTCATTTACACCTGCTGAACCGACAATGCAGACTGTCAAACTCACTTCTTCTGACGAGAACCTTAAATTCTTTGATTCTGACTCAAAAACATTCTCTTCAGAACTTACCGTTGACATGGAAACAACAAGCGTTCAGATTTGGGCTGCGGCGGAGCTTTCTGATGTCACTATTACAGCGAAATCTACTGAGTATACAGGCGCAACTAGCGGAACTGTAAGCGTTTCAACGACAGAAAATGTGACTTCATATACGGCTGCTGAAGCGTGGGCCAGGGGCGGTAACGGAAACGGTACAATCAACTTTCAGGGCGCAAACGGAATGTGGGAAGATATCGCCGTGGACGGAACGACGCTCTCGACATCTGATAAAAAATCAAAATTCCAGGTAACTGCAAATGACCGAATTCAGGCTCGTCAGACAATCCTTTATATTCCTGTAACTGGCGCATCTACGGTTAAGATTGATTTGGCGGGAACTGTTTCTGGAGACTTCTATTTCGGAATCGGTGATTCAACATCAAACAGCTTCACGGCAAGTAGCGATGGTCTTACATATACCTATGATTATGCAGGTGGAAGCAACGGCCTTGTAGTTGGAAATGATTTGTCTCTTGCAATGGGAACAAAAGGCACTGGTGGAAATGTCGCGGCAAATACAAAATACCTCAAAGTAGTTCTCGGCGGAACCAAAGACCGATATATCAGCGCAATTACCGTCACAAAGACTGGAGAATTCACTACGACCTTTGAGGAAGTCGTTGATGAAACTGTTTATGTAACTTGGGATTGGGTAAACAACAATGTTACACAGTCTGCTGATGGTAATTCTTATTCATCTAATCAAATTACGGCTGGTTATCTCAAAGGTGTCACGAAGAATTCTATTGATAATTCTACTGCTGCGAATGAAATTGTGGCTTCTGTGTCAGGTGGACAGTTCAAAATTAATTCTGGTTATGGACAATGGAATGCAGGGGCGATGATGCAGATTCCTGTATCGGAAGGCAGTATTGTTAGCGTTGAAGTTTGGAATTATACATACGCGGCAAGCTATTTCACGCTTGGTGGAAAGGCATTGACGGATATTTCTGGTGATGCAAAATCAGCTGTAGCTTCATACACGGCTACAAAAGCGGGATACATTGCTCTTAAAGCCCTCAAGAACAGTTCGTATATTAAGACTATTACAGTCACAAAACTTGATGCAAACGATGATTTCTCAAGCGACATAGTGGATTTTGTCTCTGAAACAAAAACTGTTTCTAATGATGAGGACACTCTCGGATTGATTGCAACTTCGGTCAGTTCAAACAATACTTCTGTAGCAACAGCAAGTGTTACGGCCTCAGGTATTGAAATCACATCTGTCGGTGCAGGAACTGCGACAATTACCGCAAGCGACGGCACGAACGAAGCCACGATTGAAGTGACGGTCGGCGACTATGGGGCGATTACTTTAGGCACGATTACGCCGTATGTTGATAATTTTGATGCTTCTTCTGCGACTGTCACATGGGATTTAACTCCAAATACGGTAAATATTCAGAAAGTTCTTGGTACTGTCAAAGCGACTGTAACAGGTTCAAGCGACTATCTGATTCGGGCTGCGGTTGATGCGACATGCGATAAGGGAAAATTGCAAGGAAATGGTTCTCATGCTCAGATGAATTTTGGAACTAAAATCAGCATTCCTGTCACAAGTGGTGCTGTACTTTCTGTGACTGCAAATGACGGCGCTCAATCTGCCTTGTATACGATTGACGGCACTGCCGCAAGTACAACTGAGAAAACTTCAACTTATACCGCAACAAGTGCTAAATGGATTGAAATTGTATCAACAGGTACTGCTTATCCGTGTACGATTGTAGTCACAGGTCTTGATTTGACGGCTCTTCCGTCTGCCGCAGGCTTGGATTACATTTGGAGTCAGGAAGCTGTCTCTGCGGATTCTTTCGGAGTTGAAGGAAGTGCAGCTTCTTATGATGGTCTGTATGTGGATGCAACATCTGGAAAATTTAAGCACAATGGTAGCGGTTGGATTCAAGTAAATACAGGTACAGCTGTATATGTTCCTGTTACAGCGGATTGTACAATTACCGTTGCAGGATATACAACAGGATACAGCATTGCAGTTAATGGAACTGATGTTAAAATGACTGATAACGGTGATAAGTCTTATACATATTCAGTTTCTTATAATACTGATGCAGTATCCCTTGACGGTTATTCTGGAAAATTTGTAAAACTGACGATGGGTTCTAATGGTTATTGGGGCTCAATAAAGAGAGTTTACTAATTTCATTTTTGGTTTAATTTCCCCCCCAGTGGTTCGCCATGCGGGGGAAACCTCCTTTTTTTGAAATCCCCGTGTACAAGTAAACAGTGTATGCGGGGATTTTTTGTCTCCCCGAATTCCTGTTCGGGGAATTTTCGTCAATTCCTAAATATTGACTTTTTGCAGAAATATAGTATCATAAAACACAGAGGGAAACCGCGGTATTGTGGCTCGCCTCTTTCGGTTCATATAAGCCTACTCAAAGTTTACCGGACTGGGTAGGCTCTTTTTCTGTCCTTTTTCAATTATTTGAAGAGGTTCAGTGCCGTAACAATCAAAGTCAAAGCCGCAATGACGAGCATCGCAATTTCATACTTATTCATGCTACGCAGTCCTCCCATTTTCTTGGAATGAGAGGTAAGCCACCCTATACTTTGGTTTCCCGATAAGTATATTTTATAGTAGTAATATTTTCCTTGTCAATATACAAGTTTTTTTATCCTGCATAATTCACACGAAATATTGAAGGAGGTGCAGAGAAAAAACACTGTGTCCGTCGGGACGAAAAATATTTGGGCGAGTTTGTTGTCAGTGTTTTTTGGAAAATGCCCTTGAGGTTTGAAGAACAATTGAACTCTGGAAAGTGGGTGAAAATGGTTCTTCTTCTGAAAGATGGGAACTTCAAAGCATTAGAAACTGAAACTTTGGCTCTGTATCACTAAAATTATTTCCGCGTGTCCTTGCTCTAAATTATGCGTCAAGTTTGCTTTTTAGGGCAAGGACTTCTTTTGTAGTCATTCCTGTGCCTTGCGCCACTTGTTCTGGCGACAAACCCATCCTCAGAAAGTTTTGCGCTGCTTCAATGGCTTTTTGGCGGGCACCTTTTATTAAGCCTTGTTCAATTCCTTGTTTTAGCCCCTGCTTCATACCCTGCTTCATACCCTGCTTCATACCCTGCTTCATTCCTTTTGCGAGACCGCGTTCCATGCCTGTTTTTTCGGCATATTGCATGTTTGAGTTGTAGTCTCGCTGTGCTTTAAAAATGGAATTTTCTATTGCCCAATTGATGTCATCTTGACTGACCATGTTTAGTGCTGCATTTGCGTTCATAAGCCCATCCTCGGAATCTATCAGTTTTTTGATATAATCCCTGTGTTTTTCGCTGTCCGCATAGGAAAGAAATAATCCCCATTTTTGAAGTTTTGTAAGCTTCTCGACGGAAGTTCCAAACATTTTGCGAATTTTAATCAAGTCAAAAAAAATAATGTTGAGTTTCCCCGCGAGCTGCTCTCCGCTTTCTTTTCTCATAGTATACCACGCAAGTGGTGACTTGTCATTATTGTCAAACTCGAAATTCAGCACGGAAATCTGATAGGCTGACGGGGAAGTCCAATTGTCGCCTCTGCGGGAATTTACATTAAGCAGGCGGGCAGCTTGAATTTCAGCTCGTGTCGCATAATCATATTTTTGTAAACGGCTTTGCATCTCAAGGTCAGCTCTTTCCCCGTCATCGAAAGTTATGCCCACATCAAAACTCATCTGCATTTCTCCAAGCATATCAATCGGCGGTTCATTCGGGATAAGGGCGAGGTTGCTGATTTTCCTGTTTAATAAAGTGGATATGAAGTCTTTTAATGCAAGATTGGATTCTTGTGTATTCTGCGTGAACATAGCCTTGAACGATGCGTCACATCTTGGGTTCAGAAGGGCTGTTGGGGAAGGTCTGAGGACACGATTTTGCATTTTTTACTCCTTGGCTTTTCTAAATCTATAATCTTTATATAGAAAAAAAATCTTGTTTTTCGGCAACGGATGATTATAATTTTTTGTTATATTTTGGTTTTTTTCTGTGCCTGTATGTTATTTTTTGTCAGTGAAAATCAAATTCTTGTTTTAATTCTCCATATCTTTCTTCTATAATAAGGGTATATAATAAAAAATCATTAAAATTGGAGGATTTTTTTAATGAAAAAACTGTTTGCTGCTGTTGTGGCGGCTTGCGCTTTGTTTGCGGGCTGTCATCAGTCAAATGTTTCTGAAATCACTCTTTCGGGAACTGGAGTAAAAACACAGACTTTTGGATCTATCCAAGAGGCTCTTGATGCGATTGGTGAAAAAGAAGGAAAATTCACTATTCGCTTGCCACAGGGAACTTACGAAGAAGCTCTCTATTACAAAGGTCCTGCCGACATCACGCTTTCTGGATGTACAAGTGCAAAATACGGTGAGGATGTTAAAATTGCTGTTGCCAACACTGGCGATATTCTTCTTCTTTCAAAATATACAACTGGTCAGAAGGCTCGTTGTGTATTTGAATTCGAGGGAACAGGAAACCTCACGCTTGAAAACCTTGCCGTTCACAATACATTCGTCCGTGGTTCGGTAAAAGGCTCTAACACTCAGGCAGAGACAATCGGTTTCGACTCAACAGGTACGCTCGCCGCTTACAACTGTTCGTTCAAATCAACACAGGATACACTCCGCATGACAGGTAAATCTTGGTTCTACAACTGTTATGTTGAGGGTGACACAGACTTCATTTGGATGGAATACAGTGGAAAGGTTGCCTTGTTTGAGGAATGTGAAATCGTTTCTATTTTCGACGCAAAACACACAGACCCGACTTCTTATATCGGTGCTCCTCGTATGGACAAGGGCAATGCGGCTGCAAAAGGTCTCGTAATCTACAATTCAAGCATCAGCTCTCAGGAAGGCGAAAAAACTTTCCTCGCACGAACTCCGTGGAATTCTGGTTACTACAATCAGGTTGCATATATCAATGACACAATTGCCAGCGGAAAGGTTGAGGCTGGCCTTTGGAAAGGCTCACCGCTCACAGCAAGCGGAATTCCTCAGACAATCATCGGATGGAAAATTGACCGTGCCACTGCAGACGCTATCGGCGTAAAGCTTGACGGTCGCAAAGACATTCTTACAGAAGAAGCCGTTTCAAAAGAATTCAGCGGACGAGACGCAATTCTCAACCGTTACTATGATTTGGCAACTCTCAAATACAAAAAAGACATTGAGTCTTACTGGGATGTCAAAAAACTCGCTTCTTCACACGGCTGGAAGGTTTCAAAAGATTCTTCAAAATCACTTCTTCCTGGCGAAGAAAAGGCAAGCCGCACCACATACACTTTCAGCGATACAAAGCAGAACAAAGACATTACCCTCGAAGGTTTCAATGTTGAGGGTGATAAGCTCGTAGGATTTGAAGGAAGTAAAATTACTTTCCCGGTTAAAGGAAAATCTGTTGTCTTCGTAACAGGTTGTTTGGCTGGAAACGGTACAATCAAGTCTAGCAATCAGGGTGAGGCTTTCTTCGACTTCAACACTGGTTCTGCAACTAAATATGCAGAAAAAGCTTATGTCGTTTACGAGGGTGCTTCTACAATCACTATCACGGCATCTTCTAAAACTACAATCGCTAAGATTGCGGTTGAGTCTGACAAAGTTGTAGAATTCATTCCGATGACTTCAATCGCTGTTGCTTCTGAAGATAACGCTGAGATGGTTTACGGCCGAAAGGGCTTGCAGTTCTCTGCAAAAATCACTCCTCCTCGTCCGACAAATGCTGATTATGAATGGTCTGTCTCTGACCCAAGCGTAGCTACAATCGATTCAACAGGCTATCTCGTTGCCGCAGATGTAAAAGAAGACAAAGACATCATCGTCAAGGTTACGGCAAAAGATGAAAAGGCTGTCTCTGCTGAATTCAAACTCAAGGTTTCTAAACCAGATCCTAATGCCGTTGGTCTTTCATGGCTCAACAGTCTTGACGCAAGCAATACTCTCGCTGGTACAAGTGACAACGAAGAGCTTGCAAAAGCTAACACGGCAATTCCTTCACCAGGAACATGGAAATATAATGGCTCAAAAGTCAATGCAGAATTCGCAAAGGGCGGAATCACATATACAGGCTATTCTGGAACTATTACCGGAAAGGATACTCTTTATGTTGACTTCCCGATCACCGCTCTCGATAATCTCGAAATCACAAGCATCGACGCTGCTTTCGGAAACCATGGAACTAGCAATGTTGCTGTAATCTTCCAGGGAATCATAGGTTCTAAGAAAACAGAACTTGCGACTGACACTTCTCGTGCGGCTCGTTCTGTCAAAAAGACTTATGATTTGGAAAAACCCTACTCAATCAAGAAGGGCGAGACTGCAAACATTCGTGTCGTTCTTTACGGCTTGGACGGAAACGGTGAGTGCGCAATCGCTGCCGGAAAGGCTCCGACTGTCGCTACAATCACAATTTCTGGAAAACGCAAGTAAAACTTAATCCACTTGATTTTCATGCAGGCTTCTTCGGAAGCCTGTTTTTTGTTTAAAATTTATAAATTTGTTTTAAACTTATGCATTTTTGTTGTATAATAAGATACTATGGATAATTTCTTTAGGGAAAACGAAATAAAAACAGACCCTGTGACAGGTGTTTACGCTCAGAGTACAATATCTTCCTACGCGAATCACCTGATTCGTGAAAAAACACCATTCAGTTTTGCACTTATTGATGTCGATAATTTCACTTATATAAACGATGCTTTCGGTCATGAAGGTGGGAATAAAGTTCTCTACGATATTGCGAATACAATAAAATCCATTCTTGGAGACAAGGGGGTTCTTGCCCGCAATAAGGGGGATGAATTTTCGATTATTCTCAAAGACATCACTGTCTACGACGAAATTTGGAATATCTGCCACACAATTCTCGTAAAAGTTAACGAAATTGAATTGCCCGATATCGGAACACAGACTATTACCGTAACGATTGGTCTTGACCGCTTTCCGGAAAATGCCACATCTTATGATGATTTGCTTTCATGTGCAGAAAAGGCATTGTACCGGGGAAAGACAAAGGGGCGCAACTGTTTTATCATTTATCTTCCCGAAAAACACGCGAGCATTGTTCCCAAAAGCGAAAAGCAAAAGGCGGTCGGTTCCCTCAACCTTCATTCCAATATCCTTAAATTTCTCACGGCCAGCGATGATTTAAAGAGCGGAATCCAAAATTTCATTAATTTTATCAGCTCTTATTTTGAAATTGACCATGTTTGTATTCAGACTGATTCTCAAATACTCTTTCAGAAAATACATCAAAGATCACGGACAAAAGATTTCCGCCTTATTCCTACGGAATTGATTAAGAACAGTACGAATCCTGTCACTGGTGTCTTATATATGGATGGAATCGGCAATTTGTTAAAGGCAAAAAAGAACGAATTGTACGAATTGCTTGAGGAACAGGAAATAACTTCAAGCTGTATAGCAGAAATAGAATATCGGGATGAAATATATGGTATGCTTCGTCTTGATATGACTGGCACAGAAACCGACGGCAGGTTGTTGCAATACTCTGATGCTGACTTACTTCTCACTGCGGCGCGAACCATAGCCTTGATTTTGCATTATACTGGCAGACGGATTGAAGACTTGTAATAAGGAGAGATATATATGGCAGTAATCGACAAAGATGAACAGCAGGAACATATTATTGAGGGACGAAAGACTTTTTTTATTTGTCCCGACGCGACGCTCTTGCCAGAGAATTATCTGGAAGAGTATATGGCCCGCGGTTACGAGACTTATATTATTGGTGATGACCGCTACTGTCCGCTAAAGGCGAAGGTCGAGGTCATCATCGAGACTTTCACTGATTCAATTCTTTTCTTCTATATCGACATGCCTGTTCCTGGTATTTCATGGGAGAAATATATCAAAGAATTGCAGGAAAAATACACTGGAAGGATTTTGATAGGCGTGCTTTATGCAAAGCGCCAAAGTGAAGAAGATAAAAAAAAGCTGGAAAAATATTACCTTTTTGATGTGGGAATCCAGTGTGGCTGTATTTCCCTTGAGTACCAAAAGGCAAAGAATTTCGCTCTTATCGACAAGGTTATGTATGCGAATCAGGCTTGCGGTCGCCGAAAAAATATCCGTGCAATCTGTGACACCAAAAGCCGCGTGAGTTTTGTCACCAAACACGGTCAGATTAAGGGTAGCATCCTCGATATCAGTCTCAGCCATTTTTCTGCTATTTTCGAAAAGACGCTTGATGTTCAGCTCTACGAAAAAATTCCGAAAGTGCTCATAAATGTCAACGGATTGCATTTTATCAGTGATGCTATTCTTGTCATGCAGCGAATGAAGAACGGCGTTATGCTTAATGTATTCGTATTTTCAAATTCTATGGGGCAGCAGGGGGTTGAGAGCGATATTCAGCCACGACTTCTTGAGCGGATTTACCAGATGACAAGCGACAAGGCAAAATCACTTATGCGCTTTAAGTTCGGCGAGGCTCGTAAAAATCTCCGCCAATATATGAGCGATGACGATTTGTATGATGCCGGATATTATAACTTTGATGGGGATTGATTTATCTTATCAGAAGATGTAATATAACTTAATTTTTCAAGAAAAGGAGATTTGTATGAAAAAGACAACAAAAATTGCTGCTGTTGCATCTATCGCTTTATTTGCTGCTGTTGCTATGAGCTGTGGTTCTACAGCTAAAGCTGCTGAGGCAGAGGCTCCTGCTGTTGAAGAGACAGTTGAAGCTCCAGCTGAGGAAGCTCCTGCAGAAGCACCTGCTGCAAACTAATCAAACTAAAACAGCTTGATTAAACCGGCTGCCCGAAAAGGGCAGCTTTTTTTTGCCCCAAAATTGTTATTGTCGGGCTTTGACCCGACAATCTTTTTTCAGTAGAATACTTTCACTATGGAATTTACACAGGAATCAATCGACGCCCTCGTAGTGAACGAAGTCGAAATCATGAAAAGAATCGCTGAAGAGCTCAACATTCGCGTTAGCCAGGTCAGCGCAGTTATCAGTTTGGTGAATGAAGGATGTACAATCCCTTTCATTTCTCGTTACCGCAAAGAAAAGCATGACAACTTGAACGAAGTCCAGGTCACTGATTGCGACCACCTGTTCAAATCATATAAAAATCTTGAAGAGCGCCGCCTCGAAATCGTGCGTGGCATTTTTGGTCAGGGAAAACTCACAGAATCCCTTTACAATGCCGCAATGAACGCAAAAACCCTCACCGAGCTTGAGGACTTGTGGGCACCATTCAAAAAGAAGAAGAAGACAAGAGGTATGGTGGCAGCCGAAAAGGGGCTGGAAGGGCTGGCAGATTTCATCATTGGCGAGAACGATGACGCTGCGGTTGAGGCTGAGGCCGAAAAATACATCAAAACCGACAACGAGGATGCAGCCCTCAATGTTGAGAGTGCAAAAGACGCAATCGACGGAGCAAAAGACATCATCGCTGAGCGAACAAGCCAAGATACAGACAACCGCTCTGCCGTTCACGACCTTTACATGAGATCGGGCACAATCCAGACAAAGGGAATCGTTCCCGAAGGCCAGGACGCGACTGTGGCCGAGAACACTTCTACCTACAAAATGTACTGGGATTACTCAGAGCCGCTGAATCAGGTTAAGCCCCACCGCATTTTGGCAATCAACCGTGCCGAGCGCGAGGGTGCTTTGAGCGTTACGATTGATGTTCCTGTGGACGACGCGGTTGCCCTCTTGCAGAAGCGGGTAAAAATCTCAAATAAATATCACTCTGAGGCAATCGAGGACGGCCTTGTTCGTCTTCTCAGCCCTGCTGTCGTCCGCGAAATCCGCAGTGACGAGACTGACGAGGCTGACGACCACGGAATCGGAATCTTCTCAGAAAACCTCAAGAACCTTTTGATGACCCAGCCAATCAAGGGAAGCCGAGTTTTGGGAATCGACCCTGGTATCCGCACTGGTACAAAATGTGCCGCTTTGGACGAAACAGGAAAATACCTGGGCTACTTTAAGATTTATCAGGTTCAGCAGGCAGACGAGGCTTACAATCTCTTGAATGAGGCAATCGACAAATATGACATTCAGGTCGTGGCCGTTGGTAACGGAACAGGAAGCCCGGAAGTTCAGGCTTTGGTTTCAAAAGTCATCAGCGAAAACTATGCTGACAGCGATGTAAAATACACAGTCGTAGATGAATCTGGTGCTTCCGTATATTCAGCAAGCCCTGTGGCAACCGAAGAATTCCCTGAGCTTGACCTTACAATCCGTGGAGCAATCTCAATGGGCCGCCGCCTGCAGGATCCTCTGGCAGAACTGGTTAAAATCGACCCCAAGGCAATCGGTGTCGGCCTTTATCAGCACGATGTAAATCAGAAAAAACTTGCCGAGCAGCTTGATGAAGTAGTCGGCTCTGTCGTTAACCAGGTAGGCGTAAACCTGAACACGGCAAGCTACATGCTCCTGAAATATGTTTCGGGCATCAACATGAGCACAGCAAAGAAAATCGTCGCTTACCGAGACCAGAACGGCAAAATCACCAGCCGTGAAGAGCTTAAAAAAGTTCCGGGGCTTGGGCCTAAAGCCTTTGAGCAGTGCGCGGGATTCTTGAAAATCGCCGAAAGCTCTGACCCCTTGGACAACACCTGGGTTCACCCGGAAAATTACGATGTCGCCCGCGAGGTTCTTTCTTATGTAAAAGAAGGAAAACAGGTTCCTGCTGATTTGAAGAAAAGTCTCTGCGAAAAATACAATGTTGGCGAAACAACGCTGAACGACATCATCGAAGAGCTTGGAAAGCCAAACCGCGACCCACGCGACGGCTACCCAGCTCCAATCATGCAGAAAGGCGTCGTCAAGTTCGAGGATTTGACCGTGGGCATGAAAGTAACAGGCAAAATCAAGAATGTAGTTGACTTCGGCGCTTTCGTTGACATCGGTCTGCACGAGACGGCTTTGATTCATGTTTCTGAGCTAAGCGATTCATTCGTTTCAGATCCGATGGACGTTATCAAAGTTGGCGATGTAAAAGAATTCACAATCATTGCGCTCGACAAAGACCGGATGAGAATCAGCCTTTCCCTCAAGAGCGACGCCCACACCCGCTTAGGCCAGACCAACGAGGGCAAAAAGCCTTCTTCTGACGGCACTGGCAAAAAGCGAGTGGTAGTCGTAAAGAAGGGAAGCGGCGACAAAAAGCCCGACTTCGCCCGAAACAACGACCGCCCGCGCAACGGCGGAAACCGTAATTTTGGCAGCGACGACGGAATGAGCTACAACCCCTTCGCAGCCCTTTTGAAACGATAAATCTGCGTCGTATTTTGTAAGCCTTGCCTAAAGTGCAGGGCTTTTTTTTTGCGCGCATCATTTTTTTTCTGACAAAAGACCTTATATGAGTTATAATGAACTGTTAGGCGAGGAGTCAGTAATATGAAGAAGTTTTTTTTTACAAGTGCTTGCTTTGCTTTTCTCCTTTTTGCGTGTAGCGATTTCTCAAATTTACAAATTCCAGAATCTGTAAGCGTTAAGTCTTCTGCTGTTTTTGAGCTTCCAGTCGGTCAGTCAATAATTTCTCTTCATGAAAAACTTAGCGTAAGCAAATTGCAGGGCATTATCAACGACAATATCGGAAATTCTTCTTCAAAAAAGCCTGTTATTTATGATTACAATCCAACTCTTAATGACGAAGATACTCTTAAATACATAATTGATTACCCAGTTGAGGAATTTTCTCTTTCTGCAGTGGATACAAGCTCTGATATTGACGAAATCACTTTTTCAACGGATTTCAATCTAAACATCAATGACAAGGTAAAAGACACTTTTGATTTTGAATCTGCTTCCGGCGGTTTACCTGTTCCTGATTTGGGGGATGGAAAGGAATATTCCATAAGCGGAATTCCCTTGAATCTTTCGACAGAATTGGATTTTAAAACAGTAGAATTATCGGCTGGAACGATTTCTCTCGTTATTACAAAGCCTTCTTCCCTTCCTTCTCCGGCGGGCATTGAACTGACAGTTAAAGCCCAACTTTACAGCGGTTCTCGTCTCGTTGACGAGAAGTCAAAAGATTGCACTGAAGGCGGAAGCCTTTCATTTAATTTGGCGGGAAAGACTCTTGATTCTTCAGGAGTCCGTCTTGTTATCAGTGCTAAATACAAAGATACTGATTCTTCTCCTTCGGATGCGTCTCCATATAGTTACGCCTATTCAGCTTCTACTTCTGGAATTAAAGTCGCAAAAATAACTGGTCTGAATATGTCCGCAGACGATATCGGTGATGTGGTGATTGATGATTCCAAGGCAATTACAGGACTGAACAATTATTTGGTAAGTGCAAAAATCGGCAAAGGAAAACTTTCTTTTGGAGCAAAACTTCCTGAAGGATGGAGCGGAGTCAAATATGAAGAGGCGAATTCTTCCATTGATGTTGCTCAGTCTTCGGCAGACGGGCTTGAAATTGAAAATTCTGAATTTAAAACTGTCGGTGGCGCGCAATATATAATCAACAAAGAAGTTGATTTAAGCGGAAAATCCCTAAACTCCAGTAATGTAGATATTACGGGCAGTGTTAAATTTTCATTAAAAAATGCAAATCTTGTTTTTACCGGTGATAATGAAAAAATTACAATTTCTGGAGCATGTAAAATCGACGAGCTTTCTGAAATCACTATAAATTTATCTTCGATTTTGAGAAATCATTCTGGCACTATCGAAACAGGAATTGATTTTTCAACGATTCTTTCTGACATCCTTCAAAACGACGAGAATTTAATCAAGAATGTAAAATTCAAGGGGCTGGAGGGATATGTCTTTGTCAATCAGCCGACGACTAACAGTGTACTTAAGAGTTTGTCCGCAACGGCTGGAATATCGGCTTCATACAACACCGGAAGCGAAGTTTTGATTCCGTCAAATTCTACAATCAGCGTAAAATCCGGAAAGGCAACTCTTGCTTCCCTCGCAGATAAAAATGCACTTATCACTGAGAACTGGACGGGCGAAAGTGATCCTGACAAACAGATTTTCTCAAAAAAAGTAAATGACAATGTTTTGGATACAATCATAAATTCACAGCCAAGCAATCTTTCTTTTTCTTACAATCTTGATTTAGCTAGCGATTCTAATTCAAACATAACGCTTACTGGTGACGATATTGAGGCTTTAAAAAAAGGAAGCTCAATAAGCATTCACCTTGCCCTTGTCATTCCTTTTGAAATAGTTTTAGCTGATGTGTCTGACGGTGTAAGCGATGGCATAATCACTATTCCGGATGTGCTTGCTCTTATTGGTAACGAATTTACCGAAGACGCCTTACATAGAGACGAGGACTGGGACAGTGACAATGACAAATATCTCGATGCCATTAAGTCAATTTCTTTCAATTACACGCTAAAAAACACTACTCCAATGGAAAATATAACCCTTACATTCTATGATGATGGGGGAATAATAAAAACAACAGCTGAAGATGGAACATCGACTCCGGGAAAATCCTTAAAAACTGAGAATGGTTCCTATTCTCTGTTGTTCACTGGCGATGAGGTAAAGGAAATCCTTCACACGCGGCCTTTTATTCCAAAAGTAAAAATGGAAATAGAAGGTGCTGATGGATCGACACCCCGTTCTTTTGCTCGTAATTCAGCTTTCTCTCTTCTAGGTTCGATTTCAATCAAGACAGACGGCACGGTTGAGTTGTGGAATAAAAATGACAAGGATAAATAGGGAGAGAAAGACAATATGAAAAAAATCCTAAAAACTTCGATTATATTTTCTCTCCTTTCTGTTTTTGCTTTTTCTTCTGCTCATGCAGAAGTTGGTGACGGTGATTTGCTTTCAAAGCCAAAACGAATTTTTGAATTTGGAGTTGATTCAGATACCGTTTTTGCAAACAGTTCCTTTGGGCTTCAGGACTTCCTTAAAAAAAATCTTGTAATTGATTTACAGAAAATTGCTAAAGACATGCCGAAAGATGGATTTTCCCTTGGATTTCATAATAAGGAAACTGTGTTTGCGAATCTGAATGTCAGCAGTCGTTTCCGTTTCGGAATTTTTACTGAGGTCGAGGCAAATTCACATTTTAATATCTCAAAGGATTTGTTTGATTTGCTTGCGGACGGTCTGAGAGTTGGTGAATCCAAAACAGTGGATGCGACTGGATATGCCGATGTTTTCTTTAATATGGGGGCTTCTTTTCAAACAATTATAAATAATTACGGCGTAAAAATTACCCCGACATATTTCGTGCCGCTTGTCTATGTACCAAAAACAAAGGCAAGTGCTTCCATTACAACCACAGAAAACGGACTGATAAAAGGTGAGGCTGAGGCAAATGTTGATATTTATACGGCTATAAATATGCATGACTTCATGGAAGATAAAAAAACTATTGATAACCTTGATTTGAATGCAAGCCGTATTCTTTCTAACGGTGGTTTTGATCTTTCACTCGAACTTGAAAGAAATTGGTTTCATAATTTTAATGCTGGTTTGTACACCAGGATTCCGGTTTTACCAGGAAAGCTTAATTACAAAATGAGCACTCGTGTATGGGCTAACTTTTACGAGGCTAATGTCCTTGGCTATCTTGATAATACAGAGTCTCATACAAGTGATCATGGACATGATGATTTTACCTACTCAGAAGAGACACACAAGGCTTACCGACCACTTCGATTAGGTTTAAACGCAACTTACATGCCTTTTGGTAATTGGCTCAAGATTCAGCCTCAAGTTGGTTTTGCAGTCCGTAATCCGTATTCAAGCGATTCGATTTTTTATATGGAATATGCCCTTGATCTTAGGCTTTCGCTTTTATGGAGAATCTTTAATTTTAATGTGGGAACAGCTTACCAAAATCAAGTTTTTCAGCATAGGGCAGGATTCAGCTTGAATTTCCGTGCTGTTGAAATTTTGGCACAAGCAAGCCTCTGCGGAACGAATTTACCTGCAAGCTTCAAGGGAGACGGTTACGGCGCATTCGTTGGCGTGCGAATGGGCTTCTAGCTAGTGCCCCCGACGGTACATTTCCAGTAAGTCTTCCAGTTCGGCAATTTGCTCTTTGATTTCCAGACCCCGGTCTGTGTCGGCCACATAATGGCGGTTGGGGAATTTTTCCACGGTGATTGTGTCGCTTACGATGTCGCTGTCCGTGGCAATCATCTGGTCACAGCTGGTGAATTTTTCGTGAACAACAAGGCGAAGACCATAAGAATTACAGACTAAAGTGTAGCCTGCGATACCTGTCTTTTCGTGATAAGCTGCCGCAAAACCGCCGTCGATAATCAGCAATTTTCCGCCGCATTTAATGGGGGAATCGCCTTTTTTGACTTCCTGAGGAACATGGCCGTTTATGATGTGTGCAGTTTTCGGGTCGAGGCCGAATTCCGTGAGGATTCCTTCGACTGTGGCCAAATCTTCAACTTCATCGTAGTAATGATTTTTGTGCTCTTTACTTGCTGCCTTGTCATCGATGAACATATTTTCAAAGCAGGCCATTTTGTCTTTTCCGAAAAGCGGGGATTTTGGGCCTGTCCACAAATACCAGAGAATGCTTTCGCCTTTTTGCTTTTCTTTGGTGCCCGGCTTTGAGAAATAGCCTTTGCGCGCCCAGATTTCAAGTTCGTCATACAGGGCTTTGCCTGAAAATTCCTTGCCGAAAAGCCTGACTTTGAGGAATTTGCCTTCTGAATCCAGGGGCATACAGCCGTGGTATAGCAAATTTCCGTTGAAAACCTTGTACAAATTGCCTTTTTTATAGAGGAATTTGACATGATTTTGTAATTTTTCGCAGTGCATGAAAGAATAGGCCAGCCGGTTCATGACCATAACCTCGTCTTCGCTGAGCATAGCAGGATTTTTGCGGTCGAGGGTAGGGAAGGCGTCTTTAAGATTTGTGGAATTCAGTTTCCATTCCTTGCCTTCGATTGTGATTGTGCCCTTTTCCCAGTTGATTTTGTCGAGAATGAGGCGGTTTTGCATTTCAAATTCAGGATTTTCCCGAATCATTGCGTCTTCCAGCTTGAACTGAATGATTGAGATTGCCTTGTGAACGGCGTGCCTGTCCATGTGGCCGTAGGCCTTCATGCAGAAAGTGACCAGTGGAGTGAGGTTGATTCCGTAGCCTTCTTCAAGGACATCGAGATTGTTGTAGCGGGCGCAGAGACGGACGACATTGGCGATGCAGATTTTGCTTCCTGCGGCGGCTCCCATCCAGACTACATCGTGGTTTCCCCACTGAATGTCCAGGGAATGATAATGGAGGAGTTTGTCGAGAATCTGATGCGGTCCCGGTCCCCGGTCAAAAATGTCACCGATTATGTGCAAATGGTCGATGACCAGAGTTTGAATCATGTTGCAGAGTGCTTCGATGAGGGCTTCCGCCGCCCCGATTCTGATAACGGTCTGCAAAATCTGATTGTAGTAGGCCTGTTTGTCGCTAAGTTCTTCCTTTTCGGTAATCAGCTCTTCGATGACATAGGCAAAATCTTCAGGCATGATTTTGCGCACTTTTGCGCGGGTATATTTTGACGAGACTCGGCGGAGCATGGCAACGAGGCGGTGCAGGGTAACGGTATACCAGTCATTCAAATCCTCGCCCTTTTCGCTTTGCCGTACGATTTCAAGTTTTTCTTTGGGGTAGTAGATTAAAGTGGCAAGGGCGCGTTTTGTAGAGGTCGTTTCTGTGTTTCCGAAGACTTCTTCGATTTTGGTTTTGATTGAGCCGGAGCCGTTACGCAGAACATGAGAAAATTGCTGGAATTCGCCGTGAATGTCGGTCAAAAAGTGCTCCGTGCCTTTGGGCAGGGAGAGAATTGCCTGCAAATTGACGATTTCCGAGATTACGGCGCGCTCCGTGGGATATTGCCGGGCAAGAACGCGCAAAAATTTTTCGTTATACATAAAAACTCCGAGTGAGACAGGCCTTTCCCGATGTTATTATCAGGCAAGTCCAATAATCTAAAATACTTTTTTTCCGCCAAAGAAGGTTGCGTGCACTTTGCCTGTGAGCTGTTTTCCTTCCAGCGGCGTTGACTTTCCCTTGCTGGCGAAATTCTCGCTGTTTACAATCCATTTTTCATCGGGATTGACGAGAACTAAATCCGCATTGTAGCCCACGGCGAGGCGGCCTGCCTTGATTCTGAGGAGTTTTGCCGGATTGTCGCTCATGAGGCGGGAAAGTTTTGAGAGAGAAAAATCTTCTTTTTTGACGAGAATCGTATTGCAGACGGCAAATGCGGTTTCGAGGCCAGTGAATCCTGGGCTACCTTTTGCCTTGTCTTCCTGAGTGTGGGGGGCATGGTCTGTGGCGATTGCGTCAACCGTGCCGTCCCGGAGGGCTTCGATAAGAGCGCGCCGGTCATCTTCGCTTCTGAGAGGGGGATTTACCAGGGCGCGGATATTTGGCGCGTCTGTTCCCACCAAGCCGAGGTGATGGGGAGTGACTTCCACCGTGCAGTCAAAGCCGTTGCTTGTGTTCCCCAGGGCGATTTCTTCTTTTGCCCGGCGAACGGCATCCATGCTGATTTTTGTGGAGCAGTGGCAGATATGAACATGACAGCCCGCGGTTTTTGCGATTTCGATATTGCGGATTGTAGCAATGTCTTCCGCAAGAGCCAGCAGGGAATTTGCCTTGGTAAGATTGCCGTCAATTTCAAAATTGATTGCTTTTGGAACATTGGGCGTTTCCACATTCACTTTTCCGGCCGGAATTCCGTATTGCTCCATAAAGCCCAGGGCACGCTGGCGGTAGGGGCGGGCTGCCTGAGCGAGAGAAGGATCTTCACAATGACAGCTGACGATAATGTTCTTTTTGCCGGCTTTTTTCATTCCCTCAAGCATGGTGGCGGCTGAGTCTACATCGTGGCCGTCTTCTGAAATGACAGGAAATTCGTCGTTGTTCAGCTTTTCGATTGCGCTCGTGTCGTTTCCTTCAAAATTCTTGGTAATGCTGACTGTCTGAAAGACTCTGGCAAGATTTTTGGAATTCGCCTCGTCCATGACCTTTTTTGCAAGGAGCGGGTCTGAAATGACAGGATTTGTGTTTGGCATGAGAACTACGGTTCCGTAGCCGCCTGCAACTGCCGCTTTAAGGCCGGAATCCAAGTCTTCTTTTTGAGTTTGACCCGGATAGCGGAAATGCACATGCATGTCGATGAATGAAGGCATGAGAGTTAAGCCTTTTGCGTCATAAAATTCTGGAGTTGTATCCGCGTCGCTTTCTGAGAGAAAAGCCTGTGCCAGAAGAAATGCTTTTTTTGCGCTTTTACATTCGCCCAGATTGATTCCGCGGATTTTGCCGTTTGCCACGGTGACTGTGCCTGGACTGTCTATTTTTGAATCTACCAGCCGGGCGTTATAAATAATCAGAATTGAAGAATCAGACATAAGTTCCTCCTGACACCTTGTTTTTAGTCGATTGAGCCGGCAGTATAGAGGGCATCGCAATATTCGCAGGCATACTGAGCTTTGTCGCGGTTAATCAACTTGAAGACTGGGCGTACATAATTTTCGGTGACGGTGATACAGCGGGGGTTTTTGCAATGAATGACATTTTCAACCCGTTCCGGCAGTTCCATGTTGATTTTTCGGACGATTTTTTCATCTTTTATTACATTGATGCAGATGTTTGGGTCGATAAAGCCCAGCACTGAATAGTCAATGTTGATGATATTGTCGATTTTGATAATGTCTTTTTTACCTGATTTTTTTGAAGAGACATTCATGATAAGGGCGCATGAAAAATCTGCCTTGTCCAAACCTAAAAAATGAAAAATCTGAGGTCCGAAGCCCGCCTTAATGTGATCGATGACCAGTCCGTTTTTAATTGTATCTACATTCAGCATTCTTAATTCCTTATTATATGTATTTTATCACATTATATGACAAATTGATAACTATTCTGAGCGGAGCACTTCTTCGTTTCCGTAGCAGATTCCGTTTCTTCCGCTTTCTTTTACGGCATAGACTGATTTGTCGGCAATGGCGAACAATGAATCGTAATCAATGCCATGTTGGGGAGTTGAGCTTATTCCTACGCTGGCACTGACTTTTACAACATCAACGCCTGTGAGAATCGTTTTTGCCGCCTCAACTATCCTTTTTGCTTTTAGCAGGGCGATTTCCTTGCCCGGAAGGTCGTTTAGCAGGACGACAAATTCATCGCCACCAAAGCGGCCTACCAAGTCCGTGGGGCGGAAAAGCCGTCTTAGGACTTCGCCAAAATCGTGGAGCAGGGCGTCTCCTGTCTGATGACCTAGAGTGTCGTTTACTTCCTTAAAATGGTCGAGGTCGATGACTATAAGGGAAGCGAATGTTCCCGGCTGATTTTCGGAAAGGGTTCTGCGGCAGAGCCGTTCAAAAGTCGCCTTATTTAAAAGACCTGTAAGTTTGTCGATTTCTGCGTCTTTGCGGTAAGAATCTCGTGAAGAGCGGATTTTGCTGATTGCCTGAGCCATCTGACCCAATTCATCGTCGCCCAGCTCGGAAAGGGAAACTGAATCCCCTGACTCATCTGCGGCTCGACCGACAAGGCTTGAAATTGCCCGAATTTTCCGTGTTGCTTTTTCGGCGATGAAGGCCGACACAAGTGCAAGAAGGAAAAGCATGATTCCGCCGATGATGACTGCGGTGAGGGCATCGGTGACAACTTTCTGCCAGATGTAGCGGTATGAGCGCTCCGTTATGATGACCCAGCCAGAAATTTCATTTTTTGAGTAGCTTACCAGCATGCGTTCTTTTTTGCTGCCACCGTGAACTGACAACACTGCATCGATAGAGCCTTTTTTGCCCGCAAGAGCCGCCGCCACGGCAGGATTTGTGCTTAATCCTATGAGCTGATTGCTTTCAAGGGTCTCTTCTGAATGGGCGACAAGATTTCCCACGCTGTCTGTAATCATAACGCGGGTGTTTGCGGAAGAAAGTTCTTTTACAAATTGCTGCAGGGCTGAAAGATCATAATCTCGCTGCACCATGCCCACCGCCTTGTTGTTTTCGTCAAAGACCGGCACTTCCAAAACCGTAATCAGGCGGTTATTGGCAAGGCTGATAAGAACATCAGAAATATACTCTGAGCCTTGCATTGCTTCGTGAAAATAGCGGCGGTGTTCTACATTGATGAGGGGATATTCGTCAGTGCGGGCGAGCTGGTCGCCGTTTTTGTCAGTGATAATCATGTTGTCGCTGTCGTTGAATACATCGTTGGTGCGGCTGAGAGTTTGCTCCATGAGAGGATCCCGGTTTTCTGCTTTTGCCAGCGTGTACTGGAGTGTCATAGGATTTCGCGCGATAGTACGGAGAACGGCAAGGTTCCGCTCAAAATGTTCGGTGATATGCTCATTGACGATAGAATTGCGCAAAAGTCCGTCTGATTTCGCATTGTCGATGGAGCTGGAAATGTTATTTACAAGATAAAATCCGATTACAAGAAGAAGAGGAATAAGTGCGATGCAAAAAAGCAGAAGCGTTAGTTTTGTTCTTACTGATTTTAATTTCATAATCCTTTCCTAGTAAAGATAATTAGCTTGCCGAGCCTTTTCAACTCCGTCTTCTTCCCAGCGTTTTCCGCCGAGGCGGTCGAATTCTTCAAGCCATAAAGCCCAGTTTTCTTTGGTAAGGACACGCTTGCCTGTTACAAAATCCAGAACTCCCTGCTCGTAGAAATGCTTTAATTCAGTGCTTGGCAGGGGCATGCTGTCTGAGCCAGTGGCATTTGCCCAAGCCTTTTGCTGCATTTCCCTGAGAACGGTGAGCGCGCTCATGGTCTTGTGGCTGACTTCTGTGGTGTAGGTTGGATAGCGGCTGATTAATTCAGCGTCACTGTGCCAGAAAACCATGTTTCTGAGCTGAGTGAGGGGTTGCTGGGCGGCTTTTGTGTATCCTTTTGAGGGGTCGGGAATTCCCTCTGTAACTGGAACATGATTTTCGTTGAAGACAAAATTTACGCCTTCCTGACCCCAGCCCAAAAGATAATAGCCTTCATCGCTGACCATCCATTCAAGCAAGGCCGCGATAAGAGGAGCTTTTCCTTCTTTTTGAGCTTTTTTTGAAATGACCAGTGTTGTGTAAGGAATCGTGTTTACGCCCACCGCGCTTTCTCCATTCGGACCAACCGGCGGATCTATGACAATCCATGAGCCGTTGGGGAATTTTCGGTCAAAGGGAGCATAATTTGATTCAGAAGCATAGGCCGAGTGCTGCTCCCGCATGATGCCGAATCTGCCTTGCTTCCAGGCGGCGCGGAAATCGTCTTTTTTGTAGCCCAGCCAGTTTGGGTCGATAAGGCCTTCATTCTGCATAGTCACAATCGTGCTGAGGGCGTCAAAGTAGGTGGGCTTCCGCACATTCAAGCCCGCATCCTTTTCGGTCATGTTCCAAGTGCCTGCAACTCCGAATGCACCGAAAATCGGGTCTAAGCGGCGGCCCAAGCCCTCTTCGTAAGAGTTGATTTCGATAAATGCGCCGTAGCCGTAAGTGTCATTTTTGCCGTTTTTGTCGGGGTCATTGTGGGTAAAGGCCCGCATTACATCAAGATATTCATCGATTGTCTTTGGAATGGAAAGTCCGAGATTTTCAAGCCAGTCTTTTCGGATTAATACCCCTTCGTTTTTCTGAATCTTTCCGCCCGGTGTTGAGAATCCGTAGCATTTTCCTTTGACTGTTGCAAAATTGCGGGAAGACTCATCGTACATTTTCTGAGTCCGGTTCGGCATAAGGGGATACAATTCATCAACCGGCATAATCAAATCTTTTTGAATCAGATTTAAAAGCGGCTCACGGTTTACGACCACCATGTCCGGGAGTGTGCCACCGTCTGCGGCTGCGTTCACTTTTATATTTTTGTCAGCCTGATTAAAGGGAAGCATTGTAAGCTCAAGGTTGATTCCGAATTTTTCGCGGATGATTTTATAAGCAATCCAGTCTGCCGGGGGCGCGCCTGCTTCGGTAACGGTGGCGTCATACCAGAGGGAAATTGTGACGGGATTGTCTGCCGTGGGATGCAATTCAGGAATTTTTTCACGACATCCTGAGAAAAGAATCCCCAAAGCAGCAGCAAAAGTAAAAAGCTTGATTTTCATATTACAGCACTCCTGTCAGTTTCGCGATTAAGGCCATTCGCACATACATTCCGTACTTGACCTGTTTGAAGTAGGAAGCTCGCGGGTCGTCGTCTACTTCCGGGGCGATTTCGTTTACTCGCGGAAGAGGGTGAAGGACAATCATGTTTTTGCGGGCAAGGGACATTTTTGCGTTGTCGAGGATGTAGCTGTCCTTGAGGCGGATATAGTCCTGCTCGTTGAAGAATCTTTCTTTTTGAACGCGGGTCATGTAGAGAATGTCCAGGTCGCCGATGACAGATTCAAGCCGCTCAGCCGTGGTGTACTGGATTCCGGCTTCGTCCAGTTCCTGAGTGACATATTCCGGGACTTTAAGCTCGTTGGGACTGATGAAGATGAATTTGTTGTTCTTGTAGCGGGCCATTGCCTCAGACAGGGAGTGAACGGTGCGGCCGAATTTAAGGTCGCCGCAGAAGCCGATTGTGTGGCCTTCAAAGCCGCCCTGCAGGGCTCGGATTGTGAGCATGTCGGTGAGGGTTTGGGTTGGGTGATAGTGGCCGCCGTCGCCAGCGTTGATAATCGGACAGGCAGAATATTGGCTTGCCAGCAAGGCCGCTCCTTCCTTGGGATTTCGCATTGCGATTACATCAACATAGGAAGAGACCGTGCGGATTGTGTCTGAAAGGGATTCGCCTTTTGCCGTGCTTGAATTTGCCGCATCAGAAAAACCTTCCACCGCGCCGCCAAGATGAAGCATGGCCGCCTCAAAAGAAAGGCGGGTTCTTGTGCTAGGCTCAAAAAAAAGTGTCGCAAGAATTTTCCCGCGACACACATCATTAAAAGAATTTGGGTCAACAATGATTTGCTCTGCCAATGAACAGATTTCATCGATTTCTGAAACGGTTAAGTCAGTTGGTTTGATTAAATTTCTTCCCTTTAACATAATTTAATTTTAGCATATAATTCGATTTATGAAAATGGAAAATAAAAGCTATTACGAAGATAAAATTCGTGCTTTTGATGCAAAAATTGAGGCTCAGAAAATAGCCTTTTCCCCCATGACTTTTCAGGCAATCCGTGCCCTCATTGAGCTTGGCCTTTTACAGAAAATTTCTGACAGCGGCGACGATGGAATCACAATCAAAGAACTTTCTGCCGATTCTGGTATTTCTGAATACGGCGTTGGCGTTCTGGCAGAAATGGCACTGGGCATGGGTGTGCTTAAAATCAATCCCGAAGCCACTGACGATGAAAGCAAGTCAGGCTTGGGCAAACTTGTTCTTGGAAAAGTGGGCTGGTTTTTATTGGAAGACGATTGTACCAGAGTCAATTTTAATTTCACAAATGACATTTGTTATAAAGGCGCATTCAACCTCATCGACTCAATCAAAAACGGCAAGCCTGAAGGTCTTAGAGTCTTTGGCGACAAATGGACTACCGTTTACGAGGCTCTCTCAACTCTTCCTGAGCGTGAAAAAAAATCCTGGTTTGAGTTCGATCATTTCTATTCTGATGTGGCTTTCCCGGAGGCTCTGCCCATTGTTTACGCGAAAAAGCCCAAGCACTTGTTCGATATTGGCGGCAACACCGGAAAGTGGGCCATTGCTTCCTGCAAATACGACAAAGATGTCCATGTCTCAATCGTGGATTTGCCGGGCCAGACTGCCGTTGCCGAAAAGAACGCCCGTGATGCGGGTTTTGCCGACCGAATCAGCTTTGTAAGCGGCAATGTCCTTGACAGTGAAACTAAACTTCCTGCCGGAGCAGACGCCGTCTGGATGAGCCAGTTCTTGGATTGCTTCAGCCTGCACCAGATTACAAAAATCCTCACCAAGATTTACAATTCTGTGGACGAAAATTGCGATGTCTTCGTTATGGAGCCTCTCTGGGACATGCAGAAATTCGAGGGCGAAAGCTACGCCTTGCAGGCGACCAGCCTTTATTTCACCTGTATCGCCAACGGAAACAGCAAAATGTACCGATACGGAGAGCTTGTTGAAGCAATCGAAAAAGCCGGTTTCAAGCTGGTTACTGCACACCACAACTTGGGAAGCAATTTCTATTCAATACTTAACTTTAGAAAGTTGAAAGTTGAAAGTTGAAAGTTGAAAGTTTTGCCGGTTCTAGGGCATTTTGGAAATCAAAATTTCCAACTTTCAGTTTTCCGTTTTCAGTTTTCCGTTTATATGATTACTGTGACAGTTGAACTATAATTATGACGATTTATGTAACAAAATTTTCCAAATACATACCTTCTCCTGAAAATCCTGCAGAGCAGCCGAAGTTGGAATATGTGGACGCTTTGTTCCGCCGTCGCTTGAGTCAGCTTACCCGCATGACAATCGAGGCTGTCCACGGCTTGATTACTGAAGCCAGTGACGAAGAAAAAAATTCTATTCTTTCTTCAAAACTTGTCTTTGCTTCCTTCCGGGGGGAGATTGCCCGCCAGCTGAAAATCAACAAGGGCTTGGTTGAAGACGCTGATGTTATGCCGGCTCCCTTTTCTCTTTCGGTCTTTAATACGCCGCCGGCCGCCGCAACGATTGCCCTGGGAATGAAGGCGGGCTACACGGCAATTTACCCCAGTGAGGACAATTTTTATTCTGCCTTGCTTGCCGCTGCTTCTTCCGTAATTTCAGGCTCAGAAAAGCAGGTGATTTTTGCCTACGCTGACGAAAAAATCCCGGAAGAATACAAGGATTGCAAGAATTATATAGAAAAAAGCCCCCTTGCCTTTGCCTGCCTGATTTCGGGCGAAAAATCAAAGGGTGCGATTGAGATAAATTTGAGTGACGAAAGAATTTTGCGGATAAAGCCGGAGGATTTTCTTTCGTTTTTCAGATAGAATCACATTTATGGAAGAGACTAAAAAACTTCTTTTTCCAGAAGAAAAAATCAAGAATTATCCTCTTTATTTTTACCGGGTTTTCGGAAAAGTATTTTCTCTCGTGATTTTTGGAATCGGAACGATTTTGCTTTCGATTGTGTTTTTCCCGATTTTTAAGTTGATTTTCCATAGCAAAAGGAAGTTCCGCTACCATACCCGCCATGTAATTTATGTGCTTTTTAAGGGATTTACAAAACTGCTTTCAATTACAGGCCTGATGAAAATAAAAGTGGACAAAAAAAACTATCTGGACAATTTAAAATCAGCCGTCGTCGTGGCAAATCATTCGGCTTATCTGGATTCTTTGGTTATGCTTGCCCAGCTCAAACATACTTCAGTGATTCCCAAAGCGGCTCTGTCAAAGAAAAATGTCATGCGCTTCGTGATTAATGAGCTTTATATGCCTAATTCAATTCCTTTTGACGAGATGCTGGTCCGCTCGAAAGAGGATTTTGAAGACGGAAACACGATTATGCTTTTCCCGGAGGGAACACGAAGCACGCCTTATGGTCAGAACCGCTACAAAAAAGGAGCGGCTCGAATTTCTCTTGCAACGGGTGTTCCTGTAATTCCTGTCTATATCGGCGGAAACAGCAAAAAAGGGCTTGGAAAGGGAGATAAAGTTTTCCAATACAATCCGACTGATATTTATTCATTTGATTTGCACATAAAAGAGCCTATTTATCCCGATGAATTTAAGGATTTGCCAAACGCAATCGCGGCAAAACGCATGACCCAAAAAATACGCGAAGTCCTTTCGGATGAGGCCAACGCACAATACCGATATTGAATTTAAGAACCTTCTTCTATATAATGCTTCTTTATGGATGAATTGAAACAACAGATTAAAGAATGCATTATCTCTGCCCTTGAACTTGAAGACATCTCTCCAGAAAATATCGTAGATTCAGAGCCGCTTTTCGGAACAGGTCTCGGTCTTGATTCTATCGATGCTCTTGAACTTGGTGTCGCTCTCAAAAAGAAATTTGGTGTCAAATTCAATGCAGAAAATTCTGACACACGGGAGCATTTTGCCTCTGTTGATGCGCTTGCGGCTTATATTTCGGCTGAGCAGGCAAAAGCAAACTAAGGAAGGCTCTTAAATGGACAAAAACGAACTTTACTCAAAAATAAAAGAAGTGCTCGTCAATGATTTTGATATTGATGAGGCTCTTATTACTCCCGAAGCTTCCATTGAAGAAGACTTAGAGCTGGATTCAATCGATTCTGTCGAAATGATTGTAAAAATAAAGCCATTTTTAAACTCAAAAATCGAGCCTGCTGCCTTTAAGTCTGTCAAAACAGTTCAGGATGTTGTGGATATCCTTGAGCCGCTCACAAAATAGGTGAAGCTTTTTTCCAAGATTCTTTTTGTAATTCTCTCTGTTCTCTATCCGCTGGTAGTTTTTTCCTGCCTGGTGATTTTCCATGTGCCGGTTAAGGTTTTCTCACTTTTCGTGGTCTTTATCGCACTTCTTTATCTGCTTCTGGCGACCAGCGGAAGGGGAGGGGAGGACGGCGGTCTTTTTGCCCGGCTTAAAAAAAATATCCGCCTTTTGGTCAGCGCGGGGCTTTTGCTTTTTGCGGCTCTTGTCTGCCTTGCCACCGGGCAAACGCTTTTCATCAAAGTCTATCCTGTTTTGATGAACGTGGTTTTTCTCTTCACTTTTGCCTCCACTCTTTTTTTGCCGCCGAATATCTGTTTCCGCTTTGCCTGCCTTGCCCAGAAAAATCTTTCCCGCTCTCACATTGCCCGCCGGGTGGAAAAGTATTGCTTTAAGGTCACGGTGATTTGGTGCCTTTTTTTTATTCTGAACGGAAGTGCGGCACTGTACACAGTTTTTTCAAAAAGTGATAAAATATGGTCTATTTACAACGGCGGAATTTCCTATCTTCTTATGGGAATTCTTTTTGCCGTGGAATTTCTTGTGAGAATGGTGGTGAACTTAAAAATGCCGAAAATTGCCTACATTACAAAATTCAATGCCCAGAGCTGGCCTCTGGAAAAAATCCTCTGCTATGAGCGAAAGTGGAGCGACAAAAAATACCTTACCTGGAATGACTTTCTGATTGAGACGGCGAAAATCCGCGCTTTTATTACTGATTACGACAAAAATTCTGGCAGATGCGAAAAATGGATTCTTCATTGCGAAGATTACTGGCACTTCCTCTGTACTTTTATCGCTCTCTTGCAGTGCAAAAAAGAAGTCCTGCTTACTGCCAACATCAGCCCCAAATTCATTGATGAAATAGTAAACGGAAATGCAAGGGCAGAAAGCGACATGCAAGGAGGCGAAAAAATCCTCTTCCTGACCGACCAGACCGAAGTTGAGGGCAAAAAAATCGAAAATGCCTTTTTTATCCCGAAGATTGTGGAAGAGGCCGCCCAGCCGTCTGAAAGCGAAAAACTTGAGACTCCGCAAATCGACTCAGACCAGACAAAAATCATTCTATATACATCAGGCTCCACCGGGCATCCAAAAGCAGTTTTGCAGCGAATGACAGAATTTGAGCTGGATAACGCTTTCATCCTTTCAAAATGGTATGAAGAATTTGCCAGCCGAAAGCTTTGTGCTGTAAATTCCCAGCATCACATTTACGGTTTTTTGTTCACGATTTCCCTGCCTTTTGCCGCAGGAGTTCCATTCCGAAGAAAGCGAATCGAATTTCCCGAAGAATTTGAGGTCCTGGACGATGAATCTTACATCATAATTGCGGTTCCTGCCTTCTTAAAAAGAACTTGTGCCGAAATGGGCGAGAAAAAGCTTCCCCTCAAAAATCCCTGGATTTTCACATCGGGCGGGGCTGTTTCTCCGGAGCTTGCCGTGGACACGGAGCGGGTCTTCGGATTCTGCCCCCTTGAAGTCTACGGCTCAACCGAAACCTCAGGAATCGCCTACCGTCAGCAGACAAAAAATGGCCTGGTCTGGACACCCTTTGACAATGCAAAAATCTGGCTGGACAAAGACGACGGCTGCCTTACGATTATTTCCCCCTACATCAAAGACCCGGCCGGCTTTAAAACCGGCGACCTTGCCGAAATGTACGAGGACGGAACTTTCTTGCTTAAAGGCCGAGCTGATTCTATAGTCAAAATCGAAGAAAAACGCATTTCTGTCACCGAGGTGGAAAACCGCCTGCTCCAGAGCGGGCTTGTCCTTGATTGCTCTGTTGTTCCCATGAGTGACCGCCGCCAGTATCTTGCTGCTGCCCTTGTCCTCAACGAAGAGGGCAAAAAGAAATTCGCCGGAACTGAAAAATATTTAATCAACCGCCACTTCCACGACTATCTTTTGCAGTTCTTTGAGAATGTGGTTCTGCCAAAAAAATGGCGCTATCTCGAAAAACTTCCTTGTGATGTGCAGGGCAAAAAGCATAAGCCGGAGATTCAGGCTCTCTTCCTTACTTCTGACAAAGACGGAGACGAAAATTGATTCACGGAATTCTCCCCGAAGAAGTTTTGGAGCAAAGCGAAAACCAAATTTCTCTCAAAGTGAAAATTTCCGCCCAAAGCGACTATTTTGACGGGCATTTTCCCCAGTTCAAGCTTTTGCCGGCCGTTGCTCAAATCGATTTGATGGCTCATTATGCGGCAAAATATTTTGGTCTGCCCCTTTCAACGCCGAAAATCAAGCGATTCAAATTCAGCGACAAGATTTTGCCCGACACCACCGTGATTTTTAAAATCACCTTCGATTCCGAAAAAAATCATGTGACTTTTGAAGTGACTGACGCGGCTGACGGAAAATTTTATTCAAGCGGAGCGTACAATTTATGACAGAATTTAATCCCTGCATTTTGATTCCAGTTTACAGGCACGGAAAAGCCTGCGTGGAAGTCGTTGAAAATATTCTCCAATACAATATTCCAATTATTCTCGTTGATGACGGAAACGCCGAGGAAACAAAGGCCTATCTCCGCCAGATTAAGGAAAATCATCCTCAAATAGAGCTTGTTACTCTCGCCAAAAATCAGGGGAAGGGTGGGGCTTTTAAAGCCGGGGTAATCCGTGCAAAAGATTTGGGCTACTCTCATGTCCTGCAAGTTGACGCAGACGGTCAGCACGACAGCACGAAAATTCCATTCTTTGTCGAAAAATCCCAGAAAAATCCTAAAAAACTGATTTGCGGCTATCCTCAATATGACGAATCTGCCCCCGGACACAGAAAAGGCGGCCATAAATTTGCAAATACTTGGTGCGCAATTTGTACTTGGAGCAATAAAATTGTCGATGCTCTTTGCGGATTCAGAATTTACCCGATCGAAGCGACTCACCGCTTCCTTACAAAAAAATTCTTTGACAAGCGGATGGGGTTTGATGTTGAAATCCTGATTCAGCTTTTGTGGGCTGGCCTTGATGCTGAATTTTATCCTGTAAAAGTCACCTATCCCAGCGACGGACTTTCAAATTTCCATGCTTTTCGGGACAATGTCCGCATTTCCTGGGTTTTTACCCGCCTTTGTTGCAAGATGATTTTATTATCTCCCCTTCTTCTCTGGAGAAAGATTTTTAAATGAGCACTCAATGGTACGAGGTGAAGCAGAGCCATAATTTCGGTTACAAAATGATGTTTTTTGTGCTGAAATTTTTTCCGGCTTCATTTATGCGCTTTCTTGCCTTTTTTGTCGGATTTTTTTATTGGCTTTTTGGAGCGAAAGCCCGCAGAGTCTCAAAAAAATATCTTTCAAAAGTCGGAAAAAGCTCTTCTCTTAAACACATTTCTTCTTTTGCCCTTAATTTGGTGGAGAATGTGCAGAGCTGGGCAGGAAAATTCTCTTTCAGCGATGTGCATTGGCAAAATGATGATGTCCATGATTTAGTGGACAACATCAATGCTGGCAAAGGGACGATTATTGTCATCTCCCATTTGGGAAATGCCCAGATGATGAAGGGACTTGCCTGCATGGGGGAAAGCGGCACCGAGCGAAAAATGAACATCACTACAGTTTCGGATGCGAAAATCTCAAAAGGTTTCAATGCTCTCTTAAACGAGATAAATCCAGATTCATCTTTTAATCTTGTGAGTTCCGATGACATAGGGCCAGAGACAATTCTTCTTTTGCAGGAAAGGCTTGAGCAGGGCGGGGTAGTGGTGATTGCAGGTGACCGGGTGAGCGCCCATACCAGCCGAAACATCGAAATTGAATTTTTAGGAGAAAAGGCGAATTTTCCCTATGGCGTTTTTCTTTTGATTGCACTTTTGAACAGTCCGACTTATTTTGTTACTGGTTTGCGTCAGAAAGATTTCAGTCTCAGTCCACAATATGACATGTTCGTTTCAAAAAATCCTATTTCTTTTGATTGCAGCCGAAAAGAGCGGGAAGAGCGAATCAGACAGACGGCCGAAAATTATGCTAAAAATCTTGAGAATTTGTGTAAGCTCCATCCATATCAATGGTACAATTTTTTTGATTTCTGGTAATAACCTGACTTGAAATCAGTGGTTTTCTACATAAAGAAGAGGAAAAATTATTCCGAAAATCTAAGAGGTAAAATTTAAGAAGTTTTCAGGGAGATTTTTTAATGAAAGTTTTGCGCTCTGCTTTGATTTTATTTTTTATATGTATGATTATGCCACTTTCGGCACAGAATAACCGCTTCCGTGTACCTGATTCTTCTGTAATCAGAAAGGCTGTGGCGGAAAATTGGTTTGAGCAGCCACTTGAAACATTGCGTCACAATCGCACGGAACTTCGTACAAATTCTATTGGACAGATTTTTCAGATTAGGCTTGAAGAAACGAGAGATTTGTTCTCAATAATCATAGCACCTGAAACTCAGGTTGCCGTTGATGTTTACACTCAGGACGGAGTTCAGCACAAAACGGTTGATGAGTACCCTGCTGATGCCTGCGGTTCCTGGATTTTGATTCGTGATTCTGTTACGGGAAAGCCTGTCCATATTAAGTATTATTTTGCCGGTGATAGTGAGATTTTCGTTCAATTTTCTCCCAGCGGAAATAAAACTCTCGCAGATTATGTGATTGACGGATGTTATGCAGCCCGTGGAGTTCCTGTGGGAGTTCCATTCGATTATTTTTACAGGGCTTCATTTGCTTCTGTTCTTTCACTGACAGAAAAGTCTCTTCCATGGCAGTATGCCGACATCCATCCTGAGCAGTATCACGCAAATCTTGTTATGGTCGCTGAAATTAAGAAAAATCTTGAACGAATCAAACAGGTTCCGGACGGATGCTATGATGAAAACGGAAAGCCGATTTTTTTGTACGGGAAAAAAGCAGGACAGAGCCGCGAAGTCAGTGCGGATGATAAAGAGAATAATATCCTCACAATGAATGGCTCTGGCTTTACAAAATGGGTTATTGATGGTGTGATAACGCCAATTACAGGAAGCTCAACTTACTTACTTCCGCTTTTACGGCCAACGACTCAGGTAAATGCTTTGGGACTGGCAGGAATTAAAACTCAAAATGAAAACCTTTTTCTTGATTTGGACTGGACGCGAAACCTTGCTGCGGCGAGAATGTCGGTTCAGGCTAAAAGAAAATATCTTTACGAAGAAACTGGCGTTGATGTAAAAATCGAACCGTTCAGCTCTGAAATTTCTGAAAAAGGGATCACTTCGGTGGCTGGATACATAAAAAACTCAGGATATGAAATCAAATACTTGAAACCTTTGCTTTATGTGCTCGGCGTGACAGAACCGACATATTTTTACCTTGCGGCAATTCGCCGTACGGTTCATCCAAGCGATGGTTCTCCAGAATTCAAAGTTTTCGATTCTTCTGCGGTGATTTTTCCCTATTTCGACAAGAACGGTCAGTTCAGTTGCACGATTTTTGAAAACGGTAAAGAATTGTCACTTGCTCAGTTCACGAAAAAATACCCCGACAGTTTTATTCATTTAACGCGAGTTCTCTCAACAGACCGCTTCGCTCCGCTTTGATAAAATATGAAAAATCTTTTTTTAACATTCTTTTTTTTGTTTTTGATTTTTACTCCCTTGTTCGGAGAAAATCAAAATGTTTCCGCCCAGCTAAAGTCAGATTACCAGTCTGGCTTTTATCCAGGTGTTCTCCGCTCTGCTGAGAAAATTCTCCGTGGCGATAAAAATTCGCTTGAGGCTTTCAGGGCAGCTGTTTACGCAGGAGAAAGTTTGTTCCGCATGGGAAGAGTGTCTGATGCGCTCTCCATGCTCCAAAAATACCAATTTCCGATTGACTCGCAAAACCAAGAGACGGTTCAGCTGAATTCCGCGCGTTTTTTTTGGCTTGGCAGGGCTTATTTTTCTCAGAAGAATTATATATCCGCACAGGAATGTTTTTATTCTTCAGCGTCACTTAAAGGTGATTATTATTCTCTTTCTCTTTTATATGCTGCCCGATCTTTTTTTGCCTCTGGTAATTACGAAAAATCTCTTCCCCTTTACGAATATGTGATTTCAAATGGCCAGAATTTTACTTTAGAGGATTATGAAGATTCTGTACTTGAGCTTGCCCAAAGTTATCTTACCCTTGCCGACAAGAAAAATGCCGAAAAATGCGTGAAATTGATTTCGCAACTTGAGGATGCCGCCTTTGATGAAAAAACGAAAGAAAATTTGCTTGTTTTTAAAGGAGAGGCTTTGGAAATCCTCGGTGATTACGAATCAGCCTGTAAAGTTTACGCATCTGCCGGAGAGAGCGAAAAAGCTGCTGTGCTTTCCGTTTGGCTTTCTGTGTATAGGGCAGATGAAGCTTTCAAAAAAAATATTGATATAAGCGAAGGTTGCAGAACAGCCCTTGAGATTTTGACTGAAGCAGAAAAAAATGAAAAAAGCCTCAAAATAAAAAACGAGGCTCTTGATGAATTCATTTCAATTTCAATCGCACGATATAAGGGATTTTTAAAAAACTGGAAAGAATGTGAATCTGCCGCCGCAAAATGTATGCAGTCAGAAAATCCTGAAATCAAAAAAAGTGCCGTTTACTGGACGGCTCTTTCTCAATATGAGCGAGGAGATGCAAAGTCGTCGGTTTCCGTAATCGAAAAATATTCCCGTGACGAAAAAATCACTGACAAGTCAATTTTGATTCTATACGCAAAAGCTCTCGCCAAAAGCGGGCGCTATCATGATGCGGACGAAATTTTCTATTCTCTTGGAGAAAAAAATCAGCTGGATAATGATGGACGGCTTGATTATTCGCGGACGCTTTTAATTTCCGGCTATTATAAATCAACAAAAGAAGAAGCGGCGAAAGCAAGCGGAGACGAGGCAGCTTATCTTTCGGCTCTAGCTTCCTTTAATCAGCATGATTGGAAAGATGCCGAAAAAGGCTTTTCAAAAGTTCTTGCATCAAAATCTCTTCCCGCAGAATATCTTGCTTTTGCCCAATTCTACTTAGGGTACGCTCAGTATCAGGCTGGAAAATACGCAGAATCTGTAGCAAGCATTTCCTCTTTTGTTTCTGAAAATCCTGTGCACCAGTTCACTTGGTCTGCATATATGACTCAGGCTCGTGGAGCGGCCCTTGTCCAAAAAACAGAAATTGCCCTTTCTTCCTCAGAAAATGCGGTAAAAACGGCACGCAACGAAGGAGAGCGAAACGAAGCGCTGATTTTGTCGGCAGGCATTTTATCTGATTCAAAAAGATATGATGACGCGCTGGCTCTTCTTGCGCCCTATGTTTCAAAACGCACGGAATTTGCTTACGAATGCAAATATCGGAGTGCGGAAATCCTTGTTCAGAAAGGAAATCTCTCTGATGCTGATAAATACTTTGCGGATTTGGCGGCGACAACAGACAAAAAGGCAATCCTCATTTCTGAAGAAGCGGCCTATCGCCGTGCAGAAATCGCCTATTCTTCTGGAGACTATAAAAAAGCTACCGAATTGTTCGAATCATACAGCAAAAAATGGCCAAATGGGCGATTTTCTTTTGCAGCGATTTATTTTTCTGCAGACTGTCTTGCAAAGACTGGCAAGGAAACAAAAGCCATTCTTCGTTATGAGCAAATTACTGATTCTAAGGCTGAAACTTCATATCGTTACAGTGCCGAAAAAAATCTGATTGATTTATACGAAAAAAACGAAGAATATGAGTCAGCGATTGCGATGGCAAACAGAATGATTGAGGAATACGGATCGCAGGCAAAAAATGACGGAATTGATAAAAAAATCCGTTCCTTAAAAGAAAAAATGGTCTGGAATGCAAATTCTGAAGAAGACAGAATCAAAACGGCAGAAAGAGAACTTGCTAAACTGAAAAATGATGCGGCTCAGAGTCCTCTTGCCATGAAAAACGCCCTCTTCTTGGCTGCGGCATATAGAAATAAAAGTGACAATAAAAAATCTGCGGAACTCTACCTTGATGCGGCGAAATATGCGCGGCAATCGGGCGATGATGAGAATGCGGCGAGGGCTTTTTACGGAGCAATTGAAGCCTTTGATGCGGCTGGCTTATACGGAGACGCTAGAGCCACTTTCACCGAAATGAAAAAACTTTATCCGGAAAGCGCCTACACAAAAAATGGCGAAAAACTGTTTAAGAATTAGGCATTAGGAGTCAGAAAATATGAGAACCTGTTTTTTTTCTACGAAGAAAATTTTACTGAATATGATTATTCTTTGCGCAGCGAATTTTTTATTTGCCCAAAGTGTAGAAGAAGAAATTGAACTTCCAGATGTAACGACTGTCGTAAACGGAAAGACTTTTACGGCGGGAAAAGATTCAGTTCCAGATTACACTAAGATTCTTCCTGAAAATTCGTCGCCGGAAGTTAGTTTGCCTAAGATGGACGGGGTAAAAACTTCTCCTAAACGCACTGAAAGTCGTGAACGAATAAGTCAGAAAGAAAAAGATATTTATGCTCAGGGCGAACTTGGAGCCGGCTATCCTTTTTATTTTAAAGGTGATTTTTCGGTTTATCGTGCATCTGGCGACTCACCCTTTGAGATTGATTTTACTCATGAAAGTGCAGAAGGATTTGCCCGAAAAAAATCAAATGAAGGCTATTTTGTTAGGAACACGGCCGTAACCGGAAAAAAATCTTTTTTCGGAGATTATGGAAATCATGCTTTTGGAGCAGAATATAAGATGAGTGATGATGGGCTTCAGCTTGAATCTGACACTTATTCTGACATGGTTCGCCATACAATTTCGGGAAATGCAAGTTCAGACTGGAGAATCCCGAACGGTTTTTTGATTTCTTACGGGGCAGATGGCGCCTGGTTTAACCGTTATGGCCAGATTATGAAAGACAGCGTTAGCAGCGGGGATTTTTATGATACTACGAAAATTCTTGATGTGAATCCCTATTTTGGCTTTGGCTGGCAGGGGCATGGTTTTAAAACAATACTCAAGGGACTTTATGGTTTTCAGGCAAATCTTGAGGATACGAGCAATCTTCAAAAAATCGAAGGCTCTTCAAGTGCGGAGGCATCGCACAGAGGTCAGTTCAAGCTTGCTTTTTCATGGGAAAACGAAAGTGTTACTGTGGGCGCGGACGGCTCTTTGATTGTGGGAACGGCAATCGGAAAAAAAGAAGTGATTCCGGCCTTTACAGGAATTTTTGACTTAAAGACGAAGGCATTTTCTGAGGGCAGATATTTTACTCTTTCAGTGCGAGGTGGCATCGACTCATATCAGGAGAAAATCCGAAATCTTGAAAATAAATACCGATTCTCAGTCGTTCCTGCCATCCCTGTTGAAACAACGGATTGGTTTTCAAAAGTGGATGCAAGTCTCCCGATTTTATCTGCATTTGAGTTGAAAGGCGGATTTGAATTCAGGAAAAGTGTCTTTGAAAATGGAGTGTGGCAATCAGAATTCAAAAAAAGCGAACGATACAAGGGCTTGTACATAATTAGTCCAAAGGAACGAACCGAAATCAACTCCGCACTAGGATTTTATGCTGATTTTGCTCCAGTAAAAGCGAGCGTGGAATGGAAATCTTATTGGAAAGACATCCCCAGCCTTGAGGACGAGCAGAAAATTAAATTTTCTCTCGAATATCAGAGTGCGGACGCAAAATGGAATGCCGGGACTTCGACGGCTGTCTCATTGGGAGAAGATGCCGATTTGTGCCCGGATATTTCTGCTTGGGCGGGCCTTCGGCTTGCGAGCAATTTAAGCCTTGCGCTTGAAGTCAATGATGTAATAAAATTGTTTCACGGAACAAGCCGGGATTATGCACATTCAGAGTACATAACGACTTCGGGAAATGCCGTTCTTTTGGCTAAATTCCAATTCTAAGGTGGGAAATATGCTTAACTTGTTAAAAAGTGGCGGAGTCTTGATGATTCCGATTTTGATTTGCGGTCTTTTTGCGACTTATATTATCATCGAGCGACTTGTCTATTTCGCTTCGGTCAAAAAAAGAGACACTGAGTTGCGAAAGAATCTTGAGGAAGCCCTTTCTTCCAATGAATTTGCCGCAGCAGAGGCATTCTGCACTCAGACTGGCACCCCTCTCGCTCATGCGGCAAAAAAAGCCCTTGATTGTCGTAAGCTTACCGAAGACGACATGCGGGAAATCGTCCAGTGCGAAATCGATGCCGTGGCTCCCCAATTCGACCACTGGCTCACCCTTTTAAGCACAATCGCCAATATCTCAACCTTGCTGGGGCTTTTCGGAACCGTTACCGGTAACATTAAGGCATTCGGCGTCTTAGGTTCTGGCGGCACCATGGGAAATCCTGCCCTTTTGGCAAGCTCAATCTCCGAGGCTCTCATGACCACGGCGGCCGGTCTTTTCGTTGCCATTCCTTCCCTCATTTTCAGCAATTATCTCTCTCGCCGGGCAGATAAATGCGTCACCGAAATGGAAGGCACTGTCACCAAGTTGATTTTGCGTCTCACCGGGCGGGTAATGTAAGGAAGAGCCATGAAAGTCTCAAACCGAAAAAAGCGGGGCGTGGCAGTTGACCTCACCCCTATGATTGATGTTGTTTTTCAGCTGATTCTCTTCTTTCTGGTTTCCACCACCTTTGCGCTTCTGCCGGCAATCAATGTGAATCTGCCCGAAAGCTCAACGGCACAGGGAGCGGAAATCGCCGGAATCACGATTACAGTGCAATCAAACGGAAAAATGTGGTTCAACGACGAGCAGGTTTCGTTAAAAACTTTGGGGCAAAAACTCGCTTCATTTGACACCGAAGGCAAAAAAAAGGACGAGTACCCAGTCACATTGGAAGCCGACGAGAATGTCACCAACGGCTCAATCGTCAAGATTTTCGATATTCTCCGTGAGCAAGGTTTTGTCAGCATCAATTTAAGGACAAGCGATAAATGACAGAAGTTCAGCAGAAGCCCGCCCTCGCAGGATTGGTGGGAACGATTCTAATTTGGATTCTGATTTTTCTCTTCTTTTATTTTTCGGCCCTTTTTTTTGCGCCCAAGCCCTATAAAACCATAAAAATCCGCCTGGATGCTCCTTCAACCTCTGCGGGGGAATCTGTTGCAAAACCTGCCCCCGCAACGCCCCCAAAAGCTTCGGCACAGCAAAATAAGCCGGCCGCGAGCAAGCCTTCTCCTTCAAAAGCCGCTACAGCTAAGCCCGCTCCAACAAAAACTGTCGAGCAGCCTAAAATGGCAGAGCAGACTTTGCAAAAAAGCATGGAAGAGCTTATGGCCGAGCAGCAGGCTAAAAAAACGACAAAAAAAGAATTCGACTGGTCTCAGTTTGACGACATTGAAGGAAATTCTTCTTCAAATTCCAGCTCTGCCGCCCTTGCAAAAAACACGGCTTCAAATGCAAGCAGCCAAAACGCTTTTTCGGGAAGCGCCGCATCTTCTTCAAATTCCCAGTCTACCGCAGCCAGCGCGACATCTTCTAATGCCCGCTCGTCGGCAAATCAGAGCGCAAGTTCCGCCACATCTTCTGCTTTGGCCGGGGCTGTTTCTGCAAAACGCTATTCTTCAAATTCAGGCGGCGTTTCTTCGACTGTCTCTGCAAATACAGGCTCTTCTTCTGACGGAAAAGTTTCCTTGCAAATGTCAGACGGCACTTCCCGTGCACTTCTTGAACCGACTGAGCCAAAAATCCTGCTTTCCCCAGAGGCGTCGGCTCTTATTGACAGCACGAAGCGCCTTACGGTTACTTTCACCGTTATGGCAAGCGGAAATGTTCAAGTTACCAGCATAAAAATCTCTCCTGATATTCTTCCTTCACTGGTCTCAATGGAAATCCGTGAGCAAATTTCCCGCTGGCGATTCCAAGCCGCTTCTTATGACGGAACGGCCCGCTTCGACTACACAATCCAGAAAAACTAAATTCACTGTTGCTTGTAAGACACTTTCTTTATTATCTATTCCATGATATAATAAGGTGTTATGTTCGGGGAAATAAAAGCCGTCGCATTCGATATTGATGGCACTCTGTATCCTTCTTTTTCTCTCTACATTCGGCTTGTTCCGTATATTATCCGGCATTTAAAATTTTATCTGCATTACAATAAAGTCCGTCGAATCATGCATCGTACGGCACCGCTTCCAGACTTCTATGAATATCAGGCTCGTCTCATGGCAGAGGATATGGGGTGTTCAGCGGCAGAAGCTCGTGAGCAAATCAAAAAAATTGCCTATGACGGATTGCGGCCATATTTTGAAAAAATCAAGCCTTTCAAAAATGCCCTTGAGGTTTTTAAAAAGCTTCACGAAAAAGGCTTTAAACTTGCTTTGCTTTCGGATTTTCCTCCCAGTCAAAAAGGGGATATCTGGGGAATCATCCCATATTGTGATTTGATTCTTGGAACCGAAGAAATAGGCGCGCTCAAACCGTCGAAATATCCTTTCGGAATCCTTGCGATTGGTCTTGAATTGGAGCCGAGTCAAATTCTTTATGTCGGTAACAGCATTAAATTTGATGTCCGTGGTGCAAAAAATGCGGGCATGAAGGCGGCGATTATCGCTTCACCGCTCAAAAGAATTTTCAGCAAAAAAATCAAAGAAGCCGATATTTCATTCTCAAACTATCGTCAATTTCTCGATGTTGTGCTATAATGTTATAACTGTACTTATTTTAAAAGTTCGGGTGGGGATAAAAAGTGTTAATTACTATCGCAATATTGCTGTCCGTTGCGGCGGCTTCTGCCGTTGTTGTCGTTTCGCGCCATATCGACCGTGACAACAACTCAATGGATAAAGTCAGGCGCTATGCCGAAAAGCGAATCGAAGAATTTGATTCTTTTTTTAATCAGCAGGCTCAAAAATTAAACTCTATTTCCGCTAACCTTGAGACTCAGCAAGCTCAGGCAGTCGCAGCAGTAAAACGCCTTGAAAATCAAATAGAACAGTTCAGTGAGGCAAGCAAAGAATTTGACAAACAGTTCGATGCAGTTGATAACATCGGGCAAAAAATCGACGCTTACGGAAAAGTCTTGGGTGAGCTCATGGAAATGACCGAGAAGGTCGAGGAAAATCTTGTCAGAATCAAAAAAGAATCAGTTATTATCGACAAACTCAACGACCGCATTGCTTCACAAGAAAAGGCCGTCGAGCGGCTTGATGAGCGAATCCCCGAAATCAGCAACGAATTTGCAAAGCGAAATAACGAAAGCCTTAAACTCATCGGTACAGAACTCTTAAATCAATATAAGGAACGGGCTCAAGCCCTTGAAGATTCAACTTCAACCTCTGAGGAAAAAAGCCGGGAACTTCTCGCAAATCTCGAAAGTGGAATTCAAGACGCCTATAGAAATGCTGCAGCCCGCGCTCAATCCCTCGAAGACGCAGCCTTTGCTCAGCTTTCCGAAAACTCCGAGCAGCGAAAGGCAAGCGTTCTCAAAGCCATGGATGAGCAAACTCGTCAGCTTGCAAGTCATATTGATTCTTCTGTCATGCAGGCGCAAAAATCAAATGAGGCGAAAATTGCCGAATTTGAACAGGCAATTCAGGATAAAGTCAGCGCGATTACCACAAATGTTGACAATGACATAGCTAACCTGGATGTTTCCGTTAAAGAGCGTGCAAAACAACTCAATCAGCAGTTTACGGCGGGAAATGCCGAAATCCGGCAGATGCTTTCAGAGGCACTTGCAGCATCAAAGGCAACTGCAAAAGAACTTTCTGCAGAAACTCACGGAAACGGCAAAACTCTCGAAACTCTCCGGGAAAAACTCGGCCAGCAGATTCAGGCCTTGCAGGAACGGTACGGAAAACTTTACGAAAAAGCCATCCAGAGTGCGGATGCACGGGAAAACGCGGCATACGCAAAATATCAGGAAATTTCCGACAAGCATCTTGATACCTTCAAATCTGCGGTTGAGGGCAAAATCAATGGAATGCAGGCAGAGGTCAATACCCGTGTCAGCTCATTCACATCTGAAATTACAGAAAAACAGAATGATGTGGAGTCAAAGGTTTCTGGTCTGGCAGAAAGTGTTGAGTCTCGGCTTGCAAATCTCACTAGTGGAATCGAGAGCAAATTCGGCGAACTTCAAAATGGCGTTGTCTCTAAATTTAACGGTCTCAGTCAGGGAGTCGAAACGAAAGTCAACGATTTGCAAAAAGATGTTGTCACGAAAATTACGAGCCTTCAGAATGAGGTTGATTCAAAAGTCTCCGATTTGCATGCTTCTGTTGAGGCAAGCATCGATGAAATGCAGCATGATGTTAATGGAAGGGTCAGCGGTTTGCAAGGTGAAGTCAGTCAGAAGATTGAGTCAATGGAACAGACCGTTAACAATAAAATCACTGAAATGAATGACACGGTTGAGGGTAAAGTCAACGGTATCGTTCAGATTGTTGAAGGAAAAGTTTCTGGCCTTGATTATGATGTTGACGGAAAAGTTAATGAAATTGTCAGCGGCATCAACGAAAAAATTGATTCTCTCCAAGGAATTGTCGATTCAAAAGTCAATGGAATGGAGAGTGGTGTAAATGAAAAAGTCTATTCTCTTGAAAGTTCTGTTAATTCAAAAATTTCTGAATTGGAGCAGGCTGTCGAAGATAAAGTAGCGGATTTGAATGACATTGTTGATATGAAGGTCGGAAATCTTGATGAAGGCGTTTCTCAAAAAGTCGGCGGATTGCAGGACATGGTAGACGAGAAAGTCTCTGGCTTACAGAATACCGTTGAAGAAAAAGTTTCCGGCTTGCAGGGAATGGTTGAGGGGAATGTCGCCGACTTGCAAAATCTTGTTGAAGGCAAAGTCTCTGGCTTACAGAATATCGTTGAGGAAAAAGTTTCCGGCTTGCAGGGAATGGTTGAGGGAAATGTCGCCAATTTGCAGAATCTTGTTGAAAGTAAAGTCAGCGGATTACAGAGCATGGTTGACGAGAAAGTCTCTGGCTTGCAGAACACAGTTGAAGAAAAAGTTTCTGGCTTGCAGAATATGGTTGATAGTCGAGTCGGCGGCCTTGATGAAAGTGTTGATTCAAAAGTCACCGGCCTTGAAAATCAAGTTCGTTCCCGCGTTGGAGAATTGCAGTCTCTCGTTGAGCAAAAAGTCGGCGGTTTACAGGATATTGTCGAGTCAAAGGTTACTGTTATCGTTGACGGCGTTGCCAAAAAGGTCTCAGATTTGGATGAAACGGTCAATTCAAATGTTTCAAAACTTGATGATGGCGTAAATCAAAAAATGGAGCAACTTCTTTCTGCCGTAAACGGAAAGGTTTCTGAGATTCAGCAGAATGTCGTTGAACAGGTTACTGGCTTGCAGAACGAGGTTGATTCAAAAGTCGGAAATATGCAAAATTCTGTTCAGCAGATTGTTTCTGATTTGGAAAATCAGGTTGACTCAAAAGTCAATGCTCTTCAAGATGCCGTGGCAGAAAAGGTTTCTTCTTTACAGGAAGGAGTCGTTGATAAAGTCTCAAACTTGCAGCATGAGGTTATCGAAAAAGTCGGTTCCCTTGAAAATGAGGTTGAAGGCAGAATTTCAAGTTTGGAATCTAGTGTTGATTCTCGTGTTAATTCTGCCAATGAAAAAGTCGATGCGGCTTTGGATGAAGTAAAACGAAATCTTGAGGCATCGACCGAAGGCGCGACTGAAGCTGCTGAAAGCATTACGAAAACCGTTACGGCGGCTAATGAGCAGCTGCAGTCATTTAAGGCAAATTCTGACCAGCAAATTGCGCAGATTAACGGGGCGCTCAGGGATGTCCTCAAAAATCTTGCGGCGACATACGATACCAAGCAGTCTGAGCTTCTTGCAATGGTGGATAAACAGCTTGATGCCTATAAAAAAGATATGGATTATCGATTCCAGCAACTTGAAAAAACTGGAGCAGATGTTGATGCCCTTGAACATGAGTTGCGAGATTCCCTTTCTCATACACAGCAGCGTGTCCTTGATGAATTTACAAAATTCACTGAAGAGCAGGCCGTTCGTCACGGTCAGTTCCAAGATGCTATTAAAAAAGATTCTGAAATCGTGGAAGGTCGTCTTGCTGAACTTGAAAGTTCTCTTAAAGTTCTCGAAGAAACGGCAAGTACAAATGTCAGCGCAACGCTTTCTGCATTCGAACAAAAATATGGTGATGATTTGCAGCGACGAAGCGAAGAAATTGACGCAAATATCAATTCTTGGAAGCAGAATTTTGATTCAAAATTGTCTCTGCTTCAATCAGATGAAGAAGAAAATCGCCGTCAAATTGAAATCAAATATGCCGAAGATTTGCGAAATCACCTTGTTTCTTTGCAGGAAAAAAACCGTGAAACATCGGAGCGTTTTGAGAACCTCATCAAAAAAACAAACGATGATTTACAGGCGCAGATTATTGATGTTGAGCAAAAAATGCGTGACTTCCGTGAGAAAAATCGCGCAGATTTGGATGCTGCAACCACAAATTCTGATTCTTACATCAAGGGAACTCTTAAAACTTACGGAGAGCGTCTGAACGAGCTTCTTAATAAGTCAATTGATTCAAGTGCCGCAAAAATTTCTGAACTTGAGCAGGATTTGCTTGCACGAAGCGAAACCAATAAGGCTAATATCGATGCAATGGTTGGTGACTTCCGCGCATGGAGCGCACAGTTAAACAATCAGTTTGAGCAGTCTAAGGCCTTGTATAGCTCAAAATTTGAAAACATAAATAAAACGGCGGAGCAAACACTCGAAGAACTCAAAACAAAGTTCAATAGTAATTTCGAGGAATTCCGTCGTTCGGCCATCGCTGAACAGGAAGAGCTTTCCGAGAACATCAATGCGCTCAAAGATATGGTACAGTCATCTGTCATGAATTATAAAACTGAGTCAGAAAAGATTATTGCCGAGCAACAGGAGTCATACGAGCGAATGCTTAACGAAACTCAGGCCCGCGTTGTTGCACAGAATTCCGATTCTGACCGCGCTGTCCATGAAATTCAGCGGCAGATACAAGATATGCGTGATCAGCTTGCCGAGCGGCAGGGTGAAACAATCATGCAGATGAACAACAATGTCGATGCGTTGCAGAGTCGCTTCAGCGAAATTGATGCTCAGGTCAAGAATTTTGAAACAAAGATGCAGGCATTCAAGAAAGCCGATGAACTTCAGGCTGAACTTGAGGGGCAAATTGAGAACATCAAGAAAGAGCTTGCCCGCGTAGATACTTATCAGTCAGTTGTTTCAGATTTGGAAACTCACTTTATGGCTATTCAGAAAATTAATGAAGATATTGAGCAGAAACTCAATCGATTTACTTCAGAAAAATCTCAGATTGATTCTATCGAGCGCGACTTTAACAGACTTGTCACTTTGAGCGATACAATGGACCAGAAAATTAATGAGTTGCAATCCACAAGTGACGAATTGAACTCAATGAGACTTACAGTCCGTACATTCCAAGAATCCTTGGATAAAATTTCGACTCGTTATGACAGTCTTGAACGAAAAGAGACAATCATTGAGCAGCTTTCCGGTCAAGTTGATAAAACATTCGACAATCTCAAAGCAATAGAAAGTCGTCTCGACACTGTGAGCAATCAGTCAATGGCTCTTCCAAATACCATTACACAGATTCAGGCTCGAATCGATGAAATTATGCACAATTCTGGAAAGATAAATGAAGCTGTCGAGCAGATGACTTCTTTGCAGAATCTTTTGGAAGAAACTGAAAAGCGTACTGAACAAGTTCAGCGTGCAAAAGAAGGAATTGTCAATACAGAAATGCGACTCGCGAATTTGTCTCAGGAAATAAATGACAAATTCGACATGCTTGAGCGAATTACAAAAAATGAAGTTGAGGCTTCTGCCGCTGATTCAAGTACAGATAATACGAATTCTCGCTTGTCTCCAAAAGACCGAGAAACAATTATTTCTCTCAAGCGAATGGGTTGGACAGTTGAGGAAATTGCCCGCCGCTACAAGAGAACCGTGGGTGAAGTTGAAATGGTTATTGATATGGGACTGTAACAAAAATTACTTCCCCCTATTTTTCCAAGAGGCAAGTAGCCCAAACTTCCACGGCCCTGCCTTGCCCGATGTCGCCCAGTTTTTCGCCGGTTTTGGCTTTTACGAAAATTTGAGATGGCTCAACGCCCAGAACGCCTGCAATTGATTCGATTACTTGCTGGCGGTAAGGAAGAAACTTAGGTCTTTCAAGAGCGATGACGCAATCCATGTTTCCTAAATGCCAGCCGGCTTTTTTTACATCTTCCCAGCAGGTTTTTAAAAGAAGTTTTGAGTCAGCGTCTTTCCATTGGGCTTCGCTGGGCGGAAAGTATGAGCCTATGTCGCCCAAGCCTGACGCTCCCAGTAAAGCATCTGTGATTGCGTGAAGAAGCACATCGCCGTCAGAGTGGCCGGCTTCTCCCTTTTCAAAGGGGATTTCGACTCCACCGAGCATGAGCTTTCGCCCCTCGGTGAGAACATGTTTGTCGTAGCCTAATCCAACGCGAATCATAGGAATTTAATGTCTTCGGGATAAGTGATTTTTTTGTTTTCAGGATCGCCAAGCACGACTTTTACGCGGGAATAAGGCTCACCATTTTCGTCCTTGCGCTTTGATGCGTATTCGTCCCAAATTTCGGTGTCATCGGTGAAAGTTTTTGTGCTTTCAGCGGCAATCCTGTGGGCTTCAAGAATGGGCTCAAATTTGAAAACCTGGGGCGTTTGCACGGCGGTGAGGCTGGCTCGAAGCAAATGTTTTACGATAAAGCCGTTTTCGTCTATCTTTTTTTGAGTTTCAGTGGGCTGTAAGCCTGGAACCGCCGCTCCGAATTCAGTTGCCGCCCGGTAAGTGAGCTGGACAGTTTCTGCCTTAAGGAAAGGACGCGCGCCGTCATGAATGAAAACAAGGGAGCAGTCAGGAGAATTCTCGCTGATTGCCTCAAGGGCGTCATGCACTGATTCCTGACGAGTTTTGCCACCAGGAACAAAAATGAACTTGGCCTTGTAGTTTTTGACAAAATCATCGGCAAAAAGAGCGTCTTTTGATTTTTGCTCATTTGCCTTTAAATCTTCGGCATTGTCTGAATTTGGATAAGTGACAACAACGGTTGAAAAATCCAGCGTGGAAAGAAAGGCTTTGGCCGCGCATGAAAGCACAGTGCCGCCGTTCATAGCGAGATATTCCTTTTTTATTTTTGTGCCTGTTTTGTCAAAACCGATTCGGGCAGAAGAGCCTGCCGCAACCAGAATCAGAGCAAGTTCATCGTTTTGTGCCATTACTCGTCGTCGTCTCCGTCATCGTCCATTTCGTCGCCAGAATCAGCCTCGTCAGAATCTTCGTCATCTGAATCTTCGTTTTCTGATTCGTCCGAATCGTTTACATCGTCTGCAAATTCATCATCATCATCATCGTCATCATCAATAATTGGAGATTTTTTGCTAATCATTGCACCCAACGGTTCAAGTTTTGCGTGGAGCATAGCTTCGATTTCTTTTGATGGCTTGCCGAGAGCGAATGCGATTTCGTCTTCAAGGAGTTTTTTTGCATTGTCGTAGAGTTTGCGCTCCAAAATCGGCAATTCCTTTACCTTCGAACGATGATAAAGGGTGCGAACAATGCTAACGATGTCGAAAATGCTGCCTTTTTTGAGCAGGTCGAGGTTCATCTGATAGCGGAGCTTCCAGTCTGAAGTGACTGGCTCAATTTCTTGTCCCAGCAATTCAAGTGCCTTTTGAGCATCTTCTGCACAAACAATCGGTCGAATTCCAATCATGCTTGCATTTGCGACAGGAACCATAACGACCATGTCAGATACTTCGAGATAAATTTTGTAGTATTTGACCGTATTTTCGCCGACCTTTTTTTCAAAAATTTCTTTTACCTGGCCGACACCCTGACTTGGGTACACGACACGCTGATCAACAGCGAATTCAATGTTTTCTTCACTCATAGATAAAGATTATACCATAAAATACAAGAAAAGAAAACACTAAGTTTTAAATGCGATATTTTCAATAATTTGCTTGCATTTGTTAAATATTTCCGATATAGTAGAGCAACATTCTTAAAGAAGCAGAGGGCTTCTTGGAAACTTTTTAGTTTCATATTTTCTTGCGTGTTTACGCTTTTGATTTCGCATAGATTATCGGCTGTCTCCGGTAATAAAAATCCACTTTTACAGATTTTGCGATTCCCAAGGGCAAAGACACGCCATAGGGGACACAAATGGAAAATTTAGAATTTGACGATTCAGTCGTCACCAATGGGGAAACTGTCTCTGCAGAGAATCAGGCAGTTTCAAATGAAGAATCTAAATCGCAGCTGGAGCAATTCGCCGACGATTTGGAAAAAGATTATTCCGATGATGAAGTCGATTTTGACGAATCAGATTCAGAGAATTCCGATGAGGACTCAGAAGACGACGGAGAGATTTCCTTCGCAGATTTAGGCCTTGATGAGACGATTCTTGCCGCCATCGAAAAGAAGGGCTTTAAGCATCCGTCGCCCATTCAGGTTTTGGCAATTCCGCGTCTTTTGAACGGAGATGCCAACATTATCGCTAAGGCCAGGACAGGCACCGGTAAAACAGCCGCATTCGGCTTGCCAATCGTCCAGCGGGTTCACGAAGAGAGCGACCATGTTCGCGCCCTTATTTTGGAACCGACCCGCGAGCTTGCAATTCAGACTTGTAACGAACTCCAGACTTTTACCAGCGGAAAATTCCCTAGAACCACAGTTTTGTACGGAGGAGCGAGCTACCGCGACCAAATCCGTGACTTGAAGCGTGGTTGTGAAATCGTCGTTGGAACACCGGGACGAATTCAGGATCACTTGGAGCGGGGAACTCTCAAACTCGACCAGATTGATTACTTTATCCTTGATGAAGGCGATGAAATGCTTGATATGGGCTTCATCGACGACATCGAGCATATTTTTGAGCAGGCCAAGCCGGACGCACGGATTTTGCTTTTCAGCGCCACCATGCCGAAGCCAATCTTGCGAATCGCCGAGCAGTTCATGGGTGACTATGAAATTTGTGAGGAAGAGGGCTTTGTTGAAGAGCCGCTTCTTATTGAGCAGAAATACTGGTTCGTCCGCGAAGGCGACAAAATCGAAGCTCTGGTACGAATCATCGATATGAGCCCGAATTTCTACGGTCTTGTTTTCACTCAGACTAAAAACGATGCCGACAATGTTACCCGAATGTTGGACGAAAAAGGCTATGATGTTGCGGCCTTGCACGGAGACATTCCTCAGGGCCAGCGCGAGAAGATTCTTGCCCGCTTCCGAAGCCGAAAAACCCGCGTTCTCGTGGCGACAGATGTTGCGGCTCGTGGTATCGACATCAACGGACTTAGCCATGTCGTAAACTATTCTCTTCCTTATGACGGGGCCACATATATTCACCGAATCGGACGAACTGGCCGAGCGGGAACAAGCGGAACGGCTATCACATTTGTGCGTCCGGAAGAGCGACGGAAACTTGAGTTCCTCAAAAACACTGTCCGCAAGGCAGCTAAGGGAGAGCTTAACGAAGAAGAAATCCCAAGCGTCAAGAAAGTTCTCGAAGTCAAACGGGAGCGAATGTTGGAAACCCTCAAAGTTCAGCTCGGCCTCATGCGCGATCCTGCTGATGTCAAAGACGGCGTTGTCTACATCGGCGGCGGAAAGGCTCAGGTTGAGGGCGAAGATTTGGACAAGCAGGACGATTTCGTTCCTGAGCTCAAATCCGTTGACGAAATCTATACAAAAATGGCGGCTGAGCTTTGCGAAGGTCAGAATGCACAGGCCGTTTTGGCTGGAATCTTGAGCGTTGATTACGGAAAATCTTTGGACGAATCACACTATGGCGACATCACGCCGATTCGCCCCCGCGGAGACCGATTCGGTGACCGTGATCGGGGCGGAAGACGAGGCGAGCGCGGCATGGGAGGACGCCGAGAGCGATTTGAAGGCGGCGAAGAGCGAAGCGACCAGAAGCGGCTTTTCATCCAGCTTGGCCGACGGGACGGATACAATGCAAGAGGAATCGCAGATTATTTCAGCGATTTGCTCAATATTCCCGGCAAACTGGTTGACCGCATCGATGTTTCAACGAACTTCTCTCTTGTCAGCTTGCCAATCGAAAGCGCAAACAAAGTTCTTGATTTGTCACAGAGCGGAAAAATCCCTCATGTTCATGTAGATTCAAAGAGCGGCGGCGGTCGCGGTGGCAGAGACCGAGACTTTGACGACTTCGGCGGCAGAGACCGTGGTTTTGGCGGTCGTGGACGAGGCGGATTCGGACGGGACAGAGACCGTGGATTTGGCCGTGACCGAGATCGCGGATTCGGCGGACGAGATCGTGACCGTGGCTTCGGGCGCAGAACCCATGCTCAGACAGAGCGAAGCGGCGCTTCTTCTTACAAGAAGAGCTTTAAGGACGAATTCTAAAAAAAATGCCACCGGCTGAATCGTGATAAAAATCACTTCAAACGGTGGCTTTTTTTACAATCGAACGGGAACGCCTAATTTGTTCAAATCGGCCTTGATTCCGTCAACGGTGTAGCCCATTGAGTGAACCATGCTGGCGATTAAGGCCGCGTCAGCTTTTCCGCTTGTTAAGACATCTGCCAAGTGCTCAGGCTTTCCGCCGCCACCAGAGGCGATTACGGGAACGCTCACATTTTCGGCAATCATGCGGGTGACATTCAGCTCATAGCCCTGACGAACGCCGTCAGCGTCGATTGAGTTAAGTACGATTTCGCCCGCTCCCAAAGAAACGGCTTTTTTTGCCCAGTCAAGGGCGTCTAAGTCAGTTTTGACTCGGCCTCCGTTGATATAAACCCTGTAGCCTGATGGCATTTCGGAATCTTTTGCGGCATCCATGCCAAGAACGATGCACTGGTTTCCGAAGATTCGCGCACCCTCGCGGATAAGGTCAGGATTTTTGACAGCCTGAGAGTTGAGGGAGATTTTTTCGGCACCGGCCAGAATCGTTGAACGGATGTCTTCGATGGAGCCGATTCCGCCGCCCACGCAGAAAGGAATGAAAACCTGCTCTGCAACGCGTGAAATCAAGTCGAGGATTGGTCCCCGCCCGCGAGCCGAAGCCATGATGTCATAAAAAACAAGCTCGTCAACTCCCTGCTCGTAATATTTTTTTGCCATCTCCACCGGGTCACCGATATCGATATTATTCTGAAACTTAACGCCTTTTGTAGTCCGTCCGTCCTTAACATCCAGACAGACAATAATTCGCTTTTTTAACATTTTATAAAATTCTCCAAGATTTTAAGCCCAGCTCGTCCGCTCTTTTCGGGGTGGAACTGGAAGGCGGTGATGCTTCCCTGACTTACGCAGGCTGGAACTTTACAGCCGTAATTTGCCCAGGCTTTTACGATTGACTGGTCGCTTGGTTGAATCAAATATGAATGCACGAAGTAAAAGTCTGATTTTGCGTCCACGCCGTTGAAAAGGGGAGAGGAGCCGTTGGCATATTCCAGATTGTTCCAGCCTATGTGAGGCACTTTGAGGGATTGTCGGGTCAAGCCCGACAATGACAGGGTATTGTCATTCCCGTGCTCTAAACTTTTGTCATTCCCGTGCTCTGACACGGGAATCTCTTTCCAGACGCTTTCAAAATGACGGATATTGCCTTTTAAAAGCCCTAAGCAATCCACGTCGCCTTCTTCTGAATGCTCAAAGATAATCTGGCTTCCCAGGCAGATACCCATAAGCGGCTTAGAAGCCTTTGCCCAGTCACGCAAAAATGAGTCAAAACCTGTGAGCTTTAGCTGCTCCATGGCATATTTTGCTTCGCCCACGCCCGGAAAAATAAGGCGGTCGCACTTTTCTAAATCGGCGGGATTTTTTGAAAGGACATATTCTGCCTTCAAAAATCCCAGCGCACGCTCAACGCTTTTGATGTTGCCAGCGTTGTAATCAACGATTCCTACCATGCGAAAAATGTAACACAAAATTTGGAAAATAAAAAGAGCGCGAGAGAAAAAGAAACCTTTTTAAGGTTGCGTTTGCTCTCGTTTTTGCCGATAATCATTTATATGATGAATACACATGACTTTCTCCCGGTGATTAAGGCCGTTCTCTCTGACAAGCGCGTGATTATTACGGCGGTCATCGTTTTCCTGTTTATGGATTTGTGTGCCTATGTGGTGCGTTACCGAAAAAAGCCCAAGACTCCAAAAGCTAAGAAAACAATCGCCGCGCCCGCTCCAGCTCCAGCCGAAAAAGCCGCCGAAGAAGGTGGAGACGATGCCGCTGGCGACGAGGAATAATACCGAAAAGATTTTTCCTGTTTTTTACGATGTCAAGCCGGTCACGCCAGAAAGTGCCGCAAACCCGGATTTTTCGCTCTGAGAAGAGCTGGGCGATGATTTCGGCGGTGTCTTTGGCGTCCCAGACATTGATTCCGAAGATTTTTAACTTCTTTCTATTAAATTGCTCTGTCAGTTCGCCCGTCGCTTCCTGCCGTGTGTAGAGGCGGCGATTTTTTTTGATAAAGTCGAAGGCCAATTTTGCGTCCCAGGCCGTGTAAGAGATTTTTTTGCCGCTGGCTGCCGCGTCGCAGATGTCACAGCCTGAGCAGACAGTTTCTTCGCCCCCAAGATAATCCAAAATATTCTGCCGCCTGCAAGTTTTGCTCATGGCGAAGTTACCCAAAGCCCGTTCCCTGCTTCCTTCTTTTGCCTGCCGCCAGCGAACGCTGTCAGCGTGATTCCAAATCAAGAGGGAATTTACATTGTCTCCGTTACGCCCCGCTCGCCCGGCCTCTTGAATGAAATTTTCCAGATGCTCTGGCGCGTCCAAATGCACGACGCTGGCAATATCTGATTTGTCAACGCCCATGCCGTAAGCGCAAGTCGCCGTGAGAATTCCGTCTTTTGAGCTGAAAAACCACTCTTCCACGGCATTTTTTTCTTCGCGGGTAAGCCCGGCGTGATAAAAGCGGATTTTTTCTGAGCCGAAATATGAGGCGCATAGGTGAGCCATTTCTTCGGTACGGCGGCGGCTTCCGCAAAAGATAATCAGGGGCTTTTTCATGGTGAGGGCGGCTTCAAGAGCGGCTTTCTTTTTTGCGTAGGCATAGCGCACTTCATAGTGAATGTTGGCTCGGTCGCTATCTCCCCGCACGAGATGATAATTTCCGTCAAAAAGGATTTCTGCAATGCGGTCGAGAACAGGTTTGCTTGCAGTGGCGGTGAAGGCCGTAATCAATTTGACATCAAGCCTTTTGAGGATTCTGCCAAGCTCCAGATAAGAAGGACGGAAAGAGTCGCCCCATTCCGAGACGCAGTGAGCCTCGTCAATGGCGATGTGGGAGATTTTGACCTGAGAGAGCCGCTCCAAGAGTTTTTCCCCGCTCAAAACTTCGGGATTTGCGATGATTACTCTGGCGGGATTTTCGCTGTCAGAAAGGGCAGCGAAATTCTCTTCCCGCTCTTCTGCGCTTTGACCGCCCTTAAAGACCACGCAGCGGATGCCCGCCTCTTCCATGCGGCGTTTTTGGTCGCTCATGAGGGCAAGCAGGGGATAAATGACGAGGGTGGCTCCTTGTAAAAGCAGGGCGGGCACTAAAAAGCACATGGATTTTCCCGCCCCAGTGGGCAAAAGCACAATCTGCCGACCGCGGTACAAATCATCATCGTCAGTGTGATTGGAAAAATCCTCGTCTTCTCGCAAGGCAGCCTCTCCGTCCAGAATATTGGCGATTACGATTCGCTGCCATGGAAACAAAAAAGGAACATGAAAGCCTTCGCGGGCTGCCCGGACAGCTCCGTCCGCATCAAAGAGCTCGTCCGCGCTGCCTTCCGCCACCCCAATCCCGTCAAAAGAAAATTTCTCGGTATCTGCCATTTTTTTCTCCTGCTATATATAGGCGAAAAAAGTTGATTTTCGGCAACAATTCGAGAAAATTCTTTTTATTTATCGAGAATCGTGATTTCTACGCGGCGGTTTTTTGCCATTCCTTCGGGAGTTGCGTTTGACGCGATGGGAACGCGGGCGCCGAAGCCCTGTGTGTAAACATGATATTTGTCGCGGACGCCGGTCTTAATCAGGTATTGTGCAACTGAATCAGCCCGCTCCTCGCTCAAAATCTGGCAGCTTTCCGCACTTCCTGAAAGGGCTGTGTGACCGGAAATCAGCAGGTCGTTGGGGAAGTCCTCGATGATTTTCGCGATTTTGTTAAGTTTGACTTTTTCTGAGTCCAAAAGCTCCGCGGAATTTGGCTTAAACTGAATGTTTTCGACAGAGATTGTGAGTCCTTTTTCGCTCTTGGTGACGCTGACATCTTCCAAATCCAAGTCTTTTACTTTTTCCAAAACCACCGCAAGATTCTCTTCTGTTGCAGTGCGCTCAAAATCAGTGACTTCAGCGTGAGCCTTTCCTGTAAAATCGAACTGATTTCCAAGATAAGTTTCCATGACGATTCTGAAATCTTCGGTGTAATGGTCAATCTGCCCTTTTTCGTTATCCCACCAAATCGTCTGATTTGAAAAGCCCATTGTCGTTACCGGAAAGTCATCGGTGAGCGTGTAGACATTTTCGGGAATCGG
>DFEB01000028.1 GCA_002368605.1 Treponema sp. UBA3813 | reverse complement strand
AGAATTTATCAGAAAAGCAAGGAGTAGCGATATCACAAGAAAGTTCAGGACCGCAAAAGAAAGCCTGTACCGCAATTTTATTTTGATTCCGATAAAAAATGTCAGTACATTGAATCCCCAGAAAGTCCACATGAATGCAATTACAGGAAATGCCAAAATTCCAGCATGAAACAGCATGAGCACTAGTGAAAAGCCGACAAACGAAAAGACGAAAAACTCTATAATGCTTGCAATTAATGCTTTTTTTCTTATTGATTTCATTTTTACTTCCTTTTTCACCAGCCCAGTGGCGTGTCAGCATAACATAATTTCTCTGTATCCTTCATAAATTTTTCAAAGCCGACAAAACTGTCGGTATAAAATCTTTATGACTTTTACCAATTTCTTATTATATCATATTTTCATTTTTATGACACACTCCATTTTATGGATAAAAACAAAGGAAATCCTGGTCAAGTATTGCCCTTGAGCACGACAATGGCGTCCATTTAATTTTCCTTTGCCAAAATTAATGCAATTTGTGCTAGAATATACTCATGGACAGAATCGACAAAATACTCTCTCACCACGGATTTGGCTCCAGAAAGGATGTAAAAAAGCTGCTCCGTGATGAGCTTGTGACCGTAAACGGCAAGTTCGTCTACGACTCAGGCTTTCAGCTCGATATTGAAAAAGATGTAGTCTGCGTTGACGGCGAAGAAATCAAATTGCAGCACGACATCTACATCATGATGAACAAGTGCGCCGATGTAGTTTGCGCCAACAAGGACGGAGAGCACCGCACGGTTTTTGACTTGCTGGACGATTCTTTGCGCCACAAATTCCTTGGCGGAGACCTTCACTGCATGGGCCGGCTTGACATCGACACAGAAGGCCTTTTGATTCTCACCACAGACGGAAAGCTCACCCACCGACTGCTTTCTCCCAAAACTCACGCGCCAAAAACTTACGCCGTGGGCTTAAGGGACAGCCTGACCGAGGAAGAAAAACAAAAATACAGCGAAAAATTCACGAAAGGCTTTTGGATTGACCGGGAAGGCAATGAAGAGGGATTTGACGCCCAGCCCAGCGAGATTCAATTCACAATGCATAATGAAGAATTTAGAATTGAGGAATCAGCAATTAGTAATGGCGGTACGGCTGCGCCGTCGGGCGTTCCACCCTTCGCTGACGCTCATTGTTCCGTTCGCCCCACTCACTCCACAACTACGGGGTTCCATGCCCTACCGCATGAAAACTCGCAAGGTAGCCGGCATATCGACTGTCTTCTTACGATTTATGAAGGCAAGTTTCATCAGGTGAAGCGCATGTTCGCCCAGTTGGGGAACGAAGTGGTCTACTTAAAGCGGGTTAAGATGGGCCTGCTTGAACTCGACCCGAAAATCCCCCTTGGTGGCTACCGTGAGCTTAGCCAAGAGGAAATCGCACTTTTAAGCGAGTAGAACCTTGCAAATCGCCTCGTAAAGCTGGTCGAACTCGGTAAAGGCAGGAATATTGGGGAAGTCAGCCTTGATTTTGTCGGTCGTGCGGAAAAGGAAGCCGGCTTTGCTTGCCTGAATCATGGCGAGGTCGTTGTAGCTGTCGCCTGAGGCAATTGTCTCGTAGCCGATTGACTGCAGGGCCTTAACAGTCGTAAGTTTTGATTTTTCACAGCGCATTTTGTGACGAACGATAAAGCCATCTGAGTCAACTTCAAGAGAGTTGCAGAAAATCGTAGGCATACCCATTTTTTGCATGAGAGGAGCTGCAAATTCCTCAAAAGTATCGCTCAAAATGATTGTCTGGCACTTTGCGCGAAGTTTGTCCAAAAATTCCTTTGCGCCGGGAAGCGGGTCAATCTTGGCGATTGTGTTCTGAATGTCTTTAAGGGTGAGCCCGTGCTCCTTTAAGATTCCGATGCGCCAGGCCATGAGCTTGTCATAATCAGGCTCGTCGCGGGTGGTGCGTTTGAGTTCCGGGATTCCAGACTCTTCGGCAAAAGCAATCCAAATTTCAGGCACGAGAACGCCTTCCATATCCAAACAAGTTACAAACATAGTAAATTCTCCATAAAGAAAGTAGAAAAATTATAACAAAAACATTGAAAAGTTAAAACAGTGCGTTAAAATTTTTTATATGAGATAAGGCGGGCTTGGCTATGGAGCAGTGGCAAAGCCAGTCGCTTTTGCGACCGAGCGTGAGCGAGCTGCGGAACAGCCCCAGCGAGATGATCTCCCCCATGTATAAAATTTTATACGGCAAAAGTCCCTGTCTACATTTTTATACGGTCAAATCATAAATTTGTATTAAAATTTGCACAAATTCAAGTTTCGTTTTTCAGGCAATATCATCTCCCCTTAAAGGAATAATTCTTTATATTATCAAGATTTAATTCTTAATTTTAAATTCTTTATTCTCAATTTAAAAACTTGGCACGCTTCTTGCTTGTATATTTTCGTAGCCAAAAAATGGCTTTCAGGAGTTTTTTTTATGAAGATGTATGAGATGTATTTGAGCCAAATTCAAAAATATCCGCTTTTGGACGCGGACAAAGAAAAAGAAATCGCGACTCAAATCGCTTCTGGCGATAAAAACGCTGTCAAACGGCTTGTTAATTCAAATCTTCGCCTCGTTGTCAGCATTGCCAACAAATTCAGAAAAACTTACAAGGTCTCTACGATGGACTTGATTCAGGAAGGAAATTTGGGGCTTATGGCCGCCGCCGAAAAATTCTCACGCACTTACAATACGCGCTTTTCCACCTACGCCTATCCCTGGATTTTACAGTACATGCTCCGATTCATTCACAACAAGACTTCGATGATTGCGATTCCCCAGCGCAAAGAAGAAGTTCTCCGCCGTCTCTCAAACATGCAGGACGAATACACTCAGGCAACAGGACGGGAAGCAACGACGGCAGAACTGGCTTATTCACTGGGAATCAGCGAGGATGAGCTTAAGGAAGCCCTAGACTGTCTCTACACTTGCACAAGCCTTGACTGTGAATGCAGCGATGAAAGCTCAGCGACAATCGGCGACCTTATCCCGGATTTTACTTACGACCCAGAACGAGCTTTCTTTATGGAAATCGCAAAAAGCAATATCAAAGAGCTTGTGGCAAATCTTTCAGAAAAAGAAAGAATCGTTCTCGCAGGCCGCTACAATTTTGAAGGAAAAGTCCATGCACCGACACTGAGGGAATTGGGAACAAGTCTTGGAGTTTCAGCCGAAACTATCCGCCAGACAGAAATCAAGGCGCTCAAAAAAATCCGCAAGGCAGTAGACGAAAATAAACTGGAGTTGTACACGGCATAGCACAGAATAGAAAAAATTGATAAAATAGATTCAATCTATGCCAAAAAAAAGTACAGGCACACGCACAAAACGTTCGACGCCCACAAAACGACCGAAAGCGAAAAAGCCAAAGGTTACACTCGCAAAAAACAAAGTCATTCTTCTCTCTGCACTAATTTCTGGACTCTGCGTGCTTGCCCTTACTCTAAGCGTAATTCTTACTAAAGAGCCGGGCGCAATTCCTTTGCAAAAAGCACAGGCTCAATCTCAGGCGAAAGCCGAAAAAACAGCAGAAAAAATTCAGACTCCCAAAACAAACCCTCACAAACAGGAAAAGGTCGCGCAGAAGCAGCAGGTAAAGCCAGCTGTCCAGCAAAAAAAAGAAACAAAACAGAGCGAAAAGCCCGCGCAGACGCAAAAAACAACCCCTCAGGCACAGCCGGTAAAAAAGACCGAGAGCGTAAAAACTTCGTCAAATCAGAATTCCCAGATTGCCTCTGTCACGCCGCCAAAGCAGCAGGAGCAGATTCAGCAGAATGTTCCCCGAAACAGGTTTGACCTTCCGCCGGCTTCAAACGGAGCAACAGTTGTGATTATTATCGATGACGCAGGCCGCAGCGTGGAAAACACAAAGAGATATGCCTCACTCCCCTTCCCCATTACCATTGCAGTCCTTCCCAAACTGAGCCAGTCCAGAGCCTGTGCCGACGCAATCAGGGCGGCTGGGAAAGAGGTGATTCTGCACCAGCCCATGCAATCCATGAACTTAAATCTGGATCCAGGGCCGGGCAAAATCACTGCGGACATGTCAACTTACGAAATCGCGCAAATCGTAAAGCAGAATCTTCTGGAGCTTGGCCCCGGAGTTAAGGGCATGAACAATCACGAAGGCTCGCTGATTACATCAAATGTCATAAAAATCGGCGCAGTTCTTGAAGTTTGTAATGAAATGGGAGTATATTTTTTAGACTCGCGGACGACGGCGGTAACTCAGGCTCCCCAAGCGGCTCTGGAGCGGGACATGCACATTTTTGAAAAGGCAGGCCCCTATCTGGACAACGACATAGACCGGGCAAAAATGCTTGAGCGCATGAGGGAAACCTTAGCCTACGCCAACCGCCACGGCCGGGCAATCGTCATCGGTCATGTGGACAAGAGCGTGAAAATCCTGCCAGACCTTCTTTCCGAAATGTACCCGGAAATGAAAGCCGCCGGCTACCGATTCGCCACGCCCAGCATGTTAAGATAGAAGGAAGTATATGAAAGTTTTAGGAATAGAATCATCTTGCGATGAAACCGCCTGTGCTATTGTTGAGGACGGAAAAAAAATTATCTCCAATGTGGTTGCAACCCAGATTCCCTTTCACCAGATTTACAAGGGCGTGGTTCCGGAGATTGCCAGCCGCAAGCACGCCGAGTGGATTTTGCCTGTGGTAAGGCAGGCTTTAACCGAAGCCGACATGAGCTTAGAGCAGGTGGACGCAATCGCCGCCACTAACAGGCCGGGCTTAATGGGAAGCCTTTTGGTCGGCCTCACTTTCGGAAAGACTCTGGCCTGGGCGACAGGAAAGCCCTTTATCGCAATCAACCACATGCTGGGCCACATGTACGCCGCTCACCTTGAAAACGACATTCAGTATCCATATCTTGGGCTTTTGGTTTCGGGCGGTCACTCAATCATCGCCAAAGTCAACGGATTTGACGACCTTGAGGTACTCGGTACGACGGTTGATGACAGCGTGGGCGAGGCTTTTGACAAGGTTTCAAAATTTTACGGACTGGGCTACCCCGGCGGAGTCGTGATTGACCGTCTCGCTCAAAAAGGCGACCCGAAATCTTTTGCTTTTCCAATCGCAAAACTCGACAAGCGGGAGACCAACCGCTACGATGTTTCATTTTCAGGGCTGAAAACGGCCGTAATCCATCAGGCAGACTCATTTTTAAAGCCGGGCTATGAAAACACGACCGAAAATCTTTGCGCCGCCTTTCAGGAAACTGCCTGCAAGACCTTGACCAGCCGGCTTTTCCGTGCAGTCGAAGACACAGGGCTTAAAACCGTGGTGGCTGGCGGCGGTGTCGCGGCAAATTCAAGGCTCCGTGCGCTTCTTGCCGAACGAAGTGACATTAAGTGCATCTTCCCACCTCTAAAACTCTGCGGAGACAACGGAGCCATGATTGCGGGCGTTGCCTATCACTTCCTGAAAAGGGGCGACCGAAGTGACTGGGACACCACAGCCTGCGCGAGAATTCCGCAATTCAAACGCGGATTAGCAAATTTAGAAGCATTTGGCCGAAGATAATCGCGTTTGAATTGCTATGGCGACGACAACGAAGTCGCCACACAATTCAAACGCGGACTTGCAAACTTAGAAACATTTGGCAGAAGATAGCTTGACAAAATAACTTAAAAGGAATTAAACTGAATTTATGAATCGCAACACTTCTTATGCGACAGAAAAATCTTTCTCTAGCCAGCAGGCTTCTTTTACGAAGGCTTACTTTTATTATGGCTATTTTTATTTTTCTCGTGCCCGCTATGGAAGTCATACGCCAGTTTTGAATGCGTAAAGTTGCGAATTAATTTAGGCAATTCTAAGGACTTCCAGACCGGAAGTCCTTTTTTTATGCCCAAAATATTACAAAATTAAAATCCACAGATTAGCAGGATTAGCACAGATTATAAAAATCAAACAATTTTGACAAAAAAATCTGTGAGAATCTGTGTAAATCTGTGGACAAACTCAGGAGTAAAAAAATGATTGTTGTATTGAAAAACGGTGCAGAAAAACAGAAAGTTGATGAATTAAAGGCAAAACTCAAATCCCGCGGGCTTGACATCCACGAGTCAAAGGGTGCTGATGTAACGATTTTGGGCTTGATTGGCGACACCAGCCGGATTACGCCGGAAGAACTGCTTGCCAACGAGATTGTTGAAAGCGCCCAGCGGGTAAAGGCACCTTACAAACAGGCCAGCCGCTCCTTCCACCCGAAGGACACTGTGATTTCAGTAAAATCAGCGGCGGACGGAAATCTTGGCGCCGACATCGGTGACGGAAAAACCTGCGCTATCATGGCAGGCCCCTGCTCGGTGGAAACGGAAGAGCAGATTATTGAAGTGGCAAAGGCCGTAAAGGCAAGCGGAGCCAGATTCCTCAGGGGAGGAGCCTTCAAGCCTCGCACTTCCCCCTACTCTTTCCAGGGCCTGGGAGCGGAGGGGCTTGAGCTTCTTAAAATCGCCAGAAAAGAAACAGGTCTTCCCATCGTAACCGAGCTTATGGCAATCAATCAGATTCCACTTTTCGAGGATGTGGACATCATTCAGATTGGAGCCAGAAATATGCAAAATTTTGACCTTCTTAAAGAAGTTGGAAAGCTCAAGAATCCGATTCTTTTAAAACGGGGACTTTCCGCCACGGTAAAAGAATTTTTGATGAGCGCGGAATACATCATGGCAAGCGGAAACGAAAATGTAATTCTCTGCGAGCGTGGAATCCGCACTTTCGACAACTACACGCGAAACTGCCTTGACCTTTCCATCGTTCCATATCTTAAAAAAGAGACCCATCTTCCTGTCATCATCGACCCCAGCCACGCCTGCGGAATACGGTGGATGGTTCCAACTCTGGCAAAAGCGGCAGTAGCCGTGGGAGCAGACGGACTTATCATCGAAGTGCATAACAATCCCGAAAAAGCCCTCTGCGACGGCGAGCAGAGCCTTACGCCAAGCCAGTTCGACGACTTGATGAAGCTTTTGCGAAAATATGCGGCCGTTGAAGGCAGAAACTGCTAAAATCTAAAATTCCTGACAGACGAAACAACGCTGAATCCACTTTGCGACTCCGTCGTTTTCGTTTGACTGGCAGATTTCATCGGCAGAAGCCTTTACTTCTGGAATGGCGTTTTCCATGGCGACACCCTTTCCACACATCTTTAGCATACCAATGTCATTGAAATCATCACCAAAAGCCACGATATTTTCTGGCCGGATATTAATGGAAGAGCATAGGTTTTCAATCGCTTTTTCTTTAGTCGCATCTTTTTTGCTGATTTTGTACCAAGGAATATCTGAAAAAGGAAGGTAATCGGCGTTTTCTATTCCGATGCTCAAAAGAATCTTTTCAACAATTGTCTTGTCCGGCGTTTTGAGGCAGATTTTCATGGCAGGCTCGGAAAAATCATCGAAATCAGCGTAAGTCCAGAATTTATCACCCAATTCTTCTTTGGAATTTGAAAAAAGCCCGGTCTCGTTATCCACGCTGATGGTAAAATCTTTGCCGCAGAGCCTGAAAGCCTCGTCAATCAAAGTCCGAGTTTCACTGGCAGAAAAAGCACTGGAATAGATTTTTTTGCCCTTGTAAAAGGCAAGCCCGCCTCCGTTCGTAATCATAATGTCCGGGGAAAGGCCTTCGAGAAATTTTGAAGCGTTCACCAGCGCACGAGAGGTAGAAATGCCGAAAAGAATCCCCTTGCTTTGGGCAGAGGCAATCACATCTTTTGTAAAGGCTGAAATGCTTTTGTCATTGTGAAAAAGCGTGCCGTCTAAATCAGAAAGAATTACAGTTTTGTTTTCCATAGCCGATTATACCCGCCGCGATTGTATTTTACAAGCAAATTTCAGAGATAAAAAAATTGCCCCGCAGAGGGGGTAGCGACCAACAAAGTGGGCTTGCCCTACGAGCATAGCTCTTCGGGAGACTCGCTAAAAACGCTTCTCAAGCGTTTTTGCCCTGCTATGCAGTGCCGCTCACTAAGGGGGAGACTGTAAATTCCAAGAAACAAATAG